>VBBN01000053.1 GCA_005888735.1 Candidatus Bathyarchaeota archaeon
TAATCTTCGGAATCACCGCCTTCTACTTCGCCGCCAGCCTCGTACGACTCACCCTGATCCTCGCACCCGCCATCTCCACCCTGGCAGCCATCACAGTCGTCGAGCTTGGAAAGCCCGCCATGGACATTATCCAACAATCAGTAATCTTCCCACGACGCAAGATCAGATTCGGCAGTCGTGTCAGCCGCGAATACAGCCTCGCGATCCTCGCGATAATCCTCATACTCGTCCTGCCCACCTTCATCAGCGCTGTCCAGTCTGCGTACACTCCCGTCACGATTGCTTCTTCAAGCCTCCCAGTTCGAGCTGGTGTCGATGACTGGCTTCAAGCTTTGACTTGGATGAACAATAACCTGCCGACCACCAGCGTGGTCTTCGCCTGGTGGGACTACGGCTACTGGATATCCGTCAACACAGGACTACACACCCTCGCGGACAACGGAACCGGAAACCTGACGCAGATACAGAACATAGCAACCGGCTTCCTCCTCAACGAATCTCTCGCAGTCCACCTCCTGCAAAGGTTCGGCGTCACGCACGTCGCCATATTCGTAAGCTACAACCGCGGACCAATCCAAGGCAGCTGCGGCAATCCAAGCACTGTCGCATTCTGCGGCTACGGTGAGGACAGCAAATGGTTCTGGATGTCGAGGATAGGAAACGGAACAGCCTTACAGTCTCCTTGGGGCCCCGCCACGGTCAGCTTCAAACAGGCAACAGACTCCAACGGTGTACCGGTCTACCACCGAATAATCACGGTAGCCGGAAAAAGCGATGATCAAGTGATAACAACCAACCTGGGAAGTACGACCTCACCGAACCCGTTCCCGGCCAGCAACACAGTCCTAGGCCTACTCATGCGAAGCGGATACCCAGGTGGGATCCCGAACAGTCCGCCGGACCTTGACAATCACAGTCCCTTCTTCTTCAACAAAGTATTCAGCTCCTCAAACTCGTACGTGCTAGTCTACTCGGTCAAGTATCCGACTGCACCTAGGTTGACTCTTGAGCTGAGCCCCAATGTGGTCAAGAAAAACACCAGCGCGAACTCGACTATTCAAGGAACACTCGCAACATCAACAGGCACGCCGATTATCACGGCTGCTAGCGCGGTCAACAATCCCATACGGCTCGAATATTCCACGACAAATGGGACATCATGGGCCCCGCTCACAGTGACGAACAGCACGTCCCCCGATGGAGCCTTCAGCTACAAGTGGATAAGCGTGCCCAACGGCAACACTGTATGGGTTCGAGCAGTCTGGGGTGGAGACAGGAGCCTCCTCACTGACTTGATAGTCAGCGCTCCCGTCCGGCTAACAGAAACTTAGAGCAAACCCGCTCAGGACCCGGACCGCTGCCCATCCCTCAGCGACGCGTACTTGTCGTCAGGCGAAAACTTCGCTGGATGTGGCGAAACAGTCGTCGACTGGCAGGCGGGACAGGCCGTCTTCAATGTGTAAAGGCCGCACTTTGGACACTTCCGGATTAGAAACCTCATCCAATCTTCCTCGCCTCGCCGCCAGCAGACTTTATCGACGAGACCAGCTCCTCGACAACGCTGTTCAAAGCCTTCTCAGCGGTCTCGAAACTTCCAGCCTCTACCTCAACCCTGTATTTCGGGGCGCCGACCGTGTATATTCTAACCTCGGCGCCTCGCGGCTTTCGGACTTTTTTCGCTGCTGCAAACGATTGTTTGAGAGCGTCTAATCCGCCTGGCCTGTAGCAGGTCGCTGACACTGTAGCTCGGACCTTCGACTTTTCAAGTCGAATCTTTGACTTCGAGACCTCTGCCAGAGCCTGAGCCCAATCCGGGGCGACCCCCGCTTTCAACAGCTCATCCGGGCCCTGGTCAAGCCCCTCTTCCAGAGGCTCGTAAAGGCTTCCGAACTTTTCCAAGAGCAGACTCTTCAACGCCTCAACTTGTTCGGGAGCTCGTTGAAGCTTGTCTCCCGCGCTACGCAGAATCGCCTCGGCCTTCCGCTCCTTCTTCCATTCAAGCATCTTCTCCGACTTCTCACGGCCTGTGACTCTTCGGAGAGAGAGGTCAATCTGGTTCCGCTGAGAGCTCACGCGGAGTACCTTCAAAACTAGCTTCTGGCCAGAGCGAGCATGGTCGCGAATATTGCGAACCCACGTGGTCGAAATCTCTGAGATGTGAACTAGACCCTCGATTCCGCTGTACTCGTCCAGTTTGACATAGGCCCCATAGTCCTCAACCCGTGTAACGGTTGCAACCACAAGGTCCCCTATCTCGGGATACACCGTCTGAGGAGCCTGAACGCTCATCTAATTATCCAACCTAGCCCAGCGGCTGGAGAATCTCCGCACTTATCACAGCCTTACCGCCGGTCGGACGGGCCAATAATTCGTCGCATACATTGCATTTCACATAGGTGCTTGTCCTCTCAAAGATCAACTGCTCGTTAGCACACTTGTTACATTTGACGCGGAGGAAAATGCTCCGCGGTTTAGGTATGAGCTCCCATCTCAACCTTACGAGCCAACCTCCATTTTTCTCAACCTGATTCCCAGCCTTTGAACAGTATAACTACAGTCACGGCATTTCAGCCTGAGAGTTGACTTCTTAGTTGTCTTCGCGGTCCGCTTAAGCTCTGGGAATTTCTGCCCTCCATAACCGTGCTTTCGCCTCTCCTGACGTCTGTTCCCCCAGGCCATAGCTCGAGCTTTTCCCGCCTTGTACAGGGACACTGAATGAAGCGTATGATGCTTGCACCTCGGACAATACGTGTTAACCTCCTTCGGAAACTTCACTCATCAAACACCTGGCGAAAGGAGCGCCCAAGGGTTCAGGGTGCTTTTTATCCATTTTCTCGGATCGGAATCCGAATTTCGACCGCCAACCCCTCTCTGATGAGGCTTGCAGCGTTTTCAGACGGCAGGTCTGCCACATCCTCCTTCAAGAAGGGCCCATGGGTTCTCAAGTCAACCCCCATTATTGCAGGAACGTCCTTAACAAAACGCACCAGAACCCCTCCCTCGTCGGGCTCAGGAGACGTCTGTGGCCCAACGCCTTGAACAAGATCATTCTCGAGCCTCTCTACATATCTTGAAACACTGTTGACCTGGTCAAGGATCCATTTTTCCGCTACGCTAACCGAGACGGGATGGTTCGAGCGCGAGGCCCGAATAATCTTCTCCAACCTCGTACTAACCAGGTGCCGCAGCAACGGTTGCAATCGCCTGGCTTCCTCTTCAAGAACTCCGGACTTCAACGATTTCGCATCCAGGTTTCTCTGGGCTTCCCTCAACTGTCTCATGTGCGCAGCTATTCGTTTGAAAAAATCCGGGTCTAACGACTGCAATTCCTTCCAGCGAAGCTCTCTGCGCCACGCCTCGAAGGCCTCATCATAGATTGTTGGCACTCTTGAACCTCCTTTAGCGCATCCGTTTCCTTCCGTCGAATACCTCGTGGATTAATAATGTCGTGAGACCAACTCATGGGCTCACGTTGCTGGTTCAGCCCTTCTCTTGCATAGGAGGAGCATTGCTGCAGCTGCTGGTAAAGTCACGCTCTCATCGTGGAAAGGCCCGTGATGCTCGGTGCCCAAACGGAACCTTGGGGCTTCCTTTACGTGGACCTTCATGCTCTCCGTAAAAGCAGTTGATTCTGTGAAGGGGTCAAAATCGTCCAACCTCTCACTCTGAACTTCAACTGCGAGCAGTCCAGTGTGACCATTCAAGGTCCCAGGCAGCCTAATCAGTCTGTGGACATCGGTTGTGACGACTGTGTCTATCTTCGCATTCTCGACAGATTTTGAGACTAGGTCCTTCCAAGTGGCAAGGTCTACTCCTTTGAAGAGACTCCAAACAGGTTTCCTGAATATCTCGTTTCTATCAAACTCCTTCAGTACCTTCACGTGCCCCGGTTGCAGTCCCAGTTTTTCTAAGTCGCCTCCCAACATATCGAAAACTCCCTTGACGATTCTTCCCCTCCATCCGGGTTGTCCCATGGCGGGACCTTCCAGAATCCGGACCCCTTCGATGGGCCTCTCGAGAAGCCCATGAAGTTGTGGATCAAGGCCCTGAGCTGTCATATAGTCAGCGAACTCTCGTCGTTCCTCCTCTCCGAGCGTCCTCAATTCGTCAGAATATACGTGGATGTGGTAGCCACGGTGTCCAGAGAAAAAGATGCGCAAGTCCGAAGGGTCGACCGCGAAGTCTGAATAGAGCATGTCGAGCAACTTGACTGTCTCCTCCTTGGCCTGATGTAGACATTTCTCGCAGAGCCACGTCTGCTCGTCGAACCGATCATTCTTGCACGATGGGCATATTTTGGGAGCGGAGCCGCGGCCAACATTTCCGCAGCCCTTGCACTTCCAATTGTCATGGGTCGGTTTGCACTCAGTGTCGAGATGGTCGGCGTCAATGTCAAAGACTAGGTCTGCTCCCTCCCAGCCTTTTTCTTCCATTGCGGCGGTTGGTTCTTTGTAGCGTGCTGTCGAGAAATAGACGTGCGCGGGTACGAGGTCCCGAATCGCGCCTAGAAGCTGCTCGCTGGTCCGGAAGGCGCGGTGGCGGACCATGAACTTTTCCTTGAAAAGGAGAAAGCCGAATTCCCGGTTCGCCATTGCTTGGGGGCCAGTGATTCTTCTGGCCGGTTCGAGATAGTAGCGTTGGAACTGTTGCCTAATAGTCTGGCTAGTTGGGTCCATTCTTTGGGCCCGTTCCCGAGAGGGTTCTTGCCTGTTTCTTGTAATAGCTCAGTGGGTTGCGAATGGTACTGCAGACTTTGTCGGGTTTGTAGCAGACACCGTGGGTCTTCAACGTGGTGCACATTGGACAGGTGTACTTTGTTCTTCCTCCTCTTAACCCTCCGATGTGTTCCACCTGGTAGCGGGTCATTCGCTCGCTAAAATCGCTGGCGGGTTTGAAGAGCCTGACAATCTCTTCTTGGTCTGCTCCAATGTTTAGGAGGAAGGCTGCAAGGGCAAACCGTCCCATGTGCGGG
>VBBN01000052.1 GCA_005888735.1 Candidatus Bathyarchaeota archaeon
AGTTTTGTCAACAGTGGCCCACTCCAGGGGGCCGGGCAAGGTTTAGCCGATCCCTCTCCCCCAGCAAAGACTCCCTCAGCCAGTTCCATATCTACGCAGGTTGCTTGGGACTCTTTTACGGGTCAGACAATCGAAGGGTTGACTCATCCAGCCGACTCCAGTGCTTTCAATATCGCCCCCAGCCCCTCGGGGTTCGCTCAGCCTGGTTCACCGGACTCTTGTGCCGCGCGAGATCATCTCATCGCTGCTAATATCGGATTGCACGACCTAAACCAGGACTGTGTAATCGACGGCAACAGTCCTGGATTGGCGAACATAATCAATCATCCCATAAGGTTCATGATCAGAAGCGACGACCCGATTAGGAGAGCTTTGGGACTTGGTTTGGCCAACGCTATCAATCAAGTCTTCGGTGTCAACGCGGTTGTTCCGACTCTGGGGAGCATCGCGCAACTCAGGCCGTTAGTCTTCATTTCTGCTCCGGAGGGTGTCACTGACGATTGGGACGTGTATACCTCCGGCTGGAATCTTGGAGGCCCGTTCCCTGACCATCTACGCCCACTCTACGGCAGCACATTCGCATCTGACCAATGCGGAGGCGCCCAGAACGCTGAGACAAATAACTATGGTTTCCTATGCGTCTCCTCTTTCGACACTTACGCAAACGCCGCGTCCCAGACAGCCGATGTTCAGACTTTCTCGACCCAGACTCTAGCAGCCTTCAACCAGTTCGGATTGCATGTGGGCAGCATACCCGTCTATTCGAGAGGGATCCGCACCGCGGCCCTGCGGACTTTGGCAGGAGCTGTTGACCAGCGCGGGCAGGGATTTTCCAACCCCTGGACATTGCTCTCCGGGCACAACAACCCAGCCTACACCCCGTCCAACCCGCTCTTCAAATTCGGAGGGGGACAGAACATGATTCGATGGGGGCAGCGGCAGGGCACATCCCAGTTGAACCCGTTCAAGGCTGAGACTCTCTGGGAATTCAATCTGATCGGTGAAGTTTACGACACGTTGTTCGCGGCGAGCCCGATTGAACCGGCCAACGTCATGTGCTGGATGTGCGACAACTACCAACTCTCCGTGGACAGTCAGGGAAACACGCACTTCTTGGTCGAACTGCGCCAGAACCTTCGCTGGCAGGACGGTGTGCCCCTCAATGCGTCCGACGTGAAGTTCACACTGTTGAACTTTCGCGACGTCCCCGCCGCCAACCTAGTGGCGAATGTCCAGCTGGTGCTGAGCGTCACAATTCTGGCATCCTATCTCTTGGACATTAAAATGCAAGGACAGAGTATATCGCACATCATCAACCTCGCGAGCGTACCCATAATCCCGCGACACATCTGGGAACTGACGGGAGACAAGACTTACGCTGATGTAGGCAAGGCCGATCCCGCAAAAACATCCACTTCATACGACATGCTTTCTTCTGGGACTTTCATCGGTTCTGGTCCCTTCATGTGCCGCTCAGTCTTCGCGTCCGACTTTGGTAAGGTCGGGACCGGGTGTGGGAGCAATTCTGACGGCAGCCGATCTGGGCAAGCGCTTGGGGTAGGCGCGACTGTCATCCTCCAAGCTTACGACTTGACAAGCCAGTCGGGCAACGTTGATCCATTCCTCCAGTACATGCGAAGCTACAACGCAGCGTGGGGGACAGGTACCGGGACCCGCGCCCAGTCTGGACAGTTCCAAGAGTTTAGCTGGGCGGACAGGTACGACAATGGCACCGTTACCATACGTGACCTGGCGAGTGTTGCCTCATGCTACGGCAAGACTGACTCGACCGGATGTTTGGACTATTCATACTGGCTACGGCCCGCCTTCCACCCGGGCACTCCTACCGCGATCGGCTCAGAGATTACGATCGTCTCCTCGCACTTAGACGACACTTGGGTGTACCCGTTCTCCTGGAGCGGTGTGCAATCCAACCAGCCGGGCCAGACATTGGAGAACATAGTTCCGTTCACGCCGTAACTAGTGGACAACCAAAGTCATTCATTTTCCTCGGCGGCTTTACCCAAGGTCAAGTTGAGAAGTTCAACCGTAAGTGATAGTGACGTTGAAGTAGCTTGTAGGAGTCGTAGTCGAGTTTGTCGGAAGCTGGAAGTTCTCATAGTCAGTGTTGGTCGCATTGTTCACGTACATACTTATGTGGTGAGTACTGTCGGACTGATAGGTGAACAGTTGGTTCTGATTGAAAGTCGCCCAGGTAGGCCCAGAAGCGCTCCCCCAAACCAAGAAAAAATCGCCCATGGTGAACGTTACGTTCAGGTCGGGCTCGACATGGACAGCACCGTTGCTTGTGAAAGTGTAGATCGGTCTCACGCAAGTGCCCACGATTCCAATGCCTCCAGGTATTGTCACTTGCACCCCGTTGACGATTATGTAGAGATGAAAAACGGACCGGTAAGCCCAGGGCCCGGATAGTGGGATACAGCGATTCAAGTACCGTGGTAGCGTCACTACCGTGGGACGGTTCAAGGCCACTGCTGTAACCACAACAATGATGATTATCGCACCCACGAGAAGGGATCGATTGAACAACTTCTGCCGTTTCGCCCTCCGCTCCGATGCCGCTTCCCTATTCTGTTTCTGCAAAGACCTCAACGTGCGAAACGCCGGTTACGTGCGCCACATCTTATTGTTCACGGGCATATTAATCACTCCTCCCGCTACACAAACTCCCTTTAGAATCTGAATTGGAAGGCTAAAGCTGTCGGTCTACTTTCCCGCCCACTTCCATACGACCGTGAAGCTGGAAAGGTCGGTGGTGAGGGTGGAGGGCTGTGCCTTGACTGTGAAGTCCGGAGCAACCATGGTAATTTGAAAGACTCTGGAGCCGAACGAGCCAATGGGTCCAGCGACTCCACCAACTGTAGCGTAGCATGTGCCCGAGACTCCTGGCAGGTCCTGGCCGAATTTGACCGATCCAAAATCGGCCAGAGGCACTATACCGGTCCTGCTGCTGGGCGCCTCCGCAATCCATTCCGCAGAAGACAATTGTGGAGACTTGACCGACCCGAGCTTGGTGAATGACTTGCCGGTTGTCCAATCTACCATCGTGAGGTTGAACTGGCCCGCGGAGTATCGAACCTCAGCATAAATCGTATCGCCTGGACTTGCCCTGATCGCCTGTATTCTGTGAGGAACTTGCGGATAGAATTCATACCAGGCAAAATACGTGGCAGTGCCTTTGATGCAGGCTGACTCAGTTCCCAACTGTTCGACAGTCGAGGATACAAGCCCGTCGATTCCAACCCAGAACGAGGAGTGTTGGTCCACACTTCCGCAGGCGCCTACGATTGAGGGCACAATCCACGAACCCTTTACATCGGTGACAATCGTCCCCGGTGCAGCCGATATTGCGTACCCGCTCCAGTTGAGACTGTCCGTTTGGCCAATTCCTGCAGTGACGTCTACTACTACATTAATTCGGCCGGGAAGGTTATTGGTTGAATCCCAAACGATCATTGTGGTTGTAAAGTTCCCGGATATAGGAAACTGGACAGGGTTAACGAAAACATGTGTCTGGTTTACCCCTGCCTGCGGGACTGATCCGTCCCCAAAGATCCATAGGTACCTGCTGATCGTGTCACCGCTGATCGGGTCGAAGCTTTCCCTCCCATTGAAGTTTACAATATCTCCCTTCACCGGGAAGCTCGGATTGTAAGTGAACAAAGCGACGGGCGGAATTCCGGGGACGTTCTGGAAGCGCGCGTCCACGGGCTGGTAGGGGACCGGGGAAACGCTTGGGGGGCCACTAACTATCGTCGTTATAGCTTGTCCTCCAGAGTTCGTTCGGACGATATCGATGAAACTTGCTCCCCAACCAGTAACGTTGAATGTGATTGTGAAAAGTGTGCCGACTCCGTTCGCAACGCAACCCCCGCTCATGACCGCCGCGAATCTTATGCGTCCAGGAGGAATATCGATCTGGTTCCTCAAAACTACCACGGAGCAGCCGGCCGGTGTGGTGTTGGGGTCGAACAGTCCGCCTGAAAGTTCCGACCCGGTTTTGACTGCCTGCAGGATGTTCGGCCCGTTTGTAATATTGTAGTTCAGGGTGATATCGAAGCCCGCAATGGGCGCGGGGTCCGTGAGGTTCACTCTAACAGAGAACTGGCTTCCTGGTGGGAACAGTGTGGTGCTTGTAATGTTGGAACTTCTCAAGTCCGGATTCCAAACCTCCAACGTTGTGGATGGTGTGCTAAGGGAATCCGTTGTAGTCATTCTATTGTCTAGGTTAGGAAGGAAGATAGAACCATGTGAAAAAGTCGCAACGAGGATTACCAGCGCGAGCGTGCTCGCCAAAGCGAACGGTTTCAAGCAAGTAGCCAAATTATGAAATCACGGCTATTATTGTTTGCCATTTTCTGATCCGGGAGAATGTTCGAATATACCGATCAAGACCCAACCATTTAGAGCTCTGACTCTTTCGATGGCGCCTCGGTCGGAATCCTATGGAGGTGGTGCGGGGGGTGGGATTCGAACCCACGAACCCCTACGGGACAGGGTCCTAAGCCCTGCGCGTTCAAGCGACCCTTTGTTCGTTCTTTGACCTGGCTTGGCAACCCCCGCAACTCGAGACCAACCAGGCCAGTCCCTTAGAAGTCGCAAAGTACCTGGGATAAAACTGTGAGGAAGGGTTTCCTTTCCTGTCTTGAAGGCGACTAAAGAGAGGGTTTCGAGTTTTCCCAGAGATATTCGAAATAGTTCTTACCGAACTTCACAAGACCAATGTGGTCCGACGAAATTGCAAGTGTCAATCCTTTCTCCGGTTCCTCGCCGAGAAGCAGAATTATTTGGTCACTATCTGATATTATTCCGCCCCCGAACATCTGTTCACGAACTCTCACATCTGCAACACTTCTCAACCTCCTTAGAGCGTCTCTGCCAGCTGAGGAAGTGACCAGAATAGAGACTTTGACGCCTCTGTCTCGCATTATCGATAACAGCGGCGCAGCTAAGGTGACAATGGCTTCAGGAACGACGGGCACAGCGACAAGGAGTTCTCGCTTGGTCCTGTCCAGCGTCTCTTTGATCTTGTCCAGAATATTGTTTTGGCCTCTTACGATCCAGATATCTGGCTTCTCCTTAACGTCCTTTTTCTCGTAGAGGGGTTGAAGCTCGCCCAGGGCTTCGTCTAGACTTAGCTTCAGATTGTTCTCGA
>VBBN01000037.1 GCA_005888735.1 Candidatus Bathyarchaeota archaeon
CCATCGTCTGGCTTTGTCACCTTCACAGCGTCTGGCCTTCCCAGTGGAGTCACCGCCTCTTTCACACGTAATCCATGCCCATTCCTTGGGGATGTACAAGGAACTCCGGGTTGCTTCGTTTCCGTATCCCTTTCCGCCACCATCACCTCTGTAGTCGGGACTAGGAATGTAACTATCAGCGCCGAGAGCGAGGGTATCAGCCATTCGACCAGCATATCGCTAACTGTTACGATTGCTCCGCTCGCTGCATCATTCACAGTCTCTAACCCGGTTACCTCCGGTCGCGTGGCCAGCTTCACCGCGTCCGCGTCAGGAGGAAGCCCACCCTACAGTTTCAGCTGGGCTTTTGGTGACGGAGGTTCAGCAACAGGCAGCTCTGCCACCCACACCTATTCAACCGGTGGGTCCTACACGGTCACACTGACGACTCAAGACTCAGCGAGCAGGACTATCGTTGTGTCGAAGGTGGTCACGGTTGCTTCGCTGGCCCCCAATGCTCTGGCCATCTCAAATGATGGTAAGGTTTTCAGCTATCAGAACGGTGTCTTCACCCTGATAGCTCAGCCTGTGGCGACCCCGCTCAGACAAGTGGCCTGGAACCCTAACGGATCCTACGCGCTAATAGTGGGCGACTCGGGCGTGGTTTTGAAGTACGATGGCTCTCAACTCTCAACAATACCCACAGGGGTAACTACCAACTTGTACGCGTTGGCTTGGAAGCCGGACGGGTCTTACGCAATGACCGCTGGCTCAGGAGGTGTACTGTTCAAGTATGATGGAGCCTCTATGACCCGGCTCCAAAACCCGTTCACCAACTCAATACGGTCGATAAGCTGGAACCCCGCGGGGACCCAGGCATTGATGGTTGGATCCTCTGGTACCATGTTGCTCTACCAGCCGAACGGACAAATCACAAAGATATCCTCTGGCACCACGGAGTACCTCTACTCTGCAGGTTGGAGTCCAAACGGGCAGTACGCGTTGGCGGCAGGTGGGAACGGTGTCATCGTGCGCTATGATGGAACAAGCGTTCAGGCCCTCAACACCACCGGTCTCTACAGCTCTATGATCGTTATCCACTCCATCTCATGGATTCCGTCAGGCACCTCTGCTCTGCTCGTAGGAGACTCGGGCCTAGTCCTCACCTACGATGGCAGCGTGCTTACCCGTGTCACGAGCCCTGCGGCGAGCAACCTGTACTCGTTAAGCTGGCTTGGAACGACAGCCTACATCTCAGGTGGAAGCGGTTCCAGCCTGACATACACGGGCGGGGTGTTGTCCATACTCGCAAACAACACATCAACCAGCCTCAGAGACCTAGCCTGGAAACCAAGCTAGTCCGCAGACCAAACAAGACAGTTTGCAAGAAACGTGAATTCGAATCCCCAAGGGTTTCATCCCCACCATTTTTCATATTCGAACAAGGCCTTGGTAGCCCGGGGAAGACCCGTCAGGCCTGACGACTTCATACCACGGATTTCGAAATTCCTTCACTTCTTTTTCTAAACTCGCCTCAATAATCTCCTAGCCACAAGCACCTCTGTAGAAGGATTACAGCACCCTTTAGAAATCAGAACACACCCGGGGCCAGAGAATCTCGCGTTCTGTAGCGCAGCTTCTGTCGGACCCGACTCGTTGGGACGAGTTGAAGAGCCGCTACACCAACTCGAGAGTAAACTGGTGGGTATTAGCCTGGCTGTCAAAGTTGGAGTCCTCAACAGGGCTGAGGACTCATTGCGAAGGTCTCACATGTCTTAGTAGAGGGGTTGAACTTGCACTTGCACCCACGCCCGAGAGCTTGGCAGAACAGGTTAGTTCAGACTCCCTTCTGGAGTCCAAACTAGGTTTGATTAATCTCTGTCGGGGAGTGACGAACTTAGATTCGGTGAATAGTTCAAGCTCTCTAACAGGGTCTTCACGCGAGGGAGTCCAAACCCGGGTTCGGTTCCCTTCTAAGGCATCGCTTGAGCTGAATCTTGGCCATCACTCGATGCCTCATAGAAGATTCGCGATCCCCTAATCGTGAGATACGCCTTGGCGGTTGGCACGGATTCGTCCGAAATATCAGCTCAATTAAGCTTCAGTATGATGATAAATCAATTGGGCCTCGCCGACTACGACACGTTTCTGGAGAGGAAAGAGACAACGTGTCTCGAGCCTAGTGCCCTCGTAGGACCGTGCCTCCTGGTTAGGATTTGGTCGGGGTCCGGCAAGACATTATCTCGAAGACTTCTGCGCCTTAGCCGAAGACTGGTAGCTGGTACGCGAATGCAGCGATGGCTACATCGAAGATATCGATGCGTCCATCAGCGTTCAAGTCGTCCACAGCTGAGTATCTAGAGTCTCCACTTTTCGAATCGTAAGCAAGGGCGACCTGCGACACGTCCAAGATGTCGATGGCCCCACCATGGTTCAAGTCCGGGTCCCGGATAACGCTGCAGCTAGCCGTGTTCGAGGAAACATTGAGAGAGCACGTTGCTCCTAGCCAATAGCTACTGGTGGGTATCGATAAGACGAACCTGGCCGTCGAGCCATAAGAGAGTGATACAGCAATGCTCTTCGAAAAGCCCGTCTGCCCGCTGGTGCTGTTGACCATCGTCACCAAGATCGTCCCAGTCACAGTCTTGGTGGTTGCGTCCAATGATACGTTTCCGTTGATCGTGACCACTACATGATCGAAGCTTACAGTCTGCTGGATCGAGATCGTGGGGTCGCTACTCGATACCCTGACCGGGAGAATCGCTAACTGCTGGTAGGGACCACTAGTCCCGTAAATCCTCACAGTATAAGCCCCTACTGCACCGTTGGCAGTGCACATAAGATACTGGGAGGTTGAGCCGGTGGGGGACTCGGTCACCGTCAGGACACTTGACGAATTAAGAAACACGCAATTTAGATCTGTTGATGAAGGGACTGCCTGAAGCGTGACGGCACTCGAAAAACCGTTGAGCCAAGTCACGGTGGTCAATGTCTGCTTCTGGGAGCCGAGAGGAATGTCTAAAGAAACCGGGGATACAGAGATTACGAAATAGGCGAGCGTGACAGTTACGGTCAGTGATACCCCGAAGACCATAGGACCGCTCTTCCCAGTGACTCCGATGATATAGTCACCCGTGGGAGTCGAGTTCGATGCTGCGACAGTCAGCCTGGACACCCCCGAACTCCCCGGCGAAAGGCTGACGGAGACGGGGCTTAGCGAGGCCGAGAGAACTGAAGGAGCATTTTCTGATAGGGAGACAGTTCCAGAGAAGCTGTTTACACTCGTCAAAGTGACAAGTGAGGCGGAACCAGACCCCTGAGAGATTGTGAGAGAATATGCGCTGAGGGTGAAGTAGTCGTCAGTGACAATTAGGGTCATGCTGTCCGAATGAGCCAAGGACCCGCTTGTGCCAGTGACAGTGATGTTGTAAATGCCGGCGGATGCCGAGCTGACATCGAGCTCGGATGTGCATCCACACGTGGGGTAACCATCACCGTCGAAGGTGAGAGTGGGTGGAAAGAACGAAAGCGACCCTGCGAAACTCGGGGCCGCCGTCGCGAATAGAGATACTGTTCCAGTAAAGCCACTGATACCGTCTACGCTAACCGTGGTGAGTACTCCCCAAAAACCTGGCTGGATCGTGATGCTCGAAACGGTGACATTTGTGGAAAAGTCGGGTGTGAACCCGAAAACTCTGGTCGGACCGAAGAAGGAGAACGTTGAACTCAACACCAGAACAGTTACCAGTGAGGATAACAGTCCATTGATACGGTTATTCCGGGCCAAATCAGGATTCGCGACTGATCGAGCGTAGTATTGGCACCATTAATGGTTTTAGGAAGGATTTCCGAGGCGATTATAAGCCGGCGATACACGCCGATATCAAAATCTACCAGCGTCATTGCCAAGTCGAGGAGAGCGCTCTCTTGTGGTCGAAGGCAGGGTCCCACCAGGATACCCGGGCCTTAGTACAGTTTCTTCGATGGCTTTGCGGACCTCTTCCGTTTGAGCCGGTCAAACGGAAAGAATTCGGGCGTTGGTGCTCTTTCCTTGTAGGTAGCCCGATGATTCAGTGTGCCTTCCAACTTGATGAAGGTATGAAGGTATGCATCAACCATGAACGTCTGTACAGGATTTATTCTGTGAAGAAGCAGGAGCAGAAAAAGCTGAGCTTTTCTGTCTCACAATATCTTAGTTGAGTTCTTGAGCCGATCTCGAATCTGAGGGTGCCTTGATGCTTCTTTGAAGAGAGCGGCGAGTTCGTCTGGACTGGCTAGGAGCGGCATGCGGGAAAACTGTTTTCCGTGGAACACGCAGAACCGCAATGTCTCAGAGCCGTCCTCGAAACGGAGTAGCTGGATCGCGGGCTCCCAGCTGTGACCGCTCATCTGCACCTTGACTGAGGCTTCCTCTATTACTAGGCCTTTTCCCCATTCGAAGCTGAAAGGCCGCGGAACCGCTCGTCTGGTCGCGAGTAGAATCTTCTTTTTCAACCGATATCACTAGAGAGGGTTAAGCAGCTGGTGGGCCAGAGTCTTAGTTGGCTGTCTTCTTCTTTAGTTCTTCAAGCTGTCTAGAATCGTCTCTTGTTCGGTCGCAGCTTCGTCTGTCACACTAATGACGATTTTTCCGCGGGCATGTCCTGTTTTGAGATGCCGCATGGCTTCGGCAGTCTCTGCTAACTTGTAACGTCTGTCGATTACTGGCTTGAGTTTTCCGGCTTCGACAAGCTGCCTGAGAAAGTTGAGGTCGTTCTGGTTTGACCTAGCTATGAAGAATCGGATCTTCTTGCCGCCTTTAAGCCATAATCGCCCTAGGATGAGGAAGTAGAGTAGACGTGCGAGGATTTTGTCTTTCATTCCGACGATGACAAGTGTCCCCCCGGGATTCAGTGAACGCTTGTACTCGCCTATCGAGTGAGCTGCCGCAATGTCGCATATCAGATCGTATTTCTGGCCGTTTTTCGTGAAGTCGTCTTTAGCGTAGTCGATAATGTGGTCTGCGCCGAGCGAGCGGACCATTTCGAGATTCTCTGTGTTCGTGACGGCCGTGACTTCTGCGCCAAAGGACTTGGCAATCTGAACGGCAAATGTTCCTACACCGCCACCGGCACCGTTGACAAGCACTCTTTGCCCTGACTGAATAGTTCCTTTGTCACGTAGACCTTGCGGCGCTGTTAACCCGGCCACTCCCACGGTCCCGGCTTCCTCAAACGGGCAATTACCAGGCCGCAATGCCCGCCTATCTTCACGGGCCAGCGCATATTCTGCATAACTACCATCCGCAACCCCGAAAACCTCGTCACCTGGCTTGAACTGGGTGACACCATCGCTAACAGACTCGACCCGGCCGGACACGTCGGTCCCGAGTCTCGGATCCTTCGGCCTGCGTATTCCGCCCCTCATCGCCAGGCGGATGATGATTGGTGCGCTCATCTGGTAGTAATCCGCAGGATTCGCAGATGACGCATGAACCTTGACTAGGACTCCGCGAGGATTGTTGGGGGAGGGCTTCTCCACGTCTTTGAGCTCGAGAACGTCTGGTGGTCCGAACCGGGTCCGGACGATTGCTTTCATGCTGTTTCCAGTAGCCGGTTTGATTCTGTCCGCTTGACTTCTACCTGAGACATCGTCCTGAGAGTGTTTGGGAGCTGAGCTAAGAGTGTTCCTGCCCATGGATTGTGAGACAATGGCAGAAGAGCCGTGGCCAAGTGGATGAGGGAGGTTCGCGAAGGCAGTGATTATGGGTGAGCCTGGTCGTACCCGCGCTCTCTCCCAGTAGCGTTGGCCGACCCTTGATATCACGTTGGGAAACGTTCATCGCCTTTCAACTACCATTCCTAGGAGCTGCTGATTTGTCGTTCTAAACTCCGGGCTGTCGCGGTTAGCGGGGGGCGTAGAGCGTTTTTGTAGGCCGCTGGAGGAAGCTAGCATTTGACATGGAGTTTCAAGAAGTAGTAAGAAAGCGCAGAATGGTTAGGGCTTTCGACTCCACGCCTTTGCCGCGAGGTGTCGTGGAGCGAATCGTTCGCAACGCGCAACGCGGCCCTTCCTCGGGCTTCACTCAAGGCTTCGAGTTTTTGATATTCGACGGACCGGAAATGACTGCTACGTTCTGGCAGCATATTGCTTCTCTTGCTAGATTATAGTCCTCCCCACTCATCTCCAACTATTAGCCTCAGCAGTCGTATCCCCCACCATTATTGTAGGAGTCCGCGCAGCTCTTTGAAATGTCTCATTCGAAATTCCCAGGAGTATTCTGATCTCCTCCGCTTCTCGCGAGGTCGCCGAAGGCAGGGAGTTGAAGTATTCGAGGAAACCCGTCCGAGAAATACAGGCGGAGCAAAGGTCCCATTCGACAATTTCGATCCCGAAAACTATCTCGGCGACGCGGGTTCGAGAAACACCGCAACCCGACGCGCAAGTCCCATCATGGGTGCGCCAGGCGTAGAAAACGCTTTGAGAGGCGACCTTGACCTTAGGCTCGAACAGGGTCACAGAACCCGCCTTGGCAGTTTTCCGGGTCTGCATGCATCTGGCCATTGTGTTGACGATCCTCCTTGAAGTGTCATTGATAAATGAGATGAGATTTCTCGATAGTCCGGACCAGGACGACTGAATATCGTCAGGAGGATAGCACTTGCCTCCCACTGGGAGTGCTGCCAAGTTGCCTTCAATTACCGCAATTCTGTCAACCCTTTTCAGCGGGGGCCCTGCGACAGCCTTCATCTTGGTGACCCTCCAAATACCAGTGTCGCCACCGACGAAAGTTGCAACGCGCTTCATCCAAGAGTTTCTAGTCCTTGCGGCAATCGCCATTGGCAAATCTCTCCCGCTTGGTGCAGTGCGGTAACAGCGCACCAGCCTTTAGGTTCAGATTGCAACCCGATTTTCAAAATTTTTGTTCGTCTCGCATGAGATTTGCCCGGTTTGGTGCGGCCGCCGGACACCAGACTATAAGTGCAAATCCCATACGCCAACCACGACCCCGCAAACTTCTCAGAAGGATTTGAACCCGCAGGAGACGGTGCGAGAACCGACCTCCGGGTCACCCTTTACCTTGTGAATAAGCTGGACCATGCCTTCGATACGTGCGTTGGTTCGCGAGACGTTGTTTTCAAGGGTCCCTTTGGAACGCGTGAGGGACTGGGCATGTTCATTGATTACAATCCGTACCCTCACTGCGGCAATATTCAACCCGGGTCTGAAAGGTTGGAAGCGGTTCTCGACCAGTGGAGACCCCTCTTACCCGGAGTCTACAATATCCAGGTCAGCATGACAACTGTTGACCCTTCGTTTCCCGTGTTCAGGGGAAACGCGACCGTCTTAGTTGTACCGTTGGCTTGATGTCAGGGAGCTGGGAAAAGTGAAGAGGACTTTCGGAAGAGGAAAAGAAGGTCTGGGAGGAATCGAATAGGACCGGTTTGGACTTCTACACTTGTGAAGAATGTGGTCGCTACTGTCTGATGTATGGAGACGACCGTCTGATTTGTGAAGACTGTTCCATAAAGGAGCGTGCCAGTCTTGGCCAGTCTTACAGTAAGGGCGTCTAGCTTCAAGGGTGGATTTGTAACACGCGAGGAGAGAGCGGGCCTAGCGAGACTAATTAGGGCAGACTGTTGTTTCGAAACGAGTTTAGAAAAAGAAGGTGGAGAATTTCGAAATCAGTGGTATGAAGTCGGTGGCAAGCCACGGGTATCCCCCGGGCTACCATTGGCCAGCCACCTACTTTATGCTCCGCACTATGTCGCGCTTGACCGCTTCTCTGATAGCGTTCATCAGCACGTTAGCTTGGTGTTCGTCTCTGTCTGCAGGTGTAGCGAAGCTTCTGTGAGGGTGTGCTTGCGCTTCGCTAATGGATGATCTCCTCCGGTTTGACACCTGCAACTGTTGCTAGGACCTTTCCGCCAACTCAATCTTTGAAAGTTGGGTCTTGGCTAGCAAATAGCCGAAGAGTAAGGAACCCAAAGCATAGCGTAAGTTGAATGGTAGGATCAGCCTTTCCGGCAGCGTAGGTGTTTCAGGTTTCAAATGAATGATCGACTCATCTTCCTTGCCTTTAATTCCGAGAGGGCGATTGGAAGACGATTAGGGGAAGGAGGTGTAGATTATGGAAGACACGCCCGGGCCGATTTCAACGGTGCGGAGGAGATGGTTCGACGCAACCCCTCATGGAAAACAAGGAGTGACCGAGCGTTATGTCGTATATGGGGAGTCGAGACGATGGCTCCTCGGCCAACTCAATCTAAAGAATACGGACTTCGTCTTGGACCTCGGTTCGGGGCACGGCTTCCTTGCCTACGAGTTAGCATCCAGGACCGGTTCGAAAATAGTAGGGCTTGACCTTCTCGGAGGCGAACAGATGGGAACAGCTGCGAGAGGTGGGATTCTCGCTGGGCTGTCGAAGGCCATCGACTGGGTTGTCGGAGATGCGAGCAAGGCCCCGTTTTCTGCGGGGACATTCGATACGATCGTCTCATTCCTCGGCCTCGAAGATGTCCACATTACCGGAGGTGTTGGCGCGATGGACAAAGTAATACGGGAATCGGCACGCGTATTGAAGTCCGACGGGACCCTGGCTATTGCTGACAACACGTTCCCAGAATGCGCTAGCAATGCAGGTCAAAGGCTCTACCTCGAGATACTAAGAAAGGAGCTGGGGGCTCAGCTCCCGTCTAAGAGTTCTCTGATAGAGACCATGGAAGGAAGTGGCTTCGAAGACATCGAGACCGCCACGTATGATCCCAAGATAATCCTGGACGAAAGAGAAGCTCACATCGAGTTGTCCGACATCGCGGAGGCTGAGCCTTTCGGCAAGCATCTTGATATCGAGGAGATCTGGGAGAGGTACGGCGACCGAGTCCGAAAGTCAGGGCTGGAATATCCATTAATCCTACTACTATCGGCTAGAAAGTCATCGTGAACGCACCTTGTGGGTCGTACCCTTCGATAGTTTCAACGTAAGATTGTAGCCACGGACTTCGAAACCTAACTTGTCGTAGAGTCTCCTTGCATCCGCAGCATCACCTGGACAATCTAGCAGAACCAGATCAGCTCCAACTCTACGGAATTCGTCGAATAAATGCGCCAAGAGGCTGCTGGGGTCTCCCCCGGGCTACCACCGCCAAGTCCGATAGCGCTGCAGTTGGGCGAAGGGGGTCAAACACTGCGCCCTCGGCCTATGACCAATCCGACAGGTCGAGGGGCGCCTCGACTATCGAAGTAACCTCTCAGGTAATCCCAAGTATCAGGCTTCGCTCTTCAGTAGGTAGCCGCCGAGAACCCGAGAGCTGTTCGACGATGGGTCGTTGTCCATCCTGTGGCAAGGAGTCGAGCTTCAGGCTGTGGTCGGCCGTCAGGAGGGTTTACGGGTTGGAGATGTGGCCGTTTGCATCGGCTGCGCGTCCCCTTTGATTACGGTAGGGTTGCCGTATGAATTCAGATTGATGACCAAGGTGGAGTTCGAGGAACTCGACTCCGAGACGAAGAGGTTCCTGGAGAAGGCTCAAGCAAGAGTCAGAGAGGGTCACACTCGGAAGTCAACTGTCTCTGGTAATTCTTCCGTTGAGAATCTATTTGATCGATAAAGCGGGCTAACTATGGTGGTGACCCAGCCCACCAGCGGGCGCCAGAACAGGACAGAATGGAATCGGAAAAATAGCATCCGAAAACAGGTCTGAATCTGACCAATCAACATGCAAAAATGAGATTTCGCTGGAAGTATCTCGAGATTCTCGCCGGTATCCTAGCCCCTTTCGCAACGTTGGCAATTCTTCCCGGCTGCCCGTTTTTCTTCCTGTTTCCTCCAATTGTTTATGGGGCGTTGCGATCTCTCATCGTTTGAAAGAGAGACGGGGTTTGTTCTAGCTGTTGCAGGAGCTGCCCTGTTCATAGCAGGGGAAGCATGCCGTCGCGTGAAGTCCAATCCAAAACCGCCGGTCGCCTGATTTCTTGGAGAGAGGGGCCAAATCCGAAGATTCGGCCCGGCTGCCTTGAGAATCGTAGTGACCTGTTATGACAATCGCAGATTGCAGGCTCCACTAATCACTGGGGAACTACCAGAACCTCGAGCTCAGTTCGACGCCGTATCCACAGCTTCCTCGATGCAGAACGTAACAGCTGTTAATTTTGGAATAAAAGTCTTATAAGCAAGTAATACCCATTACTATGTTGCAATAAAATGCACGAGAAAAAAACAACAATGCAAACCAATATGAGTTTCCCGACCTACGTCTTCGCGACCGTTAATCCGGGCCGCATGACGAACGTGGTCGCGGAGCTAAAGCAAAATAGCCAGATAGACCTCATCGCACCGGTCACAGGCAGATACGACCTAGTACTACGCCTGAAACCAAACACACCACACAACGTTTACCAGACAGTCAAAGAAATCCGCAATGTCAGCGACATACGTACCACCACTACAGAAACAGGCTTCGACGGTATTCAGCCGACCCGAAAACTCGAGAGCCAGATGGCCCTTGGGATTTCACTGTTGAACGTTCAGCACACGTCGATTGAGAACACCATTAAGCAGCTCAGCAACGTACCAGGCTTCGTAGAAGCATGTAGCGTACCCGGACAGTTCGACATCGTAGCACTCTGGCAAGCAAGAACCTCTGAAGACATAGTGAAGACTTCCGTTGAGAAAGTAAGTAACCTCGAAGGCCTCTTCAAGAGCGAGACACTTCTCGCTTATGCACCGTTCTTCAAAGCGTAGTCATCCGAATATAGCTCCGTCGACCTCCCCCTTTTTTAGTATCCAAAAGACGCCTGAACAGGCACTCGATGAACGATCCGTAGTCTAACGATTACAGTGTAAGCGATCCCGAGCCTAACACTGTTGGATTCGAGATAAAGCGCGGTTCCCCCAAGGACCTTTTTCCGCATACTTGGGCGGACCCGCCTGGTGAGTTTCTACAGTTCTCATCTGATGTGGTCTTCCTCTTTGTTTTCTAGGACGAGGCTGGGTTTCCTCGGAGAGCGGTGTATTTCGGTAGCATTCTCTAAGCATCCGAGGGTCTAATGACGAGGCTACGCCATTTTCGGACAACAGTTCCCAGTCCAAGCATGTTTCCTATCACCCTTCCATGTCGCTGAGCCGGCAGCGGGTGGATCCTAGAACTCGATTACCATGCATTTTGAAGGTGTCGGGGGTTGGGAGGACTCCAGATTCTCCTGCGCCACCGCCAGTCTCTCAGCCTATCGTCTTCGCCGGTTTCGGCCGTTTCTCTTTCCGGCGCTCTGAATCTTGTTCTCTCTCGGTTACCTCTTCGGAAACATGCTCTTCCGACTCGTCCTCAGTCTCTTCCTCTAGCTCTTCATCCTCATCCTCGTCATCATCTGCTCTCCCGTTCGCCTCGCTATCCTCCGAACTCATTTTTTGGATCCCCCTCTGATTCTCATCCGGATATAGAAGCTTCACAGCCGATTTTCTCAAATCTCTGAGTCATTTTGAGCAAATGTCGAGCCTGTGCGTCTTCTGGCATTCACCGCTTGCGGTGCGCGCTGATAGTAACATTTTCGCCAATCATTTGTTCCAGACAGAAGAACGACCGGAATCCGGAAACGGAACGACTTCGCTGTTATGTCTTGCATCCCACGATGGCCGAGGGATGCCTTCACAACGTTATTCTTCTGGTCTTCCGTTCAGACCGGCGTTCAAGTTTGGGAAGTCTTATTTCGAGAATATCTTCATCCATGCTTGCTGACACTTTTTCCGTGTCTATGCTTTCGGCAAAACCGAAGTTTCGGCGGAATGTGGAGAAAGCTCTTTCCCTATGCAAATAGGTTTTTCCCATCTCCTCTTTCTCCACGTTAGAGTCAGCAGCAAGCGACAACTCGTTTGTCCCGACTTGAATATTCAGGGTTTCCTTCTTCAACCCTGGAAGCTTTCACGACATATTCGTTGTCAGAGTCGATAACATCAACGTAAGGTATTCGCGTCGGGCAGTTCGTATTCAATAGGCCACTCGAATCCCCTGAAGGGGTCTCCTGCGTGACTGCGGCGTAGGAGGACCCGCGATGCCAATGTCCTGAATTCGAAGGTCTAGTGATTTGCCCCGAAACGACTTCCGCGTGGGCCTCGGGACCGCATCGCACAGGCTTTGGGCAAGCCTGTTTGCTCTCCACTTTGTCCGCGTGAATACTAGGGCTGACTTTATTCCTCCGCGCCGGAGGAGTTCGATGAGGAGGCCCGTCTTGAGATGTTCTTGGACCGGGTATACTGTATGCCGTATTGACTCGGGGGGTTGGTCCTGGAGTCCTGCTGTGACTCGGAAGGGTTCCTGCATTATTTGACGTGCTAATTGTTCGACTTCCCGGGGAATCGTGGCGGAAAAGAGAAGTGTCTGACGTTTCTTCGGGAGGGTGCTGACGATCTGTCGGACGTCAGGTAGGAAACCCATGTCTAACATTCGGTCGGCTTCGTCGAGGACGAGTACTTGCAGGTCGCGGAAGTCCGCGTGGTTTCTTCGGATATAATCCAGTAGCCGGCCTGGTGTCGCCGTGACTATGTCTACTCCGTCTCTTAGGGCTCTTTCTTGGAGGTGCATTCCGACTCCTCCATAGACTGCTTTTCCCCTGATTCCTGTTCCTCCCGCGAGGTCTTTCAGCATCGTCTCTGTCTGGACTGCTAGTTCTCTCGTGGGTGAGAGGATGAGGACTCGTGTCTTGCGGGCGGGATGTTTTGTGAGTCGTTGGATTATCGGGAGGAGGAAGGCGGCGGTTTTCCCGGAGCCTGTTCTGGCGGAGCCGATGACGTCGCGGCCTGCTAGTATTGCTGGGATTCCTTGCGCTTGGACCTGGGTGGGGGATGTGTATCCTAGTCGTTGGACAGCTTTCAAGAGAGCAGGGTCAAGCCCGAGACTCTGAAAGGACATGGCTGCCTGCAAAGCTTCCCCAACCGTCACGTCTCGACCAACAGCCCGGGGTACACATAAGGATGATTCCTGCTCGAAACTCTTTCACCCGGGCTGAGGTGAAGAGGAACCATCTAGAACGTGGATTGGCCTCAAACCTATGGTCCAGACCTCAACCATTCTCTTAGCTGAGAGACTCTCGCCTCTTGCCTCTGAACTATGGGATCATCCAAAGTGTTGGGATTCAGCTGGCGAAACATCTCGCTTAGCTGTGTTGAAAGAGACGCGAGTGCCTCGACTCACTCGTCAACTGGGACTGTTCCGACGTAGACGGTCTGGGGCCAGCTAACTCCTTGCGTTGGCCCAAGATTGTCGACTTTGAGGAAGGCCTTCAGAGTGCGACGGTTCCGTTCCATCCAGAGGCCGAAGCCTGTTCCTGTTAGCCAGTACTTGTACCCGCCTTTCTCCTCATTAGAGAGGTCATGGATCATTCTGGCTGTTCCTCTAACGCTTCCTCCCTAAAAGGCATGGTGACTGTACTCTTCCGACCTTCTATTCCGAGAGCATGAAACGCATTCTTTCTGTTGATCTCAAATGCTAACGTCGGTTCAAAGATGGAATAGCCTTCATCATCAGCGACTTGGTCCTCCACAACCTCAGAGAGGATGAACCTACACGTCAAAGTGTCGGTTTCCCGATTCTTCGTCCGGTGGCCTAGCCTGGGTCCTACGACCGTTTGGGAAAGCTAGTCATCTAGGAGAATTGGTCTAGGCTTGTTTTGCTGTTTCTGAGTCTGACGTTTTCTTGGGTTTTCTTCGAAACGGATTCCTCATCTTGTTTTTCACCTTTGTAGAAGGATCGGGTTCGCATCCTATAGGTGTTTGGGGTACATCACGCATTTCATGCCTCTTTCGGTCTCGGATTGCCGAAGAAAGCCCATAATAGACGCGTTTCTCCGAAAGGAATAGATAGCCTTCTCGCCGAAGTCTAACTCCCCGTCTTGCGAGGCTACATGAGATCCGCGAGACGAAGCCATTCTCATTGTCCACTGAATGACCATTTGTCTCAGCAGGAAGGGTCTCGCGAAAAGGTTCTTATCCCAACCGTAGCCCGACGACCGTCATGAGTAATCTGAAAACAGAACTGGAACACATCAAGCACCACATCAAATACCCTGCGAACAAGACACAGGTCCTAGCAGCCTGCAACAACATGACGGACGTTCCGTCCATTGACAAGGAATTCGTCACCAAGTCTCTGCCTGACAGCAACTACAAGGGCCCAGAAGACGTCGTAAAAGCCCTCCTCAACAAAGTCTAAGCTTCCTCCAACCTCCCTCTTTTCTTCACCGTCCATTCCTACCACCCCCGCGCCGTATCTTCTCCGAATATTCTCAATTCTGATTGTCAGCTTGTTGAATGGTCTAGCATAGTATGGGGGTTTCGGGCCAGATTCGCCTATGGCGCTCCTAGTGGGCTCTGGATCCCTTTCATTTAGGGTATGGGTTACCTGCTGAACGGAGTTCGGATTTCCCATGGGCCCCGCTGAGCCCTCGGCGCCGAGAGAGCGTTGCTGCGTTAGTATTTGCGGCATGGATCATTAGGTCCCTGACAGACCCGCTTCAAGCATAGGTTTCGAAAAACTCTACGGAATCAGAAACCAGCTCAAATGCGCTAGTATGCAGGTCAAGGGGAGCGCTTTTTCTGAGTGTGATGTAGCCCTTTCAAGCTTGACTGTCTTCGAGCCTGCCTCCAAAGATGACCCTGCAAGGATGCTCTAGGTTGGGTCGATGAGCAAAGCAGTTGACGAGTCTATTCCAATTGCTTTGAGTAGGCGATCCAGTCAACTTGCCGTTCGAATCCCAATTTCGTGTTTATGGCAAGCATGGGAGCATTACCCGTTTCGTTTTCGGTCTTGATACGTTCAAAGGTGTTCTTCTGAGCGTATTGAATCACTTGTAGCTTCATAGCGAAGGCTACTCCTTTTCTACGGTACTCTCTTCTTACACCTGTTAGGGCTTGAAATAGGCCGCGTGGTTCCTTGTCAAGTCGTCGGATCGTGCTCAGTCCAACATACTTGGCTCCGTCCTTAGCGATTGCGTAGGCTTCAGGGAGAAGACCGGGGTCTTTCATGTCGAATGACAGCCATTGCTCGTATGATACAGGGGTGTAGGGCTCGGGCATTGGGACGTCAGCCATCAACGTCTGGTTCAGTTCGTAGAGCTTTTCGTGGCAATCTGGGTTGAGTTCTAGCTCCCGTGCGAGAGATGTGATTTCGACCCCTGCCCTGGACGCCTCTTCCGAGTAGTGGCGGAACTGAGAAACGTCCACGGTCGACGGGTTTAGTCTGGATTCCCAGGTGCGGAATCTCTCCTCGAAGCCTCTTTTGGTCAGAAATGTTATTGATAGTGGCATGTCTCCTTTTGCATAGGCCCAGGCCTCTACAGCTTGGAGGTCTGCCAAGTGTCTCATCAGGTTCTCGTAGATGAATTGACCCACGCCTCCGTTCTGGTGATTCGGGTCCACGAGTATTCTTCCTTGGAATTTTCGCGGGTTGAACATCCATGGCATGTGCCCTATTTCCCCCAGCGCCACGATTTCGTGGGTATCGTTGTTGAAACAGGAATAGCGTTGAAGATAGTACTTGGACCTGTCTAGATTGTCGTCGGAGGCTTTCAGCTCTTGAGCGCTCAAAGAGTAATCTGGAAATGTCGAGTTTCGGATTTCCGCAAACCTTTCGTACTCCGACGGCTGGAACTTCTTGAGTTCAAACTTAGTTCCTATCACGTCAGACTCCTGTGTAGCTTCTCTTCGAACCTTTTCGAGGCTCTGTTGATTCGAGGTCATGAGTAAAGTTCGTTCCTTCCTCTGAGGCAAGTCACTTGGTTTATTTCTGCCTTTACGCCAACGATATTCTGGAGGGCTTCGAGTCTCCTTTGACTGGCAACGGATCCGGTATTCATTACCGTCACAGTGTGCCGGCCATCTTGGACGCGAGAGAGGAGGGCCGGGCCCAAAAAACTACTGACAAACGACCAGAACCAAGACTCCCAATCTTTTCAATTCTTGAGACGATAGACTTCTCGGACCACTTCGTAATCATCGGCGATGTCGGCACGGGGAAGAGCACCGTAACCCCGATTCACGAATACGAATTGTGTAAGGGGAACAGGCAAATCGTCATCCGGGAGCCCTCGAGGGCCGCGTGCAACGCTCTCTACTATTCGCTCCAGGCGCTTTACCCGGAACTAGGAGCTGCACTGGCAATCATTACAAAGGACACTCAGATCAATGTCGATGGCAAGATCAAGATAGTCACAGACGGCGTCTTGTTGAGGATGTTGGCCGAGAACTCGATTTCCGATTCTTCAATCTACTTTGATGAAAGCCACCAGATGTCTTCCCAGCTGGAACTGTGTATGTCACTCGCGAAGAAGGGGAGAGCCATGGCAAGGAACTTGTTTCGGATCATGAGTGCCACAATCGACCCGGAGGAGTTCTTATCGTTCCTGGGTATTTCGAAGCTCTATTCCATGAGCGGTCGCAGATACCCCGTCGCTCTCGATGTGGAGGTCGCAAATGACAACGATGAAATGTTCAAGACTCTATCGGTCTTCCTTCGCTCGCAGCCCCGCGATGAATCGTGGCTAGTTTTTCTCCCCACGAGGCGACTGGTCGAGAGATATGCCAGCAGCTATGGTGGCGTCTACATCCACGGAGGTCTTGACGGGTCAGAAATCAACAAGATCCAGCGACGAGCCGAGCTTGACAAGAATCTGAGGATTTTTGCGACGAACGTAATCGCTTCCTCAGTGAACATCTACGTCGATAACGTGTTGATATTTGATGACGTGATCGACAGCAAAGACAAGCTAGGCCGAAAAACGCTCCACTACAAAAAGATAGACAACAACTCCCTCTTACAGATGATGGGCAGAATCGGTCGCTTCAAGCCCGGTCGAGCCGTCATTCTTACTGATACGCCCCTCCCAAAGAAGATCAACCCGATACCAGTGCACAAGGCTCTCGAAACCGAGACCCCCTTTGACTTGGTGCTTCTCATGTCCAAGTATGGTCTCAAACTCGCAGAACTAGAGTTCATGTCAAAGGTGGATCACCGCGAGGTTGCCTTTGCAGAAGACTGGCTCATTGAAATTGGAGCAATCGACCACCGCACCCGCAAGGCCACCTGGAAGGGAATCTTGATGAGCGAAATCCCATACGAGCCCGACTTTTCACACATGATCTCTAGCGCCCTGATCTCAGGTAATTATCATATGGCAAGATTTCTCCTAGCCAGCGGCTCTTTCGGTGACTCGCTCAACCATGCTTACAAGTCAGATGCGGAAGGCATTGCTCGCCGGCTATTGTATAGCTTCGACGGCTCAAATGAGCTCAATATCAAAGCGCATCTACTCAAAGAGTACGCGGAAGACAGCGATGGGTCATTCATCTCAAAACTGGTTGTGAACGGGCTCTTCGCCGGATTTGTTGAGGAAGCCTGGAAGAACTATGAAGCAGCCAGAGGAGCATTGAATGATCTCCTCCGTTCATCGAAGAAGAAGCCAATACCCAAGGAGGTCGTAGTAGATGCTGATGTTACCAAGCTCAAACCATACCTTGAAGACTGTTTGTCATTCGAAAGATACGGCCTAAAGGAAAGGAACGGCCAGGATCTGCGCGAGATGAACATTGAAGGGCCGTTCTTCGCAAGAGCTCTGACGATAAACTACAAACGCATATTGTTCGACATCGTTGCATTGAGGGCATCGAGTAGGCGTCGTAATCACACTAGGCATTGAGAGACCACCATTGGAAGCAAAGATCGATCTTTCTCCTGTCTGAAGATTGTTGCTTTTTCAATCAGCGTTCTCCGCCGAGACGGGTCCTAGGTCCCAGATTCCTCTCTCGCGTCTCAAGCGCCGGAATCGTACCAGGTTGGTTTCAAGAGACTCATTCCCAGTCTGGTAGGGAGAACGGGCGATTTTCCACGGACAGGCGTAAGACGGGCGAGCCCCAGATTTCGGAAGGGCGAGGATCGCTAGCATTTTCCTTCAGGTCGCTAGGGTGAGCGTTACTATCGGCGGACAAGCTGCTTTAACCCGGCGTTTCGCGTATCCTGCGTTACCACGTCCCCAACTCCCGTCGTGTCTGTGGTGATTCGGTTGACTCGGTTCCACCTGTCGCATAATGCTTTGACATGCCCGATGACCATCGAATAATCTGTTTCAGCGGCCCGTGAGGTCTAGGGCCTCCTTCCACGTTAAATGATGCCTGCTAAAGGGGAATGCCGGGTCGAAGCAGATCTTGTAGAATAGGCTGTCATTGCTACCTTGAGTGCTCGACGCGATAAAAGTTCCGCCCGGTGTAGACAAGGTGAAGAGGATTGCATCGTAGAGACCGCAGTCGTCGCGTATGAATCCCATCTCGTCACAGTATACCAGGTGCAGGCTTGGACCCATGATCGTGTTCGGATTATTCGGAAACGCCTCCACAACACTGCCATTGCAAAAAGTCGATCCGGGTCTTCTGAAACGTTGAGACCCTACCTTCCGGAACCCTAGTGGCCATAGTAGAGATCCGTTCCACTACTGCATTGCTCTGGCGGAGGCTGGGAGCAACGACTGCTATTGCGCTCCCCCGGTGAGTGAGTGCTGTCCAGAGTATTTTTGAGCTGGTAGTGATTGTCCTTCCGCTCTGTCGGGACCATCGTAGGCAGATGAACCGAGGGGTCTAGCAGGACTTTGCGTTGGTAGTCTGTTGAGTTGAACCTGAAGGTTTTGGCGCAGAACTCAATGGGGTTCGGCGGTGCTAGGTTCTCTCGGAGGCTGTCGAGTGCTGAGTTGGTCTGCACGATCCGGCATGGGCTAGGCGAAGAGCAAGCGGTCGTGCGCCTGCCTACGACGCCTGATCAAAACAGCGGGAACAAGACACAGAACAGCGACCAGAAGCAGCTTCATCGGGTCGGTGAAAACAGATGTCAACACCTGGCTCTGGGTCGCCTTCCCCACCAGCGAAGTGTCAAGAAGCGCCCTAAACGCCCCCATAACCAGAACAACAACAATCCCACCCACCAGCATCAGAGCAAAAAGATACTTGCCATATTCCCGCCTGCCAGACTCGTAAAACCCTGACACCTGTGTCGGAGGCTCCGGCCGCTTCTCCTCGCCTAGGTTCAAAGTCACCTCCGGACTATCTCCCAACTTCTTACTGAACTGGGCACGCCGCGTCAAACTGTCAAGAATATCGTCATCAGTAACAGGCTCATCCTCAGATAACCGTTCCGGCGATCCTGAAAAACTGAACCGGTGCTTCGTTCGCGGCGACCCTCGCCGGCGACCCCCCAAAACGCACAGCTCCAGGATACACTATAACACACGCCGGATTTGAGCCTAGGAGTACCACGGAGCCAAGATCCGTGGACAGGGCGCCTCGCGAAGCCACGCGAGAGAGAAGTGGTCAGTCGGCCCGGCAAGGCCCGTCTTCATCTTTTTCTGAAAACTGAGCGAATCATCCACCCTCAGCCCAAGGCTTATTCCCGGAAAAACTGGGCTTCCTTCTGGCCCGAAACAGTTTTGGTCCGTCCCAAGAAGCGCCGTTTCAAACTAGTCGCGCTAGGCGGAACCTTCGATTTTCTCCACAAAGGCCATCGTCAGCTCCTCTCGAAGGCCTTCAGCAACAGCGACAAAGTCATCATCGGCGTCACAAGCGACAAGCTCGTCAGGAAAATGCGCAAATCGCACCCCGTCCAGCCTTACAAGACCCGAGTCCGAGAACTCGAAAAATTCCTCCAAGCCAAAGGACGGGATCGACGCGCGAGAATCACCCGCCTCCAGGAACCGTTCGGACCCCCAAAGACCGACCCCAAAGTCGAAGCGCTCATTGTCACCTCAAACACAATCGAGAGCGGAAAACAGCTCAACAAGCTCAGAAAACGCAAAAACCTACCAGAACTCGTACTGGTCCAGACGCGATTCACCAGGGCTCAGGACAATAAGATAGTCTCGTCCACGAGAATCCGTAATGGTGAAATCGACCGCGAAGGCCGACTAATGCAAAAGCCCTGACAGAAATGCGATTTTTTGGGGGAATACTCCACCCTCGGCTTTGGTTTGAGCCTACGTCTTACTCTCGGCGCCGTAGACCTTCAGCATCGCCTCAAGCTCGCGCGTAAAACCATCGCTCAGATGCCACTTCGACTCCCGCTTCTCGATAAACCCGGCACCTACCAAGCCGTGAATCATATTGTAAAACTGGCCAACACTCATTTCCCTCTTCCCAATCCAGTTCTTCCAAGTCTGAATCGGAAGACCAGCCGGTTCAGCCCTCTTTACCTCGCGCCAGAAAGAGTGAGCCTCACCCGCGAGAAACTCGCTCTTCCAGAAAACCCGCTTGAACAGATCCCCCGCCGCCTCCGGCAAGTTCCCAGCCTTGAAGAGAACCGTTGTTTTCGGCTCACCAGAATGTCTAGTCGCACGTCTTGGCATCTAAATCGCTTGCAGCGGTGGAGGAAAAAGACTGCCGTTTAATCCTTACTACAAAACCCGTCCAGTTTTTTCGACCTAGCGTTTTCGTAAGTAAACTCTCTCCGAAAAACGCGACTCTAACAGGTGGAATTTGTCTGAGGAAACTCGTAAGAAGAATTCGATGGCCTCGAGAAGTCAGCCTGCATATACTTGGACATCACCTCGTCTTCATCGTGATAATCGAAGTAACTTCCCCTCGAACCTGGGAGTTTATGACCCATAAGCGCTTCCTTCGTATCCTCATCAATCTGCGGAGTCGCATTGAGCACTTTTCGGAAGCTTTTCCGGAGGCAGTGGACCCATACTCCCTTGGGGTCGAGCCCTGAGCGCTTCACCGAGGCTTTGACAATTCTCCAGACTCCCTCCCTCTTGACCTGTTCATCAGGCTGCTCCTCTGTGACGAAGATTGGGTCGTCAGGTTCGGGGTCCCAGCCAGCCGAAATCCGCAGCTGCAAGTAGCGTTTCAGCGTCAAAGCAGCCTCTTCTCCAAGCCCAGTCACGTAGTAGCTGAGCCCATAGGAGCCGAGCTTGCTATCCAAGCTAGGCGTGACCTTGATCCTTACCGGTGGAGAAATCGTCGGGGACAGTTGTCGACTTACCAGTCCATAGGTCCAGTTGCACAAACAGCTGACCCGGACTCCGCTCTGGAAAAGACACAAGATCATCGCAGCATTTCTGAGAGACCCAGAGTTGTCCGCTATCCGGTAAGCTTCCTCCCGCGACGGAACATGTTCATAACCGATCTTCTTCTTCGCAGGCGTCCTGATTCTCTCCGACCGCTTGAATTCCAGGCTCCTGTCCTGGGACTCAAGGAAGCCCTTCATGGTGATGATGATCTGGCGGGCCCAGACTCCCTTCCCCTCTTGGAGGTACCGATTCGCCACCCTCTTGACGAGAATTTTGATTTCACGATCCGGCAACTGTAGCAGTTGCGAAATCTCCCCCAGGCCCGAGGCTCCTAGGACCTTTTCTAGCTGGTACAGTTTTTTCTCGCGAGTTTCAGACGACGTGTACGCATCTATCCAGTCGCGGATGATCGGCTCTTGGAGGAGCCACTCGTAGCTCTTCGGACCAGCCGAAAACCTTCCGCGGTTCCCCCTGGCTTGCTTTCTCCTCGCCTGGGCTGTCCTTCCAGCCTCGGAAAGGGTGACAACTGCGACCATGGACGGCTCGTGCTTAGGTTGGGCGTCGTGACTTAGGAACGATAGACAAGAAAGTGTTACTTTCGGCTGTTCCGAACGTATCCTTGTTTACTTTCGGTGATCATGACGCCTTGCACGTCGATGTGCCCACGATCGCGTTTTCCCGACCCATCCCCTAGTCATCCGGGCCGAAATCTTAGCAGCTCAATCTCAGTTCTACTGGATAATTCTTGAAGAACCGAGCACTCCAATTTTCTGGAGACATGTAAAACCTCCAATATGTTGGAGGTCGCATAGCGCCCGCGGGTCTTAGGGCTGAACGGTTGGCTCATGTCGTATATCGGGATTCTTGCTTCTTCGGGGCCGTCTGCATCTGTTGCTCAGGGGACCCTCCGATTGGAGGAAGTGGAGGTGGAATGCCAAGGCTTCTCGACATTAGGATTGCCTCAGCCATGGCGATACTGGATACGGCCTGTATTACCGGTGTTGGCGGCGGCTTGTTCTGTTTGTGCTCTTCAAGCATTTTTGAAATTTCGCTCTTTTCCGCGTCTACTCTGGCACGGCCTTTGACGCTCAGCTGAGCAATGGAAGGCGAATAGTTGACGGTAAAGACGAACGGAGCCTCGGCCAACAACTCTCCTTTCTGTTCGAGACCGAGGACATTAATGTTGACCGCAATCTGCACCTGACCCGGCAGCTGACTCTCATACCCCCAATATCTCTCCCCGGAAACGTTGGTTACCTGCACTGTCACTCGGATCATAGTACTCGGACCAAGCTACCCGAGCCCGGCGTGCTCTTTATTGTTTCTGGCGAATGTCTGGAGACGAGGCCAGTTGAGTTTGTGATTTCTGCGCACGTTGAACAACGAGTTTTCGTCCGTCGACCTTGATGGACAGAAGGTCCCCTTCCCTGAACGGGAAACTTGAATCGTCTGTAAGTTTGGTTGGCAAGTAAATTCTGGGAGATCGGTAAACCGTACCTTCAGAGCTGGACGCTTTCTTGGCAACGGCGAGTCTCGTCAGTATTTTTCTAACCAATTTCTTTCCAGCTCCATGCTCAGATTTCGAACGTCTTTACGTAAGCGAGCTCTTTAACGCTTTCGAACACTAGCTTGTAATTTGGTAGGTTCCATTAATTGGACGACCTTGTTGAATTCTGGGGAATCGCCTCACGGCTGAAGTCTATCCCAAGAAAGGGATGGAAAGAAAGACTAAGACTGGACAAGGTGGAATCTGTAGCCGACCATTCCTTCGGGGTTGCCGCTCTCGCCCTGTTTGAGGGGGAAAAGCGCGGGTATGACGTCGGTAGCCTGCTCAAGCTCGCCTTGATTCACGACCTCGAGGAAGCCATTACTGGCGACCTAACTCCCCGGGACAAGCGGCGTGTAAGCAAGAACTCTCTAAGTCAGATGAGAACAGAGGCGATTCGATCGATTATCGAAAAGATCCCGCAGACCGCTCGCGACAGCTATCTAGGACTGTGGCAGGACCTGAGAACGGGCAGAACCCGAGAGGCTCGTCTCATCAAGGCGCTGGACAAGCTCGAAATGGCCCTTCAAGCAAAAGAATACGAGAGAACCGGGGTAGACAGGAGACAACTGGCCGATTTCTACCTCTCCGCCACTAGGCAAGTAACGGATCAGAAGCTGAGACGCGTCTTGAGAAATGCGGTCATGCATGATTAAAGCGAAGGCGCGAGTGCAACCCTGGCCTTCGCCACCTTGAGAAGCGTCTCCTTTGGGAAGAGAGGTTTGAATTCCCGAGTAAGAATCGCAATGTATTCCGCGATTTCATCTTCACTCATGTACTGAAACATGTAGTTGCCGTTGTAGGGTGAAGGTTCTCCCTCTCTCTTCATGAATTCAATGTGCATGAGAGGATCCCCTCTCTTGATAGTAATTGGCTGACGCTCGTTACTCAAGTTAACGAGCTCCAAAGCGAGTCTTCCCACAAATCCACTGTGGACTTTGGCTGCATTGAGGAACGAGAGGCCCATTCGTCCATACTTGCTCTTGGCAGTCAAATGCGCCACGAAGCTTGGCGGAGTGAAAACCACCTCGTTGGAGATGAGGTTCTGGTGTTCCAGGTAGTGGAGGGTTCGCTCTTCCTTGACCGTGAGAACGTAGCCGTCCCCATCGAGGAGGCTATAGTCGAAAGGGTGAAGACACTTGTAAGACTTGATCAGCTCTACGAGTTCATTCTTCCCGATTATGCACATATTGCGAACCCTCGATAGCCGTTGAATTTGACAGTTTCGGTTTGAGGCTCACGCACCAACTGCCTGGACAAGGGACAGTGAGATGAAAGGCGTCGCCGATATCAGCTGGACATAGTCAGCATTGAGAATCACCAGAACGTCACCTGATCGGTTAGGGGGAACCGGAACAGTTACCACAGCGCTCACGGACTTCCCTATGGAAATGGGGATAGATTGTCCATTAGAATTAACAATCGTTGCGTTATCAGCCTGAAGAGTGATCTCGTCGTAGCGGCCTGAACTGATCTTGGCCGAGATGAGAGGGTCGAGAGTGAGCTGGTTCTGGGGCTGAACTAGGTCGATTCTTGGCAGGAGCTGAGTTAGGGTGACGAAGCCCGAGCTTCCTGGAAACCCTGAAACGTGCAACTGGACTGAAATGAACCTAATGTAAACGTGGCTGACTATGCCGGGAGGGATGACACCTGCGACTCTAACCCTGATAGTTCCCTGAGATACTGGGGGTGCAAGGGTCACCACGAGAACGGCAATCAGCACAGCCACAAATACGAGCTGCCGCCATTTCGGGAATGGATATTCAGCCATGGTCACGGCGAGATTTTCGGACTGCTATATAACCGCCCGTCTGGACCCGATGTCAAGAAAAGTATCGCCAAACCAGAAATCGAAGGTACTCTGTTAGATTTGCCCGGAGGCTCATCTTGCTTGTTCCAGCAACTCTTGAAGGAAAGCTGACCTTGACCTCTGTCACTCTGAATCCGGAATGTAGCGCTCGGAAGACAAACTCGGGAAGGAAAGCAAAACCTTGGCTCTTGACTCGTGGAAGTACGTCTTCCAAGACTGGCCGTGTGTACAACCTGTAAGCGCTCGTATAATCGGAATAAGCTCCTCCAAGGACCCAGTTTACTATCCAGCTGATTAGGCGTCTGCGAAGTGGGGCGGCTGTGGTCGCTCTTGCTCCGAGAACAAGATCCCCGTCGACTTCTAGGAGGCGGCTCATCTCTTCTGGCACGTGACTAAGGTCTGTGTCCAACGTAAGGACGGGACTCTCATACTCTAGTGCTTTCTTTAGCCCAACCGAGTAAGCCACGCCAAGTCCGGGAGGGACATCAAGAATCACGACTGGGTATCTTCTCAAGACAGCGGCTGTCTGGTCTGTTGCTGTCACCGGTATGATTATCCTCCATTGCTTAGCATTACTCCCTAGTGCTGAGGTGAGTCTCTCAAGAAATGTCCGTGCAGTCTCCTCTTCATTGCGCATCGGGGCTACGACAGTGAGACTTTCTATCACGTCAACGCACCGAATCGAGACACGAGCGTCGAGGTTTTCATGCGACTAGGTCACGGTCCCTTGCAAAACCTGAACCGTGTAACCACTCGCCGTGTCTGTGAAAGTCTTCGTTGACTGTTGTGTCGCGTTTGAATAGTAGAGGGCGTGGTATTGCGGGATGCTGTTTATGGTAACAATGTCCCCTGGGTAGTCGACGACTAGATACACGGTTTGGTTCTGGAGCTGTTTCCACGGGACGGAATAGCGATCGTATACAGAGATTTCAGGATGGTTCTGCCTGAAGAGCCACAGATAGGTGTAGCTCAGGATAACACCCTGAGGATGCTGATCCACGACGTAGTTGATCGCTTGTTGTTGAGGTGTCGCTGGATTCTGGAGAGTTACTAGAAGGAGAGATGAAATAATCAGTGCTGCGATAAGCACCGTGAGCACGTAACCTCTGAACTTTACCAGAGCTCTGAGTCTGGGGGTCAGGTCAAAAGCGTCGAACAGCAATAATGTTGCAAGGATTGAGAAGAAAGGAAGAACCGGAATTAAGTAGACCGTAGATATTTTCAGGAACAATACAGCGAAAGAGAGAAGATAAGTGAGAGGGAAGACTACGAGCGGGTCTCTCTTATATGAGGCCCACAGGGCGCCTGCTATTCCTACGAATATGAACGGATCCCTAGAGGTGATTCTTTGGAGAATCAGTGTAAGGCCGTTGACGGCCCGTTCCCCGCCAAGGCCAGTTAATGCAAATTGTGAGTCAAGGAACGCTGTTAGACCAATCTGGCTGACACCGTAGACGGCCCATAGCACGGGTATGACCGCCGCCAGTACGAACCAGAGCAAGGTCCTTGCCAGGGTTCTTTTTTCGCGCCTGAAGTACACCAGAAAGGCCGGAATGAAAAAGAGCGCTGTTTGTTTTGAGACAATGGCGCCACCAAATAATAGAGCCGAGACTAGGTTGTTTTCCCTCTTCTTCAAGAGTACGAGAAGGGACATGAGAAGGAAAAGCGCCATGAAGTTGTCAACCACAACAAGCCTCAGGTACCTAGCAGAAAGCGGAGTCGCCACGTAAAGTAATGCAGCTACTAGAGCGAACCCACCGGACCTCTGGTACATCATATCAGTAACTTTGTAGAGCAAGACGCCGTCAAGAGCAGAGAGTGCGACCATGAGTAACCTTGGATAAAGGTAGGTGCCGGGGTTCACGGCCGCGAAGAGTATGGCAAGTATCGTCAGGGCGCCGAATGGATGGCCATAGTAGGACAGCTGTCCTGTCTGTACCCATTGAGCGCTGAATGTGAGATATGCCCCTTCGTCAAAAAACCAAGCGGGATAATTCAGAAGGTTCGGAACGTGCACTAGTAGCGATACTGCGACAATTACGAGCATGTGACTCTTCCAGCCACGGATCTTGCTGTACAGCCGGGAAACCTGCGCGTGGAGGGTCTCGGTGAGGCCTGGTCCGAGCTGTCCAAAGCGCGCATTCGTGCCAGACAGTTTTTGTCTCCCAGCTGTCCCGTCGCGAGTTCAGAAACCCTATAAGGGATACGTCTGTTACGAGCCAGTTCCTTCCGAGGTCACCTCACTCAATCCTGACAGCCGGTGAATGCCTCTGTCTTCCGGTCACCCCCTTGCGGTTATCGCTTTAGGCGGAAACGCACTTTTGCAACGTGGCGAACGTGGCTCCTTCGATGAACAGTACCGAAACGTTAGGAGGATTATGAGCCAAGTCGCGGACGTCATTGTCAATGGACAGAGACTCCTCATAACTCACGGCAATGGTCCGCAAATTGGTGCAACCTTGATACGACATGAGCTGGCGGGTCAAACGGTTCCAGTTTTTCCTCTCTATGCATGCGGAGCTGAAACGCAAGGATTTCTAGGATACATGATTCAACAGTCGCTCGAATCAGAACTGGCCAAGAGAGGAGACGACACTCCGGTCGTTACCTTGGTAACTGAGGTCGTTGTCGACAGAAGTGACCCTGCCTTCAAGAATCCAACGAAACCGATTGGCCCGTTCTATACTGAATCGCAGGCTCACAGACTATCTATGGAGAGAAAGGAACTCGTGTTGAAGGAGGATTCGGGTAGAGGGTACAGACGGTTGGTACCTTCCCCGGATCCGAAATCCATCCAGGAAGTTCAGGCAATCCGCGCCTTGGTAGACAAGGGAGTCGTAGCCATCGCCTGTGGAGGAGGAGGGATTCCAATTTTGCAGGATAATGGTAACCTAGTGGGGGTCGACGCCGTGATTGACAAGGATTTGACGGCTGAACGACTGGCGACGTCGCTGAAAGCGTCTACGCTTGCAATAATGACCGACGTTGACGGTGTCTTTCTCAACTATGCCAGAGATGACCAGCACTTTCTATCACATGTTGGAAGTCAAGACCTCGCGAGATATGCCGGAGAAGGACACTTTGCCTCTGGAAGCATGGGCCCGAAGGTAGAGGCTGTCTTGAGGTTTCTGCGGAACGGGGGACGACGCGCTGTGATAGGGTATCTTGAAACCCTCAAAGATGTCCTCAACGGCAAGGCTGGAACTCAAATCACCAACTAGCCTCGGCAAAGTCCCCTCAGATGGGAGCAAATTGCGCAGACCCGTTTACTCTAGCCGTTCTTGCGCCGGATTGTTCTCTCTCAAGTTTCAAAACTCGGGAATCGTACTCGGTCGTTTTTCGAGGGTGGTTTTCCGTCCGGCGGGGAGACTGGGACGATTTTTGTTGACGGGGCATGACATGGGCGAGTCTTGGTTTTGGGCACGATGGAATCTTTAGCACTTCCCTTCAGGACGTCACGAGCATAAGTGGTCGCGGGGAGATTGCGATTCAGGGCTGGTTCTGGGCCTTGTCTTCTGCCTGTCGATACTGTTTTCTTTGAGGGAGCACCTTCCCCTGACAGGGACATCCCACGGAATATTCGAGCCTCGTCGAAGTATACCTGAAGATTGGTGGGACGACTAAGCGGTTAGAGATCACCACTCTTCTTGTGGACCTTCTGAGGAGAAGTCCAGTTTCTTCCATCGATAAGGTTGTTTACTTGACACAGGGCAGGCTTTACCCCAACTATCTTGGAATTGAACTGGGAATAGCTGAGAAGCTGGCGATAAAGGCGATAGCAGCTGCAACTGGGGAGGTTGAAGACAGAGTCAGCGCTGCTTACAGGAAGACGGGGGACTTGGGTACCGTCGCTGAAGACTTGTTGAGAGGAAAGGGGCAGCTTAGATTTGGCGGGGAAAGGCTCACTGTCGACGAGGTCTACGCAACATTCGACAAAATCGCGCGCTCGAGGGGCCCGGGCTCTACCGAGTCGAAAATCAAGCTGCTTACCGAGCTCCTAGCAAAGTCGACACCAGCTGAGTCCAAGTTCATCATACGCATGGCCGTAGGAAAACTGCGGCTCGGAGTTGCGGACATGACGATTCTGGATGCTCTCGCGGTGGCGCACGGAGACGGGAAGGATTCTAGAACACTATTAGAGCGGGCCTACAATCTCTCTTCTGACCTCGGCGTCGTTGCGACAACCCTCTTGACAGGGGGAATGAATGCGATTGAATCATTCAAAGTTACAGTGGGGAAACCGATCCGGCCAATGTTAGCGGAGCGTCTGTCAGATCCGAGAGAGATTCTGGACAAAATGAACGGAACGGCGGCAGCCGAGTACAAGTACGACGGCCTCAGAGTCCAAGCCCACGTTTCCCAGGAGGAAGTCACACTTTTCTCGCGGAGAATGGAAAATATTACGGATCAGTTCCCGGACGTTCAGAAGCTTCTCAAAGAGAAGCTTGCTGCAAAAGAGGCAATTGTCGAGGGAGAGGCGGTTCCCGTCGACTCGACAACAGGGGACATACAGCCATTCCAGGCCATTTCCCAACGAAGAGGCAGGAAGTACGACTTGGAGCGGATGGTCGAAGTAATTCCGATAGCCCTTTTCCTATTTGACCTGCTCTACTTGAACGGTAGAGATTACACGCAGGATCAGTTTCTAGAACGTCGAAACACTCTCGGCGAATTAGTTGAAGGCCGGGAGAGGCTCAACCTGTCCTCTCAAATAATTGTGAACGAGGCCGGCCAGCTTGACAAGTTCATGGAGCAAGCCATTGCAGATGGCTGCGAGGGACTCATGATAAAGTCGATCGGCCCCGATTCCGCCTACAATGCCGGTGCCAGAGGGTGGAATTGGATCAAGTACAAGAGAGACTACAAGTCGGAAATGCAGGACACCGTGGACCTTGTCGTGGTGGGAGCGTTTTCAGGGCGCGGACGCAGGGGAGGCACGTATGGAGCTGTACTATTGGCAGCGTACGATCAGAAGGATGATGTCTTTCGAACCGTATGCAAATGCGGGTCGGGCTTCAAGGACGAGGACCTTTCCAAGCTTGCCTCTCTCCTAAAGAAATATCTAATCCCGCACCGGCATGCAAGAGTTGATTCCAAGGTCGAAGCAGATGCCTGGTTTACGCCAGAACTCGTGCTCGAAGTCACAGGGGCCGAAATAACGCTCAGCCCAGTGCACACGTGCGGGATCGGAATTGTCCGTCCAGGTTCGGGTCTGGCTATAAGGTTCCCAAGATTTACGGGGAGATGGAGGGACGACAAGTCGCCAGAGGAAGCGACAACCCAAACTGAGGTCATAGAGATGTACCAGACCCAACTTAAGAAATTGGGATAGGCTGCGCATATAACTAGGTCAACCCGACCTTTCCAATTGTCTGGAAAAGGATACCAGCGAAATTCTCTGGATGCTTTGAGGGCTACCTGCAATGATTGGACGGGCGCTAGTCTAGCGCGCTGAGAATACGACGATATGTTTCCTCCACTGTCTCGACTCCAGTGTTGAGGAGGATACATTTTACATCGAACACGCCTATCATGTCTCGGAAAAACCGCTCCTGCCGCGAATGGTCCAGCTTAAGGAGGTAAGGGTTGTACCATGGCTCGCGTCCCAATTTGCCCCACATGTCTCTTGGACCCGCTCCAGGGCGAATCATGTATTCGCCCTTCTTCAGAACCTCGACTGCTGCGTCCTCTCCCAAACGGGCTTCAGCCGGGCTGGTTTCATCTCTCTGCAAGAGAACAAGCAGTTTGATTTTCGCCTCGTCCGCTATCTTCGATGGACCAAGTAGGTTCTGCCGCGGCACTAGGGCTCTGCTGTTTCCGAAGGCGTAGTAACACCATTCCATTCCCTCGTCGAAAACACAAGTACCTCGATTAAGTCGGCAACCAGTCGAGCCTTCAGTGAATTCACAGTCATTCTTCCTCACAACTACATTCTCACACTTACTTTCGTCGAATGTCTTTCTTAGCCATGACTTTGTGAGCTGTGTCTCGGTTCTCATGTAGAGACTCTTTTCGGGCTGACGGCCAATCAAATAGCCGAGCCTACGTCCCTCATTATGGTCGATGTAGACCCAATCATCTCCCACAATTCGGCCATCCGAGAGCTCCATTAGTTTGAAGGACTGTGTCGTCTTGCCCGTCCCTGTGGGCGCTACAATGATGACTCCTTTACCGTTCACGTCTACACACGCGCCATGTATCGAGTGAGTGTTTCGCTTGTCTTCAAGAACCGCCGCTGCCATACCCAGTGCCCAGCTCTTGCACTGCCCATAATATTCCGTGTTGAAGAAGACGGACTCGTTTGTTTCCGGGCAGTAGTACGCCGACGGTTCTACACCATTCACGCCGAATGCGGAAAAAATACGCGCATCGGGGGGCCGCTCGGGATCGGCGTCCCACCAGTTGAGTTTCCAGAAATCATATTGGTGTTTGCTATTTCCCCAGAATTCGACCGTGACACTGTTTAGGTTTGCCTTTGAGCGATACGAGGCTCCTGCGGCGAGTTGCTTTTCTGCTGTCGCGCGGAGCTCTGAGAATCGTGCCTTTGTTACGGTCTTGTCGCTTTTCACACGAGAGGTTGAGGAAGTGAGGTAGTTGTGAAGTCTCACCGGCTAAACGCTCCCCGACGAAAGAGCGGCAATGGCCTCGAATATGAGGTGACACTTCTACTAGGTCGAATCCAACGAGGCTCTTCAGGATTGACGAGCGGAGAAGTGTTAGGAGTTCGTCGGTTGAAAGTCCGTCAGGCTCAGGATTTCCAACTCCCGGAGCATAGGCCGGGTCCAACACATCAATGTCCACGGTGACGTAGCAGCTGTGGAATTGAGAGAGGAACTTCGAGATCCTCGCACACGTCTTCTCGAGCCCTGCCTTCCGTATGTCCTGCGGGGTCATTATTTCTACATCCGAACTTTTCGCGAAGTCCAGCTCTGGCTTGGAAAAGGCCCGAATGCCCACCTCCATCAAGTGGTTTGGACCGAGATGTTCGACGACACGTCGCATGAAAGTAGCGTGCGACAGTTTCTCACCTAGAAACTCGTCCCTCAAATCCATATGCGCATCGAAGCTGATGACACCTAGGTCTTCAGGAATCGCGTCAACAGATGCTTTGGTTATCGAGTGTTCGCCTCCAAGCATAATCGGCACCTTCTTTGCACCATAAATTTCCGAGACAACGGCCGACACTCTTTCAAGAGTGCCGTCGAGCGACTCAAGAATATCAACGTCTCCCATATCATGCACTGGAATCTTCTCAAGATCAACATTGGACCTAACGCTGTAAAGCTCAAGGTTGGCGGAAACATCCCTGATTGCACCAGGAGCGAATCGCGACCCCGAGCGGTAGGTGCTCGTCTTGTCGTATGGAACACCGAATACGACGAAACGTGACTTTGCCAGTGGGGCAGAAATGCCGGTGAAAGGTGACCTGGCGGAGACGAATAGTTGACCGCGGCTCAAATCTAAGCCATTTCATCTGAATGATGAGTTGTAAACCTTATTTCAGGAGGAATGAGCGCGGTATGAACTCGACATGTCAACGAAGGGACCTGATCTGGAAGGGAAGGAGGAGAGTTCGTCAGGCATAAGGCCAGTTGGCTTATCCTTCTCGTCCGCATTTCTTGCCATCACTGGAGTCTATTATCTCGTCTATCCAATCTTGGCTTCTGATACGACCCTTCTATATCTAACTGGGCCCATCAGCGTCCTCTCGCTCCTCGGAAGTTACGGGATTTGGAGAACCGTCCGTTGGGGCCTCTGGCTCGGGCTTCTCTCTCCCCCGCTTCAACTAGTCGCGACATCCAGCGCTTTAGCGGTTGTGGTTCAGCCTCCGTATTCGTTGACAGACCCTATCGTGATAGGGTTCATCGCCTCGCTTGCTGTTCTGATTCTACTGTCTATCCTTTCATTCCTTATGGTCTTGGACAGACGACGGAGCTTTGCGTAGAATCGCGATAGCCGAACGGGGCTCAGCCGCAGGATCGGCCATGGGAGTCAGTTCCTTGAGGCGAGTCATCCGGACTCTGTTTACATAACAACGCGCACACGAGATCATCTTCCTGTACCCCTTCGATCTGGTAAGGACCAGTTGGAATCCACAAGCGGAGCACTTTTGATGTAGTAAGGTCAGTTTTCCGAACTGGGGAAGGGGTAGACTGAAACTGCATCCTTTTTCCAATCTTCCAGTGCAGCCGATGAATCTCTTCCTGGATTGCCTGCTGCGTACTATCTTCAAAGCTGACCCGCATTGAGGGCATGGAGACATGAGGGTTCTGTCGAGTGACGTTTGTGCAGCTACTGTCCGACACAGCTGAGATCCAACGTCATCTTCCGCTATCACAAGATCTCTCATGACAGATCGGAACTGACTCAAGGTTTCGAGCAAAACATTCACGCGCGTTCGCGACTCTTCTTGGATTTCTGTCAAGAGCTCCTCGAGTTTCGCGGTAAAGCCGGGGTCGAGTATTAACGGACAGTGTCTTGCTAGGATCCTCGAAATCTCAATCGCTAGAGGCGTCGCTTCAATTCGTGATTTCTTGATGTAGCCACGCTTGTAGAGAGTGTCAATTGTCTCAGCTCGCGTCGCCTTCGTTCCGATATGTGCCTGTTCCATTCTCCTTAGAAGACTGTTTGAGTTGTAGCGAGGAGGAGGTTCAACGAACTTCTCTGTTGCCGCGATCTTCTTGAGCTGAACTCTCTCTCCTCCCTTCAGATCTGGTAGCTCTTGCGAGTACTCTCTTGAGTAAGGTGCGTAGAACTCTGTCCATCCGGCGTTCAGTACGCGAGACGCCTTTGTGAGAAAACTGTGTGGCCCGTGCTTCAAAGTCATCGTTGACAATGTTCTAAGGCTCGGTTCCCCGAATACCGCCATGAACCTTCGAACTATCAAGTCGTAGAGGTTTTTTTCGGGGTCGGTAAGGAACGACTTAGGCGGTTCGCCGGTTGGATAGATTGCAGGATGCGCAGGGTCATCTTTCGGACCTTGTTGGGGAGTTAGTCTCTCGGAGATCAGAATCTTGCCTGCGAGTCGGGAATATTCATTTTGTTGCGAGAGTTGATGCAGAATTTCCCTGTATCCCAGATCCCTTGGAAGTTTCTGACTTGACGTCCTAGGATAGGACACCACTGCACCGAGGTAAAGCCGCTCTGCCACCGCCAAGGTCTTTGATGGAGAATAGTGAAAGTGGCGAAACGCCTCTGCTTGTAAGCTTGGGAGGTCGAACGGGTTAGGCGGAAGTTGGTGGAACTCCCGGGTTTCTACGCTCTCGACCTCTAGGTCCTGTCCTTCGCAATCTCTGACGACCTGTAACGCTTCGGATGAGGTTGGGACTCTGGGTTTAGCGTATTCAAGAGTGTATTCTTTGCCCTCGCTCTCTATGATGGCGTCGATGGTCCAATAGGGGGTTGGAACGAAACTCTCGATTTCCAACTCACGCTCAACCACGAAATTGAGTGTTGGGCCTTGCACTCGTCCTGTGCTGAGCGCAGCGTAGCTTCGGCGCTGTTTGAGTGTGGATTCTGTCAGGGCACGTGACAGGTTTATTCCATAAAGCCAGTCCAGTTCATGGCGACACCGTCCGGCTTCTGCCACAGAGGAATCTAGGCGTGGCGATAGGTTTCTGTAGGCCTCTCTTAATTCTCGGTCTGTCATCGTGCTAAACTTCATCCTACTTGCCTTCCTGTCTGCCCCATGGCATGCATAACGTAGAATCGTCAGGCCGATGAGAGATCCTTCAATGTCGTAATCGCACGCGTTAACGTAGCGGTCGGCGTTCTCAGCCAACGAACCAATTGCGGCAATCCATTTTGCTAGCCTCGTCGAGCGACGCTCCACTTGGCTCTTGGCTTTCCAATTGAAATCCCACACTGGGTATGTGTTTCTCAGAACTTTGCCTTTTGTGCCAACCGAGTAAAGATGGCCAATTGCTGAGCAGACTACAACGGAACCCTGCCTCGTAGTGCATTCGAAGAAAGTCACTCCCCCGTGCATTTCTCTTTTGGAAGGGGAAGCTTCCTCGTCTAAAGCTGCAGCCACTCTCGCCGCGGCACTAGGTTTCTCACAAAGAACTAGAGTCCTCGTTCGCTTCACCTCTCTTGGCGCAGGAGAAACTTGGCCACCTCTCTTGTCCGAGTGCCGGCTTGCGGGAGTTTGGACAACTTCTCGATAAATCGGGGATAAGTCAGGTTGCCATACGCGAGCTTCCACACGGAGAATGCAGATCGGATGTTTGCAGATGCTTTCTCATGGGGAGCGCAGTACATATCCTCGCTGGTGGCTGCTTCGAACCCACAGATAGGACAGTCTGTGCTCGACTTCTTGGACAAGCTGGCTTTCGGGATTGCTCCCCTTATGCCTGGTATAAATGGAAGACCTGGGTGACGCCTAAATTCTAAATAAGGTTCTGTCCACGGTGACTTAGTGAGCCGAAGACAAAACCTTTCCGATCAGGTCGGACAGGTTCCGAGGGGTTTTGCTCGAGCCTATTCTTCTCGTATATCGAAAGATATACGAGGGTTAGGTGGATGTTGAGAAATCGAGGGCCGCGTTCTCAGCCTCCTTTTGACATGTTTTCAGCTGGGAATCCAAGGTTTCATATACTGTACGCCATAGAACCGCCGTCGGATGCACTGTTGGTAGACAAGAGAGCCGTGCTGTTAGTGATCGACGGTATGGCCGACCGCCCGCTTATCGACCATGACTACAAGACCCCCCTCGAATACGCAAATACTCCCAACATGGATAGGCTCGCAAAGGTTGGTTGTCAGACCAGGGAGCGACGTGGCAAGCCTTGCCCTACTTGGATACGACCCATACCGCTACTATACTGGGCGAGGCGCACTGGAAGCCATTGGGGCGGGAATAGAACTCAGGGAAGGAGATGTGGCTTTCCGATGCAACCTCGCAACCGTCGACGATGATTTCCGAGTGGTAGATCGGAGAGCTGGACGAATCAGAAAGGGCGTGAATAAACTGGCAAAGGCAGTGGACGCCATCAAGGTCGAAAGTGTCCCGGGCGTCAAGACGATTTTCAAAGCGACAGTGGATCACAGGGGAGTTCTAGTTTTAAGGGGAGAGAAACTCTCCAGGAACGTCTCCGATGTCGATCCCAGAGAGGAAGGTCTGAAAATCGGAATTGCGAGAGCCACAGACGGAAGCGAGGGAGGAAAGCGGACTGCAGCTGCGGTAAACGAGTTTGTCAAACGTTCTCACGAGGCTTTACGTGAGCATCCTCTCAATCAGGAGAGAGCCAACGATGGGGAAAAAGTGGCCAACATAGTTCTTACAAGGGGAGCTGGTACTCTGCCCGCTCTTCCAAGTTTCAAATCGCTTTACGATCTTCGGGGGGCGTGTGTTACCGGGACTGCATTGGTTAAGGGGCTCGCCACGGCGGCCGGAATGGAGGTGATGGATGTGAAAGGGGCCTCTGGAGGTCTCAAGACTGATTACGAGGCAAAAGCGAAGGCCGCCATTGAGGGCTCAAAGGAGAGAAACTTCATCCTTCTACACATCAAAGCCCCGGACATTGCTGGACACGACGGAGACTTCAAGGCAAAAGTGCGCTCTCTTGAGGAAGCCGATGTTCTTGTTGGGCAAATAATTGACGAGATCGACATAGGTCTAAACTACGTTGCCCTCACGGCCGATCACGCCACCCCGGTCGGCTACGCGACCCACACGGCTGACCCAGTTCCGATTGTTATTGGGGGACCGGATGTCCAGGCCAGCAGGCTTTCAAAATTCAGCGAGGCAAACGCTATGAGGGGGAACCTTGGGAGAATCAGAGGAGTCAACCTGATGCCGATCATTACTGACATGGTTGGCAGAAGCCGTCTGTACGGCTCCTAGAGCCAAGACGCATCTTTCCAGCCCGATTCGTTCGCTGGACAATTGGTGGACTATTGTGAACGCTGGATCTTCGCTACGAAATACCCTGCTGTCTGGTCTTGATGAGGGTAGAATCTCCTGGCTTCCCGAAGGCCTATTCCCTCCGATCCAAAGCTGTTCAGGCAGGGAATCAGCTCGAATTCTGAATTGTTCCGGAGGAATTCTGAAACGACGCTTTCGTTTTCTTCGGTGGTGATGCTGCAGGTGCAGTACAAGATCCGGCCCCCCGGTCGCGTTAGATCTGCCGCTTTTGCCAACATTCTTCCTTGAAGTTGCGAGCATTTCTCAACAAGCTTTCGAGACAGTCGCCACTTCATCCGTGGGTTATTGTCGAAAATTCCGGTGCCGCTGCACGGCGGGTCTAGGAGAACCAGATCGAATAGCCCCCTCACGCCCAGCTCTGAGGCGTCGGCAACGAGGGGGCTCCCAATCTTGACCCCAAGACGGTGAGTCTCCCGACGCCAATCAGTCATTCTCCGGTAAGAGTAGTCCACTGAGATTATCGTTCCTCGGTTTTTCATGAACTGTGCCAGAGCCGCGGTCTTTGCGCCAGGAGCCGCGCAGAGGTCCAAGACCTTCTCTCCAGGTGCAGGGCCTGAAGCTGAGACGGCGAGGAAAGAGGCCAGGTCTTGGACCTGGAACAGACCGTTTTCAAATTGCCCGGCAAACTGTGACAGAGATCCCGAGATGACAAAAACGTCCTCCAACCCTTTCACTTTTCCCCACTTATCCGACAACGACTTTCCGATAGATAGCAGCCCCCGTCTTCCACGATTTCGCAACGTGTTCACCCGTGCGTAGCGAGGCCTGGAAGGTGGGGAGAGAATGCGCAAAGCTCTGGTTCGGCCAAAGACACGGTAGCAGTACTGGACCCACCAGGTGGGGTTATGGGTCCTGAGCGCAGTCCTTTCAATATCGCTCGAGCCTGTTGGCACGGTGTCAGTCTCTAGTGTTTGTAGGAAACCGAATAGGTATTCTAATCGCCGACGCATTTCTCCGGACGTGACCCCCCGGAGCGCCGTCATGACTTTCCCCATCTCAGATGGCGCGCAATTTCGTATCGCGTAGATAGTTAGTCTCGATAGAGACTTGTCCTGCCGCGATAGTTGAAGGTCGGACAGCGCGACTTGGCCTATTCTATCTACTAGGTCGAGTTCTGCCAAAGCTGCTAGAAGCACGTCACGGCCCTCGTCGCGATACACACGAAGAGCGGGGTTCTGCGAAACGATCTTTCGAATCGCCTGCGTCTCTCCCGTCCCACTTTCAACAAGTGGCATGGCTTCGAGAGCAAGTCTCAGTGCTCCACCTATGTCAGAGCTCGGCGGGGTCGTAATTTCCTCTCCGGCGAACCTTTTTACAGAATGCGGCCCGAACGCCTACTAGATAATGTCCAGCCTCGATCAGTACATGGTCAGCCGTGAACCTTTACAGGTGCACCCGCGCGAGGACCTGAAGAGCCAGCTGGTCTTTGGGCCAAGTATCCCGCGAAATCTAACGGGGTCATATTTCATCGGTGCTGGCTATGATGGCGAGAGGCGACTGGTATTTCTCAAATTGTACGAACCCGAAACGCAGAGGGTTCACTTCTGGTTTGACAACACAGGGCATCTACCTTATTGTTATTCTAAGAAGCCAATTGCGGAGTTGGAACGAGACGATAGGGTCACTCGCCACCCAGGATTCATACGATGCGCTAGAGGGCAGAGAGATCCAGGTCACCAAGATAATCGTCAAAGACCCGCTCTCAATCGGAGGACGCGCGACTGGTTGCATTCGAGACATCATCACAGCCTGGGAAGCAGACATTCGCTATACTGAGAACTACATCTATGATCGCCAACTCGAGCCCGGAATGGTCTACAAGGTCGAAGAAGGCCGATTACAGCTCGGGAGCAAGGAAGACCCTGCCCAAACCATTACTGACTTCCGCGAAGGGGACGAAGAATACAAGAAACTGGTTTCACGATGGCTCGGCCTGCTTGAGGCCCCTCTACCCACCTTCAGAAGACTAGCCCTGGACATTGAGGTACATTCCCCAATTGACACAAGGGTTCCCGATCCTTCTCTCGCAGAGTACAAAGTGATATGCGCCAGTCTCTGTGGGTCCGATGGAATAAGACGCGTTTTGGTACTGCAGCGGCCAGAAATGGGGGAGGCATCCGTCCAGCTTGAGGACACTGCAGTAGAATTTTTCGAGACGGAGGAGGACCTAATCGCCAGCATTTTCAAAGCTTTGTTCGACTACCCTTTGGTTCTGACATTCAACGGTGACGATTTCGATCTACGCTACCTGTACAATCGAGCGCTCAACCGGGGCTTCACTAGGGACCAAATTCCTATCGAACTGGGGCGGGAGTCGGCGGGTCTGAAATACGGTATTCACTTGGACCTCTACAGATTCTTCTTCAATCGGTCAATCCAAGTGTACGCCTTCGGAAACAAATACCGCGAGGTCACACTGGACGCGATTTCAGAAGCGCTTCTCGAAGTGGGAAAGGCCGAAATATTAACTCCTATCTCTCGACTTTCCTATACGGAGCTCGCTCGGTATTGCCTCCAAGATGCTCAACTAGTTCTGGACCTGACGATGTTCGATGGAGAAGTTGTGATGAAACTGGTAAGTGCACTCTCGCGAATCAGCTTTCTACCAATTGAGGATATGGCAAGGCAGGGAGTGTCGGGTTGGATTCGGAGCATGATGTTCAAGGAGCATCGAGAACGAGGATATCTCATCCCTCGTTCGGAGGAAGTCAAGAAGGCGAAAGGCGACACTACTACCACCGCGGTCATTCGCGGAAAGAAGTACAAGGGAGGAATCGTTGTTGACCCGGTTCCGGGGGTCCATTTTAACGTCGCAGTTCTAGACTTTGCCTCCCTTTACCCCTCCATTATGAAAGCGTGGAACCTTGGCTATGAAACACTCCAGTGCGATCATGTGGAATGTAAGACTAATCGTGTCCCTGATACTGATCATTGGGTTTGCCGACTGAAGAAGGCGATGGAGAGCCAGCTCATTGGCTCGCTTCGGGACATTCGAATTAAGTGGTACAAACCTCGTTCCAAGGACAGATCGCTCGAAAACGACATTCTCAGCTGGTATCAGGTCGTCCAGAACGCGCTTAAGGTGGTTCTGAACGCTAGCTACGGAGTATTCGGTGCCGACCGTTTCTCGCTTTATTGCCCTCCGTTGGCGGAATCCATCGCGGCAATCGGAAGATACGACATTACCAAAACTATTGAAAAGGCAAAGGGGCTTGAAATCGAGGTATTCTATGGTGATACGGACTCTCTGTTTTTGGGAACCCCTTCACGAGACAGGCTTGACGCGCTGATCGCATGGTCGAAGAAGGAGCTTGGGATGGAGCTTGAAGTGGACAAGAACTACCGTTATGTCGCCTTGAGCAACCGCAAGAAGAACTACCTCGGAGTCCATGAAGACAGTAGGGTGGATATCAAAGGGCTTACAGGTAAAAAGCGTCACATTCCCGAATTCCTCAAGGCAGTCTTTGTTCAACTGGTTGACATTCTAGGGCAGGTCAAAACCCCTGGAGATTTTGACGAGGCCCGCGCCAAAATCAAAGACTTGGTGCGTGAATCCTACTCAAAGCTGAAGAAACGGGAATATTCGAAAGAAGACCTCGCGTTCAACATGATGATAGGAAAGTCTGTTGGAGGATACACGAAGACAACTCCGCAACATGTCAAGGCAGCACAGCAGTTGAGGAACAAAGGCGAAGACGTTAGGGCTGGAGACCTTGTCAGCTTCGTCAAGGTTAGAGGAGGCTCTGGGGTGAAGCCGGTCCAGCTTGCGAACATACAAGAGATAGATGTTGACAAGTATACTGAGTACATTCGTTCGACCTTCGAACAAGTTCTCGATGCTCTGGGTCTCGACTATGAAGAGTTAACTGGCGCCCGAAAACTAGAAGCCTTCTTTCCGGGGAGCTGCTAGGCAACTGCTGACTGTTCTGCCGGTCAAGCGAATCCCCGACATAAAGAAGGACGATGACCTCGCCAAGATTATTGTCAGCGCGCTCGAGTCTGACGATGATGAGCTTCAGAAGGGAGACATTCTAGTAATCGCCCAAAAGGTGGTTTCCAAGGCAGAGGGGCGCATTCAAGCACTTTCAAGCGTGAAGCCGTCAGCATTTGCGATCGGTATGGCTCGGGCCATGGACAAGGACCCGCGACATTTGGAAATCATCCTGAGAGAATCGAAGAACATCGTTCGAATGAGAGGCGGCCACTTGATTACAGAGACTCGGCACGGTTTCATCTGCGCAAACTCCGGCGTAGACATGTCCAATGTTGGCAAAGGCGGGGAGGAGGTGACTTTGCTGCCGAAGGATCCTGATGTGTCCGCGGAGAGGATTCGCAGTGGAATCCGTCGGGTTACTGGCTTAGACGTTCCTGTTGTGATAACTGATACGTTTGGCCGCGCTTGGCGGCTCGGGCATGTGAATTTTGCGATCGGGGTCTCTGGACTCAAGCCCATCAAGGATTACAGGGGAACGAGAGACATGTACCGGCGAGTTCTGAGGGTCACGGAGATTGCTGTGGCTGACGAGCTGGCTTCAGCAGGGGAGTTGGTGATGAACAAGGCTGACAGGGTCCCTGTCGCTATCGTAAGGGGCTACGGGTATGCACGTGGCCGCGGAAGCGCGCAGCAGCTGGTTCGGCCCGAGGAATTGGACCTCTTTCGATAGCGTCGTGTGCTCCAGTAAGCCTTTTGACTTGTTGTTCTTGTAGTTCGGAAATGATCAACAGTGGATCGTCAGATTCGAGTGGCGCTTGCTGGGGTGGGAAATTGTGCTTCAAGCCTGGTGCAGGGAGTCGAGTATTATAGAAGTAAGAGTGCAAAGACAATTGGGCTTTCACTCCCTAGGATAAAGGGTTACTCGGTCGATGACATCAGTTTCGTGGCTGCCTTTGACATTGACAGTAGGAAAGTGGGACGAGACCTTTCCGAAGCCATCTCCGCAGAGCCAAATAATGTCAGAACTATAGCCCAACCCAGGAAGCTTAACGTCAGGGTTTCTATGGCTCAACCGCTTGACGGAGTCTCACCTTTCACGGCGGAGAAGATTCAGGTGAGTGCCGCCAAACCCTCCAATCTTGCACAAGTTCTGCGAGACTCACGGGCTGACATTCTAGTGAACCTAACGCCTACAGGCTCGACCAAGGCGAGCGAGATGTATGCTGACGCTGCTGTCAACGCAGGTTGCGCGTTCATCAACGCAACACCTGCCAAGATCGCCGGGAACGGCAGTTGGCAGGCGCGGTTCAGGAAAGCCGCGCTAGCTCTTGTTGGGGATGATGTGATGGACCAGATTGGTTCAACCGTTCTCCACAGAAACCTTCTCTCGTTTCTGGTTGGTCGAGGAGCCCACGTTGATGAGACCTACCAGCTGGACATTGGAGGTGGAACCGAGTCGGAGATCGCTCTTGACAAGAGGCGATACGAGATCAAGAGAAGCGTCAAGACGGCCGCTGTTGCGGCTGTTGTTCCGTACAAGTTTCCCATTGTCGCGGGGTCCTCGGACTTTGTCGACTTCATGGAGAACCGGAGAACTAGTTATTTCTGGATAAAGGGGGTGTACTTTGCCGGGACGGAGTTTACGATTGACATGCGGCTTTCCCTAGAAGATGGACCAGCCTGCGCTGGCTTACTGATTGATGCAGTTCGGATGGTCAAGGCGGCGAAAGATGCAAGCATCGCGGGTCCATTATTGGCAGTGTCTGCATACGGTTTCAAAGCTCCGCCAAGGAAACTTTCAGAATCCGACCTGCAAACCGACCTCTCATGGTACAGGGGTTCAAAGCGAGTCGTGGAAAAGCTACCCAAGAAGCCTTGACGTTGTCCAGTCCGGTCTGAAACCAGTCCTCAAAGAAAGTCGGGACCTGTCTTTCCTACGTCTCAAACGGCCGCGTTCGTACCTGGTCGTTTTTCCGGAGTTGTTTTCTGGCGTGTAGAATGGGCGATTTTTGCGCGGAACCAAGCGTGGAGTTGCGGAGACCTCGAATTCTGCTGACAGATTGCGATTCAGGGCTGAATCTGGGCGACTTGTGAGTGGCAGCTAGCACTGATGGTTTCAAGTGATGGCGTGGTAAGTTCAGCTTATGGAGCTGTGGACATTGAGGCATATTTTGCGGCAAGCTTGGACGGGGCCCTCGATTTCGTGATGCTTCGACCGATTATGAAGTAGTAGGTTCCGGCCGAAGAGGCAGCTCGAATCGTCCCTCCTTGTGTCCCTATTCCAGGCGAGTAAATCGGAATTCTCTTTCGAAGTACACGGTCCACTTCTTTAACCACCGTTGGACGAGTCGCTCCTACGACAGCGCCGTCCGCCTTCCACTTCACCGCGGCTTCGGCAAATACGATGTATTGTTTTCCCACAGCTCCTGTGTTGCGGAGGACGCTCTGCCCATAGCTGCTTGAAGCATCGGGATGGCTCATGTAAACTAGAACAATGACGCCTCTATCTTGTTCGTGTGCCAGTCTGAAGACTGGTTCGAGCGCACCCTTCCACCCGGCGAACGGGTTAACGATGATGGCGTCAAACCCGAGGCGGAAATAAGCGGAGGTTATAGCCTGATTAATTTCGTCGATATCGTTAAGCTTGTCATCGATTATGCAAGGCATCCCGTAATCATGCACGAGACCCACGAGACTACTAGTTCCACGATTACCGAGATTGAGGACTGTCGCCCGCCCGAATTTGACCGCACACAGGAATCTTGCGGTGCTCTTGACTAGCCGGAACGCTTCGTTTAGAAGGGCTTTTTGGCTCGCCTCATTAAGGTCAACTGCTAGGATGACCCTACTTGAACGGTCTTGAGAGGACTGGAACATTCTCTCTTTGAAGGAAGATCGCTGCGCGTCGCTCGGACGCATCTATCCTACCTTTGATCTGTTCGCCATAACTCTCTCCGCAGAAGGTCTCTGACGGCGGCTCTTATCGCATCGCTCCTGTTATGATAGACTCCTGCTTTGACCAATTGGTCAACATCGGTCACCAATTTCTCCGGCAACTTCACTGTGACCAGCTTCACGTCTTCTTCCTCACGGGCGCACGGTCTGAGATTCAAGATAAAGATAGGGGTTAGCTCCAACTCAATCGTCGATAACGTATTTATTCCCGGCGGGGAATCAATTCTCGAACTGAATTGGGTGGCGCGAAGAAGAAGAGCATGGCTCAGATGGAGAAGGAGCAGGATCAGAAAGACAAGAAAGAAGAACCCGGCCAGCAGAAGAAGGCAAAGGGCAAGCAGGTCATGGAGAAACGCGCCAGGGGGCTACAGGCTCCCGACGTGTCCGATCCGAAATTTGTTTCCGAGGTTCAGAAAATGAGCGCCATCACCCCATTCTCATTGGCCACTCAGTTCAACTTGAGATTGAGCGCGGCTAAGGATATTCTGGAAGACCTGGAGAAGAAACGTTTGATAGCAGTGGTTGGCGGAAACGCTCGAATACGAATCTATCAGCCCGCCGCTGCCTAGTCCTTTCTCATCGTAATTAGCGTGCCATCCCGAACGCGGCCAAACAGCTCAAGACCTTCAGTAATCCTTCCAAGCAGGTTTACCGGTCCATAAGGCTTCGTAGGCCCGAAGAAGACACAAACAGCGTCACCCATAGGCCAATAGCCAATTGAGCCCACCTCGACACTGCTCCGAGGGCTTTCGCCTGATGCTTTGACGGGGACCTGAAAGTAGACCTCTTGCCCGTATATGGCTGCGCGTCCGCTGACTGGAAGCTTTCGCAACAAAGAGTCAGCGGTTCGAGGAGAAGAGAACCTGAACAATTCTCCTTTCGCTTCCCCGAGGCTCTCGATAACGAAGGCCACTTTCGGCCGTGATATTTCCGCGGCTGCCTTGGTTGACATGCAAAACATTGGGGATTCGCCCAATCTATATAATGGACATAGAACCCCCAGCGCGTTCAGAGTCGGAAGAACGAGTGAAACGTGTAATGATCCTCGGCGCGGCCGGCAGAGACTTTCACAACTTCAACACTGTATACAAGGATTCAAAGGATCATACTGTCGTTGCTTTCACAGCAGCGCAAATACCGGGAATAGCAAATAGAACTTTTCCAGCCGACCTCGCCGGGCCTCAGTATCCCCACGGCATTCCGATTTTTCCCGAAGACCAACTTCCAAGCCTAATCCGTCAACATCATGCGGATTTGGTTGTTCTCTCATACAGCGACCTCTCGTATCAAGAGGTTGTACACAAGGCTTCGATCGCTCTTGCCGCAGGAGCAGACTTCGAGCTGCTCGGCCCAAAGAGCACGATGCTCCATTCTCGCCTCCCAGTTGTATCAGTGGGAGCGATTAGGACAGGCGCGGGAAAGAGCACTGTCTCCCGAAAGGTCTCAGAAATTCTGCGTCATCATGGAAAACGCGTAGCAATCATTCGACATCCGATGCCGTACGGTGACCTGGCAAAGGAAGCCGTCCAGAGGTTTGCCACCACCCAAGACTTGGATAGGAATGAGTGTTCCATTGAAGAGCGGGAGGAGTACGACCCCCATATTGCGAACGGTTTCGTAGTTTTCGCGGGTATCGACTACCAAAGGATTTTGGACCTTGCCGAGAAGGAGGCCGACATAATTCTCTGGGATGGTGGCAACAACGACATTCCATTCATCAAACCGAACGTGCACTTTGCTGTTCTGGATCCCTTCCGTCCGGGACACGAGCTCAACCATTATCCCAGTGAGGTTAACGTTCTGATTGCAGATGCCGCCGTTATAAACAAGGTCAACACCGCGGACCCAAAAAACGTCGAGCTCGTCGAGTCGAACCTAAGACAACTAAACCCGAAAGCGACAGTCATCAAAGCCGCATCTGAAATAACCCTCGACAAGCCAAACTTGGTCAAAGGTCAAAGAGTGCTTGTCATTGAGGATGGGCCAACTGTTACTCATGGAGACATGCCGTACGGAGTTGGCTTTATCGCCGCAAAACAATTCCATGCATCTGAAATTGTAGACCCTCGAAGACACGCAGTCGGAATCATCAAAGAAACCTACGCCAAGTATCCACATCTCACTCAAGTCCTGCCAACTATGGGCTACGGGGAACAGCAAATACACGATCTAGAGAAAAGTATCGCAGGAGTTGACTGTGACACGATCATGATCGCGACACCCGCCGATATCAGGCACCTAGTAAAGCTCCCGAAGCCAACAGTGAGAGTCACCTATGAGCTCAAAGAAATGCCCGGACCAAGTATCGAGACGGTTCTTCAGAAAGCGACGATAATCTAGATGACTCATGCAATTGTCTTTCTGAGCGTTTCAGACACATATTCTATGTCCGATTCGGAAAGCTTTGGATGAACGGGCAGGGAGAAGACTTGACGGGACGCTTTCTCCGTCTCAGGGAGCCTCCCTCTCCGAGAAACGTTACCGTCACGGTAGTATGGAGTGCTGTGAACAGGCGTGGCGTAGTAGACAGCTGATTCGATGTTCTTGTTCCAGAGCCGGTCGACAATCTTGTTTCGTTTCGCTGCGTTCACGCCTCTGAGTCTAACAGTGTACAAGTACCAGCTATGACTGCGGCCGTCAGGTTCATGTGGAAGAAACAGCTTGCCGGACATGCTTAGCCTCTCGGTGGCAATCTCTGCGTTTCGACGCCTCTTCTCCAAGAAAGCAGGTAGTTTCTTCAACTGGGCGAAGCCGATTGCTGCCGCCATCTCGGTGATGTGATAATTGGTTCCAAGTCTAACTGTCCAATAGGGTCGCTGCTCCCCCTGGGATCGGATCATCCGTAGAGCCTGGGCGTATGAGTCATCATTCGTGGTGACCATGCCCCCCTCTCCTGTCGTCAAGTTCTTGCCCGCGTAGAAACTGAAGCAGGTCATGTCTGCGATTGAGCCGACCCGCTTGCCGTTGAACTGTGCGCCGTGGGCTTGGGCGGCGTCTTCGATTACCGCGATTCCTTTTTCCCTTGCGAAGTCCATCATTGATGAAATGTCGGCTGGGAGCCCATACATGTCGGTCGGGATTACAGCTTTGGTCTTTCGTGTCAAAGCCTCCTCCACACTGTCCAGGCGCATGCAGTAGCTGTCTTTGTCAATGTCTGCAAACACTGGAGTTGCTCCTGTGAGGACCACCGCATTGGCGGCCCCGACAAAGGTGAATGATGGAATGATGACCTCGTCTCCAACGCTCACATCGGCGGCCAAGAGTGCTGCGTGTAGAGCTGCTGTGCCATTGACAACTGCTATGGCGTGTTTAGCGCCGACGAACTTAGCGAAGCTCCTTTCGAACTCTAGGACCCTTGGTCCCATACCGCTTTTGTCAGTGAGCACTCCGCTTCGAAGAACGTCCACGACCGAGTCGATTTCTTCCTTTCCGAGAAAAGGTTGGTTGATTCTGATGAGTTCGCGCAACTCGACCTGTTAACTCCACTGCCCCCCGTGCTTTCTCGGTTCCGCTAAAAGAGTATGCCCAGCTGTAACCAAACTTAGATGATGTCAGGCAGGGGAGAGGCCCAACGCTGTAGAAATTGCTATACTGCATCGAGACGATTGTCGCATCTGGGGTGTCTGATTTCTTGAGTTACTCGATTTTATCCGTGAAACGATACAACGCTGAGCCTCCTGACATATGAAACGCGTCAGACATCTATTTCGGTCAGCAAATCGTGAAGCGAAATCGCACGCCTGAAAGGGCTGAAATCGACGAAATTGGGCTCAGAATCGTAGTTTCGGACGCACTGTTACCCGAAGATTGATTTTCCCCGAGTTTCAAAGCTCTTGGGCTCAAATAAGATTTATATTGCGCACAATTTTTGTTCCATGTTAATCGTAAAAGGTTGGTTGAGTTTGTCATTCGAATTGAACGGGCAGCAAGTAATCATTCTGAAGGAAGGAACCTCCAGGAATAAGGGACGAGACGCTTTCAAGGCCAATGTGATGGCGGCTAAGATAATTTCAGAATCTGTCAGGTCCTCTATCGGTCCTAAGGGAATGGACAAGATGCTTGTTGATGGATTTGGCGATGTCACCATAACAAACGATGGCGCTACGATTCTAGACGAGATGGAGGTTCAACACCCTGCGGCAAAAATGCTTGTTGAGGTTGCCAAGACTCAGGATGATGAAGTTGGAGATGGGACGACAACTGTTGTCGTCGTTGCTGGAGAATTGTTAAAGAAAGCGGAGGAGTTGGTCGACCAGAATATTCATCCCACGGTGATAGTTGACGGTTACCGGATCGCTTCTGCTCGTGCACTGGAGATTCTGGACGAGATCGCGATAAAAGTGGACTCAAACGATAAGGCTACGCTTCGAAGGATCGCCGAGGTCTCGCTGGCAAGTAAGATTCTCGCGGACCAGAAGGAAACAATGTCAGAGCTAGCGGTGAATGCGATATTACAGGTAGCAGAGAAGACTCCGCAAGGATGGAGAGTAGACATTGACGATGTGAAAGTTGAGAAGAAGCCTGGCGAAGCGCTCGCTGATACATCTCTGATTAAGGGGATTGTTCTTGACAAGGAGGTCGTCCACCCGGGAATGCCGAAGAGGGTGGAGAATGCAAAGATAGCGCTTGTCGACGCTCCACTGGAAGTGGAGAAGACAGAGTTTGAGGCTAAGATCAACATTGAGAACCCTGACCAGATGAAAGCCTTCCTCGATGAGGAAGAGAGCATGCTGAAGGGAATGGTCGAGAAAGTGTCCAGTTCAGGGGCGAATGTTCTCTTGTGCGAGAAGGGAATCGATGATGTGGCCCAACACTACCTGGCAAAGAAAGGCATTCTAGCCGTACGTCGCGTAAAACAGTCTGACATTGAGAAGCTAGTCAAGGCTACCGGTGCAAAGGTGGTAAGCAGCATCGACGAACTGAAGGCTTCAGACTTGGGCGAAGCGGGGCTTGTTGAGGAGCGAAAAGTGGCAGATGACAAGATGGTCTTCGTCGAGGGATGCAAGAACCCGAAGGCAGTCACCATACTCGTCAGAGGTGGTAGTGAGAGGCTTGTGGACGAAGCTGAGAGATCGATTCACGACGCGCTCTGTGTAGTGAGAGACGTTGTCCGAGACCCACGGATCGTCGGCGGAGGTGGTGCGCCTGAAGCAGAGCTTGCCATGAGGCTGCAGGATTACTCGCAGAAATTGTCAGGCAAGGAACAGCTGGCGGTGATAGCTTTCGCTGACGCCCTGGAGACCGTACCGATGGCGCTGGCGGAGAACGCTGGACTGGACCCTATCGATATCATGGTCCAGTTGCGTTCCGCTCATGAGAAGGGGCAGCTCTGGGCTGGGGTGGACGTTGACGAGGGGAAGGTTGCGGACATGAAGGAGAAGGGAATAATCGAACCTCACGGCGTGAAAGTGCAGGTGATCAAGTCAGCAGCTGAAGCTGCTGGAATGATACTGAAGATTGACGATGTTATAGCGGCGGCCAAGTCGAAGGATATGGCCGGGGGTAAGGGTCCAGGCAAGAGTCCGGAAGAGGGTGGCGAAGAGGGAAGCAGTGAGTTCTAGGGACTCCGACAGTATTCAGATCGGACCCCCAAAGCTCACACGCTTCGAACGTGCACGAGTCGTCGGCGCCAGAGCGTTGCAGGTCTCAATGGGTGCTCCGGTATTGCTGGACAATGTCGAGGCTTCGATGTCGCCGATTGATATTGCGCTTTTGGAGTTGGAGGAGGGGGTTTTGCCAATTAGTATACGGAGGGCGTTGCCGGATGGGACGAGCCAGAACATTCCGTTGAAATGGCTTTTGCAGCCTCAAGCCGGTGAGAGGAAGCCCAAGAAACGGGAAGAGTAGAGCCGTCTAACCTCCGGAAGCGTGCTAGCTCTGACCACCCCGGCGGAGGAGCGGTCGGCGTGGAGGACTTCTTTTCTCATCATGCTCTTCTTCTCGGTACTGGCCGCCCTTCTTGAAGGCCTGAACTTCTTTGGAGTGACCCAGTTTCCCTTATTCACGCTGGAATTTCTGCTGAGTATTGTCTACATTCCGACTTGCGTGTTGGCCGTAGGATGGGCCTATTCCAGGGCCAAGGAAACAACAGCTTGTTCAGGCAGTTGAAACGGTAGACCTCCCACTTTTTGTGTCTTAAACGGCCGCGTCCGTACCGGTCGTTTTTCACGGGGGTCATTTTTTTGTCCGGCGGGGAGAATGGGCGATTTCGGGCTGACAGGGGCGAGAGTCGGTAAGTCAGGATTTTGGTAGAGTGGGATCGCTAGCATTTTCCTTCACGCGGTGGAGGCGATCGTTCTGGTCGATGGACAGATCGCGATTCAGGGCGCGTTTTGGGCGAGTTCCGGGCTTGGAGGAACGGTAGTCTTTCTTTACTGGTCTTGTCTCTCGAGACACCCACACGACTAGAATTTTTTTCTAGAGGGGTCTGCTGTCCGGGTGTGATTCTGAGCTTGTTTCCCGCTGATCAGCCGACTATGGGCTTGTTGAATGTTTTAGGACCCACACGTATTCCCCTAGAGTTAGCTGTGAAATGAGCGGGTCTGAAAATCTCGAGCTTGTTTTTCCGATCGGGCTTGATTCTGGACGATTCTCCCAGTTGTGTCGCGTACTTTAGGGCGAGTGAGGTCCGATGGACAAGGGGAGCTTGCTACTCATGAGATATGCGTCGGCCCCGTCATGGTAGTAGTGTGAAACTACTCGAATGGTGTCAAAGTTCAGTTGCTTGTATAGAGCGACGGCTTCCTCATTCCCTGTTCTAACCTCAAGGAAGCATTCTTCGGCTCCGTGCAGCTCCAGTGCTTTCAGCGACGAGACAACCAGCTCGCGCCCGATTCCGTGTCGACGCTGATCGGGTACAACTGCGACAGAGACGATGTGCCCCTTGCGGAGCATTCTGAAACGGCGGACATCAGAGAAGCCGAACTCGAGACGGCACATGATGTAGCCGACAACCTTCCGGTCGACCTCGGCGACGATAAACGCCTCGGGACAGCTCTTGTAAACTTCCATGAAAAAGTAAGGGCTGTAGTTTTCAGGCAAACAGACCCGGTTGATCTCGATTACGAGAGCAAGGTCATCTGGCCGAAATGGCCGTAAGAGGTAGGGTGCCTCCAGCAACTCGAGCCCTTGCCAAGAAGCAGGAATCCACTAGTGTATAATATCTTCTCGCCGGTCTCAAGATGATTTACGATGTGACAACACGTTTAAATTGGCAATAAAGGCTCGCGAGCCGCAAACGGCGTCCGACAAAATGAGCGACTCTCCACCGATAGCGACGCCTCCAGCGCCGACTCCGCAACCGGTCACGCAAACAACATTCACAGTCTACACCGGCCCGCCTCTCGACACGATACGTTCGCTGGTCGCCTCACAGTTCCAGGTAAAAGACGCGTTTCTCGACCGCCGCGGAACCTCCGAGGGAGAAGTTCAAGATGATTTTAGGCGATCTTGGGAAACAAGGCCTTATCGCAGCACTTCGAGGTACTGGCGACACTCTAACCCTGAAGGTTTTCCAGAAGCCGCACCTGAAGCCACCTCGGCGAGAAATTAATCTTGGACTTTTCTTTGCTACTGTCGCGACAGTATTCGTGGCAGGCTATCTCATCTGGATGGCTCAAGCCCAGAGCACGATAACCCAGCTATTCGAACCTACAGCCAATCCATTCGTTAAGGCAGGAATGTTTGCCACCGGGCTTCTCTCGATTATTGGCTTGCACGAGTTCGGGCACAAGTCGGCGGCGATACATCACAAAATGGATGCGACGCTTCCATACTTCATTCCGGGTCCGCCCCCGATCGGAACGTTTGGGGCTCTGATCTCCCTTCGAGGACCCCCGGCTAATAGGGACCAGTTATTCGACTTGGGCCTGAGTGGCCCGGTGATCGGGTTCATTGTGACTATTATTGTCGGAATACTGCAAGTGCCAACGGAGGCTCGGCGATCGACTTCTCCTCATGGCCATCTCAGCCACTGATCCTTATCCTTACATCGTTTCTAGGCGGGGTCCTTCGACCGGGAACAAACGGCTCGATACTTCTGGACGGACAGCTGCTCTTCGCAGCCCAAATCGGTTCTTTGCTCACCTTCCTGAACATTGTGCCCGCGTGGCAACTGGACGGTGGACACATTTCCAGAGCTGTATTTGGGCAGAGCGGCCACAGATTCGCAACCGTCATCGGTCTAATACTCCTCCTCGCCGCGGGATACTGGACGTTTGCCATACTGGTCCTCATCATGATGAGCTTTTCTCGACGCGGGTTCGCCGGAGTAGAACCGCTTGACGATGTGAGCTCGGTGAGCAACTTGAGAAAGGTGGTCTACCTTCTTTCGCTTGTGATGCTCGTTCTCACTTTTGCGTTTTCTCCGTTGTAAGAGACTACGCATTGACGACCAGAGAGGTTGTGGCCCGGGTCCTAGTCGAGACGTTGAAGCTGACTCGGAACGCGGAAACGGTTAAGCTCAACAGCGTTGCGGTAAAGGCTCGAGTCTCACAGGAGACTGTTGTCAACGTGCTATCTGACATCCTTCAGACCGTTGATCATCCTCTGGTTCGAATCTCGCGCCGAGACCATTTTCGAATTGCGATGCTTGCTGCAGAAAGTGGATGGTTGGACTCCACGGCTGTGGGGCTTTCCTGGCAGGAATTCGAACAATTCGCAGAAGAGTGTCTTCGGCTGGCAGGGTTTGAGACTAAACGGAACGTGAGGGTCAAGGACCAGAAGAGATTCTGGCAAATAGATGTCGTAGGGACGAGGTCACGCCTTGTGTTGTCCATTGACTGCAAGCACTGGAAACCACCCAACTACCCATCGAAGTTCAAACAAGCATCAGCACACCAAAAGACTGCCACCACGAAGCTTCTTTCCCAGAAAGAGCACGGTACAGAGAACGTGATCGGGCTGCCGGTCATCCTGACTCTTCACGATCCTCACCTCGACATCGTTGACGGGACTGTGATGCTGCCTATCCGAAAACTACCCGACTTTTTGTCCAATATTACTCCCTTCGCACAAGGCCTCCCGTTCCTCTACGGAGGAACGGACAAGATGGAAAACCCTATCAAAGCAGCGTCCTTGACACTTGGAGATTGAGTTGAAACTCGCTGTGATAGGCGCGGGAACCATGGGTTCCGGGATCGCCTATGCCTCGGCCAGCTCGGGCCATGATGTGTTTGTTGTTGAGCAGGACCAGAAGCTCTTGGACCAAGGAATGAAGAGAATTAACGACTATATTGAACGAGGGGTCAAGAAGGGACAGCTCGACAAGAGCCGGGCCGAAGCCCTACGAACCAGCATCAAAGGAACGGTGGACTTTGCAAAGGCCTGCAAGAACGCGGAAATTGTGGTAGAGGCGGTGTTCGAAGACCCAAGAGTGAAAGAACAGGTCTTCATTATCCTTGACAGGACCTGCCCGCCTAGGACAATCATCGCCTCGAATACTTCCTCTATCAGCATTACGAAGCTGGCTTCTGCGACACGACGCCCGGACAAAGTTCTTGGGCTTCACTTTTTCAATCCAGTCCCAACAATGAAGCTAGTCGAGCTCATCAAAGGAGACAGAACATCAGAGGAGACCGTAATCACCGCTTCGAAGTTTGTGCAGAGCCTCGGGAAGACCGTGGTTCAATCAGCTGATAAGACGGGCTTCATAGTAAACAGAGCGTTGATGCCGTTTCTAAACGAGGCAATCAAGCTCTTAGATGAAAAGGTCGCCACTCCGGAGGACATTGACAATGCCTTCCTCCTTGGGACGAACCATCCCATGGGACCGCTCCACCTCGCTGATTTTATAGGCCTCGACGTGGTTCTTTCAACCTTGAGGGTGTTGGAGACGGAGTACGGGTCTTGTTTCAGCCCTGCAGGCACATTGGTGAGACTAGTCGGGGAGGGCAAATTAGGTCGTAAGACAGGGAGCGGATTCTATGGATACTGAGGATGCAGTCGCGCTGGATGCTCAGAACAAAGAGTTGACGGACTCGATAATCAAAGGCGACGGAGACCGCGCCGCTAAATCTGCCATAGAAATTTCACACCATAGGGAGCATGTGAATGATATTGTCGACACAATTTCTGACGCGATGAACATCGTTGCTGACCTCCACGAGATTGATCCATACCCCGTGGAGAAGATGGAAAGTTGCGAGCAGGCCGCCGAGAAAGCCCTACAAGTAATACGTCACAAGATACGAATCGAACAGTCCAAGATTGTGGGCCGGGTCATGGTTACCTCCCTCAAGGGTGATCCTCATAACTTCGACAAGACTCTGCTCATGACAATGCTCGAGATTGGAGGCTTCACTCCGCTCGACGGTGGGACAGACATGGAGCCGAACGAAGTCATTCGAAAAGTGGCTGAGATGAGGCCTGACGTACTGGCCATTCCTCTAGTCTCGTCTTCTGCCGCGAAAAACCTACTAGAGACTGCCTCGCTAATCGTGGCGCAGAAGCCGAAGCCGCATGTTGTCGCGTATGGACGGGGAATGGCGGAGCTTCCTCTTGAACCTGGGTTCGGGGCTGTTGAGGAGGACTCTCTAGCTGCTCTCAGCAGAATTGCAGAACTGCTGATAGCTAGGCAGTAACTAGCGCTTCTTTCGCAATAGAAGCATGAGGTTCCGGGTTCCCCTAACTCTCCATAACTGGAGCCCAGAAACGACGGTCGCGGCCAGCGCGGCTAACAGCTGGGAGGCGATGAACCTTGTGGAAATGTCCGTCTGGGCGATCCCGTAGGCCCAATTGTAGAATGAGACAGCTGTCCCCCGTGTTGATGGAAGAGTGTTTGACGCCGAGGCAGCCCAGCTGACAAACCAGCCAGATTCCAGAATGTAAGGCAGGAAGAGGACAAGGGTGAAGGGGGCCAGGACTAAGGCTGCGACTCTAATCATACGGATGGGGTAAAGCGCACGTCTCACCTGCCTATCGGGCCCTGCCTTCACGTAAGCAGTGTTTTCGAACACGCTCATCCAGAGCGTCAACAGGACAACAGCATTACCAAGCGACAAGACCATCGCGATTGAAATCGGGAAGGGCCAGACCGGCGCTGAAACGGTCTTGTCAGCTAGCCCTAAACTTACCATATAGTTGAAGAAGAAAAGCTCTATTGTAATTGCGATGGCCGCGAAGATGAGGGCCGGGACCCAGCCTCTGAGGATCTCCCATCGAAGGAATATTCTCTTGTAAGGAGCCGCCACTGCCTTGCCCTCAGATGAACCGGAGGCTTTGTTGTCTTGTTAAAAAGGCCAACGGGGTCGCAATGTAACTTGGACGTTTCGCTAACAGTAACGGGAGCTTAGTCTATCTCACGGTTCAATTTCGACTTTGGAAGGCTCCAGTCTAGACCGTCACTAATTGCAGAGCAAGAAGTTTCACTGTGGTGTGATTGAAAACTACGAAGGGCGTCCTAGTTGTCCTAGTCGCCGTTCTAGCAACAATCTTCTTTCAACCCGGGTATTCTATTCTTAGTCCTCAAGAATTCGCGATTCTCAACAGTGGAGACAAGCTCGTCATACTATCGGACCAGTCTTCCATCCAAACTGTCGTGGTGAGAGGTAACCTAACCGCCGCCTCGTGGTCGAAGGCTTACTTCTCGAGGAACTTCACGCTGACGTCAAACTCGACAAGCACCTACACGTTAAACATCTGGTCATCCTATCCTGGCCCCTACACGACCTCGGTGAACGTGAGAGATCACGTGCGAGGCTCCTCTAGCCAAGTTGCGTCATACTTCGTGTCGGGAGGAGACCTAAACCTCACCGTACTGGCGACGTTCCAGGCTCCCGGTCCGGGCTCAGATGGATCGCTGGGACTTCCATCTTTCTACGAGTGGGTGTCACAGTTCGGGGGCGCGTTTCCTGTCTGGGTCAAGCTTCTCTACCTTGTGCTAGGGGTCCAGTTCGCATTTGTTGGGTTCAACTGGGTCAAGTTCGAGGACGAGCGGCGACGAATTGAAGGTCACTTGCCGCCTCTCGACTTGGGGAACAAGATCTACCTGTGGACAGACGTGGCGTTCAGAGCGCTTCTGGTCGGGTTCGCTATTAGCCTCTCAGTGATGGTGGGAGAGGCCTTGATCGTAGGCCTGGCGCAATACCTCTTTCTCGTTAATTTAACAATAGTTCCCCTTCTTGATTTCTTCTCGCTTTTCTTCTTCGCAGTGGTCGCCGCCCTTGTCTATTTGGCCCGTGAGGGAATGGATCGACTGCTCGATTTGAAACCGATAATGGAGGACTAGAAAGACGCCGAACAAACTGAGGGTCGCCTCGAACGACGATCAGCTTTCGGAGTTTCTCTTTGGATCTGTAAGGCCATGGTGGGACCGCCACTCATTGTTGAGAAAGATGCTCTATCTACCGCTTAGAACAGTGGACAAGTCTTACGGTCGGTGGAGCAAGGCAAGGGTCTCGCCTAGAAGGTTCCGGAAGATTCAGGAGAGGCTGGACAGGGAGTATCCTCCAGACAAGTTTTCCCCCTCGAACCTAATTGGACGGGACAAGGAGTTCAACCTCCTTCTCGATTCGTTCAGGTTGCACGTCTTGCGCCATCCGATTCTTACTAAATACTTTGGCAGAGAAGAGCTTCCCAAAGCCGTCTGCCTCGCGGGTGACAGTGGAACAGGCAAGACGTTCCTGACCATGGTCGGACTTCGGGAGATGTTACTGGAGGGGTTCAGGAGCGGGGTCCTAGTGACACCGGTCATCCTCAAAGGCTCTGATGTCTACTCCGAGTTCTACGGGAAGAGTACAAGGCAGCTTGGAAGGTTCCTGGACTACGCCAGCTCTGTCCCGTCGGTGGTGTATATTGATGAGTTTCAGAGTTTCGGTCGCAAGGTCAAAGGGGAGACGGGGGCAGAAATCGAAGATACCAGGTTGCAGGATGAGCTGAACAGGTGGCTTGACAAGATTGTAAGCGGGAAATCTCGGACCCTGGTCATTGTCGCAACGAACGCGTACGAGAAGATTCGAGAAGACATCCGGCGCAGGTTGACCAAAGTTAGTCTCAACGACGGCATAACACGCGAAATGCTTCTTGCTGTTGTCAACGATTTTCTCAAGCGGGAAGGATGGACCAATATCAAAGGAGAAGACCTACTCGATCTTCTGGAGAGAGAGGTCACAATCCGCCGTCGAAGCTCGCTGACCCCAAGCGACATCCAGGAGATATTTCGAGAGGTCCGGAAGACAAAGGAGGCTCCGTTCAGGGAGAGGTTCCGAGACCCCAAGTCGACTCTCAAAGACTTCGAGAAGCCGAAACTCACCGCCATCATCGATGACTTCGTCACGGCAGCGCGCACTATGAAGTTCTACTCTGAACAGGAAAAGTCCCAGGAGATTACGGACGCCGTCTACGTGATGAAGCCCAAGGTCTCCCGAGACGACATTGGGGGACTGCACGACTTGAAGCATAAGATTCTGAACCATGTCGCGCTAGCATTCAACCCCTCGATGGCCGAGTTGGGCCACGAGTCCAACCCGCGCTTCTTCCTCCTGGGACCCCCAGGAACAGGGAAGACGTTGATGGCGATGGTAGCAGCCGCCGAGAACAGTGCAGGTTTCATCAAAGTCAGAGGCGGCGAATTGATGAGCGGAGCAAGTTACATGGGAGACCCGGAGAAGCGCATCAAGGAACTCTTCGCCCTCGTCCGACAGAAGAGCCCGTGCATACTACTCCTAGACGAGGCGGATGCGATATTCTGGGGCGCAGACCCGACAAGCAACAAGATTCTCGCACAGGTCAAAGCCGAGCTGAGTGAACTCCGGCCCGAGGACAGGGTTGTTGTGATCGCCACGTCTAACAAGGAACAGCTCATCGACCAGGCTACACGTGATCGTTTCGAACCGAATATATTCTACGTTCATGCACCGTTGAACGATAGCGAGTGGAACGAGGTGGTTGGGATCCATCTGAGAAAATTCCAGCGATTCCTTCACCCTGAGGTCGAGTCTCCTAAGATAACCAAGATGTTCCGTCGAGAGAGGATTCTCAGCCCGAGAGGGGCAGCGGAGACCGTTGCGGAAGCGCACCGGCTGTGGGCGTCGGAGGTGGCGGCTGCGAGGGAGATTACTAAGGCTCTGGGAAAAGTGGAGGCTGACCTGCAAGTCCACACGAAGTACCAGGAGGACCTTGACAGACTGGACTTGATGCTTTCGGCCTACACGCAAGAAGGAATCAACCTCACGCGAGACATCGTGGGCCAGGACAATTACAAGATACGACTCTTCCACTTCGAACGTGCGATATCCAGTTTGGAGTCGCTCGAGGACAAGGAACACCGGGAGATTGCCGAGGCCTTGATTCTGCCACAAGCGACTGCCGGAGTGACCTACGGCTTATACACAAGTGACCGTGGAAGCGGAGGAATATTGACGATACAGTGCACTGTCCGCCCCTTAAGCCAAGGGGAGAAGAATGTCTCTGTCACCGGGCAGGCGAGCTCCATGATGATGGGACAGTCATTTGTCCCAGATGATAGTGTTGTTCAGAGTGCCGAAAACGCTGTGGAAGCGGCTAGATCATGGCTATGGTCTAGGACAAGGGTCAACCTCGCAAAATTCCATATCCACTTCCAGATCAGAAGTATCCTAGAAGGCGCGCCTGGACAGGGAGTCTCGGGTCCGAGCGCTGGTTACGCGATGCTTAACGCGCTTGTCTCAGAACTCTCGAACATTCCAGTGTCCCTGTCCAAAGTGATGACAGGAACCATTGGGCTGAAGATGGATGTCGGACCGGTCGGCGGACTTGGGGGCAGGGGGCGTGAGGCGGGGAAGTTGGTGGGGATGCTGAAGGCGGAAAAGGTGAAGATAACGGATATTCTGGTCCCCTATGCCAATTTCAAGAATGCCACCGACGAGATGAAGGTGGTCCAGGACGAGGGCATCAATGTGCACCCGATAACGAATGCCCATGAGGGCTGGCCGGTACTGTTCTCGTTGAACTCCGAGGAGCTAGCGAAGAAGATTCGAGCGGCTTTGATCGAGAGGGAGTCGCTTGTCGATGTCGAGTCTACTGCCGCACGGTTTGTAAAAAGTTCCTGAAAATCTCAGAGCCCTTGGAGGTATGAGAGACTTCAGGGTGGAACTGGACCCCGAAGATTCTCCCATTTTCATGCCGCATCGCTTGTGCCGTGCAGTTGTCAGAATGAGCGAGGAGGTGGAAGCCGGGCGGTGATTTCACGACCTCGTCGGTGTGCGACTCCCACGCTGTGAAGGATGGACCGACGCCAGTGAGAATGGTGTCCTCACTGTCCACGGATATTTCGACGGGGCCGTATTCGGGCTTCTTGGCAATATCAGTCTCGCCGCCGAAAGCCTTCGCCAGTAACTGGTGAGTAACGCAGATGCAGAGCATCGGCAGAGTGACCCCCCTGATTAGCTGGACGGCGTCGGCGAGTTCCCTTGGCAGGTTTTCTAGCTGTCGGACGCTTTGCGGGCCTCCGCCCATGACCAACCCGTCAGCCTTCAATCTCTCCAACTCCTCGGGAGTGGTCGAGGATGGAAGGAGTTTGGACTCGATGCCGAGGTCTTGGAGAGACCTGGTTATCAGGTGGTTGTATTGCCCTTTGACGTAGACGACGGGAACGAAGGTCATCTCATTCGAACTCGACTGTCCCGGGTGGTTTTGGCGTTATGTCGTAGTAGACCCGGCTTACGTCTTCGATGTCGAGGATGGAGTCTGCAATGTCCTTCAGGACTTTCCATGGAACCTTGGCGACGGCCGCAGTCATGAAATCCCGTGTTGTGACAGCGCGGATTACGACGGAGAGCGAGCCTCCCCCTCTCTTTTCCTTCACGAGAAATGCGACTCTTGTCAAGTCTTGGGATTTCTCGACCAACGCTGATTGTAATCTTCCCAGTTTGTCGGGGAGCCAACCGTACGCTTCTCTGCTCTCCTCGATGAGCTTGACCCCACAGAGCCGGCCATAGCTTCTCACGTCTCCTTTCACTCCTGTGACGCGCTGTTCGAAGACGTCGGTGCGAACTTCGTTAGTTGGAAGGCCAAGTGCCTCTGCGCTATTGTCGCGAAGGGCCTTGAATGTGGGATCTGACGAGAAATCGTTCTCGATTACGGCGGCAAAATACTGGTCGTAAGAGAGGGGTCCGAGCTTGTTCTCAACGAGCTGGGTGGCAGACTTGAGAACCTGAAGCTTAGTCTTGGTAACCGCGCCGATACAACGGACGAGGAGGCCTGGTCCCGGGAATGGTTGTCTTCCGGCAAGGTCTGGTGGAAGGTCGAGCTGTCGACCAACGCTGCGCACCTGGTCTTTGTAGAGATCCGCCAGAGGCTCTAGAACTTTGAAACCATAAGTGGCGACGGGGTCTATTCCCACCTGTTCCAGAACGTTGTGCTGGGTCTTGATTCCGCCCTGCGTTTCTATCCAGTCGGGGGCGATTGTTCCCTGGACGAGGAACTCACAGCCCTCTCTCGCGGCCTCGTCCTTGAGAACTTGGTAGAATGTCTCGCGAAACTTGTTTCTTTTCTCCTCAGCTAGAAAAGTGCCTTTCACAGCTTCCAAGAATCGTCCTCCTGCGTGGATGAGCCTGACCTTAATTCCCAGAGGAGGCGAGGAGAGCTTGGCCCTGACCTTCTCAGGCTCATCTAACCTCATAAATCCTGTGTCTATCAGAACAGGGATTAGGTTGTCGCCGAGGGCTTGCTTGGCTAGAACAGTTGCGACGGTGCTGTCGACCCCACCTGATATTGCTGCAATGGCCTTTTTTCCAGAAGTGATTTCTCGTAGTTTGGCTGTCTGGGCCGATAAGAAGCTGGCCGGGTGGAAACCCTGGACCTGAGCCGACAACCATCCGCCACTTGGTATCGAGGCGGACCTGGACAATTTATTCTTTACCGATGGGTTCCCCGAATTTCTTGGTTCGCTGATTGGAGGGGTTGGGGACTTATCTGTGTTGACCATCCCATACTCAGTTGGACGGAGTCCATGTTGAGGCGTTTGGAACAGTAGGTCTCAGATTGCGCAGGAAAATTTGGGTTTTGATTATCTTGCTCGGGATGCTTGTAGACGTGGTTCTTGCCGATTCTCCGGGCCCCGTTCCATTTGCGCAAGCTGTCGCGAGTGCTGAGCACGATCCCGTTTTTCTCTCGCTTCTCACGCGTGTTATCAACGGGTCTACAGTCAATGCGACTTACGTGTACCTCGGACACACCAATAACATAGCGCGGGACTACTATTGTGTCCACAATTTCTATGAGATGTGGCTACACAACTACAACCCATTCCACCAGTACACAACAACGTCGCTAATCTTTGCCGTCTTGTGGCAAGCCCACTTGCAGGCCCAGTATAGGCCCTACGGGGTCGATCTCTTTGTCCAGGTGAACCCGACCGCCGGACAAATCCTCAATGTCGAGCGGTACCCACCGTGCGTGGGGCCTCCAACTCCGCCGTAGTACCCTGTACTGGAAGAGGTAGACTCGCAGATTTGTCCGAATCACTCTTTATCAACTTCGAAGCGTGTAGTTGGACGGAAAACGGTTGGCTTTAGCTGTACCGCAGATTATCGGCAAGGGCACCTGGCTCGACAGAGTAGCTTCAGAGATAATCGAGCGGGAGAAACAACTAGGCCGGGATACAAGGAGCCTCCGGGTTGAAAGCGGACTCGGTGCCTCGGGCATTCCCCATCTTGGAACCTATGGCGACGGGGCGAGAGCCTTCGGTGTAAAGATGGCTCTCACAGTGGAGGGCATTCAGGGCGAGTACATTGCGTTTTCTGACGACAAGGATGGTCTTCGGAAGGTACCCGCTGGCCTGGCGAAGTCTCTGCAGAAGTACCTTGGGTTTCCCGTGTCCAACGTTCCAGATCCTTTCGATTGCCATGAAAGCTATGGTCAGCACATGAGCCTCCTTCTACTAGACGCCTTAGATAAGACTCGGATAACCTACCGCGCTGTCTTCGCGTCCGAGGCATACAAGCAAGGGGTGTTCAACACTCAGATTGAGAAAATCCTGCAGAACTCGGAGCGTGTGGGGGAAATTATCCAGGAGACACTTGGTCAAGAGAAGTACACGGAGGTTCTACCGTACTTTCCCGTATGTTCTAGCTGTGGCCGCATCTCAACAACACGAGCGCTAGACTATGACTCCGCCACGCACTCGGTCACGTATGCCTGTGAGGGGATTGAATTGCGCGGTGGAAACTTGGAAGGTTGCGGATACGATGGAGAGGTGGACGTTCGGTCTGGGAATGGGAAGCTCAGCTGGAAAGTAGAGTTCGCAGCGCGATGGTCTGCGCTAAGAATCAACTACGAGGCATACGGAAAAGACCTCATCGAGTCTGTCAAAGCTAACGACCGAGTCATGGAGGAGATCCTTGGCGAGCCTGCTCCGTACCACACTCGCTACGAGCATTTTATCGACAAGACAGGAGCGAAACTGTCCAAGTCTACTGGGAATGTTATTGCCCCGCAGCTCTGGTTGCGATACGGGTCTCCCGAGACGCTTTTGCTGTTGATGTACAAGAGGAGCGTCGGTTCGAGGCCTGTCTGGCTGCGAGACATTCCCACCTACATCGCCGAGGTGGATGAGCTTGAGGATGTCTACTTTGGGAAAAAGAAGGTGACGGATATGAAGGAGCTGGCTCGGCTCACAGGGCTCTACGAGTATTGCTGGACGCTGCAACCGCCCGAGAAGCCATCACTCCACGTTCCCCACAACCTCTTGGTCTACCTAGCGAAGGTGGCACCCAAGGGAAGGGAACGAGAATTCGTTCTGGAGAAACTAGCAGGGTACGGGTACAAACCGGCAATAGACGATAAGCAGTTCGAAGAGCGCTTGGAAAGAGCATTCAATTGGGCGCGCGAAGTGGAGACGTTCACCGCACCTGACGTCAAGGTTGAAGGGGCTGAGAGAGATGCAGTGTTGGAACTGGCAGGGATTGTGAACGCTAGTAGCGACGAGACCTACCTCCAGAACGCAGTTTTCAGTTTGGCCAAGAAGCACGGCTTGGAACCGGGGCGTCTCTTCAAGACCTTGTACAGGATACTAATCGGGTCCGAGTCAGGTCCAAGGCTTGGACCCTACATTATCGCGATGGGACAAGAGAATGTTGCATCGGCGCTGGTCAAGTCCGCAAAGACGAGCGGGGGAAGCTAGGCTATGCTTGCCGTTCCCGCGCTTGAGGTCAGAAGAGTTCTGCCGGGCGACATGGACGAGGTTGTGGAGTTGGAGAAGGCTTCTTTTGATGATCCCTATCCAAGGTATTTCCTTGAACAGCTAGCTGCCGCTCACCCCGACACGTTTCTCGTTGCTTCCACGGAAGGCGAGATATTGGGATATACTGTCGTCGACATGTGGGAGGACCACGACCACCTCATATCCATAGCAGTTCACTCTGAATGGCGAAGAAGAGGAATCGGACGTCGTCTCCTCCTAGCACTGGATGCGGCACTTGGAAATCGGCGACCCATGCGACTGGAGGTCAGAAGAAGCAACACCGAAGCAATTCAGTTCTACCTGAAAAATGGATTCACAAAAACTAGGACGGATGAAGGATACTACCAAGATGGCGAAGACGCACTCATAATGGAAAGAGCATAGCCGAATGTGGGCAGAGAGATGCCCAAGCCTTAGCTTGGCCTGACCACGCGGTTCGGCTACACGCACCGTTTTCGGAGTCTACATTCGGGACCAAGTTTTGAAGAGTCCTATGTAAGGAGAAGAGAAGGCTCGAGGTATCAGGAGGGGTGTGCCTTGCGGGGATCGCGCATGGTCATGCCTGACTCGATCAACCTGAAAAATTTGCAACGAAGTTCCAACCTTGGATTGCGGACTAGCATTCCTACAAATATCCTGGCGGGCTGGATTCGAACCCGCGACTCCCCTTCAGAATAAGGCATTTGGCGGCGCATGTTGGAGAGGCTTCCATCCGATCTTAGGGTGCAATTCTTAGAGGGCTTTTGATAATAGGTCATAGAATGGTGAAAGTGTCAGGGCTTTGTTTCCAACCAGAGCACCACAAGAGTCACAAACACAGGAAGCCTTCATGATCGTCGCTTTTCTAGGCCTTGGAAAGGTTACCCATTCGTTGGCAGAATCCGCCAACAGAGGCAAGAACAGTGCAGGAATGCCCCGAAATGGAAGACCTGTGAAAAAGAGAACTAATGCAAATGGAGCGTACCCTGAGAATTGGATAAGACTGCCAATCAGGACATTGATTGGAAAAGGCCACATGGGCACTGATTGAAGACGGCAGAGGTTTGAGATGGGTGATTCCAATTGACAGGAAACAAATGCTCCCAATTGGTGTAGGATAGCACATGACTCTTCAGAACTTGGTGGCCAGGGAATGTGGCTTTGAAAGGTACTGGGACTAATGTCAAGGCAGAAGATGAAAAGCCCCGGGACTTCCCTGCTATCAATGTACTATATAGTGACCCTGCTTGGCTTGGTGTTCCTGTTTGTGTAATGGCGGGCTGGGTGGGATTCGAACCCACGATTTGCGGCTCCGCAGGCCGCCGTCTTGGTCCTGGCTCGACTACCAGCCCGTAGGCACGAGCGGAGTTGGGAGGTCTTATTAGCGATTTCACCCCGAGATTGATTCGATATACATGTTCACCTGTGCGAAATGCAACAATCGAGACTTTCAGTTGACGCAACTTTCTGAGATGAGATTATTGGCCGAGTGTGCGTCATGTGGTTCATCATTTATCATGGATACTGTTAGTGAGAAAAAAGCGCGTGTCGAAGCTTCAGATCCCAACCAGCATTTGATCTGGAACTGGAAGGATGAAAAGTGGCTTCCAGCGTCCCGGTGATTGAGCACTCAGCTTCTCTGGCTAAGAGGAACATAGTGCTGTTCTTCAGGTCCCACGTACTCAGTCAAGGGACGCATCAATCGATTATCCGCGTATTGCTCGAAGATGTGAGCGATCCAGCCGACGATTCGGTTGCAGGCGAAAACCGAGGGCATCAGGTCTTTCGGGATCCCAAGCGCGTTCAACGTCACAGCAGCGTAGAACTCAATGTTAGGTCGTAGGTTCTTCTTCTCCCACACATAGTCCTCAATCTTCTCCGCCATGTCAAACCACTTCCTGCTCTTGGACTCCCGCGTCAGCCTGTCGGCTACCTCCTTGAGGATTAGGGCCCGCGGATCGAAGTTCTTGTAGATCCGGTGCCCGAAACCCATTATTCGTCTGCCAGCCGCCAGCTCATCATCGACAAACTTCTCAATCTTGTCGGCAGAGCCAATTTTCTCGAGCATCTCCATCACTCTCTGGTTCGACCCTCCGTGCAAAGGACCGGCCAGGGTCGCGATTGCGCTCGTAACACCTCCACCCAGGTCCGCTAGTGTCGACACCGTCACGCACCCTGCAAACGTGGACGCGTTCATCTCATGGTCAGCATACAGCATGCAGATAGTATCGTAGGCTCGCTCAAATTCCCGGCTCGGCTTCCTCCCAGTTCGAAGATAGAGAAAGTTGGCAGCATGCCCAAGCTTCGAGTCCGGCCTCAAGGGTCTCTGGCCCCTTCTGACCCTATCGTATGTACTGACGATCGTAGAGAGGGATGAGGCTAGCTGAACAGCTTTGCGATGGTTGGCTCGCTCGAAGGTCTCAGATTTCTTCCGGGGAAACGCAGCAACATATGAGACGGCCGTTCTGGCAACCTCCATCGGGTCCGAGTTCCGGGGCAGGCTCTTGAGAACCTGGACGACGGCTGGAGAGAGGCTTCGTTGGCGTGAAAGGTCCTTAGCGAACTTGGAGAGCTGGGTCTTTGTTGGAAGTCTCCCGTTCCAGAGAAGGTAGGAGACTTCCTCGTAGCTCGAGTTTTTCGCGAGCTCTTTGATATCTATTCCGCGATATCTTAGGATTCCGTGCAGGCCGTCGATGAAGGTGATTGCGCTCTTTCCGATTACGACACCTTCGAGACCCTTCTCAATCTCGGCCAAACCGAACCGGAGTCCTTGAGAGTGAGGTACCGAAACCTCAGCGTAATTAAGCCATAGGTCAGGACCCTAAGAAAGCCCAGCGCCAGACTCTCTCGATTCTCCTATGCGCTTTTTCTGCTGGCGATTGGTTGCTAATTATGCCTCGGTCTTCTGCAGTCCATGCAGGTCCAAGTCCGCCGGACCCTTGTATTCTGATTCGGGTCGGAACAGTCGATTATCTTTGCGTTGTTCAACGATGTGCGCAGTCCATCCGACACTTCTCGCACAAGCAAAAGTACACGTGAACAGCTCGGGCGGAATTCCAACTGCATCGAGGACAAGAGACGAATAGAATTCTACATTGGTATCAATCACACGGTTAGGATGGTCCTCCCTGAGTAGCTCCCGAGCTTCGCTTTCCACAGTGCTAGCCAAGTGGAATAGGTCTGGCTTAACCAGTTCCTTCGCGAGCCTCTTCAGAACCTTAGAGCGGGGGTCCTCGGTCCGGTAGACTCGGTGGCCGAACCCCATGATACGATCTCCCTTTGCAAGGCATTCCCGCAACCACTCCCTGGCGCTCTCGGGCCTCCCGATAGACTGGAGCATCTCCCAAACGTAGATTGGCGCCCCACCATGCAAGGGCCCCTTGAGAGCGGAAATCGCGGCTACAACCGCTGAATAAACATCGGTGAGCGTGGAGGCCGCCACGCGAGCGACAAACGTGGACGCCCCAAGTCCATGGTCAGCCAAGAGTGTGAAGTAGGAGTCAAGGGCCCGGACATGTTCGGGTCGGGGCTCCTTCCCTGTTAGCATGTACAGATAATTGGCTGCATGACTGAGGTCGGCGCGCGGCTGCAAGGGACTGGCATTATGCCGGAATCGATTGAAGGAGGCGACGATAGTCGGCATGCGGGCTGTCAGAGCTATGCTGGCGTTCACTGTCGACGCGGATTTTGTGCTATCGAGTCCTCCGAGGATTGAGACTGAAGTCTGCAGGACTGATAACGGTTCAGCGACTTTCGCCACACTGTGCAGGAAATCTTCGACGACAACCGGGAGAGCTCGACTTCTCCCGAGTTTCTCGCGTAGCTGTAGAAGCTCTGCTTCGGCTGGAAGACCTCCTAACCACAGAAGGTGGGCGACGGCTTCGTACGGAACATTCCCAGCTAGCTCTGTGGCATCGTATCCTCGGTAGATGAGACGGCCGGCTTGGCCATCAATCTTCGTCAGTTCAGTGGAAGCAACGATAACGCCTTCGAGACCTTTGGGGACCCACACGATGCGTCAACCGACATCGATGAGTCTCTACCCTAATTAAACAATACCGGGTAGCGAAAGAGTTCCCGAGTGGTCTGGAAACTCGTTGGTTCGGGAAAGCCTTTTTGAAGGCCAGACTGAACTGCGACCCCGATTCATCACACTTGTCGGTCAAGACTCACAAGATCGGAGTTCTGCCAGGCGAGGGTATCGGACCGGAAGTAGTGGACGCTTCTATGATGGTTCTGGATGCGATTCAGAAAGTCGAACTGGTCAAGCTGGAGTACTTGAAGGGCGACGCAGGAGCTTATTGTATCGAAAAGTTCGGGACGAACCTTCCTCCTCAGACAGTGGAGATGCTGAGGATGACCTCCGCCTGCCTCAAAGGTCCGATGACGACTCCGGAGGAGCCGGGTTCTCCGAGGAGCGTCGCGGTTACTTTACGGTCCATATTCGATTTGTACGCGAATGTCCGCCCGGCGAGGACCCTCCCAAACGTCGCAGCCCTCAAGCCGAACATCGATTTTATCGTCGTTCGAGAGAACACTGAGGGACTCTATTCGGGAAAGGAGTTCGAAGCTGCTCCAGGAGTAGGGGTGGCGATGCGAGTGATAACCAAGGCAGCTTCTGAAAGAGTAGCGAAGTTCTCCCTCGACCTGACTATGAAGCGTCGAAAGAGGCTGACATTCGTTCACAAGGGCAACATTCTCAAGATTACAGACGGTATTTTCAAACAAGCCGTCTTCGACATGGCGAAGAAATTTCCAGATGTAGAGCTGGAAGACCTGCACATCGACATAGCAACAGCCCAGCTCATAAAGCGGCCAGAGAGCTTCGACGTCATTGTGACAACCAACCTGTTCGGAGACATCTTGTCGGACGAGGCCGCTCAGCTAGTTGGAGGTCTCGGTGTAGCAGCCGGAGCCAACATAGGAGACCACTATGGCATGTTCGAACCGGTGCATGGTTCCGCTCCAAAGTACACGGGTCAGAACAAAGTGAACCCTATTGCAACCATTGAAGCCGTGAGGATGATGCTTGAGTACTTAGGCGAGAGGCGTGCCGCCGACCGGATAGGCAGGGCTATATACAGAGTGCTGGAAGAGGGGAAGGTCCTCACCTACGACCTAGGCGGCTTGGCCAAGACTAGTGATATGGGCAGAGCGATAGCTGACAAGGTTCTCAAATCCGCATAGAACCACTACATCCTCTCGGCAAGCCGCAGTCCCAGTAGGTCGGCAGCAGCCAGCAGGACCGTCCTAACCGCAACGACGAGACCTGCCCTCTGGCGCTTTAGCTCCTCATCGGACAGGTGCGAAATGTCAACCTTCTCGTAGAATTCATGGAATCGCTGGGCCAAGACATTCGCATAAAGACAGAGCTGCGTAGGGTCCAATGTATCGGCGGCGGTGGCAAAGGTCTCAGGGAACTTGGCCAGTTGCAACACCAGTTCTCTTTCGACCGGCTCTACCAGTCTCTCAAATCTTGTAGCGGGCTCTATCCTTCCAAGTTTCCTCAATATGCCAAGTCCCCGGGTGTAGGCGTAATTGATGAAAGGGGCACTGTTAGCTTCAAAGTTCAGCGCTCGGTCCCAGACGAAGTTTGTCGACTTTGCAGCCTCCACGGAGAGGACTGCGTATCTCACTGCGGAGATGGCGATGTTCTCAGCCACCCTCTTTCGAAGGTCAGGTGACAAATCCGCGGAACGCTTGTTGACCTCGGCCGCTGACCTTGCAACGGCCTCGTCGAGGACCTGGTCGAGGGTTACATATCGGCCCCGTCTGGCCGACATTTTCTGGCCCTCCAGCGATACGATTCCGATAGGAAAGTGGTAGTAATTCTGAGCCTCTTTCTTGTGTCCTAGGACCCAAAGGGCAACCCGCAGTTGGAATTGTGCGATAGACTGCTCAACTCCAATCACGGTAATCACGCGATCAGCTTTTTCGAACTTGTACATACTATAGGCAATGTCGCGGGCTGTGTAAAGGGTCGTTCCATCCGAGCGAGTCAGTGTGAGAGGTGGGACCTCGAAACTAGGACTGACGCCTAGTTTCTCTTTCAGGTTGAAGGTTTCGACCACCCTTGCAGCGTCGAACTCCCAAGACCGCCCCTTGTTGGTGGCAAAACCTGTTTCCTTCAGTCTATCGAGGACCTCGGCCACTCGTCCTGACCACAGAACATCTCCCTCCCAGTCCCATTCGTCAAAGTGGATGAATGCTCTCCGAAGCGTCTCCTCGTGTCCATTGAGCACCATCTGAGTCACCTTGCGAACTAGCTCTCGTGTTGCCGGCTCACCTTTCTCGTACTTTTGAGTGAGCTCTTGGACGGAAACATTCGGGTCCGCGTCGTTCGCAACTGCTTGGCTCAACCACTCAAATTCTGCGGGATACTTGGCCTGAAGGTCAGCAGCAACCCCAACCCATTCATCGAGCGCCTTGTTCGCAGCGATCATATCAAGATCCGACGCCTGCGTCTTCCTAAGTAGCTCAAGTCGCTTCTTCGCCTCCGCCACTTCGACGAGCGCGGCTGTTATGGAGTAGATTTTACCGACGAAATGGTCAGATTTCTCTTTAGGTCCAGGCTCGCCCAACAACCGGTACCCGTAGGCCATTATCGCAACTTGGCGGCCCGCGTCGTCGATGTAGAACCGAGCCTTGGTATCGTGACCTCTTGCCATCAGAAGCCGCGTCAGTGCGTCTCCGAAGAACCCGCCCTTGGCAGTTGCTATGTGAATAGGCCGAGCAGGATTGGCGCTGGTATGCTCAACGATTACTCTTTTCGGTTGGTCCGTTTTCAAGAGACCATAAGTTGATCCTTCCTGAAGGATTTTGCCTACCGTTAGGTCTGCGAGCTTTGCAATATTAACTCTGAAATTGACATAGCCGGGTTCAGCAGCTTCCACAGAGGCTACGAGGGGAAGTTGTTCCAGATGGGCGGAGGCAATTGCGATATCCTTGGCAATCGCCATTGGGTTGGTTTTCTGGGTCCGGGAGAGTTCGAATGAGATCGAGCTTGCCAGCTGGCCGAAGCTCGGATCAGGCGGGCTCTCCAACGTTGAATGAAGGTCGACTTCCGGTAGAGGCTTCCCCGACTTCTTCTGGAACGCAGCGTACCCTTTCTGGAGAGCCTCCTCACACTGTGCCCTGAACGCCCCGAAAGGGTCAGCGAGATTTCCAGTCCCAAGCCCAGAAGTGCGAGAGGCCATTTTCAACAGCGAATCGTCGTTTGGCTTTGCTCTGCTAAGGTTCTTATTAAGACGAAGATGGCTGCCCGTTAGCCTCGCTCCCAACAGTCCGGCTCACTCTCATGACCGTAGTCCCAATAATCGGGCCCACCGAAGTCGCCGCAGTCTTTCTCGTCTCTATCGCCGCTGGTCTCATTGGGGCCCTCTTCGGCTTGGGAGGCGGCATTCTGATCATTCCGTTCCTAACGCTTGTTGAGGGCATTCCTACTGAGTTCGCGGTTGCAGCAAGCATTGTTTCAGTGGTGGCAACATCAAGCGGGTCTGCAGCAACCTACGTCCAAGACCATCTGACAAACCTTCGACTCGGAATGTTTCTCGAGATCAGCACGGTCGCGGGAGCAATAACTGGAGCCTATGTATCATCGTATTTCGCGGGACCCCATGAGTGGGCGCTCTTCGTCACCTTCGGAGTACTACTGTTGTACGCTGCCGCTGTAATGATCATAGGAAGAAAAATTGACTATCCTTCAGATGTGAAGCCTGACCGGCTCGCTCGAGAACTCAAACTCGGCGGCGAGTACAAGGAACATGGAACAAACGTCACCAACCACTACGAGGTGACACGGACTCCCCACACGTTTGGAATTAGCTACGTCGCCGGCGTTGTCTCAGGGTTGCTCGGAGTGGGGGGAGGCGTGATAAAAGTCCCGACCATGAACCTTGTAAGCAGGGTTCCGGTCAAGGTCGCGTCAGCAACCAGCAATCTGATGATCGGTGTGACGGCGGCCGCAAGCGCTTCAATCTACTTCCTCAGAGGAGACGTTCTGCCTTCCCTGGTAGCCCCGCTGACCATCGGCGTCGTGGCTGGAGCGGCTGTTGGAACCCGCCTCTTGCGAAGGACCCCATCGACGAAGGTCAAGTTGCTGTTCGCGGTACTATTGGTCCTGGTTTCGTTTTACATGCTCCGACAGGGAGTAAGCCTCTACCGAGGTTGATCGGAAGCTTGGACATAAACCGGCTAGTCGCCCTCTCCCTAAGAACAGGAGTATCGATTGGAGCAATTCTCAGCCTCGTCGGGCTCGGGGCATGGGCAGCAGACGGCTTCAACGCGGCTAGTTTCGCGCCCACCTCCGATATCTATGGAGCGATAGTCTCAGGGCTGTCCGGCAGTCGCACTGGCATAGTCTACTTGGGGGTGGTGGTTCTGATCGCGACGCCGATCTTCCGGGTCGCCCTTTCAGTTGCTTACTTTGGCGTAGAGAGAGACAAGCGATACGTAGCAGTCACCTTGCTCGTCCTTGCAATGCTGATCTTCGCACTCGTCTCAGGCAAGGCCGGCTAGTTGGCCTCGAAACCCCTATAGCACAAGCGGTCGCGATTCGGCCCTCCACCGTTGCGCCTTTACGTCGTGGCTATAGGAGCAGTCGTCACACTAAGCGGAGTGTATTACATGCTGCAAGAGGGTGGTATCATGGGAAATCCCTCCGGACCGAATGGACTCACTGCAATGGGACTAGGGATCATCGACATCGTCTTGGGATTGATTATGGCAAGACCCTCCAAAGTTTCAGCTCAGACGGGACCCGGTTCGATAGCGAAAGTCCTCATAGATCGTGGAGTTTATGGAACTAGCGTCTACCAACTCGCCTTTTTTGACCACAAGCTCGTGCTGAAGAGGCTTGCCACCTCCAGAACCACCGTACTGCTTGGGTTGCTGCTGACTATTGCGGGCGCAGTTCTAGAGACTGGTAACCTGCTGGTGGGAGCAGCAGCGGGAGGCCTTACTGGATACGTGGTGCAGGAATTCGTCACCCAGAAGAGGCGTGAGAGAATTTTGAAAGATAATTCACTCGGGTCAACCGGATTGGGCGACGTCGAGTTCCTCTACGAGAACGTGGACGACTTCCAAGTCCGTGGAAACCGAATGATGGTTTCGGTCGCTGACCGGGTTTTTAGGATAAATCTCCCCCGAGGATACACTAGAACATTAGGACCCGTGCTGGCTAGAATGGTCCCGAGCTTCTATGAGAAATTGGTTACTCGGCTTGAGAAAGACCTCTGAAGAAGAGCAGGAGAAGAGCGATCATACCAGTCGATACGGTCGCCAGCTCCCCCGCGGCAATGAACTTGTTCGGCTCTATAAACAGGGCACCTCTCCCGGCTGTTTCTTGGTAGAACGCCCAAGCCATGAAAATCATGCTTGCGAGACTGGTGGCGACTGTGAATATCCATAGCCCGCTCCAGAAGAACTTGTCATGCGAAGCCATTTAGGAACAGGAAGTAGTGCCTCAATCCGAGCTATTAACGTCGCGATATGCGAACTTTCCACGCGACTCATCCCAGCAAGGTCTGCAGGGATGCCCCCAACTCATCGAGCTTTTATTCGGGTCGTAGACACGACCCCAAAGCAGGGACCGTAGTCTAGATCATCCGCGCATGAGGACGTGGTGAGGACAACCAGGACAGGACATCGGGCTCCGGCGTCACGGACGGGGAGACCCGAAGGTCGTGGGTTCAAATCCCACCGGTCCCGCCCAAACCCCCGCACCCGCTCCAGCGCGAACTCCAGGGTTCTCGCGAATCTCACATTGCTCTGAAACATTTAATGAATTGATATGCGCGAAGGTCTAGCGTAACATTCCAGCCGTGTTTTCTTTCGATTTATGGTAAAACCAACTTGTGTGTTGAACCGTCGGAGGTAGCTAGCCGGTACATCCATTTGATAACAGTCTTTCCGTCTCTCGTAAGTTCTTCCTGTATGAGGATCTTCGAGGCTCGTACCCGCCCGGCTGACTAGACGCGGTTCCTGTGTGGCGATTCCGAGTGAATTCAGCAGATGCTTTGCATGGTGGCCTCCTCACATAATCATTGAGAGCAAGGAGTGAAAGTGATGAAATTAGACTGAAGTGTAGAAGGCGACGTGTAGACCTTGTCCAAAGCCGGTTTTCCCCTAGCTCTACTACGGAAGGCTCGATTTCTGAGATTTCTGCGTTAAGACCCTAACGGGTTTCAAATAAGCTTCAAGGTTCGGACGGCTGAAATCTCCGCATTCAGCAAGAAGCTCAAGGAACAGCACGAAGCCGTCCTCTGCATAGAGCCGCTATAACCTGACAATAAGGACGGGCTCGAAACACTGGTAATACGCGGACGCTGGACGAGAAAGACAAGTCTGCACAGAAGGGACAAAGCGGCTAAGACTCTACGGTCGCTGTCTAGGTGCCAGGCCTACTTCTCCCGGTCTCCAGAAGTCGTGGGCGAGAAACTGCGAGTTTCAATAAGAGCTGAGCAATCCAAGTTTGAGTAGATCTTCGCAAAATTCGATGAGCTGAAAGTACCATACCCCGTCGCGAAACCTGCAAGCTTCGCCTCAAGCTTCGCCTCAAAAGCTGATTTGTGAGTGCTATCATTCGATATCCTAGAGCCTCCTGAGATGTTTCCGACCCCTATGCCTAAACCTGAGAAGACTAAGTCCGAGCTAGGTTTCTCAATGACCGGATGCTATTTCAAACCCCAATCCGCCGTCGTGCCGAGTTTGCCACTCGGTGGAAAGCCGCGTTTGAAGGGGTAGGCTTAAGCCAACCCGTCCTCTCGTTTTCATCGAGAAGATTCGGGTTGGATAGAGGTTCGAAGACTCGGGAAGTTACTGGTCTGATAATCTTGGTACTCGCGATCTTCCTGGTCTTGCAGTCATTCCCTACTTACCTGGCCGTGGCCGCTTCCCAAGTTTACGTCGCGTCTTGGGATGGACCAATCGATCCGGGAGCTCAAGACTTTGTTGCCTCGTCAATAAGCGACGCTCGCTCAATTGGAGCGACTACCTTCATCCTCGTCCTCAACACGTTCGGCGGCAGCGGCAACAACATGGATAACATCATCAGCACCATATCCAGCTACCAAACAGATGGGAACACCGTCATCACCCTCGTCGCGCCAACCGCAACCCATGCCTTTAGCGCCGGTACTTTCATCGCCGAGGCTTCGAACAAGATCTACATGGTAAGAGGAACCGTAATCGGCTCAGCCACACCAGTCCTTCCACCATTCTCCGACCCCTCCGAACTCCGCAAAGACATCGACGCGTTTTCCAAGTACATGCAGACGATAACCCGTTACTGGGGGAGAAACGACACCGCAACGGCTCTAATGGTTACCAACGGAACATCCTACACCGACGCTGACGCGGCCCGGCTCGGCGTCATCAACGGGACTCTCGCTGGCCCGTCAGTCCGAAATGCTCTCGCCCAACTTCCAGCTCCTTACACCATAACCGATCCGAACATCGAAATCCATTCTTCTGGAATCCGTTCCGCAGCCATCGAAATTCTCAGCGACCCCACACTCGCTGCCGTACTCTTTTTACTGGGCGTCGCAGCAATTCTCATAGACCTGTTCCATCCCACACTAGTTCTCACAGTCATTGGGGGAACAGCCCTAGTCCTTTCATTATTTGGTCTTGGCCTTTTCGGCGTCTCCTTGGTCTCACTTGTCCTGATGTTAGTAGGAGCACTCTTCATCTTCCTAGAAGTAAAAATCCATCATGGCGTGTCTGCACTCATCGGAGTTGCCATTTTCATCGTAGGATTCCTGCTAATCTTCCGTCTGCCTCCCTCACCGCCCATTCAGGGACAGCCGACAGGGCTCTTAGCCCCAATCGCCTTCATTACCTACGTACTTCTAGGCCTTCTGAGCGGCGGAGTCGTCCTCGGAAGCCTCTACCTTTACAAGGTAAGAGAGACTTTGATGCACCAGCCGCTGGCCATCAACCCCAAGTCTATAATAGGCAAAGAAGGCTTCCTTACGACTGATCTAAAGGCGGGCGGGTTTGCCACGGCGAACATAAGCGCCGAAGACTACACAGTAACATCCACCAGCGACGTCCCTAAGGGAACACGGGTCGTCGTAATAGACGTACAAGGCTTGAAACTGATTGTAGAAAGGAAGAAGGAAGCCTAGCAATTGTTCCTCGAAGCTGTTCTCCAAACGGCCGCAGAAATCAACGCCCTCATTCAAATCTTCTTCTTCATACTGATCTTCATAATACTTCTCGCTGTCTTCGGTACTTCGATCAAGATAATCAAGGAATACGAGCGTGTAGTCGTCTTCCGCCTGGGAAGGGTCCAGCCAGCAAGAGGACCCGGATTTGTCCTGATTCTCCCTCTCATAAACCGGCTTGTGAAAATTGACCTTCGAGAGCGTTTCCTCGAAGTTCCTCATCAAACGGCCATCACTAAAGACAACGCGCCGGTAGACATTGACTTCTTGATCTACTACAAGGTCATTGATGCTAACCAGAGCGTCGTCCAAGTCCAGAACTTTGTTGGCGCATCCGTTGGACTGGCCACCACAACCCTAAGAGCAGTGGTTGGAGACATTGGACTCGACGAGCTGCTGGCGAAAAGAGAGCAGATCAACACTGTTCTTCGTACGCGTTTGGACGAGGTCACAGAGAGATGGGGAATCAAGGTTACCAATGTCGAAATCCGCGAAATTCGCCCGCCAAAAGATGTCCAGGAAGCTATGGTGAAGCAGATGACCGCAGAACGATCCCGTAGAGCAATGGTTCTCGAAGCAGACGGCAAACGAGAATCAACGGTCCTAGTCGCGGAAGGAGACAAGAACGCCGCCATCCTAAGAGCTGAGGGTGATAAGCAATCAGCGATACTCCGAGCCGAAGGTTTGAACCAGTCACTGACCACAGTGTTTAACGCTGCCAAGGGAATCGACGCGAAGACAATGGCGCTGCAATACCTCGACACGCTAAAGGCACTTGGCGCTACTCCGTCTACGAAATACATCTTTCCAATGGAGTTCACAAGCCTCCTCAGCAAAATGAGGGGCTTCATGCAAGAAAGCTCCGAGGACAAACCGTCCACCTAGACCGGACGGACCAGGACAGGGTCTAGGCGCAATGGTCAGCTAGGTTCATTAACCCTCAACTCTGATGCCCTAGCCATGGGCGAACCTGAGACACAGCGGCCTAGAAGAGTTCAGGCTCTGATCGTAATCGCCCTTCTGGTCGTCCTCGCTACTGCCACCGCCTACGCGGTGATGAGCGACGCCTCGGTGAGAGGGTTAACGGTGAGGATATCCAACCCAATCAGAACCTGTTCCATAGACTCTTTGACAGACGCTAGGATGGTCACCTTCTCCCTATCTGCTATCGTCTACAGCACTCACTCCCTTCGGACCTCCATTAGTCAAGTAAGGCTTCAACTAGCGGCTGACGGAGTGGCGGTCGGCACCGCGAACGAAACTGACAGAGCTTTCGACCCGGGACAGGGAACTAGTTATTCCACCCTCCTTTTCAAGGACCCAGTCTTGGACCCCTCCAACCTTCCCCCCTCGTCCAACCTGGTCCTCGCCATAACAGCCCAAGTCTCGGCGGGCTTCTACAGAATGAAAACTACAGCTTCAGACAGCCAAGTCGTCAGCTCGGGGACCGGCTGTTAGCCTCCTCGCCCTGACCTGCTTCTCCTTGAAACGGTCCTCAGGGAGCAAATGCCGTTAAGAAACGCGTCAAAAAGGCATATTTCAGTACCAAGCGGAACCCTTTTCTTCTCATCAAAACACCAGTTACCTATGCCGAAGACAGCAGGCATACCAAAGTCGTTAGTCGCCGACATCAACAAACTCAAGACACGCCTAGGATCACTGGAGAAAGCCAACTCATCGCTACTCAAGGAATTCAAGAACACGATCAAAGAACACGCTGCAATGATAAAAAAGCAAGAGCAGACAATCGCCAGCCTCGGAAAGAAGTCAGCGAAGAGAGAAAAACGCAAACCAAGCGCGTACAACCTCTTCCTCAAGGACAAAATGTCTCAGGGTATGAGCATGGTCGAAGCGGTCAAAGCATGGAAAGAGAAAGAAGGCGGAATGTCGACCTCAAGCATGAGGCAGACATCGACCAGCCAAGACTGGCAACAACAAACACAACAGTACTAGTGCAAGAGAAGCTCAATCACGGCTCGCCTGACGAGAAATGCGGCGCACCCCAAACTTTTTTTTCGATAAGGAGAGACTTCAGACCGACTGTCATTTTCTAGACTAGCAACCCTCCGACTGCGCTTCCGAAGATAGTCTCGACCTTCAGGTCAGGTTAGGCGGTGACGCACATTTCCTAATGCGCACCGGGCCGAAAACAAAGCGGGATGGGTCTGAGACGAAAAAAGCATCGGGAACTAATCGTCTAACGGCTCGCTCGATAAGAGGCTGGTTGTTCAGGATAGCATGTTTACTCCAGGAGCTTCACAGCCTCGTCTCGAGGAATGGCGACGAGCGTCTCGGTGTGTAGCAGGTCTCCCCACCGCATCAGTGCTTTCAAAGCCGCCTTCTCACTAGGCGCCTCAATTGTCACAACCGCGTCATAACGTCCGATCGTCCAATAGGCGCTGACAACTTTTCCCCCTTCGTCTCTGAACTTGTTCCAGAGCCTGTCCGCCTGCTGAACCATATCCTTGGTCGGCTTGGTTCTCCACTTTGCTAGACTAACGAAAAATGGCATTTGCAACCACATTGCCCATCGACAGTATTTGAAACCTGTGTCTTGCCAAAAACCCTAGGCTTGAGGACTTCCCGCGGAAATGGGCCATGCTTGCTTGGCAGGGAAGATGTCGTATTGACGTGACTCGGCCTACCCCCCAAGAATTGCTTTGAAAGCGTTCAACGCGAGCGTCAAGCATCTTCGCGCCTTCACGAAGGTTCTTAGCCTAGTTCCGAGGCGATTTGGGAGGTATACGAGAGGAGGTGTTATCCAGGCCGATGAGTCGTAGTTCGTATGGTAGCCCCAGAACGATGCACAAAGTAACCTGTTCTGACTGTGGGAAGGAAACTGAAGTGCCGTTCCAGCCAACTGAGGGAAGACCAGTTTACTGTAGGGATTGCTACCAGAAACATAGAAGGTACTAGTAGTTTCTGCTAGTCCCGGGAGTCTTCAACGACTCCGATACGCAGTAATTATCATCCGCTTTTTAGGAACCCTACTCTTAAACGACGGTCAGCCTCATCGCAATCACTCTTCCAATCGCGTTGATCCAGCCTGACTGAGGAAATCGTTGTTGAGAAGCCTGACGAAATCCCCGGAGCCTGGCAATCATACTACGGCAGCCTCGCAGACCTCTTCCGCAGCAAAATGCGTCCGTCGAGTCGTTGGACGATTCTTGAAGCGGGCGCTGGGAAAGGACAGCTGACAATTCCCCTCCTCCGCCGTCTACCCGGCTCAACTAGCTACATTGCTGTCGACTCATCACGAGGGGCGTACCGCGACTGGCTTCCGCAGCTCACAAGGTTGTTGGATGCGACAAGACTTCGCGAGAGGGTCAGAGTCTTGAACGAAGATGTGAGAAGAATGCTGAGCGTGAAGAGTCAGAGCGTGAACGCGATAGTGTCTAACGAGCTTCTGTGCGACCTTCCGAGAGAAGCACAGCTAGCTAGAGCGTTTAGAGAGTTCAGCCGTGTATTGGTGCCCGGAGGAATTATGATTCATGGCGAGTGGTCGTCGGTACCCCGAAAAGACCAGAAGTCGTTTCAAGTCACTCACAACCCTTCTTGGAATCCAGACCAACTCTCTATTCAAGCAAGCAACGCAGGCTTCGTCGGGATAGAGTTCTGTTTCTTCGACACCACACTGAAATTCAAAGGAGAATCCGCTGAGAGAGAAGTAGAAAGCTGGGCGCCAGCGAAACACTTCCTACCCAAGAACAAACACATTTTGCGAAAACATGGAATGCGGTTACCTCCCGAACACATCATCTTCTGCCACAAACCACGGTAATAGGAAAGCGAACTGTTATAGAAGCCGTCGACAAAATACCCTCTCCCAGACACGAGGTTGAGAGACCCCCGTCATCGCTCTGGGATGGAAGAAAGCAAGAAAGCATCTCTTCTCCTTGAAGACGGGACGCTCTTTCAGGGCGCGGGGTTCGGTGCCGAGACAGAGGTCTCAGGCGAAGTCGTATTCAACACTTCAATGTACGGCTACCCCGAACTCCTAACAGATCCATCCTACTACGACCAAATAGTCGTAATGACCTATCCGATCATCGGCTCCTATGGAGTGCCGTCGCGATCACTCTCTGACAAGCACGGAATGCCACTTCATTTCGAATCTAACGCGATAAAGGTGAAAGGGTATGCAGTCCATTCTCTCTCCGCCCCGAGCCACTGGTCCAGCGAGCGAACAGTCCAAGACTGGCTTCAATCAGAAAACGTACCAGGAATATCTGGTATCGACACCCGAGCTCTTACACAGAGGCTCAGAACCAAAGGGACCATGCTTGGAACCCTGAGAGTCTCATCCGACAATTTCGACCCTGATATGGGAGAGCGCGACCTCAAGAAACTGCGAGATCCCAACCAGTACGACATTGTGAAAAACGTGAGTCCCCCTAAACCTGTGGTATACAATGGGGAAAACGGGGCGAGAATAGTCGTCATCGACTGTGGGGCAAAGTTTGGAATCGTGAGAGAGCTGCTCGCCAAGGGGGTGGGCGTGGTCAGAACCCCCTACGATTACAGCCTCGACAATATCCTCCAGTTCAATCCTCATGGCATCGTCATAAGCAATGGTCCTGGGGACCCAACAAAGTGCGAGAAGACCATCGAGACAACCCGCCAGCTAATCAACGACACGGACCTTCCGCTAATGGGAATCTGCCTAGGTAGCCAGATACTGGGACTAGCAGCGGGAGGCAGCACCTTCAAGCTGAAGTTCGGCCACCGAGCGGTAAACCATCCATGTCTGGACCTGAAAACCGGACGATGTTACATAACAACCCAGAACCACGGTTATACTATCGAAGAGAAATCAATCACAGATACCGACTTCGAAGTCAGCTTCAAAAACGTCAACGACAAGACCGTAGAAGGAATCCGTCACAAGACGAAGAAAATCATAGGCGTCCAGTGGCATCCTGAAAGCTCACCCGGTCCACACGACACACAGTTTCTCTTCGCAGAGTTCCTCGGAGATGCGGCTAGAAGTTGAGACAAGCCAGCATCAAGAGCGTTCTGATAGTCGGAAGCGGCGCGATCAAGATAGGCGAGGCCGGCGAATTCGACTATTCAACTTCCCAAGCCATCAAGGCCTTGAAGGAGGAAGGAGTCAAAACCATAGTTGTCAACCCAAATGTCGCCACAGTCCACACTGACGAAAAGTTCGCCGATAGAGTATACTTCGCGCCCATCAAGGCCGACTACTTGGAAGAGATTATCGAAAAGGAGAAACCTGACGGAATCCTCCTAGGATTTGGCGGGCAGACCGCTCTAAACTGCGGCGTTGAACTATCAGAACGCGGGACGCTCGAAAAGTACCACGTTGCAGTTCTCGGAACAACCATCCGAAGCATCGAGACCGCCGACAACCGAGAACTGTTCAAGAAAACCATGCTAGAGAACGGGGTCCCGGTTCCGAAGAGCCTGAAAGCCACAAACGTTCAGGAAGCCCTTCAGGCAGCGAGACACATCGGCTTCCCGGTAATCGTCCGCGTCGCGTACACCCTCGGAGGCCAGGGCTCAGGGGTTGCCCACAACGAGCGAGAACTCGCCGAGATATCGCTAAAGGGTCTATCCGTCAGCAGAATTCACCAGGTCCTCGTCGAAGAGTACCTGGAGAAGTGGAAAGAGATTGAGTACGAGGTCATGAGGGACTCTGCGGACAATTGCACAATTGTCTGCAACATGGAAAATCTCGATCCCATGGGAGTCCACACGGGTGACAGCATCGTAGTCGCCCCATCACAAACCCTGACCAACAGAGAGTACAACCTTCTGCGCGAGACTGGTCAGAAGGTTATCCGTGCCCTAGGAATAGTTGGCGAATGCAACATCCAGTTCGCCGTCAACCCTCACGGGGAGGATTTCCGAGTAATAGAGGTCAATTCTCGACTCTCCCGAAGCTCGGCGCTCGCATCGAAAGCAACCGGCTACCCAATAGCGTACATCGCAGCTAAGCTCTCTCTGGGTTATATGCTCCCGGAGCTGACAAATCGAATAACCGGGGTCACCACGGCCTGTTTCGAACCCTCCCTAGACTATGTCGTCGTGAAGATTCCGCGGTGGGACTTTCAGAAGTTCCGAAGAGTCAGCCGTGGAATCGGGACCCAGATGAAATCGGTAGGGGAAGTGATGGCTATTGGCAGATGTTTCGAAGAGGCAGTTCAAAAGGCGGTTCGAATGCTTGAAATTGGGAGAGAGCTAACGGATGTCAACGACCTCGGTCAGGGGCTCAGGATTAGACGCGAGATGGGCTCTCCGACTGACCAGAGGCTGTTCTATGTGGTAAAAGCGCTGAAGGCCAAGGCGAACGTGGAAGAAATCTCTAGGCTAAGCGGAATAGACCCCTGGTTTCTCGACAAGCTGCAGAACATAATCACCTTCGAGAATCATCTGCGACGAAGCAAGCCTGGAGCCCGACAGCTACGGCGAGCGAAGGAGCTCGGGTTCTCGGACAAAAGAATCGGAGCGCTGATCGGCAAGACTGAACTCGATGTCAGGCGACTCAGAAAGCGCTTCGGAATAATCCCTTGCATCAAACAGATTGACTCACTCTCCGCTGAATGGCCTGCCTCAACCAACTATCTCTACCTCACCTACGGCGGGAGCAGCGACGACGTAACCTACCTTGAGAGGAACAGGGTCCTAGTACTCGGCTCCGGATGCTATAGGATAGGATCCAGCGTCGAGTTCGACTGGTGCTGTGTCAACATGGCTCTGGCCCTCAAAAAGATGTTCCAAGAAGTGGTCATGGTGAACTGCAACCCGGAAACAGTCTCCACTGACTTCGACGTTCCCGACAAGCTCTACTTTGAAGAGCTCACCTTCGAGCGCGTTCTGGACATAGTTGATAAGGAGAAGCCTTCGGGAGTCGTCGTGAGTGTCGGCGGGCAGACCCCCAACAACCTCGCGGTCAGCCTAGCACCCCACGTCAAGATTCTCGGCACCTCTCCGGCCAACATCGACATGGCCGAGGACAGGTCGAAATTTAGCCATCTACTAGACCAGCTCGGCATAGCTCAGCCCAAATGGAGCAAAGTGGAATCTCTTGAAGGCGCGAAAAAATTCGCCAAATCAATTGGCTACCCGGTTCTCATAAGACCCTCATACGTCCTATCTGGCGCAGCGATGAATGTGGCGTTTGACGAGCCTGGACTGCTGAACTACATTAGGCGAGCTTCGAAAATATCGAAGAAGAATCCGGTTGTAATTTCAAAGTTCGTGACCAGAGCACGGGAGGTCGAGGTTGATGGTGTCAGTGATGGAAGGAATGTATTCATCGGGGCGTTGATGGAACACGTTGAGAATGCCGGCGTTCATTCTGGCGACGCGACCATGAGCATCCCGGCCCTAACCCTCAACCGGCCTCTGAAAGACAAGCTGGTGGACGCTACCCGGAAAATCGCGAGAGGTCTCAAGATACACGGTCCTTTCAACATTCAGTTTATCGTCAAGAATGAGCAGGTATTGGTAATCGAGTGCAATCTTAGAGCATCCCGGAGCATGCCCTTCGTCTCCAAGACGATCGGCCGAAACCTGATGGACTTAGCCGCCAGAGCCATAACAAACGGCAAAGTCGAGGAGGGCGAAGGCGTCCCCCGAGGATACGCGGTAAAGGCTCCACAGTTCTCATTCACCCGCCTCGACAAGGCCGACCCTATCACAGGCGTTGAAATGGTGTCAACGGGAGAGGTTGCCTGCTTCGGCGAGAGCTTCGAGGACGCGTTTATCAAAGCCATGGTGGCCAGTAACTTCTATGTACCACAGCCAGGCGATTCCGTCCTAATCACAATGGGAGAAACACGCAAGGAGATAACTCCCTACGCAGGCATGCTAGTGCGAAACGGGTACAACATCTTCGCCACCCAGCACACAGGAGAGGAATTCTTGAGGAACGGCGTTAACTGTGCAATCTTGCACAAGGTTAGCGAGAAACGAAAACCAAACATCCTCGACTACATCACCAGCAAGGAGATAAAACTCGTAATCAACATTCCAAGTCATCAAGGCGAGCCAAATTCACGGAGAATTCTAAAGGACGAATACCTAATTCGTAGGAAGGCAACCGAGTTCGGAATACCCGTAGTAACAAACCTCCAACTGGCGAAAGCACTGATCAAGGCTCTACTGAGGAAAGAAAACGGCAGGCGAGCCACGGTAAACGTGAAGGCACTTGCACAATCAACCGGTCAATTGCCCGAAGCCAAAGCAGCTAAGGAGCTCAACACGGCACCATTGCAGCTGCGGTAGCCAGTCCGCCGCGGTAGACTATAGTTCAGCCGAATTCGCCCATAATAGTCCCTGAATCGCAATCTGTACGCGACCACTGAAGGTCGCCCTGACGGCTTGAAGGAAAATGCTAACGATCCCACCCTCTCGAAATCCTAGATTCGCCCATATCACGCCCTTTGCGCCCCGAAAACAGCCCACTCTCCGTGCGAGACAGGAAACGACTTCTGAAAAACGATCGGGTACGGACGCGGCCATTCGAGATGTGAAACCCGGTTCGAGTTGGCAAGGGCGGCTTCTGGGCTACGCCTATATACATCATAGCCCAAAAACTGCTCTGCAACTGAGCACAATGCCCGACTCGCCCATCATCATGACCCTTGACAAACCGCACTTCCAGGTAAAACTCCACCACGACCGGCTCCAGGTCGACCTCAAAGAAGGCGTCAGAGCAGAACTCGAAAAACTGGCTGAAGCCAGGCCCATCCTCCGCGATTCTCTCGGATGGATTTTCCAGACCATCATACCCCTCGACGTCAAGCTCTGGGAAATAGAAAAGGTCCAGGCAGACAGCACTGGAAAAATGAGCATCAAAATCCCACACCGCCGCGACCTACACATACCCCTCGAACCGGCAGAGTCAAGACAGCTCACCGAGAAGCTTGAACAATTGATCCCTCTCGAGAAGGAGCGAGAGTTTCAGCGCCAGAAGAGCTACGAGGCAGCGATGAAGCAGAGGGAAGCCTCCGAGGCCGAAGCCCTGCGTCTGACCAGAAGACCCGCCTGACCTCGCACGCTACGACGTACAATTCATCGATAGTTAGCACGTCTTTCCAGACATAGTCATGAGCTAAACAAGTCCTGGTCTTAAATCCGCACAGAAAATGAGAAACACGGGAAATGTCAGAGGAATTCGAGGAGCGTTTCATAAAGCCGATCATCAACGCATCCTATCCAGGCACGCTCGCAGGACTGGGACTCGCAGCGCTTTCGGTCACCGGAGCGAGAAGCCTAATTCTCACACTCAGCCTCGCATCCGGTGCCCTCCTCTTTCTCCTCTCGGCCTTCTTCCTCTTCTTTTACACGGTCTATCCAACCAGGAGGCGTTACTGGACTGGGTCAGCCCTCTCCTTTCTCATGGGACTCGTAGCCTCTATTGTCTCGGTGATAATCCTCGTCATAGTCAGTTTCTAGGACCCGCATCCCGACGTTTCAGTCTACTCAGGGCTGTAAGCAGAAGGAAACACTGAAGTCGAAGAGCCATACTCGATCCTGTCTCATATGCCTCACCTAACCGTGGTAATGGTCGAGCCCGGGTATGATGAAACCATCGGGTTCGTCGCACGAGCGATGAAAAACTTCGACCTAGCAAACCTCCGACTCGTCAACCCAATCGCCCGAATCGAAGGTAGAGCGAAAATGCGAGCAGGCCACGCACAAGAGGTTTTGGAGAACGCAGAGAGGTTTCGATCGCTTTCGGAAGCTGTTGCGGATCAAGATCTGACAGTAGGAACAACATCCCAGAGAGCCCGCTCCCAATACCGAGTCCTACGACGACCAGCGAGCCCGAGGGACCTAGCGGAACAACTCAAGAAAGCCAGCGGGTCTGTTGCCCTGGTTTTTGGGAGGGAGGGAACAGGTCTCACCAATCAAGAACTAGCACTCTGCGACATGACCGTTACTATCCCCTCATCTCCAAATTACCCCACACTCAACCTTTCACACGCAGCAGCAATCATCTTCTGCGAACTGTTCAATACACTCGAAAACGACTCATCCGACGAACTCGCACCACAATCTGTCAAAACGATCATGGTGAACTTTCTAGAAAAATCAGCACGGCTGGCAGGAATCAATGCAGAGGAGACAAGCCTGGCTCTACGGGCCTTCAAGAACATGCTTGGCAGGTCAGCATTAAGGGTGCGAGAGGCAAGCCTCCTCGCGGGCGTTCTTCGGAACATTACGATTGCACTATCCGACGCTCGGCTCACATCTCGACCCGACCAACGCGCTGAAAATCTCCTGGTTCCGCAGAACTTGGTTCGGCACCTTCCTCAGGTTTGACAGGGCACACGAGAATGCAGCCGACTAGACAGCGTCTTCCTACGATGCCTGATATGCTCGCTGCAAAGGATAGAATCAGGGGAGTGGCGAGCAAAACTCCTCTAGTCGAGTCGCCTGTCCTGTCGAGACGCCTTGACTGCCGAATCTATCTAAAGCTTGAGTGCTTCCAGCCTATACGGGTTTTCAAGATTCGAGGAGCCTACAACAAGATCTCTCAAGTGCCGGAGAGAGAGGTGGTTGCAGTCTCCTCGGGAAACCATGGAATGGCCGTGGCATACAGCTCTCGACTGCTAGGAAAGCATTCGATAATAATAGTTCCTGAAACGATCGTCCCCGAAAAACTAAGCGTCATCGAAGAGTTCGGTGGGCGAGCGGTCAGGTTTGGAAAGAGTCACAAGGAGAGAGAGGAGAAAGTTCGGGAAATCGTGAGCGAGACTGGGGCCGTTTTTGTCCACCCATTTAACGACCCGGATGTTATTGCAGGAAACGGGACTTGTGGACTGGAGATTGTAGAACAGCTACCAGATGTTGATTCAGTGATTGTCCCTGTGGGAGGAGGTGGCTTGATCTCAGGGATAGCTCTGGCGGCCAAGTCTACCCGACCACCAGTTCGCGTCTTTGGTGTGGAACCGGTTGGCGCGGGGAAGATGACCGCGGCTCTCGAAGCTGGGAAGCCCGTTGACATCAGTGCTCCTAGGTCTTTAGCGGACGGGCTTATTCCGTCCAGCGTCGGGGATCTCACTCTTGAGGCGTGTAAGCTATACGTTGACCAAGTCTTAACGGCGTCAGAAGAGAATATCCTCTTGGCGACGAAGCTCCTAATTCACGACGCGCACATATTTCCAGAACCTTCAGGTGCGGCCTCTCTAGCTGCCCTTCTCGGAGGTCAGCGGCTAAGAGGTCTCGGTAAGAAAGTCGTCTTGGTCATTTCAGGGGGAAACATATCACTCGACCTTCTCAAGAGGACTCTACTGTAACCATCGCCACCCCGTGAGTAGGAAGAAAGCCGCATATGGACATGTGCGCACGAAAGTGATAAAAGCTAACCCTAGGCAACTGTAGTTGCTTTGAGGCTTCCTGAGACAATGAGGCTCTCTCTGAGAGAGATTCTTGCTCTCGTCCTTCTGGGACTCACATTGGGCGGTCTGTCACCCTATGCAATCCATTCCTCGACTGGGCAGAGCACGTTGCCTGTCGTAAGTGTCTTCAGCAATTCCTACAGTTCATCTAATGTCACGGACACGGCCCTAGTTCCAGGGACCGTAGTGACTTTTGAGGTTAACGTGGCTGATGCGCCGTCGTTCAACGGGTACGAGTTTGTACTCTATTATGACTCATCATTCATTCAGGCCACAACGGTGGATGTTCGCACCGGAACCGTCTTCACCAACCCCTTCGTAGCTCTCCAGGACCTCGCCGTTCCCGGCATCATTCGGCTCTCAGTTGTGAACCTTGGAAGCTCGTTCGACGGCGCGTTTGGGAGCCTTGTCCATTTGGCTTTCCGGGTCGTCGACACTGGGGTCAGCCCCCTTGTGCTAGCTGCAGGAACTGCGAACCCTGCCAACGCTGCCGAAAGCGACACGCGGCTGGTACTGGGCTTGAACCCAATCGCCGTCTCCACCTCTGATGGTTATTTCAAAAACGTAGCAGGGAAACTCGGCCCGGTTGCAGCCTTTACCTTTCTGCCGGCTATGCCTCTAAAGGGAAGCACCGTATTTTTCAACGCTACGGACAGTTTCGACGCTGATTTCAATTCACTGCCCGACCGCGGCCTCAGCACTTACACTTGGGATTTCGGCGATGGTCAGGGGCAGGTTTCGATCTTCCCGTTCATCACTCACAGGTTCGGCCAGCCCCAAATGGGGGGCGCCGACTATTCGGGCAACTTTTCCATCAGACTGACTGTTAAGGATACTGACGAAGGCTTTGTTGGGATTAGAACACTCCTAGTCCCGATAAGTCCGACCGCCGGGTCGTCTGCAGGAGTGACCTTCGACACCGGTCCCACGCTTTCAACTCCCGCTGGTTCTTCGGTTGTCAGTTCAATTCTGATTTTCAGTGTCGGAGGGTTCATAGGAACGGTAGGTCTGACCTCTTCCTCTTTTCCCGTCCTGCCTAACGGCTTGTCAACGGCCCTCAACCCGACCAGCGTGAGTCTCGTTGTTGATGGAACAGCACACACAGTCCTCACGACTACCGCCAAGGTGGATACGCCTCCGGGCCGATATGTCGTAGTGATAAGAGCCTCCAGTGGAAGCGTCGCCGTGGGAGCAGGGATTCTCTTTGTCGAGGTCCAACCGCGAGAACCAATCTTCGGAAGCGCCAAGTTCGCGTGGACCCGGAAGATTTCCGTTTCATCCAACCCCCTAGAGACTTGGAGGGGACAGGTGGCTAACCCGAACCCAGTTACACCTCTGCAAGTTAGACTACACATCACCGGAACCATAGCTGGTGTCCCCATCTTCACCAGCGATTCCGCAACAATTCTGCTCAGCCCCGGAGGGTCTCAGTTTCTGACTGCCACCAGACTGTTCCCTTCATACCAGGCCGGTCTAACATTCGGGTTCACGGCTACCATCTTCTGGTCGTTCGTCCCCGGAACCTACCTAGTCAGCTCCTCTAGAGTGACGGGCACGATAATGGTTTCAAAGTAGCGGCTTCAATGAATTAATGGGCTAAATATGCCGCGAGGCGGCTCACCCGACGGTGTGAGCTGGTGGCTCTAGCCGAATGTGTCTCTCTTGACGCATGAGAAGCATCTATAAGTCGTCTCGGTCGCCCATTTTCCGTCATTGTCAAGAATCTGATGGTCTTGGATGTTGAGTTCGCTGTCGTCGAAGGTTTCTCCGCACCTGTCACAAATATGTGGCAACATGAGCCTCCCATGCGGTGGATTATGCGACACATAAACAATCGCTATATTGAACGTGCGAATCGTTATGTCGAGCCGCGCTTGACAGATACACTTTCCGGCAAGTCAATGGTCCAGAAGACCTTCGTCTATGTTGACAGCGTTGGAAAAGAGTGTCGGAAAGCACTCACCGTTGATTTCGGCCAGAGCCATAAAGGAGTCCGGTTCGACGCGGTCTCCCAGCTGCTTCGACAGGCAGTGTTGGACTGGTTTGCACGACGTGATAGGAACTTGAAGTTGGTTCACGAGTCCACGGACGACAGAAGGCTCGGCGAAGTTCGAATCGTGTTCCAGGGAGAGGCTGGGAAAGTTCATTTTAGAATCCGCTTTGATGCGTCCTTTACACTAGCAGGACAGTTGAGGGACTCGCAGTGCTTCCTGAAGGGAGTCAACGTCTCTGTCGACTCTCGAGATTTCTCGATCTAGAGCGAGAAGGAAACCTGCGGTTAGCCTTGAAGCCGGTTCGCGAGTTCTGTTAGATTTCGGACCTTCTTCGCTGTGCGGCGAAGAGCGCTTGGTACAGGTTTCTGTTTGTTCCTGTTGACCCAGATGGTTGAGATGGCGAGTTTCGTGGCTGGTTCAATGTCATGGTAGAGGCTTCCTGCGACGTGAAGCCACTGGTTTGTGCCGATGACTCTTCGAGCTGCCCTAAAATGGGCCGGTCTTGGCTTGTAGGACCTGACCTGTTCAGCGGTTATGATTATCTCGAATGGAACTGTGAAGTGGGTGAGGGTGGCGGCTAGGAGGTCGTTGTCCACGTTCGAGAGTATTCCTAGGGTGTAAGATTTGGCGAGCCTTTCGAGCGAGGGGTTTGTGTCTGGGAAGGGTTTCCATCTCGGGAGGGCTTCGGAGAGAATATCAGGGTCTGGATGGCTCCAGTCGATTTTTCGGGCGATGGTTTTGACTGCTAGTGATTGGACTTCTCGGTATGACTTGTACGGCTTCTCTTTCTCCACGCGTCTCTCTTCCTCATCGTAGAGTGCAACGAGCTTCTTGGCGGACACGGTTTTCCGTTCAACACCTGTCAGCGCCTCATGGACGCCTCCCCGATGCCTGTCTCCCAGTCTATCAACGTGCCGTAGCAGTCGAAGGTGACCACATCGTAATCCGGCTCCTCGGCAACTGGCTTGACACGGTGGGCTTGAGTCGTAGCTTCAACCGCTGGGCGGTGTGAACCAGTTCTGTGAGCGGGCGTTGTCTTGTTTTGGCTCAACGTTGGTCTCATTCGGGCGCGCGGGCGGGAAAATAGGAGCCCGACGGGGGCCATAAGGATTTCTTGACCAAAGAAAGATTCATCGTTTCTTTTGCAGTTTCACCTACCTGTCACTAGTCTTGTTATGGGCACGGTTTAGGATTCGCCTTTTGTGTCTCAAACGGCCGCGTCCGTACCCGGTCGATTTTTCAGGGCCCGTTTCCCTCTGGCGGGGAGAATGGGTGATTTCTCCTTGTCAGGGCGTGTTATACGCGAGTCCGGAATTCTGAGAAAGTGGAATCGTTAGCATGTTCGTTCAGACCGTCAAGGCGTCCGTTGATGGTCGCTGACAGATTGCGATTCAGGGCCTGTTATTGGGCGATTCACGTTTGCTAAGACGAGCGGATTGCTTTCACTGACTGGGGGAGTCCACCCTCTATCCCAAGTCTGGGAACCGGCCCTCATACAACACTGGTTTTCCCAGACCCGTAGATAGCCAACTGCTTCGCGTTGAGAACCAGGCCAGACCTGGATTCATCCTAGCTGGAGCTTCCTGGATATCTAGGGGTATTGAGGGATTCCCAAACAAGTGCAGAGCATAATAATGAAAGCATCTGCATACCCCCGAGAAGAGGTCTAGGCGTGATCCGGGAAACAACCATCGTACCAGTGAAGATAGGCGACGCGTTCACGATTAGCTTGTGCAGCGGCCAGCCATCTCGCCACGTCGGAAGTAGGTGCGACAGATGACTAACAGAAAGGCTATGGTTTTCCAGTGTCTCATCATTTTGTGTCTCGGCACCATCTTCCTGATTCCGTTTGAAAGTCAGGCGGACGTGAGCTTTACTTTTGCTTTTGCTGGGGATACAGGTCAATACGGTGCGAGTTTTGGCTCTGGTCAGAACGGAACGAGCAGTTTTGTCAATTCGGCCGCCAGCCTCCAAGCGCTCCCTCCTGGGCTCAGCTTCTTCGTGGACGATGGCGACATCAGTTACAATGGAACCTCCAGCAATTTCCCCCCGACAGGAAACGAAGTCTTATGGTGCAATTTCGTTAAGACCAACATCCAACCGAGCCTAGGCGCGAATTTCCCTTGGATTCAAGTGGTCGGGAACCACGAGGACGGGAATTCGACTTTCGCCAAGGATGGGTACATAGACGCGTTCACTTCACCCAACTGTCTCCCGAAGCCACCGGGTATAGGTTTCATCCCTTCGACAGTTGGATGTCCAGACGCGTCACTCTACTCGGGATGCTATGGACGAGAAGGATATTGGGATTTTCCACTCGACCGACCCATTGCTAGGTTTGTCATGATAGCTGGGGCAGAGAAGATCGGCAACGGCACCACTACGACGACCTATAGCTACTGTCCACTGGCGACGTGTAACAACATGAGCTTCGCCAAACGCTGGTCCTGGCTCAAAGGAGTCATCGAACAGGCCAAAGTCAACGGTGAATGGGTGATAATTTTCGACCACAAACCGTGTCTCTCGCCTGATCTCGCAACGTCCTGCGAAGGCAGCGGCACCTTTAACGGTCACAACCCGGGCGCTCAGAAATGGAACCTCTTCTTCTCAGAAGGAGTGGACCTAGTTATCAACGGCCATGCTCATGTACACGCTCGGTCAAAACAGCTCACTTGTTGGGGGACTGCTGAGCCTGTCACATCATCGGTAGTAGGAGTGGTTTATTCCCCCGATTGCGTGGCAGATGACGGGTCAGATAGTGTCTACTCGAGAGGAAGAGGAGTTGTAAATGTGATCGAGGGGGTCTTCAGCCAGCAGAATGGCCAAGTCAATTTCACCAGAGCGGATACGAACTATTTTGCCACCGCAATGTCAGCGAGACCGAGTCCCACAGTCGACCCTTCCGTCTGCTGCTGGATCAACGGGTCACCTGCAGACATGAACGCAGGCATTGGCTTTGGAAAAGTCACGGTCAGCGCGGGCCAGTTGTCCTACACGTGGCAAATGAGCTTGGAGTCTCGTTTCATAGGGGACCAGGCCCCAACGTTCTCCGACACGTTCGTGATCAGAAATGACCTTCCCGCAAAAACCTCGACACTGTACGACTCGATCGCAGGATTTCTTACAGGACACTGGATAAGCATAGCGGCGGTAGCGTTTGCTGCATGCGTTTCAATCATCGTCATGACACTCCGAATTGTCGGTGGCAGAGCTCGCAAATGGCCCGTGCTTGGATCTCCTGTAAGTTCCTCCCAAACACCACATCTTAATCCACCCTAGCTCGCACTGCCGCAATCGCAAGCGGCGCTGTTAGGCCGTTTTGGGTGGATTTCCATAACCGCCATCGTATCCTCGACGTTTCTGAGGCACAGCTCGGCCCGCACTGCAATTGCTCTCCATGAACTGTTTTGTTGGCTAGGCCTCCATCATTTAGAATGAGAAGCGCACAAGCCATCAACCGTTCATCGATTCCCAAGGGGCATGAGGGAGACCCAAAGCCCAGTCTTGAGCTTCCTTTGATTCTCCTCAAACATGAGGGGAGGTCAGACTTTGCCTAAATATCTGGGCCGCTAAGGCTTGACCTCCCATAGAGGAGAGAATTGTCTGTGGCTGATATCGTGGAAGAATTTCTCTCTAACTATCCTGACCAAGTACAGTCAATTATCAGAGAGTTGCGGGGCATTGTAAGAAAAGCGATGTCTAAGTCGCACGAGTCTCTTTACTATGACGCGATCAACTACTCGATTAGCGATTCTCCGCTCGACCGTATCTGCTACATATCGCCCGTGCGAGGACGTGCCACCCTTGGATTCTTGTTCGGGGCGAAACTCGACGATCGATATCACCTGCTCCAAGGTATCGGCAAGCGAGCTCGTCACATCAAGGTGAGGACTTTGGAAGAGGCAAGGAATCCCGCCCTCAAAGAGTTGGCGAAGGCAGCATGGGCCGACGGCGCGAACTCCGTCGCAAGGATGAAGCAGACGATTAGAGAGAGGAGAGCGGTGAGGAGACAACGCGCAGCTGTACGTAGCCGCTCCAGACGCGTCCCTCGGTCCCCACGCAAAAGAAGATGAGTCATGGAGCCGGGGTGGGCGGAACGACCAAGATACGGAGCCCGCTATCCAAAGTGCTCTGGAGCTCGGTAGAGGTCGTCTCGCAACTTGTCAGGTTTAACAAGCAGGGAGAGCACGTGATCCTTCGTGCCGTGTTAGAGCTCAGCAAGGCAGTCGGAGATGTAGATAATGAACCAAGAGTTTGATTATCCACGTCCGAGAGGCAGACGCAAAGAGGTTTCGGACCCAGTCAAGCCTCGAAGGCCCGGAGTGGACTGAGCGGGAGGTCGACCCTGGACTGGGGCAAGTGGCTGCGAAGAGCGAAAAATCGGTCCCCCAGCATGTAAGGACGGGTAGACTGCCGATTTGAGTGGTGTGGCTTCGTCGAACACGACTGCGATTTCCAAGGTTGATTGGCTAGCTGCCGACCCATATTGTGCCGTAGGTCAAGGTGAAGCTTCCCGGCTGGACATCTTGGGTGATGAAAGGTTGAGAGTCAAAGTCGGAGCCCCATTGAAAGGTCAGCCAGAAAGTGAACGTCTGATTCGCGTCCCCTGGCTGGAAAAGCATGGAGACTGGTATAGTGGTCGTTTGTTGCGGGTCTATCGCTACTAGTGTGGAGCTTCCGCTTCGACGCGGTAGACATCCATCTGGACACGTGCTGTCGTAGTAGTAGACTGCTCCCAACGCTGTGGCGTTGACTTGCAGGTATAATGTTGGCCCGGTGTATACAGGGTTGGGGTTGAACAGTTGTACATAAAACTGATCCGTATTATTGTAGGCCTGCAATTCGAGATCGGAGGTATAATCGAACCCTATGAACTGTGGCCGTTGAGCCGGAGTCGTGAATGGATGAAGTGTTCGGAGAAGGTTTCCCATGGTGTCGTAGATGTATGTTGCCCCCGCACCAGATTCCACTCCCGAGGCGCCTATGACGATGCTGCCGGCTGCTTGGGATAGAGAATCGCCGAACCCGGAGATAGCGGGTGCCTGCATGGAGCTGAGAAGGTTGCCGTTAGTGTCAAAGACATAGACCATTCCCGCACTCTGAACATCAGCAACTGTGGTACGTGCTCCAATCACGATTTGACCGTTCACGCTGGCCATGGACATTCCAAATTGATCGCCTGAAGCCGGGTTGGGCTCGTGGAATGTTGCGAGAAGGTTTCCATTGCTATCGAAGAGGTACGCAGCCCCCGCTTCCGAGATTCCGTTGAGAGTGGCTCCCGGAGCTCCGATGAGAATATCGTCGCCTACGCCTGTGACTGAGCCGCCGAAAAAGTCAGGAAAAGCTGGCATGGGCTCGTAAAACGTTCTGAGTAAGTTGCCTTGGGTATCGTAGAGATAGGCAGCGCCTACGGCGTACCAGGATCCCTGGCCGCCTGTGCCGGGTGCTCCAATTATGATGTTGCTTCCAAGAGCTGCGACCGATTCTCCGAATAGTTCGTCGTAGCCGGGAGAAGGATCCGTAAATGTCGTGAGTAAGCTGCCGCGACTATCGAAGAGGTAGGCGATGCCAGATGTGTCGCCCCTTTGACTATTGAAGGGCGCACTGATAATGAAATTATTATCCACCGCGGCCATGGCAGAGCCGAACGAGCCGATTCCTCTCGGGCTTGGGTCGTAGATTGGAGTGACCAAGTTGCCTGAAGTGTCGTAAAGGTAAGCTGCTCCTGCCTGGAATTTTCCGGCCCAGGTGGTAAAGGGTGCTCCGACGAGGATGCTGTTTCCGAAGCCGGTAACAGAGCCACCGAACCCTCCCCAGTCACTTTGACCATGCAGGGAGGTGAGAAGGTTGCCGTTATTATCGAAGAGATAAGCAGCGCCGTAGAATGGTGCAGAGTAATTGTCAGGAGCTCCGACCAGGACGTTGTCTCCGACTCCTGCAACTGTTCGGCCGAAGTAGGCGATGGGGTTGGAGTCTTGAGCGCGAACTGACCTCAGCTCAGGCAGCGTGAAAGCCGCCAGGACGGTTAACAGCGCGAATATGATAGGACGAGCAAATGCTCGAGGCCTAGAATTCACATGTTGAGGACGAGTGCTCTAGGGGAAAAAGCAGCACGTCCACGAACTAACAATTCTGACTGCAAACCAACACGTCTGAATTCCGACCTGTGAGGCGAGATTTCTAGATTTAAGGAAAGCCACGTTTGAGGATCAATAGACAGTGACAAGAGCTACTCGAAGAGCAGATACCCTCGTTCAGGCCGTTCCGAGCACAGTGTAAAGCCTACTAGTTAGGCCTCACTGGCGCGAGCTTGTACCAACTATGATTAGCTTGTGAGGTTTTGTAGACAGCCGGATTATATCGTAGTGTAAGCATATGGCCCTGCAGCGGTCCCCTCTTGCCCATACGACGGCGGTCGGGAGATGGGGCGTGGAAACAAAAAAGAAGAAACACCCGCTGGCGGCACTGCTTGTTTGCCTTTCGTTATCAACCATAGTCCTAGTTTTACACGCGCATAGTGCTCAAGCGACTGCCTCAGTAACGCCGGCTCTGGGTGGCTGGGGTGGTACGCGCCTCAAAGATACTCGCCAAAACGTGACCGGGCCGATTTCACTAGTGTTCCCAGGTGAGAGGGCGAGCAACTTCGAACAGATAGCCCTCAAACAAATTCAAACCGGCTATAACACAATCAGGGCCTCGTTCGCACCATACTGCTCTGTCAGATACGGTTTGAATGTCAACGCCTCGCCCCAGGATTTCATGGGTAACTACAGCGCAGCACAACTAGCAAGGGGCCTCAAGATTGCTGAATACCTTAACATGTGGATAGTGGTTGACTATCACGGATACACGGATTTTACGGACTCTACTCTTGTCGATTGTTGGCTGAATTTCTGGTTCGGTCCGAACAGCAATAGCGGTCTGACAGGTGTTGTCGGAGAATTCAGGGACAGCTATACTCGTATCGTTTGGGAACCCCTCAATGAGCCAGCCTCAGGGTCTTTTCCTGTTAGCTCCACCGTGTGGTGCCGGCAAAACCCTCTGCCGTGCGAGGTAAACAAGACAAGTTACGTATCGGCGCAATACCAGGCATGGCTTGATGATGCTCGTCAGTTGGGCGATACCCACTGGGTTGTGGTTCAGAACCTTTGTAGTTATGGATGCTCCAGAGACAGGTCTCACTGGTATCTCAACTATCCAAATGTGATGGACATTCAACATCGCGTCTTCGAGAGCCTGCACACTTACATGTACTATCCTGCTTTCGTCGAACACCTGGCCTATGATACCAACAGTGATGGGACATATGATTCTGGCGACATTCAGACAGTGGGGAGCATTGCTAGCCAAGCAGCTCTGGCAAGTGACCCGAAAGTCATGTTTGTCAACGGAACCAGTAGTCCAACGGAAACATGGGATTCCACTAAGGCGATTGTCTACGACGCGAACAACAACACTAGATATGATCCAGGTGACACACCTGCCACAGGAACAGTTCCTCCCATAGGGACACCTCTGAAGGTTGACCTAAAGATCAAGTTCACAGACAACAACAGCAACGGAGTCTGGAACGGGTGGAACAACGTAACAGCTGACAACGCAGCGCGCCAGGACTACCTGACCATGCTGAACGAGACGGCGCGCCAGGGATGGCCGATTCTGAACACTGAAGGAGGTACAACATGCAGCAGGGTCTGTCCATACGTTGTCTCGGGTCCGGCCGGCTATTCCTCGGTCAGCCTTCGGTATGTTCAAGACATTATTGACTATGGGGACAAGGGTGGCCTGAGGTTCGGCCGGTTGCTCTGGATTGCTGCTTCGTGGACGAGCACACCAAATGCGGGAGTCTACGGTGCACTCAACCCCGGTCAGTGGGGAACCCTAGTCGGTTACAAGAGCTTCGCGATTGTCCCTATCATTCGTGATGTAGCAGCAGACGCTATTCGTGCAACAGGGCGAATCATTTCGGAGGGGACCGCGGTACAGTTGAATGTTACCGTTCACAACTTGGGAGACGTACCCGGAACGACCACCGTCATGCTGTACGCCAACGATACGGCAATTGGGGACCAGGTTCTCGACGATATTCCCCCACAAGCAGTGGAAGAAATACCATTTACATGGTACACTAAAGGAGTGGGACCAGGCGTATACGTCCTAACGGCGGTCGCAGGTCAAGTCGCAGGAGAGACATATCTTTCGAACAATAATCAAACAATCATCGTTACTGTCGCGTCTGGGGGTGGCACAGGAACCACTGGGTCGGGCATGTCGCCTTCCGATCTGTTCCGGGGTTTGTTGTTGTCGTGGCTCTACTTCCTAATAGTAGCCTTAGTAGTCCTGGGAGGTGGGATCACAGTAGCCATCCGTCGCTTTTCTCTGAGGACGAGCGCCTTTCCGCGGGAAGCTCAAAGAGAGAAATAACGACCTCTTCTCATTTTCTGACCTCACCCTTTACAAGGCCGGATAAACCACACGTTCGCCGAGCTTGTTACAACTCCTTGTCGGCATACCACGTTGCTGTTTGCAACGTAGTGTTCAGAAAGTAGTCGGGTTTAGGGGTCTGTGGACTTATCGCTCCGGTCTCGCGGCAGACTTGATTCACTCGGTCGCATGTTGCTTGGAGGGGGAAGTTTGGAGCATATCCTTCTCCTCTTCTCCTCTCCTCTTCGCGCATGAGTCTACGATCTCGTAACGCAAGTTGAAACCCCTTGCACGCCCCATAAGCAGGTCTCCTGCGTCACTTGCAGGAGAGCGCATGATCTCTTGATTCAGATCGCGTGTCTTTAGAAGATCCTACTATGTTCCAAGAACATGGAAAGGCCTAGGGAGTTGCCCTTACGAGAAGATGTCTTTGCCCAGCTTCCAGCGTGGGCCAGGACGATTCTCGAGCTAGTCGGGAAAGGGCCCCCGAACTCCACTTTCCGTCCTTTCCGAGGCTGAACCTATCTTTATCAGAAAAATCAGAACCTGATTTCACCCATTAATGAGAGAAGAGCCACAGATTGGTGGATCAACAAAACGCACCATTTGAGATGAGACGTGTCCTTTAGCTGTGGAACAGGCCGAACGATGATGTTGCGTTCCACAAGGTCGCGCGCACGCAGAAACATGTCGTCATAAGACCGCCAATAGAGCTAGCGTTCCTGACCCAATGAAGAGGGCAATCGACACCATGAGAGTTCCAACCGCTCGCTTCTCTAGCTCCCTCCTTGCTCAGCGCAATCAATTGTTGCCTCATATCCCCTGGTGCGGCGGCCACACTGCCCCAGAACGGACGGGTTGTTCTTGGCGAGGAGCGGCTCGTCCATACTAAAATTACCGCTAAGCTCACGAGTCGGACAGCAGCCCGGCCTCTAATCTAAGCGTTGGCCTGCCCAGATCAGTCTTAGTATTGTATCTATCTCCACATCATAAGTCTCGCCGCTTTCCCCGGTATCTGGTAGTGTCCTACCGGGGTCTTCCAATTTCTCCGACTGCTTCAGGGCATATCAGCCAGTTACAGTAGAAAGCTAGTATTATGATAGCCTTGTCATGGCAGCCTTGAAAAGGCGCATGCAACCCGAACACTGTTTGATGCAGGATAATGTCCCTTTTACTACAGCTGTAGCAACTTTAGGATTGAACCTGGAGAAAACAGGTATTCTTGTCTCAAGGGTTAAGACCATCGACGGTCGGGCCTCGGCAGGCAGCACGTCGCCGTCCAAGCGCAACGTGAGGCTCTTCTTTCTTCCTGTGCCGAGGACTGGGTGGAGTTGTGAATGCGCATGCCACTCGCCTATTTTGGACTTGCTTACATAACCGCAGTGGAACCTGTCCAGGGAGGTTAGGAGCGACGGGAACGTTGCTGGGGTGGTCGAGAAGCCGTCCTAGTTTGTGCATGCCACTCGGGAATTATGACCGCTCGGATCAGGTCTTGCACTGTGATCCCCTTGTCCTCAGCAATCTGGACCAGGTTTCGATAGACACCCTCTTGCACCGTCTGAATAAACTTGACAGTGTTCATGGGTAAAGTCTGAGCTACCGCCATTTAACCGACCCCGACCTTTTCCCAGGAAAAAGGTAGAAAAGGAGAGCAAAATGTTGAAGAACCAAATACCCAGCTCCTTCCTGATATTGGACACTTCTCAATTCAGCCCTGCAATGGACAAGTACTGAGAGAGTAAACCCGTCAGTCCATGCAAGACTTAATCCATTGATCACCCATGAACATCGTTGACTCGGCCACCGTGGCGAGTGCTTATGGTTGCGGCCAAGGCCAATCAGGTTACAGTTCTCGAGTTCCTTGTAGATGTGCTCATTGAGGGTCATCATGAACTTGCGCGGCTCCCTCGGCTCTCTCTTGTTATGACGTAGCATTCTTGGAATTTACAAGGGGAGTGATACTGATGCTCCGATTCATAGAATGGTAACCGTTACCGTCTGGTAGGCCTTTGCTGTCTGGCCACCTGCATCGGTGACCGTCAGTGTGACAGTGTATGCTCCTGGGAGGAGGTATGAATGGTCGACCGATTGTCCTGTAGCGGTTGACCCGTCGCCAAAGTCCCACGTGAAACTGTATGGTTGAGTTCCACCTGTCGCGCTTCCGGTGAACGTCACCGGCAACACTGGTAATGGGCTAGAGGGGCTGTAAGTGAAGCTTGCTGAAAGCGGCGGAATAG
>VBBN01000054.1 GCA_005888735.1 Candidatus Bathyarchaeota archaeon
TGAAAGGGCTTTCCAGCTATCGCTACAGGTATACCTGGCCCCATTGAATAGGCAACTCTTATATTACGAACCGCAAAATTCTGTTCCGGAAGCATTACAAGTGAAAAACAAAATGCTAACTCGAGCAACCGTACTCATAGCCACATTCCTGCTTGCAATCCCACTAATTCCAGTAAACGCGGTCTCTCCAGCGATTGTATCGTTCACACCGGGTACTCCGAACGTCGACATCGGTGGAACTTTTGCGGCCAGCATGCTGGTCTCAAATGCACCAAACCTCATTGCTTACGACATCACCCTCATCTACAACCCTGACGTTCTAACTGCGACGAGTGCGACCCTCAGTGGAACTCTCTTCGACCCCGCAGTCCACAACGTTTTCGTTGCAAGAGCCGAAAACTTCCCGTCAGTAGGGCTCGTAAGGTACGCCGTCACTTTCTTCAGCGGCGAGACTGCAAACCCAAGTTCGACAGGCTCTTCGGTCCTCAACTTGAACTTTCACGTCAACGATCCAGCGACAGTGCCTACAGCCACTGCATCGGACTATCCAGCATCAATAATCGTCAGATCGCAAATCGATATCTTGTCCAACGGAGACGCTTTAACAATCCCTAGCATCAACAACGACGGCCTCTACGTACCGCCTGCTGACACGGCGTTGAGAAGCGTCGGATGTCGCGCGGTTACCGGTGGTCTCAACATTCTGGCCAAGGGTTTCAATGATGGCTTATTCTGCAGAGTCACTAACACCGGTGCACAATCGATCACTGCTGTCGGAATTTTCTCATGGCAAAGCGTAGGCGGCCAAGTAGGCTCTACATCGTCCGGACTCGTCACGCTGTCAGCAGGACAAGCGGGCCAACTGGACGCAACACTCACAGTAGCAAATGCTAACGACATCTACATCGTCACAGCAACAGTTGCACGCGCAATAACATTCGCGGACGGATCAGTACTAACCATACCGGGACCAACAAGCACGTTCAAAGTCGTAGTCAACACGGGACTCTAAACCAAGACACAGGACGCGCATCAAAGCGCGTAAACCCCCTTTTTGTTTCTTTTCCAGCAGTCATGGTTATGTTGCGCATTGGTACAGCGGGTTCTCTTCTACAAGAGCCCCCGTCAATCTGACTATATCCAAAAACTTACGCAGCAATCGCAGAGAGACCCGATCCCGACAAAGCTTTTAAGTCCTCGGCCTGAACGTTGGCTTCAAGTGGTTTGCTGAATGCTCTACCGAAAAGTTCAGTCCGTCCTGCTGATACTTCTTACAGTTCTTGGAACAGCACTTGTTCTGTCAGGGTTCGTCCCAAGCTTACCGACAGTTGTGCCAGGCGTTCACGCAACCCCTCCGGGCAATTATGGCATTCTTGGATTGTTCAGTGAGCAATTCAAGACGAATGCTGTCGTCCAGAGCTTGGCAATAAACACCCTCGTTACTTTTGATGTGAACGTAACGGATGTTGTTGGCGGCCTCAGCCTGAAGGGTTTCGACATCAACTTTACGTTCGCATCCAGCCAAATAACATACGCTGGTTCCGCGTTCGGCACGGTTTCGAACAGTGCCCTTGTTTCTTGTCCAGCTTCACAAGGATGTCTTCTCGATGGTCTTAACGTTGTGAAGAACACGAATGGCACGGGTACAGGCGGGAACTCGTACCGTCTGAGTGTAGTTGATGAAGACCAAGCCCGCCCAACCGTGGCCGGAACCGGAATACTGTTCAGGATTAGGTTCAAGACGGTTGCTGCTACCGTTGTTTCCGGGATTCACATAACTGCTAACTCCATTTTGGAAAACCCGTCGAGCATCCCCTATACTCCTATAGACGGGTACATTGACTCCCGCGCGACTCCGACTAACTACAACATCGCAGTAAATGTGGCTACGACCACGATCATCCGACCGGTCTCGCAATTCCAGACCAATAGCTCAGGGTCTACAGTCTCAGTCACTCTCTCAACCTCAGGCACTTTCCCCGCGAGCGTCACGCTAAAGGCTTGGAGTCTTCCGCTGATCGGTTCCACAGGCACATTCACTACGAACCCATGCACGACAGCTTGCGCCTCCAACACTCTGACCATAACGGTCCACGGTGGACCGCAAGGAGGATCCACAACTACGCCATCCGGAACTTACTTCCTGGCTATCGAGGGAAACAGTACAGTGTCAGGAAACATTTTGATCAAGGTCGCGTGGCTTAAACTGATCGTGAAACCGCCGGCCGCACCCGTCTACAATCTTTCCGCCAGCAAGACCTCGTTCAGCCAGGAGGTTGGTAACTGGACTACTGACACCATATCCACTCGACTGCTGAGTGGTTCAAACGATACCTTCTCTCTTAGTAGCGATTGCGGAAACGTGCTTCAAGGAGGCACGTGCACCTTCACCCCATCAGGCGGAACCTACGCCTGCCCGACGACCGGTTGCACGTATCCAACCCCTGCGTTCACAACGGTGCTGAACGTCTCAAGCCTGCCAACAACTCCGCCAGCCCTAAAGTACATCCACGTACTGCTAACTACAACCGGAACCTACTCACAGACCTCAGTAACGATTCCTACCGAAACAGTAATCGCAGGGTCGCTTCAGGTCGACTTCATACTAAAGAATGATCCGAAGATCAAATTCGTAGACTCTATCGCCAATGGTCACTGGGATCCTGGAGAACCAGTTGTCTACGATGGGGACAACAGCGCTACCTTCAACGCTGCCTCACAAACTCTCAAGACCGATGCGAAGATTAAGTTCGTAGACAGGAACGCTAACGGTCATTGGGACCCTGGAGAGCCTGTCGTTTACGACAACAACGCCGACAACAAATACAACTTCGGCAAGTTCAACAACGATACTGTAGTCGCCGGGGCAACCCCTACTAACAACACCGCATTGGTTGCGGATACACACTTCAAGTTCTTCGGCCCTGGAGCAGCGTGGGCAACCGGAAATTCAATAGCCTATGATGCTAACGCCAACAATCTCTTCGACACGGGAGACACTCTCATCTACGGCAACACACTAGATGCTATCATATCCGGCTCACCCGCGAACCTCGCAACCTTGGTAATAGATAGTCTCATCAGATACTACGACCCGACAGGTCTCGGTTATTGGCTCAACAGCGCTGTCGCTTATGACGGGAACAACAATAGCATCTATGATGTTGGGCTCACCATTCCTGTAACGCTCATCAAGACTCACGACGCGCAAGTGACCACTGTTGTACAAGGCAACCGCGGCTTCGGATACAATGGAGTCTCTCTATCAGGAACAGCCCAATTGAATGTTAACGTTTCCGTCACTAACGGCGGGACTGTCTCGGATACCTACACTGTGAACGCAACTGCCAAGACCGTGCTCAAGAACGATGTAAGGTTGAAGTTCGTTGATGCTAACGGCAATGGAGTTTGGAATCCGGGCGAGAGGATAATTTACGATAACGACAATTCCTTCGCCTACTCCTCAGGCGATACGGTAATCGGTCCTGGTGCAGCACCGTCTCTTGGGACAAGTCTCGGGCTTGACTTCAACTTGCGATTTGTCGATTCGAACTATAAGCTGTCTGGTAGTAGCAGCGTCTGGGCCTGCTCCACTCTGTCAGGAGTCAACTGCTTATCAGGCGATGCCGTAGTCTACAACCCAGATGGGGACGGGTTGTTCGACGGGACGAGCGAGGATACTGTCGCGTTCGGTGCCACTCCTTCCAGTGGGATCCTACTTGGACAGACGACCATTACACTAGCAGGAGGTGCGATCCAGAAGGTCACGATCAACTGGGATCCTGGCAGCCTCTCCAGGGGATACTACACTGTCTTCGGAGCTGTGGCCAAGGTGACTAACGAGTTCGTCTTAAGCAACAACGTCGGATCCTACCCGATCAATTACCTGCAAAAGTTCAAGGGAGATGTTAGCGGGGATTGCAAAGTCGACATCATCGACCTGTCCACTGTGGGAGCGGCTTTCGGTTCAAGTGTAGGCAGTGCCGCGTACAAGACGAACGCCGACTTGAACAATGACGGCACGATCAACATCATAGATCTGGTCTTGGTCGCTGGAAGCTTCGGTCAGAGTTGCTAAAACAGTTCTGATCGATCCAATTTTTTTTGGCCAGCCTTCCTACCGAGAGGCAAGTGACAGAGCGCGTCCCTATCGGTGCTGGTCGTCTAAAGTTTGTTCCCGAGAAGCACGACGAAAATCAAGTAGAACACGACTAACATCAAAGCGTAGCCAGCCAACTGTCCCAATAACTTAAGCCCGAGACTTGAATCGACGAACCTCATTGAGCTACCCATCTTCCGTCTTACATACAAACTAAGCCCTCCAATCATCCCAGCACAGGAAATTAAGAAGCCAGGCAGGCCATACAGTGCACCCATGATAACAACAAGAGGGGCCACGAAAAAAATTGAGATAGCCAGGAAGGTAGAGATTACACCGCTCACAGAGTCAATTCCGTTCCTTAGATAGACGACAGCGCGCCTGAGCCCTTTTGGGGGAGGTATAGACTCTTGTTTTTCGACGACCCGTCTAAATTCCTCGACATCGTAGAACCGCGAGTCTTTATCATGATCTTCGCTGATCGTCTCGTCTACCAAGGTCTTCGAGATCATCAGGAGCAGTCTTCCCACGACGATTTATGCTTATAGCCAATTGACAGTCTTTATCTCATCAAGCAACAAGCCCCACAAAAATCGCGAGTAAAATGATTCCACGGCATACGCTCTCTATCCGAGTGTGTCTGCATCCTCCCAAAGATTGCAGTAGTGAGGGATAGCCTTAAGAGGAGTGCCGCAAAAAGTCGCTCCTCGCAAGCGTCTCCCTATTGAGAATTCTCCCAGTTTCCATTATCATAACGGTCATGGTAATATCCATTCTCGTCCATGTGCCAGCACCAGCGGTCGCCGTTTCGACGGGAGGCGTGGACTCTCCATCTAACGTTTGGGTGCCGTACGGGCCTTTCTCCCCCAGCCTTCGACTCTCTTACTATTCCAGTGAA
>VBBN01000027.1 GCA_005888735.1 Candidatus Bathyarchaeota archaeon
GAGGAGAACACCGTCGGAAGTCGAGTTCACAACTCGCAGTTCACAAGTAAAAAAGGTCTCTGACTCCTCCAGCACGCTCACTGCTATTGAGCTGGAGCGGGAAGAAGAACCTCTTTCCACTTGCTCCAGAGGAAACGGAGGGGTTTCCCAGCCCTTTCACAAGTAGTGAAGGGATTATCCGGGAGAAGGGCTGAAAACAGCCCCCCCAGGTGCTTTATCGGCTCCTTTCGGAGCTAGTCTTTCACTAGTGAACGTGTCCGTTCAGGAGTTCGAGGTAGGAGTGGGCAAAAATCTTGGTCACACTTACTAGGTCGGTTATTCGTACGTGTTCGTCGACCCCGTGGATGTTGCTGTCACTCCGGCTTGCCCCTATTATTACAACTGGGATTCCGAGTGAGCTGACCTGTGCAACATCGGTTGAGCCTTGGCTTCCACGGGGCGGTACATCTTGGCCCAGGACTCGCTTGGCCACTCTCCTTACGACCTTCACCAGGGGATGGTTTGGAGAGGTTTTCATCGGTGTATACCCTGTCACGAGTTTCATCGACGTCTTCAATTCTGTGTCTCTCGAGAACTCCCGGACCGTCTTTACCAATTCTCTTTCGACTTGCGCAGCGTTTTCTTCTGGAATGAACCGTCTATCGACAAGTATGTCGCAGCTATCAGGTATGATGTTGCCTTTGATACCGCCCTTGACCATTGTTACGTAGAGCCCTGGTCTCATCCACTTGTTTCCGAAGACTGGCTCCGCGGGAATTTTGGATCTTCTCCGGCCTACCTCGACTCCAAGCTTCTTCAGTTTTTCGATAAGAGAGCTGGCGTGTTCTATCGCGTTGATCCCCGTCCATCCCCGTCCCGAGTGCGCAGACTTTCCATGGACTGTGATCAGAAACTCCGAGTCTCCAAGACTCGCAACATCAATGGCTTCTATGTTCGTGTCAGGGGAAAGGCAGTAATCGATGTCCTTTGTGATAACGTGTTTGTCGATGAAATGGTTGACGCCCGTGTATCCTCCAACTTCCTCGTCTGTTGTAAAAGTCGGAGTGATGGACCCGTTGAAGTGAACCCCGGTTTCGACCAGCGCTTTCAGAGAGTAGATTATGGCAGCGTCAGAACCTTTCATATCCGCGGATCCGCGGCCGTAGATCTTTCCGTTCTTTGTCGTGGCTTTGAACGGGTCGCTAGACCAGCCTGTCGGCTGCGCCGGAACAACGTCCATGTGGCCGTTAAGAAGGATCTTTGGACCCTCGCCCGCACCCTTCAGGCTCGCGGTGACGTTCGGACGAGGGCCATTCAAACCAAGCTCCGGGTCAGCTTTTCGTCGTATTGTTGCCTCTGGGATGTAGCTCACAGACGGGGTGATCCCTAGAAGCTTAAGTTCTCCCACAATAAGCTGCGCAACACGAGGATAGTTCCGTCCCGGCGGGACAGTTGTGTCAATGTTGACAAGTCTACATGTCAGGTCAACAAGGTCTTTTTGGTGAGCATCAATCCATCGATCTACGGTTCTGATTGATGTTTGAAGGGACAAAGGCCAAACAGTAACAATGCCTGGTCCCCGGTTCGGTTAAATGTTCTTTCAGACTCCTAGATCCGTTGGCCCATTAGGCTTAGCAACCTGTAAGAGTTAGTTTGTAACAACGTCGCGCCAGACAGGCATCCGGTTCCAAGCTCATGCAGTCATATTCGTTGGCGTTTTCACGAGACTCAGAGCATCGACTGTGGTTGACCTTCGGAATAGCCTCCGTGGTCACAGTCATAGAACTCCTCGGCGGAATATCGAGCCACAGCCTCGCGCTTCTCAGCGACTCAGGCCATGTCTTCACTGATGTCCTTACAATCGGGGTCAGCATTCTGACAATGAGACTCGCGAGGAAGCCACACTCCTCAACCAGAACCTTCGGTTATCACCGGGCCGAGATCCTTTCCGCCCTAGTCAATGGGTCGACGCTAACATTCATCGCATTTCTCATAATCTACGAAGCATATGGAAGACTCCTGCAACCGTCCCAAGTGGCAGGTTCCCTGGTCGTACTCATTGCTCTCGTAGGACTTGCAGGCAACCTCGCCGTCGCCCGCCTATTCCTCAAGAGTTGGAGAAGCTCCTTGAACGTGAAAGCGGTCTTCATTCACGCCATAGGTGACATCTTATCATCATCCGGAGTAATGATCGGCGGATTGGTCGTTACTTTCACAGGCTACAATAGAATTGACCCAGCAATAGCCATCCTGATAGGCATTCTCATACTTCGAAACGCCTATGGCCTGGTCCGCGAGTCCACCGAGATTCTGCTAGAGTCCACCCCGAAACATCTACAGCTCGAAACCGTTGCCAAAGCTATTCTTGCCGTTGAAGGAGTCAACGGAATCCACGATCTACACGTTTGGACAATAACATCGGGTCTCTATGCTGTCAGTGGGCACATAACTGTGAAGGCTGAAACCATCGATGAGGGTTCCCGAATCATCAGCGAAGTTTCGAGCCGCTTGAAGAACAGTTTTGGAATAGACCACGTCACACTGCAACTAGAACGTCAAACCCTAGAGAAGATCCAAAGCAACGAAAATTGACCTTGGTCACCTGGGACAAGAGGAAAGCTTCGTTGCGCTTGGGACTGGTGGCTGCCAGGTCGATGGGTCTGAGGTCGGAGGTGCTTGGAAGTACCAAGCAAGGACCATTCGGTTTTTCAACCTGATGAGGTCTGCACCGACCGGTGACGCGGCCCATCCGCGGCCCGCGTCGCAGAAGGTCCAAAGTGTCCAGTAGGACCTACCCGACCCTCTAACTCCATCTATTCCTTGGATAAAATGCTCGTTGAGCACCGAGGTGTAAGTTGCTTCCACTTTTGAAATGTTGGCGGTAAGGTCGTAGAAGTTCCAGCTCGGGGGCACGTGCGTTTTGTTTGCCCACCGACTTGTACCGTTTCCGTAGTTGATTAGTGTGTCTATTGTTAGGTAGCCTCCGTTAGAGCTTGTCCGGAAAAACCCCTCCAGTTGGATGTATGCTCCGAGCTGTCCGGCCAGGACTAGTGCAATGACCACAATAAGGCCTATGTAGAAGAATCGGGTCCTGGCTGACGACTTGGCGCTTTTCAAGACGTAACTCCCGAAGCTAGCCATGTCCTAGCCGTCGTGACGCAATTATCGTGGCGGGAGCAATTGTTGCAAAAAAGAACAGGTTACTGACCTCATGAACAAGTGCGAAAGGTGCACCAGTGACAAGCCCGATCACCAGAGCGCTATAGAGCGAAGGTGTCTTGAATAGCCAAGAGGCAAAATTTGTCAGAACGTCATATGCAAGGGTTGACAGCAACCCTGCAGTACCGAAGAGTAGGCTGAGCCTCCCGTAGGAGATGAGTCTAGTCACGAACCCGCGGAATGATGTTAACCGTATCGCTATTCTGGCGCGAAGCGTGCGGAGAGGTGCCGGAACCATCGCGGTTCTTGTCGGGTATTTCTTCTCAACGGGAAGCTCTCTCTCAAGAGAGGTTCGCCTCAAGGCGAATCCAGTTATTGCGTAGAAGCATTCTCCAGCCACAAGGAAGGAGAGAAGAATTAGGTCATCGGCTCCGTACGGATTGATGAAACCGTAGACTCCCCATGAGACGACAGCAACCCCGACCCCTATCCGCAAGCCGAAGAGGAATGCGGCTAGGAATACCAGAGTATCCATCAATTTCACGTTGACAATTCCAATCATTGCATAGTTCGAAGCTAGTGAAATTGCTGCAAATACTGCGACTAGGGCTGTCTGTGTGACTGAGCCAGAGAAGACCGGTCGATGCGCAGTCAAACGGGTCATCCATGACTACCCTCGCGAGGCTCTTCGTCTACGCACAAGGAAGAAGGTCACGGTCAGAAGAATCAAAACGATAGCGAGCGGTACGACGGCCAAAAAAATAGCTGAAGGAGATGGGGCCGGACTAGCTTGTAAGGGGGCCGGTTGAACATACAAGGCCTGCCAAGTGGTGTCTGACAGAGCTTGTGCAGTCCCAGTTTCTTTTGCTGTTAGAGTTATCGAGAAATTCCCGGGCCTTGTGTAGACATGGACTGGGTTTACTCCTAACGCTGAAGAACCGTCTCCGAATGTCCAAGAATATGATAGATCGTCTCCGTCGGGATCATATGAATCACGCGCGGTGAACGAAACGCCGGTGTTTTCTACCACGCTCTGAGGGCTGAAGATGAACTTGGCAACTGGAGCGTGGTCTATCTGTTCTAGGTGAGTGCTGAGAGACCCGACTTGAAGAGCTATAGCTGCCCAGCCTGTGTCAAGCGCATTTGGCCCTGACGATCTTGAGATGTCGTTGAAACTTCCATCAGGGTTTTGCTGGGCTCGAAGACAGGCCAGTGCTCCTGAAGCGTCTTCTAGTCTGTAATATGACACAAACGCGAGTGAGGAGAGCGCGGCTGCATATGGATGGCCAGGCCCGCCGAGGTTTTCTGAAACAGCCTTACTCAAGAAGTCGAGAGCCTTCATAATCCGAGGATTGTTAATCGAGAAGGATGCGTCTCTCAGAACAAGAGTGACGAGTGCCGTAATGCTGACGCTGTCTGGTCCTAGGGAGTATATAGGGTCCGAACGCATTCGGTTTGTAAGATTGAAACTTCCATCATTATTTTGAAGAGACAGGAGGTAGCTTATTCCCGCCGTCAGGTTTGTTGTTTGTATACCACCTGCATTGATTAATCCCCACAGGGCTTCGGCCGTATCGACCGAACTCGTGACTGTGTGCATGAGAGACGTGTCGAAGTACCCCTCGAACCCTCCAGTTGGTAATTGGAACTGGAGAAGTCTGTCATAGACGCCTGTGGAGTCGTGCAGAAGATTGAGTTGTTGGGTCGCGGCGACGGTGTAGAGAAGCACGCCTGGATAGTCTGACTCGCCATACGGAGGCCAAAACCAGCTTGACGCGCTGTCAAGCTGTCCTGTTATGTTCGTGTATGATAGTCTTGATGAAGCTGAACTTGAATTGTTCAACCAGAGCGCGTAGGCTGCGGCTGCAGTTTGTTGTTCGTGAAAGTCCCCATAGGAGCCGTCCCTGAGTTGGTGGGAAACGAGCCATTGAAGCGCGGAGGAAACCGCTGATGTTTGAACTTGACTCTGACGGGTTGGGGAAGTCTTGGGTTGAAGCTGATCAGTCGTCGTGACAAACGGGAAGATGGCTGTTAGAATTAGGAAAGTGGCGGCTAGGAGGCTGTTCGAAGCGGGCAAAGTTACCCGCCTGTGCCCGGGTCTCGGTTGGCCATTTAAGGGTTCATTGCCTCATAATCATACGGTGTTAAGTGCGTCTGGCTTCCCTTGACCTAATCGTCTTCGAGATTGTCAAAAACTCGCTAATCTCCACAGCCGAGGAGATGGGCGTTGTCCTGCGACGATCGAGCTTCTCGCCCAACATCAAGGAGCGGCGAGATTTTTCCTGCGCTTTGTTCGACGGCGCCGGTAATCTTGTGGCTCAAGCAGAGCACATACCTGTTCATCTTGGAGCCATGCCCCATGCAGTTCGGACTGTTCTCTCAGAGTTCGGCGAAGATATCGCGGAAGGTGACAGCATCATCCTAAACGATCCCTTCCGGGGAGGGACGCATTTACCTGACATTACGATTGTCTCGCCTGTATTTCAAAGCGGCAAGCTTGTCGCTTTCGCTGCGAACCGGGCTCACCACTCTGACATCGGTGGTGGGACTCCTGGTAGCATGTCACCCTTGTCGACAGACGTCTACCAGGAGGGTCTCCGAATCCCACCAGTTAAGCTGACCCAGCGAGGAAAGCTCAACAGGCCGGTTCTTCAAATGGTCCTTTCAAATGTCAGGACTCCTAAAGAAAGGCTCGGGGACATTAGGGCCCAACAAGCCGCAAACGAGTTTGGCACTAGACGGTTCACCGAGCTCGCGCGGAAATTCGGAATCAAAAACCTCTTGTCTGGAATGCGCGATCTGCGAAACTATTCTCGACGGTTGATGTTGGCCGAACTCGCAAAGCTTCCAAAAGGGACCTCACGTGCTGTCGACTATCTAGACGATGACGGTGTTGACGAACGACCAATTGCTCTAAGGCTCAATCTCACGATTGGTGATGGAAGTATTGAATTCGACTTTCGCGGCTCAGCCTCGCAGACGAAAGGCCCTGTCAATGCGGTCTACAGTGTCACTCTCTCCGCAGTTTACTATGTCGTTCGATGTATCACAGAGCCTAGCATACCTGCAAACCAGGGATGCTTCGAGCCCGTGCGGGTGATTGCGCCGGAGGGAACAGTTCTGAACGCGAGGCCCCCCGCTCCCGTGGCTGGAGGTAATGTTGAGATGTCGCAGCGTATTGTAGATGTCTCTTTGCGGGCGTTTAGCAGGGTTGTCCCGTCGCGGGTCTGCGCCGCGTGCCAGGGAACGATGAATAACATGACCATAGGCGGGGTCGATAATCGTACCGGCCAGTACTTCACCTACTATGAGACGATAGCGGGAGGGTTTGGCGCTCGTCACGACAAGGACGGAGTCGATGGGGTTCACAGTCACATGACGAACACGTTGAACACGCCCGTGGAGGCTCTGGAGACGGCGTATCCATTGCGAGTGAGAAGGTACGAGCTTAGGCCTGGCTCAGGTGGCCGCGGAAAGTTTCGAGGAGGATTGGGAATAACGAGGGAGGTTGAGATTCTATCTGAGGAAGCGAATATCTCCATTCTCGGGGATCGGCAACGCATAAGACCATGGGGGCTAGCGGGCGGCAGTCCTGGATCAGCAGGCGAATACTTCATTCTTCACCAGAAGGGTCGCTTCCAGAGGCTTCCGAGCAAAACCTCTTTCAAAGCTCGGACCGGCGACGTTCTGAGGGTCTCAACCCCAGGCGGTGGTGGTTTTGGCAGAGTTTCACCCTGACTTTCTCTACAGGGACCCCTGCCGACTGTGGGACCAGAGAACCAGTTGTTTTTTGTGATGGTCCAGTGCTTCAATGAGGATTCTTCGTGTCATGTCTCAAATAGCCGCGTCCGTACCCGGTCGTTTTCTAAAGGCTGATTTTCTGTCTGGTGGAAAAAAATGGGCGATTTCGGGCGGATAGGGCGCAGAATGGAGCGAGTCTAGAATTTTGAGGTGATGGGCTCGCTAGTATTCTCCTTCAGGTCGTCAGGGCGATCGTTGATGGTCGCTGACAGATTGCGATTCAGGGTTGACTCTAGGGGTCTTGTTCCAGGCTGAACAGTCCGATGCTGGTTGTCAGTTCTGGCTTGCTTTGTGTGATTGCTGGCCTTCAAGCACGTGGACTACGTTGGTGACTACTTTCAGGGTAGGAATGAGGGCCAGGAGCAGGAAGATCAAGGGGTACGCCCACGGTGAGCTGGCGAAATAGGGGCTTGCAATACCGCTGCTGACCGAGTAGAGGATGACTATTGCCAGTATCTGGAAGAAGTAGGCTAGCACAGGGGTCCATGCTCGGTAGGCCTTGAAGTTGTCATGGACCGTCATCGAAATCTGAGTCCCGAACTTGAGAACGATGAAAGTAACGACCAACCCAATTATGAACACGGCTAGAGTTGCGATCGAGAATTGAGTTCCTGAAATGCTCTGACCTATGCCAGGGAAACCAAGGACTACGGCTTCGAGGACAACTAACACGATTACTCCCGCGAGTAGACGTATGAATGCCGGCATTACAGGGCTGAAGGAACCCCACGGGTTGTCGCGGGACGAGCTGGAAGTGGAATCTGTCATTACATTCAACCTTTCGGTAGCTCCTAGTCCGTGAGGAGACGAGATATTCACCTAGCGAAACCGACGCGAACAAGCAACAGTTACAGTTCGGAACGGTCGACAACGCTATTAGGAGAGAGAAATTCTGAAGGAGCCAAGTTCGTCGACCACGTATCGAGCCTGGGGTGGAATGACAAGCGTCGAGTCGTAGTCTTCGACTATGCAGGGTCCTGCGCCCTTGGAACCAGGACCCATTGCGGAGCGAGTGTAAATCGGGCAGTTGTGCACGAACCCTTCATCGAAGAAAACTCTCCGGTGACTTGTGCCGGCCGTCCTTAGGATTTTCCTTTCCGCCTTGGCTGGACGATTTCTTGCTCTTCCCCTAGCGTAAACCCTGAGGTTCACAAGCTCGACCGTATCAGTAGAGGCAGAGTGTCCGTATTGGCCGTGATGGATAATGTGAAATGATCTGATGGCTCGGTTCAGCAGACTTCGGGTGGCCTTCTCCCTTGAGACGGGAACCGACAGCTCATAGGATTGGCCGGCGTATCTCATGTCAAACATTCGTTCGAAGACCATATCGCTTTTGTTGACCTGTTCTTTCTCCAGAAGCGCCCTTCCTCTCTCTTCCATCCCGCGAAAGGTCCTGTCAAGGACAGGAAGGTTCGCGTCTTGAGCGTGGGAGAGCCTTGTTCTTACAAAGTCATGAAGGGGCTCTGCGAGCAACAAACCCAGGCTGGAGAATAATCCGGCACGAGGAGGCACGAGCACACTTCGAATTTCAAGCTGTCTAGCGAGCTCGCAGGCATGCATCGGTCCTGCGCCACCAAACGCGACGAGGAGCATCGACCGTGGGTCGCGACCCCGCTCGACACTCGCAGCCCGCAGAGCCTGAGCCATGTTAGCAGTTGCAATCCTAAGAACGCCCGCGGCCGCCACGGAAACAGTGGAGTTCATCCGCTTCGCTACATGTTCTCGGACTGATTTCTCAGCCAGTTGAGCATCTATGACAAGCTCGCCTCCTAGAAGGCGCTCTGGGTTCAGACGTCCAACTACAAGGTTTGCATCGGTCAGGGTCGGCCTGGTACCTCCCAAATTGTAACAGGCGGGTCCAGGAGACGCTCCGGCACTCTCAGGACCGACGTGCATGACCCCCGCATCGTCGACACTGGCGATGCTTCCTCCACCAATTCCGACTTCGACAAGGTCTACGTAGGGAAACCGCACCGGGTATCCTGAGCCGACAAGGCGGCGAACATCGTGCAGTCCGCCTCCCACTTCATACTCTTCAGTGGCATCAAAACGATTCCCGGACCAGACTCCAGCCTTTGCCGTCGTTCCGCCAATGTCCAGGGAGATTATTTCACGCGCCTTGGCTTCAGTACCGTAGACCCTTGAGGCAACGGCGCCTGCGACGGGTCCTGACTCGATGATTCGCGAAGGCTCGCGGGACGCTTGAGTTGACAGGAGTGTTCCGCTGTTGGACTGCATCACGAAGAGAGGGGCCCGAATGCGTAGGCGCGCCAGCCCTGCCTCGAGAGCTTCGAGATAACGCGAGACTATAGGTTGTAGACACGCATTCACGACGGTAGTGCTTATCCTTTCATACTCTCGAAACTCGGGAATTAGTTCAGATGATACGGACACATGTATTCCCGGGCAAGCGCGACGAAGTATCTTCGCAGCTATTCGTTCATGTTTGGGGTTCGCGTAAGAGTGGAGAAAACAGATGGCGACGCTTTCCGTTCCGAGCCTGCGAATCACACCCGCAACTTTCTTGACTTGGGTCGCACGGATGGGTTCGAGCACTCTGCCTTCATAGGAAATCCGCTCGCGCACCTCGAATCTGTTCCGCCTTGGGACAAGAGGTGGCAAGCGTTCGAATTGCAAGTTGTACAACTCTGGCCGGTTCTGCCGCCCAATTTCCAGGACGTCCCTGAATCCCTCAGTTGTTACCAGAGCCACCTTTGGCAGTGACCCTGTCAAAAGCGCGTTTGAAGCGAGAGTAGTGGCGTGCACTACGACTCTAACACGCTTAGGGTCGACTTTGCTACCTTTGAGGAACCTTTGAACCGAGTTTAGCGCACCGTTAGCTGGGAGGACTGGGGTAGTCAACACTTTGAAGCGAAAGACTTCGCCGGCCTGCGATTGGGCAACAAGGTCTGTGAAGGTTCCTCCGATGTCGATGGCCAGCCTGATGTCATCAGAATTCGAATACGGGTCCTGCAGTTTCACCAGCCTCGACCTGCCCTTTGACAGCATCCTTCAATTACGGAGCATGATTATTATCTTCAATTCTCTCCAATCTTAATATCAACCCCGGCAACCACGAAGCGGACTCTCTGTCAACATCTTGAGGCGCCTCATTGCTCGCGACTACTGCATTAATGGAGTGCACGGGGTAAGGCTGGGATGACCCTTCAGGTCCTGCTAACCGCCGATAATCACTTGGACCCGTCAGCGGTTCAATATGGTCCAAGGCGTTTCGAACGTAAGCGTGATTTTCAGCGCTGTTTCGAGGTTCTAGTCAACTTTGCCTTGGAGAACCGACCGGACCTTCTGCTAGTCGGCGGTGATTTCTACGATGGAATCCTCCCCGGCAACCCTGCACGAGCTTTTGTGGCTGAGCAGTTGAAACATCTCAGCGAGCAAGGCGTGAAGGTTCTAATGGTCAGCGGCCACCATGACACACCTAGAAGCGTCGAGCAGGGAGCGTCACCGCTAGCGGTTCATGCAAAATCTGGGCAGGTCTACTTTTTCCATGAACAACGACCAGTCTCGAAAACGCTCGAAATAGACGAGCTAACAGTCAACATCACAGGGATGAGCCTAAACCCTGCTCTGCCCCCCGGTGCAGATCCTCTCGAAGGCGCAGCGCTGTCCCGGGAAGGGCAGGTGAAGATTTTTTTGACCCACTACCCTATCGAGGGTTTTGAAGGCTACTTTGGACAAGAGACTCACATACAAGCCTCTTCGATCCCGAAGGGATTCCAGCTGTTCGGCGCTGGGCATCTGCATCGTCACCAAGAGAAGACGCTGAATGGCACGCACGTAATCTACCCGGGCAGTACCGAGCGAGCATCGTTTCAGGAGGAAGGAGAAAAGAAGGGCTTCGTCTGGCTCGAACTCGACCCTTCCGGAATCATCCACCAAGAGTTCCATCCCACCCCGGCGCGTCCAATGGAGGCAATCAACTGCAGGTTCTCAGGCGGCGGAAGTCTCACCAGGCAGGTCGAGGAGGCTCTGAAGAGAAGAGCTGATGTCGAGAAAATAATTCGAGTATGCGTTTCAGGCCGGGTCACACTAGAACAACTCTCGACCTACAAACGCTCCCTCCTTCTAACCTACACTCAGGACAAGTTCTTCCACGCCGAGTTCGATGAGAACGAGTTGAACGTGCTGATGCAGACTCCACTCGAATCCCTCCCCCGGACAACTCCTATTCAGGAATTGAACCGCACATTCCAATCCCTTCTTGCAGGAGCACGTGATGACGAGAAGCCTCTCGTCCAAGAAGCTTGGAAGATGACAACGGCCAGGCTTCAGGAGGAAGGCGTGAACTGAAGCTCCTGAGCCTCTACGCGAGTAATTTCAAGAAGCTCCAGCTCAAACAGCTCCTAACATTCCCCGAGGGCATAGTGCTCATCACCGGCCTGAATGAGAGCGGCAAGTCAACTGTTCTAGACGCAATTCTCTACGCTCTCTACGGACGAATGATGCGGCCGAAAGAGCGACCGAGCAATGAGGACATCATAAGCTATGGAACCGGGGAAGCCCAGGTCCGCCTCGAGTTCTCAGTTGGAGAAAACTCCTACAGGGTAGTCAGAGAGGTGCACAGGACACGACCCAGCCGAGCTATGCTCTACCTGCTGAAACCCGACGGAGCCTCGAAAACGCTAGCGACGACCGTGAACGACACGACGAGCGAGGTCGAACGTCTTCTCGGCGGAATAACGTACAATGAGATTGTTGCTAGTAGCGTCGTAGCCCAGAAAGACCTCGAACGGCTAATCAAGCAGAGGCTTGACGACAGGCGCAAGGTAATCAATGTATTCCTAAACCTTGATAGTTTTAACAAGGTTCAGGACGAGCTAGACCAGGAAAAATCCCGCATCGAAGGAACGACAAGAAACCCTGGTCAGCTAGCTAGAGAAGAGAGAGAGCTCGAACTCCTGCTGGAGAAGCTCAAAGAATACAAAGACAGAGAGTCTCAACTATCCGAACTGGATGAACGAACAACGAAGCTCGAAGCCGAGCTTGGCGAGTCTGAGAAGCGCTTTGCTCAGACCGACTCCCTTTATAAGACTCTTGGCCGATACGATGAGGCCCTCAAACTACAAGAATCATTGAAGAAAGAAATTCAGAGCCAAATAGCCCTCCGAGACAACCTCAACCAACAACTCACCAGTCTCTCCTCGAAACGAGCTGAGCTCGAGGAAGCACAACGAAAGCTACGGGAATTCGACGGTATCACGGATATCGAACCCCGCCTGTCTCAAGCTTCAAGATTGCTCGAAGAGATGAGAGGACACGAGTTTCAACAAGCGAAGTTTAAGGAAAAAGAAGCCCAGCTTGCTTCGGAGATAGCCGAGAAAGGCCGGCGTGTCACATCCTCCTCGGGAATATCTGAAAACCATGGGCTCCCGTCGAGACGAGTATGGACCTATCTAGCGACAACAGGGGCGCTAGGAGCTGGAACGGTTCTCTCCTACTTTCTCAGTCCACAAAACTCTATTCTGCTTGTGATGGCTGTGGTTCTCGGGTCTATAGCCAGTATCTCCCTCATCCTTCTCGCACGCCAAATCGCTTCCCTCTCGCAAGAAGCGGATGTGTCCGGGAAGAAACGGGAGGAGCTTGCTACCGTCCAACTGGTCCAATTGCGGGAGAAGGATCTTGGCGAGGTGAGGCAAAACCTTGCGAGCTTGGACCAGATGCTCGATAGAGAAAGCACTGAGCTTACTCAGCTTCTCAAGTCAATCCCGCAGTACTCGAAACCCCTCCAAGGTGGAGGGGAAGACCCAAAGTTGGTTCTCGAGCTGGCTTCTTCACAGTACGAGAAGGACCGACGGGCACAAGCAGCGATTAGTGAGCGAATTAAACTGTTGAAAGGTCAGCTCGAAGAAGAAATCCAGGTCAAAGAGCATCTTCGCGAAGCCGAGGCACACGTCCAAACTTTGAAGGAAAAGTTTGGGAACGTCCTGCTGCCAGCCCTCCCTGCGGAGGTTGTCTTCTCCCAAGATCTGCTAGAAGAGGCCGGCCAGTTCCGAGACTCTTTCAACGAGAAAGTCTCTAGGATCCGCACACAAATCGAGGACGCCATCGAACGCAAATCAGAGTATAGACGGTTCTTGGAAGAAAACAAGGATGTTGAAGAAACAGTCAATGCCCAACAACGCAAGGTGGGGCTGCTGGAAAAAGGTCTTGCGGTAGTCAAGTATTCGTTGAGGGGCTTAGAGCAGACTTCTGAATCTTTGAGGAACAGAGTCAAGCCTCAAGTCGAACGCTTCATGGGGCTAATCCTGCCAGTCATTACTTCAGGACGCTACAAGGCTGTGGAGTTGGACGATGACTATACCGTGAGGGTGTTTGATCCTGAGGCAGGCGAGTTCAGGCCGAAGGAGGTGTTCTCCGGAGGGACCGAGGATCAGTTGCTTCTCGCGATGAGGCTCGCCTTCGCACTGGCCTTACTGCCTCAGGCCAAGGGCAGGAGCCCGGAGTTCTTGTTCTTAGACGAGCCGCTAGGCAGTTCTGACAAGATTAGACGAGAGGGCATACTGAAACTTCTCCGCGAGCAGCTTGCTCAGAACTTTCGGCAGATATTTCTGATCAGCCACGTTGGCGATTTGGAAGCAGAGGCCGATACTGTAATCTTGATGGAAAATGGTAGCGTGCGAGAGGTCCTGAGCCGGAAACCCTCTTTACCAGAACCCGTTCAGATTCGCGCCTGATTCACAGTTGAGCCTCGAGTGGCTTTACACCTTCGACGAGCTTCGAGCCTACAGCGTCGATACGAAGCAAGGAAAGTTGAGGCTAGGGTCGACTATCAAACACATGCCGGATCTATTAGAGACAGCAGGAATAAGCCTCCCAGAGAATCCGAAGGTCCTTTGTCTAATGGCTGGCTCTTGCATCGAAGGACTGGCCTTCGCGCAACTCTACAAAGCCGAGGTGACATGTCTAGACGTGCAGAAACGAATGCTTCTGAAAGGCGTCAGGGAAGCAAAACGACGAAAGCTGAGACTGAAAACCGTCGTGGCAGATGCAAAGGAGCTCACAAAGAAGGTCAAAGGCACATTCGACCTTGTTACAATACTCGGCTCTCCACTGGCTCACCTTGGAATATCCGACTTCGACGGTGTCGTGACCCAGGTCAAAGAAGTATTACACCGAAAAGGAACTTTTCTCGTCGAACAATCAGATATGGTCTTCCGAATAATGCCGTACTACAGAGATGCCATGGTCCCCAACGTCAACCCGCCAGTCATAAACGTCCACATCAGCTTCAACCCAAAAGAGGGATATTTCGAACGACTGCTCTTTGGGAGAAACAAGCAGGAGGTCTCCAGAGTATTCCTATGGGGTCCTTGGATTATTGAGTACGTATTGAAAAAGAACGGGTTCTCAAGCGTCGAGGTTAATCCATACGCCGACCCCTACTTGACGGTACAACCATTTCTCTTTACCGCTCGGAGTAGCTGGAGAATTGTCTAGGATATGTAGCACAACGGGGTGTTGCGCTGAAGTATTGTAAGAGCGGCGAGAAGTTTCTCCTCTGCGTAATGCTTCGTGTCAAGTAGCCCTAGTAGGGCTGAGGTCCAGAGAAAGTACACTGTTCCTTCGTCTTCTGTTGCTCGGAAAAAGCCCAGCTCTTCAAGTTGGCCAGCCAAGCTGGACATTCTGCTATTTTTCGTTGATAGCCCCAAGGTGATTGTCCAGTCTCCGGTCCGGTCTAGAAATATGCTCATTGTGGCTTCGGAGAAGGCGAGCATGACGCTAGACCCTGGTCTGATTGATGTTTCGACGAAACTGGTTATGGAGGCAGGGTCTGGAGGGATCTGTACGAGTCTATTGTCCGGTCTGGGCTTTTCCGTCATAGTTGCGCCCTTCGAACCGGAACGGGCTTAACGGTCGTGTTACCACGCTTAGAAGCGTGCTGGAACGGGCTGCTCTGTTTCAGATGTTTATATCGCCGTCCAGCCTTCCAATCTTTTCTCTCTGTGGCGTTTGCGATGGACATGTTTGACCTAGAGGAGGACAGGCTCGTTGCTGAGATAATGGAGAGAGGTGCCCGAAGGATACTCATCCAGCTGCCGGATGGACTAAAGACGGAAGGACCCAGACTCTCCAAGCTGGTTCGAGCAAAGACAGGAGCAGAGGTCTTCGTGTCAGCTGCCCCCGCTTGGGGGGCCTGCGACCTATCTCTAGACGCAGCGGCTAGGCTGAAAGCCGATCTATTGGTCCACTACGGACATAACGAGTTCCTGAGAAACGGGTCAAACGGTATTCCAGTGGTCTACATTCCAGCCAGAAGCAAGCACAAGGTGATGCCCGTGGTAGAGAAAGCAGTCCCCTTGCTTCAAGGAAAGAGAATTGGGCTTGCAACCACCGTTCAGCATTTGCACGAGCTCACCACGATGGCCGTGTTTCTCGAGGAGAAAGGTTTCCGAGTAGAGGTTCCTGGGCGCGGGCCTTGGGCCCACGAAACAGGGCAGATTCTGGGCTGCGACTATTTCGGGCTACGGAGGGTGCAATCAGCGGTCGACTCGTTTCTCATCGTAGGCAGTTTCTTCCACGGTCTTGGTGCTGCCTTGTCTGTCGAGAGACCGGCTGTTCTCGCAGACCCGTATGATGGGACAGCACGTTCACTAGAGGAAGACAGGGCCAAGGTTATACGGCAACGATTCGCGATGATAGAGAAAGCGAGAAAAGCTGCCAACTTTGGAATCATCGTTTCCACCAAACCGGGCCAGTGTAACCCGCAGATTGCTCTCTCGATTCTCTCGCAGCTGGAGGAGAGGGGGAAAACCGGCGTCCTGTTGTACGCCGACGAGGTCGTTCCCGAGAAGCTGATGGATTTTGCAGGTCTTGACGCCTTCGTTGATACTGCATGTCCCAGGCTGGCGCTAGACGATCCCGAGAGGTTTCCTAAGCCGATACTGACTAGGGACGAGATTATGGTAGCTGTCGGAGCATGGACGTGGGAGGAGCTACTGGAACGTGGGCTTGTCCGCCTCTAGACGCCTCCTTAGTACTCTGCGCTGATATCCGTCGCCTTCGCTCCACACTTCTTCTGACAACTCCGTAGTGGGGAACTGGGTTGATTGAAGGTAAGAGGACGTTGTCAAAACGCCAGCTGGAAATTAGGCTTGGAAAACTGAAAATTCTCGAGTCCCCCAGGCTGAAGCTAGAGCAATACCCGGTCTCACCGGAGGTGGCGGCCGAGCTTCTCTACATGGCCGGATTCGAACACGACGACCTTCACGGGAAGAAGATAGCTGAGTTGGGGACAGGAACAGGAAGGCTGGCCATCGGGGCCGCGCTGATGGGGGCCCAGTCAGTTCTCGGAGTAGATGTGGACGAGAGAGCACTGGTTCTAGCCCGGGAAAACGCCGCGGGACTCGGAGCTGTCGTGGACTGGGCCAATCGGAGCATGGAAGATGTGAAAGGAGAATTCGACACAGTAATCATGAACCCCCCTTATGGGACCAGGTTACGACACCACGATGTCAAGTTCCTGTTGAAGGGCTTCCAACTAGCCCCAGTTACTTACTCGATTCACAAAAGCTCAACACGCGACTTTCTCTCTGAACTCATCAAGAAACACGGGAGACGTGTCGATGAAATACGGTCGATGAGGATGGTCATTCCTCACCTCTTCAGCTTTCACAAGAGGAAGTGGGCAGGGATTGATGTAGACGTCTACAGGACAATGGCTTAGTAATTTGCTGTTTTCTCTGCAGCTGGCCGGCGAGAAATCCTAGCTGTCCTTCGTGATGACATAGCGACTGGTGTGCGATTCATTTTGGCCTGTGGTTGGGTTAGAAACCTGTGCCTTGGAACTCGGGCCTTCAACTGTGGTTGAGGGTGATGAGACGGGTCTGGCTGGAGTGTTGGAAGCAACAAGCTCGTCCAGAAGAAGAAAGAATGCTGCGAGAAAGGAGACCGAGAGCAGAATAAGGGCTCCGAAAGCGTTGATTGTCTCCAAAGCAGTTTGAGTTAGTTGATTCAAATGAGACTGAACCCAAAGATTGGTTGTGTAGTCCAAGTAACCTGCTCCAACGAGAGCTAAGAGTACAAGCGTCTCAAGTGAAATCGCGAGTTTCGTCTTCAAAGGAATGCCTGGAATCAGCCTGTCCTCGGGACGGACTGGAACGCGCCTAAGTCGTCCGGGTGCCCACCAGTTCAGTCGTTTCATTTGAGTCATGATTGCTGGGACGAGGTAGATTCTGATCAGGCTGGCGTCAAGGAGGACAACGATGAATATTCCCAGTCCCAGCTGCTGCAGCATTGGGATTCGTGAGAGCGTCATTGTGCCGAAAGCGCCGGCGGTTACAAGGCCGCTTGCCGTTATGATGCCGCCAGTATGTTCTACCGCCCGCTCAATCGCATCTTCTTCCCTGGCTCCGCTGACTACGTATTCCCGGATTCGAGTGACTAGGAAAATGTCGTAATCAAGGCCCAGGCCGACCATTATAACGAGCAGCATGATGGGCAATATCCAGATTAGTTCTGACCCCATGAATGTCTCGGAGAATATGAGTACGCCAGCCATGGCCCATGAGACGCTGAGGAGGATCGTGAAGATTAGTCTCAGTGGAGTGAAGACTGAACCTAGGGCGAGAAGGAGCGCTATGAATACTCCCATAAGGACGAGAGAGGTCAGGTTCACGTAGTCCTGCCCGCTTGCGCTGACTAGGTCGGCGACGGAGGCCGTTGCTCCGCCGACCATCATGGTCGATGAGCGGAGGAGAGAGTTCTGAGCTTGCATACTTCTCACGTTCTCTCTGATTCGCCCGAGAGTTTGTATTGCGACGTCCGAGTATGGCTCGGTTGCGAGGACTGCCCATACCATTCCTGATTTTCCGTCTGCTCCGACAAATGGCTTCATTGTCTGAATCATTGCCTGTTGCTCGGCTCGGCTCAGCTGGTCGAACGATGAGTAGGGTATGGCCTCGCCCGCCGGGTGGGTGATTCCATAAATCTTGATTACTCCGGAGATTTTTAGTGTTGAGTTTTCGGCGTAGGAGAGAGCGTGGAGGGCTGTTACGTTGATCCAGTTGTCCGTGACTAGGAGAGCAGGGGTTTCGACGATTGTGTAGGTTGGCGTAATTGTCCCGGGGCCGAATCCTCTGCTCAGCACGTCGTAGCCGGCTTTGCTGTCGAGCTGGCTCGGAATTTGGGAGATGAAATCGTGGCTCGTGTGAGACGTTAGGATTGTACTGGTGGCGGGGAGAGAGATTGCAAGTGCCACGAGGATAATGAGTTTCGAGTGGCGGATTGTGAACTTGGCGGCTCTCTGATAATAGCTCTCGCTCACAGTTCGCTTTCTCCTGTTGAGACCTACACCGCGGGGCCAGAAAAGCCTGTCACCGAAAAGCGATAGTGCCGCGGGAACGAGTGTGAGTGAGACTAGCAGAGCTATAGAGATTCCGAGCATCACCGCGATGCCGATCGAGCGGAGCATACCAAAGCTGGCGATGGCGAGGCTTCCAAAGGCAATTACGACCGTAGCGCCGCTCGTGGCAATGCTCTCACCTGCCCAAGTGACAGCGTGTTCAACAGCCTCTTCCTTTTCTCTTCCATTCCTACGTTCTTCGGCGTACCTGCTCACGAGGAAGATGCAATAGTCGGACCCGGCTCCGAACATGGCGACGGGAAGAAGCGTCAAGACCAGAAAATGAATACCGGTGAAAAGCGAACCTATCAAATAGACGAGCCCGAACGATATCCCGACTGAGAGCCCGATGGCGGAGACGGGGACGAGCGGTGCGGTTAGGCTGGAGAAGAAGAGTCCGATGATTATGATGATGAGAAGAATGGTTATTGGGTCAATGCGTTCCACGTCTGCTACAGTTTCTGACTCGATATCGTAGTTGAAGGCTGGTGCACCGGTCACATATACCCCAGGGCTTAGGCCGGTCGACTGTTTTGTGGCTCCAATATCACCTCTCACCTGTTGTATGCTGTTTCGCGGGTCGGTGCCACTCGATTTGAAATCCAGTATCACTAGCATCGTGTTGTTGTCGCTAGAAACGAACTGGGAGTAGACTGAGCGACTTGGTTGCACGGGATAAGCGTCCGTGGACGGGTCACCGATGTTGTACGCAGCGAGGGCCCGGGCGGCGAAGCCCCTAAAATCTGTAAGAGACGCGCCGGACCCTAGGTCGTAGATTTGGCCGATTAGAGCGGTTTGGGCAGAATGTATGTTCGGAAGGCTGACAAGCTGTTCCAGTTATTGCAGATTGCGCAAATGGGATAGAGGTTGAAGAAGCGTGCCGTCCCTAGAAACAGACTGCGTGTTTGATTGTCAAGTGGGAGAGAGTCTATGAATGGGAGTGTGATGTTGTAGAAGGGTGGTTGAGAAGGAAGACCTGGGTGGCCTTTCGTAACGTTTTGGGCTCGAAAACGTGGGCTGTCCGGGTTGGGCTGTGAGAGAAGTTGACCTTTGCTGTAGAAAGACGCGGGGAACGTCATGTTCCATGAACGGTAGAACATGTTCTGATATGCCAGAGCGATCGGCTGGAATGGCAACGGAACCTGCCCGGCGACGACAGCGCCTATCGAAGCGTTAGCCTGACTATTGAACATCGAGACCTGTGCCCGGCTGACATTATCAGGACCCGTATTCACAATGCTAGCCCATGTTGTAGCATAGATGCTAGGAATCCCAAACTCGATGAAAACAGCCAGAGATGTCGCGTTCTTCAGCTGGTAGAGCTGGGAATGGATGACACTCGTGTAGCCCAGTAGAAGCCGATAGTAGATATCGAATATGCTAGTAACATTGCTGAGATTGGACAGTGTCGAGTCCTGCTGTAAGGTCTTGTTGAGAGTTAAGGTGAAGTATCGAATGCCGTTTCCACGGACATCGCCCGAGCTGATGACGATTACAACGCTTGAGCCCTGGTTGATACTGAATTGTCGGCCTACAATGTCCTGTGCGAGACTTGACTCGGAGCCTTTCGAGTTGAAAGCTGTCTCGGAGTAGACTATGACGCTTTGTACTTGAAGGATAGCCGGGACACTTACGACTAGGGAAAGAAGCCAAAGGACGAAGACCGCACGATTGTGCCGGGTGATAGTACGGGCTAGTCTTACGAATACCAGTGTCGGCCTTTCCTCCAGAGGCTTGACGAGGTCGAGGGCCGAAGAGGCGGGAAAGCCGTGCTGTAACCACAAAACCAGAAGCCGAGTAATCACTCGTCCAACGACTGCGTCACCATTCTCAAAATCCAAGAAATCGGTGTGAGAACATCCGTAGCGTAGTGTCTCTCTTTGCGTCCGTCGCGCAGAGTTTAATTGGTTAGTAGCAAGCCTCAAAGGCTGACGATGCTGAGACCAGTAATCTTCTGCACTGACCTAGAAACCATGTAGGAAGATTATGGCTTGAGTATTGCGACAAGCATCACACTAACAGGTCTTGAACTGACCCGGTTCTTCTTCGCAATGGTTCTCCTCTTGTTCACAGCACACTTCTTCGGCTTTCTCTTCTACGAGTCCAAGCTTCCCCGCGTCATCGGTGAGATTTTCGGCGGTCTCCTTCTAGGGCCAACATTGTTAGGATACTTTTCGCTGCCGGCAATGAACTGGCTGTTTGGCGCTTTTCCCGCCGAAGGCAAGTTGATCGCCTTAATCAGCAATTTTGGCCTCGTCCTTTTGATGTTTATCTCTGGCTTTGAAATCCAACGCTCCTTCTCTCGCGAAGACCGGAGAATAGCCACCGCGTTCCTACTCGGCGCTACTATCGTACCGTTCCTCGTCGGAGTCGCCATTCCCTACCTGTACAACCTAGCCGCGTATTCAGGACCAAACGGCAATCCGCTATCCCTTGCAATAATCGTCGGAATCGGGGTCTCGGTGACATCCATTCCAGTCATATCAAAGATATTCATCGACCTGAAAATCATCAATACTCGCTTCGCAAAGATCGTGCTTGCGATTGCCACGGTCGAAGACGTGATTCAATTTGCTGCTTTGGCAGTGGCTACCGGAATCGGAAGCTCGTCATTGACTCTGAACTTAATCCTTACGACTGTTTTTGTGACGACCGCTTTCTTCGCCTTCGGACTGGTCGCGCTCCCGAGAATAGTTGAGTTCACGAATAGGTCTAGGTTCGACGTTCTGATCAAGTATCACCCGTCCCGATACGCCTTGTTCGTCTGCTTCTCCCTAGTCGCCCTGGCAAGTTTGTTGAACGTCAACATCGTCTTCGGCGCCTTCCTGGCAGGAATAGCAATTGGAACTATGCCCGTGAAGGTTTTCGACGCCGCTAAGGCGCAAATAAAATCGATTTCGCTAGCCTTGTTCACCCCTATCTATTTCGCAGTCGTCGGCCTAAAGCTCGACCTAGTCCACCAGTTCGACCCGGTATTCTTTCTAGGGTTCCTATTGCTCTCAACAGCGTTGAAAGGTTCCGGGGCATTGCTGGTAGGAAAACTGACACGACAAGGCTGGCTACCTAGTTTGAATCTGGCTATCGCATTGAACGCGCGGGGAGGACCCGGAATCGTCTTGGCGACAGTCGCGTTTGACCTGGGGCTTATTTCAGAAATGTTCTTCGTTGCACTGGTCCTGACAGCGATAGTCACCTCACTGGTGGCTGGTTACTGGCTGCGACTCGTCAAAGGGAAAGGATGGAGACTCCTGTGATAGGCGGCGCAGCGCAAGATACATGCTTCAAGCCTATAACCAAGAATTGTCCACGAGCTTACGGGCGACTCCACTACGAAACAAGTTACTCTCCTACTAGCCCAAACGGCCCCGAAACTTTGCGACAAGCAGCACAATCTCCAAAGCATCGCAGTCCAGGCGGGCAAAGCTAGAAGGAAGAACGTGGACTTTCTAGTCTTCCCGGAGCTTCACCTAACAGGCTACACCATGAAGGATGAGGTCTACAACCAGGCCGAGCCAATACCTGGGCCAAGCGTGAAGAAGGTGGAGAAGGTCGCTCGTGAACACGGCCTCCACATTCTCTTCGGAATGCCGGAGGAGAGTGAGGTCAAAGGTGTTCTGCACAACACCGCTGTTCTAATCGGGCCTAAGGGTTTCGTTGGGAAATATCGAAAGATACACCTGCCAACGCACACTGTGTTTGAGGAGAGGCGGTACTACAGGCCGGGTCGGGACGCACCAGTGTTCGCGACTCCTCTCGGAACTATTGGGCTAACAATCTGCTACGATTTGTACTTCCCAGAACTGACCCGACTCTTAACCCTACAGGGAGCGCAGTTGATTGTCGCCATATCAGCCAGCCCCAGCCTCCGCCGGACCTTCTTCGAAGGCTTCTGCCTGAGCCGGGCGATGGAGAACGCTGTCTACCTCACATATGTTAACAGGGTCGGTGTTGAAGATGGGCTGCAGTTCTGGGGCGGCAGCAGAGTAGTCTCACCAGGTGGCTCAATCCTAGCCCAGTGTAAGTACGACGAGGAAGAATTTCAACTATGCAAGATTGACCTAGACGAGGTGTCAAGGTCACGCGCGTTCATCCCGACAATAAAAGACCTAGAACCAGCCCTCTTCGACCAGTTACGTATCAAAAGCCGAGAAGCATAGTCAAGTGTTGACCAAGAAATATCCAAGGCTAACCCTGGCACAAGGAGCAAGCCTATCAGTCATCGGCCTCTTCCTTGGAACCATTACGTGGCTAGCGGCCCTAGTTCCCAGCCTCCCCTTGGCAATCAAGCTCCCGCTACTGCTGTTCACGTGGTTCGCGCTCTGGTTCTTCACCCACGATCTCACCCACCATATAGTGGGAAGTATTGTTGGCGTCAAATTCCAGTACTATTTTCTAGGAAGGTCGGGAATCACCAAGCTCAAGCTGCCTCTGGTTTCTAGGCTGATGAAACATGTTCCTGTTCTAGTTCTGAAAATAGACAAAGCTTCGCTAGACAAGATTTCAGTAGCCTCTCGCAAATGGATGCATGCTTCAGGAGCAATCGCTTCGATGGCTATGCCTGTTCTGATTCTTCCAACCGCTTATACAACAGGACCCGTCTGGGTAGGAGTCCTCTTCACAATCATGGTGGTAGGGAGTGCAGTGTTCACCCTCTACTTCAGCCCTAAGTCAGGAGACCTATACAGGGCGAGGATTGCCAAGTGAGAACGTCGCGGCGAGTGGCCTGAATGGTTTTCTTTTGGAATACAGGTATTCCCAGAGGGGCCTTGAGGGAGAACCCTCATTAGCCCCTTCTGGCCAAGTCATCCACAGGCGTTTACTCCATGAAGGGTCGCAACTATAGGTCAGCAGCGGGCCAACCCTACACACGGATGAAGTACATTCACGGGTCCCCCGCACCCAAGGTCTCCAAGTTCAACATGGGAGACCTAGCGGTCCAGTTTCCTCGACGGGTCCATCTCCTCGCCCGTGAGAGGGTTCAGATCCGACACAACGCGCTAGAATCGGCCCGGGTTGCGGCTAACAAGGTCCTCTTTGACAAGTACGGTGAGACAGGCTACAGGTTGCAGCTGCGCCCGTACCCGCACATTATTCTCCGGGAGAATAAGATGATCGCGACCGCTGGAGCGGACAGGTTGCAGGAGGGCATGAGAAGAGCTTTCGGCAAGCCCACAGGACGGGCGGCAAGAGTCATGGACGGACAGCCAATCTTCACTATCTACGTGAACGTTGACGGCGTGGAAACCGCGAAGAAAGCCTTGGACACCGCCTCGACAAAGCTCCCGATGAAAACCCGGGTTTTGGTGGAAACGGTTGAGATGAAACCGGAACCCGTTGAAAAAGTAGAGCTAGAGGCCGAAACGGGCGGGTCAGAACTGGAGCAGGCCGAGCCTGAAGCAGCAGCGGTACAGCAAGCCGCAGGAGCCTAACAAGTTATGGTTCGCCCCGAAGACCCTATTGTAATCTGGCTTGAGAATGTCCGGAAGGGAGACGTCCACTTGGTCGGGGGCAAGTGCGCCAATCTAGGCGAGCTGACGGCTGAAGGCATACGTGTTCCACCTGGCTTCGCGGTCACTGCAAGCGCGTTCAAACGGTTCCTAGACGAGACGAAAATAGAGGAGGTCATTCACAAAACTCTCAAGCATTCTAACGGGTCCAAGGATCCAAGGATGTATGAGGAGGCGTCACAGAACATTCGCAAGCTCATCGAGTCCGTTCAGATGCCGGATGACATTGCTGTCGAGCTGAGAAAATCGTACAGGTCATTATCAGAAAGAACTGGGGCGAAGGAGACGCTTGTCGCCATCAGGTCGTCCGCAACAGGCGAGGACCTTCCCGACGCCTCGTTCGCGGGACAGCAGGACTCGTATCTCAACGTGAAAGGTGAAGACCAGTTGCTACACTATGTTCAGAAGTGCTGGTCAAGCCTCTACACACCACGCGCAATCTTCTACCGTGAAGAGAAAGGCTTCCCCCATGAAAAAGTGCTCATCAGCGTCGGAGTCCAGAAAATGGTGGATTCTAAGTGTTCAGGCGTCGTGTTCACTCTCGACCCTGTTAACGGGGACCCGTCCAAGATTGTTATAGAAGCCACGTGGGGCCTCGGCGAAGCCCTCGTCGCTGGGCACGTGAACCCTGATAGGTACATTGTAGACAAGGGGACATTGCAGCTCGTCCACAAAGACATCGTTCCCAAAACCGTCGAACACGTTCCCAACAGGGAGACCGGCTTAACTATGAAACGGGAAGTCGCCTCGGACCGTCGTAATGTTGCCTGTCTATCCGACGAGGAGGCGGTCGAGCTTGCCAAACTCGCCCTCAACATCGAGGAGCACTACGGCGTGCCCCAGGATATCGAGTTCGCTTCAGAACAGACCAAGGATGGTAACGCCGTGTATATCGTGCAGGCACGTCCAGAGACTTTCTGGAGCAAGATGAAGACTCCGGTCGACGAGTCCTCCCGGCACATAGTAGCCCGAATAATGGTCGTCCAAGGGTTGCCCGCTAGCCCGGGGTTGCACGCTGGTAAAGCGAAGATTATCAACAGCCCACAGGAGGCTGGACGGTTGATGAAGGACAAAGACATTCTGGTTACTAGGATGACGAACCCGGACTGGGTCCCGTATATGAAAATCGCCGGGGCAATTGTAACCGAGGATGGGGGGACGACCTGTCACGCGGCTATTGTTTCACGGGAAATGGGAATACCATGCATTGTTGGCGCGAGGAATGCCACCCGCTTACTCCAGACCGGGAGCGAGTACACCGTCGATGCCAAGGCAGGAGTTGTATACAGGGGGCTGGTTGAGGATATTCTCAAGCCGCCGACTCCGGCCCAGCAGATTCCTACCGTTATACCCATCACATCGACGAAAATCTACGTGAACATATCACTCCCCGAGCTGGCCGAAAAGGTTGCACGCGAGACCCAAGCTGACGGTGTTGGCCTTCTCCGGGCCGAGCACATGATGCTCTCGGTCGGAAAGCATCCGCGAATGCTGATCGAGGAAGGAGGAGGGCAGCACATGGTCGACGCGTTCGCCGAGGGGGTTCGAAGGGTCGCCACCCCGTTCGCGCCCAGACCTGTCGTCTACCGTTGTCTCGATTTCAAGCCCGACGAGTTCCTAGGACTACCGGGAGGTGAAAAATACGAGAAGGAAGCAGGCCACGTCGGTCCCAACCCCCTCCTAGGCTACCGCGGCTGCTTCAGATACGTGAAAGAGCCGGACATTTTCCGGCTGGAATGCAAAGCCATACGAAAAGTCCGGGAAGAGTACAAGCTGACAAACGTGCACGTCATGCTGCCATTCGTCAGGACGCTGGAGGATTTCAGGAACGCGAAGAAGATTCTTGAAGAGGAAGGTCTCAAGCGAGGCCCCGACTTCAAGCTGTGGATTATGGTCGAGGTCCCAGCGACGGTTCTCTTGATCGACAAGTTTGTCCAAGAAGGAATCGACGGCGTATCATTCGGGACCAACGACCTTACGATGCTCATCCTCGGCATCGACCGAGACGACGCGTCAATCCAGGAAATTTACGACGAACGGAACCTAGCAGTGCTCAGGGCGATGAGCCATGTGATTAGAATCTGCAACGAGCACGGCATCACAACCTCCATCTGCGGACAAGCCCCGTCAAACTATCCTGAAGTTGTCGAGTTCCTAGTCAGGGAGGGGGCTGTGAGCATGAGTGTCAACCCGGACAGGGTGATTGAGACGAAGCAGCTGGTCGCCTCTATTGAGCAAAAGTTGATCATGGAGGGCATGCGGAAGATGCGGCAGAGTCAGGACCCTGCGGTCTTCGAGCCCCGTTGGCCCAAGTAGTGTTCGAAAACTTCGTTCGGTATATCAAAGAAAACTATTCTGGCGCGCGCAAAATTGTCGAGGTTGGAGTAGGCCATCGTATTGACGTTGCGTTGATGGTGAAGCTCTACATTCCGAATGCCGAGGTCATAGTGACGGACAAGGATGAGAAGTGGATACGGACCAGAAAGACTCCGAAAGTGAGGGCTGTGGCTGACGATGTTGCATTTCCAAGCATGCCCGTGTACGAGGGGGCGGGATTGATCTACTCACTCCAACCGCCATTGGAGCTCGTCCCATCCATGATTGAACTGGCAGGCAAAGTGAGCGCAGACCTACTCATTGCACCGTTACGCGATGAGCAGGAGGCGTTTCATAGAGCAAACTGGAGTAAGGTTGTGAGGGAGGGACGAACCGTCGGATGGGTCCTAGCCGCAAGACACAACACCCGTTTCTCACGTGAGGAATACCGCCGCTAGCACCCTGGATTTTCTGATTAGCTGTTCGGGAATTTGGCCTTAAGGTGTGGGGCCATACAAGTCCAGTCTTAATCTCGTACCCTTCTCTTCCCGTCTCATTTGCCTTGATGGGGTTTGCGAAGGCCTGTGGATCGGTGCTGACGACCTGAGGATTCACAGGTATCTGGCGCAGTTTATGCTCCTGGCGAAGTGCGAGATATGGGCCACGAGAAACAGGAGAGCTGGTATGACAAGACTGGTGGCTAGGATCCACGTGATCTGGTTTGAGGCTTGGATTTGCGGGCAAGCCCATTGAGCTGTGGGGTCAGCAGGGTAGAGTTTGGAGTATCCGCAAACATCGACTGTATGGTCAAGCTCAATCGCTGCTCCAATCCAACTAAAGACTCCTAAGACGCCGAGGAAGAAGCCCGAAACCATCAACGCGCCGACACGGTTGAAGCTAGCTCGTCCTCTAACGACCAGGCCACGGGCTGCGGTGACGATTCCTGTCTCTGCTACCAGCAACGATGGTACAATCGCCGTAGTTGCGAGGATGTAGACTAACGACATGCGAGTCCATGATAACATGGCAAGTCCTCCATCGGACGATGCTCCTATGGAGACCAGACGCCGGTTCAAAGTGGAATGGTCTAGTCCTATGTCGGAGATGCCTACACGCTTTGCGGAAAAACGAGTTGGATAGTTATCGAAATCTTTCAGTCGAAATGCTCTCTTGGGCTACCTTTCCACTAAGTGTACTACGATGGATTGGAAGTATGGTATTGGCACCTGGTACAGCTACGCCAACTGAGCTCGGTCGAGCGAATCAGGACAAGTCCCAAACCTGGAAGATGTCGTGCTTCTTCAGGTGACCCGAGAAGTGTCCGGACAGCTCGGCGTCCCCTACTGGTATAAGCAGATTCTATGGGGAAGGTTTAACGCGGCGGCGTCGGGTCTGATCTGTCATAAACCCGAAACGTAATTCCGGAAGAACGTCCCGTCCCGGCGCACGAATCGTTATTATTCTCACGTAAGCCCTAAACCACCTGGCCCGCAAACGAAATTGAGCTACCTAAAAAAGTGCGAAAAACATTTTTTTGGACTCCGCTATTGAAAATCGAACAAAAATTAGCGTTGCGAAACGGATAATCGAGAATCAATCGTCGAAATCACTATCTTGAAATCAGTCTTTGAAATCAGCCTTGAAAATGGGGTTTCGAAAACCAGCACCCGTGAATTTTTTCTAGCCTCCGGGGGGGCTACTCGAATCTTGTATGCCAGCCCCGGCATCCCACGCCCTAAGCCGCCCCCTTTGCGAACCCAGTGCCTCCCCCGTCTTGCCAGAACTCCTAGCAGCGGAGACCCGGAACAAAGCCGGTTAGTGATAACGGTTCCAGGCCCCATGGGTCTAAGAGACACGGTAGCCCTAAATCTGTCGCAGCCTAACAGTATAACTGTGAGCGGGTGGGCTGGTTGGGAAGGCGGTCCTCTCTGCGAAGCGATGCTCTAGTATCCTTTCTCCGAATCATAGCCATCTTCCTAGTCCCGGTCCTCGTAGCCGCTGCCGGCCTGGTCCTCCTGACAAGCCTGCCGACTGCCATTCTATGGGTCGGAATCATCGCCAGCATTACCTACGTCTACGTCCGGTTCAACGCGAAGCACAACGAGCACCCAGAATACGACGACCATCCACCACCGGAAGCCTATACCCAAGGGCTCGAAAGCTACCTCCACCTCTTGGAAAGACAAAGAAGGCGTGGGGAAGATTAACCCGGGAGTCAAATGGACCCGGGCCCTTTCTCTGCGCCCACTAGGGCGTTTGGTCCAGGCCGTCTCCCGGTTGGTGTGCAACATCTTGCTTGAAATACAAGTATGCAGGACACATTGGCTCGCCTGGAGAGTAGCCGCAGACGCGCACTATAGGAGTTCAAAAAGAAGCATACTCTAGAAGACAGCAGATACTAGAGTTTATCCAGGCAAACCCGGGCGCTCACCTTCGAAAGGTCAAGCGCGAGCTCGACCTCGCAATGGGAGTCATCCAATACCATCTCTACAAGCTGGAAAAAGATCGCGCCATTGTCTCATTGAGACGAGGCCTCTACAAACGGTTCTATCCTAACATGGGGCTCGGGGTTGAGGAGCAGGAGATTCTCAGCGTTCTCTCCCAGGAGACCGAAAGGGACTTGATGCTCTACCTGATTCGGAAACAGCAAACGAGCCAGAAGGAGCTCTCGGAGTTCGCTCACATCTCCGCGTCCTCGACAAACTGGCACATGAAGAGGCTAATCGAGGCAGGGCTCGTTGAGGCCAGGCGCGAAGCGGGTTTCGTCCTCTACAGGTGCAGAGGAGACCCGGCCAGGATCGTGAAGCTCCTCAAGAACTACCATCCAAGGATCTGGGAGACTTGGGCCGAGAGGCTTGCAGACCTCCTCACCTAGCCGAACTCGGGATGAGCTTGTATGGAAGCATAGGAGACTGGGCAGTGCTTTCAATAGGTCCCAGCGGGCAGCCTCTCACAGACCCGTTCGAGATTCTTGAGCTGGGGAGGGGAGTCTTCGCCCTCGTCCTCTTCTCAGTTTCACTCTACGCCTGGTACAAGCGAAGGCAGCCTGCGTTAATCATCGTCTCGCTGGCCTTTCTCCCTTTTTTCGTTAAATCGGCCCTCGACCTGTTGCCTCTATCATCACCTGCTAACGAGTTCACCCGGCTTTCAATGGACTTTATTGCCCTCGCCCTCTTTTTCATTGCCATTGTCCTGAGGCCGAGGAAAGATGACAGCAGTGAAACAGTTGTAAAGCAACCGCTCGATACGTGACGTTATTGGTCGCATTGTAGTGTATCATTGTTTAGAGAACTGTACCACGACCCCTAATAATCCACGAGGCCGCGTTTTCACGCGACCTTCGGAGAGCAATGCCCTCTGTCGGACCGTTCGAATTAACCGATGCAGAACTAGTTGGGCTCGAGTTTTTGGGGCAAGAGGATGGGCGAGAGTTGAGACGGATGGCTTTGCAAGCGTCGTGGTGTGGTAGCGAGCTAACGATCAAGGTCCACATACCGTAGCGGGGTCTTTCCCCGTCCATTGGGCAGGGTCTAGCATCTTGGACGTGTTATCGAGTCCGTTCAGCCAGGATTGAAGGGTTCTACGCGGAATGGTGGCGAACTTTGTTCGGATTCGCTGGCGATAGACTAGAACTCCCATGGGCCCTAAAAAAGAACGCTGAGATTTTTTCCGGTTCATTAACAATTACTCCGCGTGGCTGAACTTAAACGCCAGGCCTACGCGGTCTCTCCCGCGATGAACACTGCTAGTCCGCGCAACGACCAGACGATAGTTGATAGTCTCAAGGCATCGGTTTCCCCGAGACTACCTTCACGGGTCAAGTGGCTCATTGTCAGTAATGCGTTCACGAGCGCGGGTGTAGGATACCTGATCGTATACATTACCGGCTATATGCCGGAGGTTGGCTTCAGTTCTGGAACAGTCGGGTTGTTGGTCGGCGTTTTTGGGCTCGTGACCATAGTCACAGGGATTCCATTCGGCCTGATATCCGATAGAATGGGAAGGAAGTGGCTTCTGTTGCTCGGGTCCATAGGTGTCGGGCCTAGTTTGGCAATATTTGCTTTGACGAGCGGCTTGTCTTACCTCTTGGTGAGCGCTATTCTTCTCGGTCTCGCTGAGGCGGCATCTTTGACCACTTGGAATGCGATAATTGCAGATCAGACTGTGAAAGAGAATCGCAACAACGCCTTCTCTTGGTCGTTCGTGGTAGGTACCATATCCTTCGGTGTGGGGTCGGCAGTGCCTTTTGTCTTTCCCCAGCTTCAGACCGCGCTGGGAGTCAGTTCCGCGACTGTCCACCAGAGCTTCATGATGTTCTTCGCCCTTCTCTCGGTGGCCACTCCAGTGTTCCTGGTTCTGCTGCTCAGAAACTATGCCGAGGTTGTTCGCCCTGGTGCGAAGTTGCTGAAGTCGGGGCCAAGCATGAGATTGTTGCTGAAGTTTTCAGGCATCAACAGCCTCATCGGGCTGGGGGCAGGCTTCATCATTCCCCTCATACCAACATGGTTCTACCTCAAATTTGCTATTCCCGACACGTACAGCGGTCCGTTGCTTGCCGTCTCGAATGTCACGATAGGTCTGTCCGCATTAACTAGCTCACGTCTTGCCAAAACGTATGGGCAGGTGAACTCCATAGCGATGGTGACAGGCTCTGCCACGGTCCTCATGCTCAGCCTGGCATTCGTCTTCAACCCGCTCCTCGCGGCCGGGCTGTACATTGCTCGGGCGGCTCTGATGAACATGGCCAGCCCGTTAATGGATTCATACCTGATGGGAATAATCACTGTTGAAGAGCGGGGTTTGGCGAGCGCGATCAACTCGATAATCTGGAGGCTCCCAAACAGCGTCAGCACAGTGCTGGGCGGGTCAATACTCGAATCTGGAATGTTTGACCTTCCGTTCTACTTGGCCGCAGGCTTTTACGCAGTCTCGGTCACACTGTTCTACACGGTCTTTCGGAAAGTGAGCCCAAAGAACTGACGATTCGGCGAGTACCACTCTTTTGCCCCCTCAATTCCCCGTAAAGGTCGCGGGGGGTCGAAACATAGGTCTCTCCCACTCGCGTGTTCAACCAGAAAACTTTGTGGTTTCCAGCCTTCTTTGTTTCTAGTGCGCCCAGCGACAAGGTCGTTGATATCTACCTCAATTGACTCGGCCTTTCTTCCAATTCGTAAAGCCACGCCTTCTAGGCTATCCATGATTTCGGGGTTTTTGGTGGAAGAGTGCCAAAATGTCTCCTCTCGCCTCTGTGCGAGCAGTCTAGCTACAACATCCGATCCGATCATTTTGACCTGCCCATAGGGCTTTTCAATTTCTCTTTGGCCATGAGGACCATTGGTTCGAATTCGAACGCACTCCTCTCGTCTTGAGCCACGTTCAACTCACGATAGAGGGTTTTTACAATCAGCTTCTCTAGAACGAGGGCCCCGTTGTTGAACACCTTCCAGAGAATTCTGTGGACCTCTCCAGCGGTCTTCGCCTGCTCGTCCAGATGATAGCAGGAGACCAGTGCCCCTAGTGCGGGTTTGCCAAGGATGTTTTGCAAAGTGCGAAGAACGCATTCACCAAAAGCGCGGGAAAACCATCGGTCGACGTGAGCACCGCTAGTGTTTTCGCCCTGAGCATACGACTCTGTACCACCTTTGTTTCTGGTCCTGATGCTCGTTTACTGGACCCAGCTACCTTTTCACGTCTCTTGAGAATATGATTTGAAAAAGCTGTAACTCGGGGTCACCTAGCTGGAGGGGCTCCGCTAGGTCAAACGGCGCTTTGCGACACGGGAATCCTCGTTGGACGCTCAGTCTGCTTGATTCCGCTTTATCGGGGACTTGTGGGGCTGAAGAGTACCTAATTCTTTGAGGGGGATGCTGCTCGCAGTACGTACTGCGGCACAAGCTCTTCGCCGAACCTACGCCAGACCGGGTAGCTTTGGTAGTTGCCAGCAGTGAACAGGACTACGAGGTCGAGTTGGGGAATGACGATCACGAGCTGGCCCCCATTGCCTTCAGCAGAATGCCCTTTGTACACAATGCCTTGCGCGTGGTATTCGTGTATGTGCCATGCGTACCCGTATCCGTGCTCTCGGTCGTAGCTTGAGTGTCGCTTTGTCGACTGGTCAACCCAGCTCCTGCTCAAAACTCGGGTTCCATTCCAGGTTCCCCCGGACAAGTACAGCTGTCCCAGTTTTAGAAGGTCCCGGGGACGCATGTAGACTCCCCCGCCCACGTATCCCTCGCCGGTCGGCATGAGATTCATGTGATAACGACGAATCTGCATCGGTTTCGCGTAGTGTTTGTGGAAGAACTCTGGAATCCAAGTTCGCATGGTATTCTTGACGACGCCGCCGAGCAGGTTGATCGTGGCCGAGCAGTAGACGGCCTGACTCCCTCCCGGCTCGTGCGATACGGGCAAGCCGAGCGTGTACTCGTACCAGTCTGGCTGGAGTCGCTGGCCTTGCATCACGCCCTCGTTTCCTGGGGAGTCGTCATCGTTGTCGTCGCACGCCAGTCCCGTGGTCATTGTGAGGAGGTTTTCGACAGTCAGGTGCATCTTTCTAGGGTCCATGTTGGGAAACTTGTACTCGGGAAACAGGGGATAGACCGGAGAATTCACGCCGAATTTGGCGCCACTGTCTATGGCGATGCCGACTAGTACTGAGGCGAAAGTCTTTCCGGCAGAGCGCGTGTCGTGCGGCCTGTCTTTGTCGAAGCCGTTGAAGTACTCTTCGAGGACTAGTTTTCCGTGGCGGGCTATGAGGAGTCCTTGAACATATGGAGTTGTGTAGTCTGTAGGTTCAGTGTTGAAAATGTGTTCGACCAGTGACGTGATGGGTTTGGAATCTAGCCCGACACTAGTGAGTGACCCTGTTGTCCAGCCATCATCTTCAGAGATGGGCTGTCGGTAAGCGTATCCTGCATTGTTGGGTGTTCGGGGGTAAAATCCATAGGCATTGTTCCTGTCCCGTCGTGTGAGTTCAAGCGATGCTCCCCAGTCAGGAAGGGCGAAATGCAGCCGGTCGTTTTTCCGGTCATAGTTGCCATGGAGCCTGTCGTTGGGGTTCCGCTTGTTCGAGAATGTGATAAGGTCGGCATCGACGCTAATGGCGAAAGGCCGGCCTACTCCCAGGTTGAATTCTGGGTTGCGTATGAAACCGCCGAGCGAGCCATCGGCATTCTTCCGAATTGCCAGGTAGATTGTGAGCGTGTCGTCTAATGGGACGACTTTGCCCCTCCAAACGTTCTCTTCTAATCGTGTGAGAGTGAGAGGGCTTGCGTATCGGTCGCTTAGAGTAACGCCAGCGGGTTGAATCCAGTGTCCCTCGATACTATTCGCGGTCCGGCCGACGTGTCCCCGAAACTCGCCATGGCCGCCAGGCAGCGTGAATGATGTGGAGTTGTCTTTCTGTTCGACGATCGCGTCAAATCCTTTGACGCTCGCAATCCATTCTTGTCCACGGCCGTCAATGGTCAGCTGACCGCGTATAAGGGGTCCAAAGACAATCTCACCGCCCCACAACCCGAGAAGCTGCTCCAACTCGGTCTCCTGCTGCGGGTTTTCCGTGTTTTGCTGTTGCAATCTCAGGGTCGCGTCTGCTAGGGCGATTTAAGGACAAGGGGACAATCAGTCAGTACGAGGGGCCCGTCATTCAGATCTGACAGGAACTCAAAGCTCGAGTGATTCTCGAAGGCTTAAGGCAAACCATAGCGGAGAGATACCGAGGTCTGCGCTTTGGCCGTCTGCGCCTTCCGTCACGAATACGTCCCAGAGAATTGGCTAATTGTATTAGAGACAAGAGGGGCCACCGCACCTGTGTGTCCTCGCTGCCTCACCCTAATCATAGTTCACCGGCGGGTTCATCACATGAAGCTTGAGCAGGTCATACCCCAAATGGCAATGTCCGACGAGACCAGTTGACCAAGCACAGGCGACCTGCTCGTTTCGGAGTACGAATCTTCCAAGCAGCCGATGAATCCTTCCAACAGGTCGTCCACAGAACCTACTTTTTGGAGAAGGCTGGCTTCGACTCTGCGTTCTTGGACGATCATCTTCTCTATGGGACCGGTCAAGCGGCCGCCCCTGAACCGTTCACAACAATCGCCAACCTCGCGGCCCAGACTCGAACGATCAAGATGGGAGTCGCAGTCACCGACCTGGTTCGACGACACCCAGCCATCGTCGCCCAGACCGCGGCGACCCTGACTGCGATGTTTCCCGGACGCGTCTTTCTGGGTCTTGGAGCTGGCGACCCGATGAACCAAGCCCCGTTCGGCATGCCCACCGATTATCGATACGGTAAACTCGAGGAAGGACTCACAGTGATGAAGATACTCTGGGACTCGACAATTGAGCGTCCTGCTACTTTCAAAGGCCAGTTTTACAGCCTAAAAAACGCGCACCTGCAGATTCCTAGGAGCAGCCCTGTTCCAATCTACCTTGCAGCCTTCGGGGACAAAATGCTCCGACTGACAGGAGCACAGGCAGACGGATGGATCCCACACTGCCACAACACAGAGACCTACAGGGAAGACCTAGCGAAAATTCGAGAGTCGGCCAACGAGGCCCAACGGCAACTCCGCCTGTTCAACCCAGCCTACTACACTCTCGCCAGCGTGTCAAAGCAGCGGGCAGAGGCGGACAAGCAGATTCTCGGCCCCGCAAGATACTTTCTAGCGCTCATACCTGAGGCCTTGAGGAAAGTGGACCCTTCGGCTCCGCATCCTGGACGAATTTGGGAACGCCTCGATAACCCAAAGGCGCAACGGAGGGTAATTCACAAAATTGCCCAGTCCATACCCGAACAAACAGCGTTCGACACAGTGATCCATGGCACGCCTGACGATTGTATTCAACAAGTAGAACGATTCCAAAAGGTAGGGTGTAGAGAGCTTATGCTAACCTTCGTTCCCGAGGGAGGACTGTGGTCAACGAAGGGAATCCTCCCACAAGCGCGCGTTTTCATAGAGAAAGTGGCTAGCTACTTCAGAGAATAACACGGCGGCTAACTATCAAGACGTTTTCTCAATAACTGCGACGTACGAGGGTCCCCTTCCGAGAACCCGCCGAGCCTTCCAACCGGTGCCCTGCAAGAGCTTTTCCATTTCGTCCCGAGAGACGAAGAGATAGTCGAACCACGGTGTTGCAATCTTTCGATAAAGGATCCGCATTCTGATTTGGCCTCCCATTCTGCCACGTCTCCTGTTTCGTCGGTGGTAGGCGAGATGGTCAGGGTCCCTCGTATCGTAAGGGTCTAGGGTCTCCGCCACAATACGCCCGCCCGCTCCGGTCACCTTGTGAAGCCTGCGTAACATGAGACGTGCTCTTCTGAAGCTGTGAAAGAGCCCGAAGTTGTTGCCCATCATGATAACGGTGTCAAAGGTTCCGAGCTTTGAAGAAACATTCTCAAATGACATGACCTTAACCTTCTTCAAACCTCTCCGCTTGGAGATTTTCACAGCGAACGGGGAAGCGTCTATTCCGATGACATCGAGCTTTTTCTTCTGCTGAAGATACAGCGAATGCCTCCCGGCTCCACATCCGACATCCAGAACTCTTCCCCTGACATAGTTCATAGCGTCCCTCTCGATTCTAGGCCATTGACGGAATGTCCTGAAGTACATCGAAACGGGGTTGGCTTCGATGAAGCCGTCGTCCCGCTGGATGATTTCGGAAACGTCTCTCCCTTTGAAGAAGTCATTCATCAAACGACCCTGAGCATCCTGGGTTTCCGTGAGGCTCTTGGGCATACGAACGCCTCTAGCGCTAGGCATATAGGCAAGATTTGCAGTCATGGAAATGGGCGTTTCACTCGTGGAAGAACAGGCACGAGCTCGCCAAGCTGGAAGCACGCGTTCGGAGATGGCAAGGGCGACCGTTTTTGTTGGTGGGATGTATTGCGCGAAGTGTTCAGACGCTATTCGGGACAGCCTATCTAGGGTAAGAGGGGTCGTCGAGGTCCTCGTCACCAATTACGTCGAATCACCGTACGGAATAGTCCAGGTCTTCTATGACTCGCGACAGGTAAGAACTGACGAGTTCCTAGCGCACCTCAGAACTCCGTACTGGGCAACTCTCATAGAAGACAGGGACCCGAAAAGGGAACAGACGCTTCAGAGATACACCGAAATCTACGTCTGCTGAGAATCGGGCCGGGACCAACCGAAAGTATTACTAGGATGCCGGCTGAATTGCAGACCCTCGATTTGAAGGGTCACAATTGTTCAGGTCGCGAGACTCGGTAGGAAGCGGCTCTAGGGTTGAGCCAACTCTTACTGAGTAAGACCGCCGCTCTTTCGAGCGATGCTCAGAGCGGGTACGAGTTGAGGTCTGTGGTTGCTGTTGCTCTGAATCCCTGTCCGTGATGTTGAGAAAGATGAGACTGCTTGGTTTCTGGTGAATGTGCTTTGTCTTGCCCAGTCCGGAATTATGACGGCACGGATGAGCTCTTGAACGCTTATTCCTCGATCCTCAGCTTCATTCGATAAGAGTCGAAAGTTTTCGTCGCGGAGAGAAAGCATGAATTTTGCCATTCATTCACCAACGAGTCGCGGAAGAGTTGGTATGATGAGCAGGTCATATAAACATTTTTGGAAAAAGGTAAGGAATCTTTTGTCGGAACACGGTGAATTTAGTCACAAGGGAATGTCTATCAACACGCTCAGAACAAGGAAATCTATTCAGAGCCTCGCCTAATGGAGTGTGATTCTTGAGAAACCCGATCGACATCCACCTTAACGAAGCTCCGAAGCTGCGAAAGCCGATCATGATCGCTGGACTTCCCGACAGCGGCCGTGTTGCCAAGATAGTCCTCGATTTTCTCATTAAAACACTCAACGCCCAGCCAATGGGCCATCTATACTCTGACTATCTGCCACCACGGGTCCTTCTGGACTCTGACAGCTCGCCAAGCCTGATGAGACACGAAATCTATTATTGGGTCAACACAAACGCAGAGCAGGACCTCATTCTATACACCGGAGACGCGCAGCCGATACTGCCGGAAGGCGCCTTTCGATTGTCGGAGGCCGTCGTGAACCTTGCTGAACAGCTCGGTGTTGACACGATCCTTACTGTCGGTGCGTTTATCACGGGAAAGATTGCTGAGAAGCCTAAGGTCTACGGGGCCGCAAGCGATCTTGACCTTGTCAAGGAACTGCAGCAGCTCGACGTGAGCATCATCGATAGCGGTGCGGTGACTTGGATGAACGGTCTGATTCCGGGTCTGGCGAAGGTCCGCAAGTTGAAAGGTCTCTTCCTGTCAGGGGAGACATCAGGGTTCATGGTTGATCCACGAGCCGCCGTCATAATTCTAAAGGTCCTAGCTAGAAAGTTTGGCCTACAGATTGACATGGACGAGCTGGAAAAACAGGCGAAAGAGATTGAAGAAGCCTTGCGGAAGAGCGGCGAAAAATTCGGCCGACAAGCAACAGGAAGCTCTGAGTACATAGGATAGTGGGTCCTTGGGAAAAACGGCTGATTACCGCGTCATTCTCGGGGACAGCCGTTGGATGCGAGAACTGGCTGACGAGTCTATTCACTTGGTGGTCACCTCGCCCCCGTATCCGATGGTCGCGCTCTGGGACGGTTTCTTCGCGCAGGAATCATTTCACAGCTATGACAGCATGCACGGTTACTTAGACCAGGTTTGGAGAGAGGTATCGCGTGTCCTCGTCAACGGAGGACTTGCTTGCGTCAACATCGGAGACGCGACCAGAACGGTCGATGGCACATTCCGCCTCTACCCGAACCATTCACGTGTCATCGAAGCCTTCGAGCGACTCGGCCTCGCTACCCTTCCGTACATTCTCTGGAAGAAGCCGACTACGAAACCCCATTACAAAGGGAAAGGCGCATTCCTCGGCTCAGGCTTCCTCCCGCCAAACGCGTATGTCACGTTGGACATGGAGTATATCCTGATTTTCAGAAAAGGCGGGCTGCGCTCGTTCGTCCCGAAGGACCCCGTACGTTACCGGAGCGTATTCACAAAGTCAGAACGGGACAAGTGGTTTTCACAGGTCTGGACAGTGACTGGGGCGAGGCAGAACGTCGACGGTGTAGAGAGAAGAATCGCCGCGTTCCCAGAGGAGATTCCGAGAAGACTGATCCGAATGTTCTCCGTTCTGGACGACATGGTTCTAGACCCGTTTCTCGGGTCTGGGACCAGCCTCAAGGTCGCGCTTGACCTTCAACGAAGATTTGTGGGGTATGAGCGAATGGCGGAGATGGAAACTCTGATCAGAAAGAGACTAGGTGGAATGTCAACAAATGTCTTGTTCGAAAAGCAGCCACCAATCGATATTTCAACTTCTCAGGTTGAAAATTAGTGGTTGGACCTCTCGGAGCGAGCGGACCTCGTAGTCTGGGTGTCCCATGTTGTTGCCGTCTCGTCTGACCCTTATCATAACCATGCCAGCAGCTTTCGCCCCATCGATGTCTGTCCTAGGATTGTCGCCGACATAGACGCAGTTTTTTGGGTTCAGCCCTAGACGACGTGCGACCAGCATGAACGGGGTTTTGCTGGGTTTCACTTTTGGCGTGTCCTCTCCCGCAACAACAATTGTTTCGAGTAGAGTTCTGAAACTTTGCAGGCGTATCCTCTTCCTCTTCATTCCTGGTGTTCCGTCGCTATCCGAGACCACTCCTATTTTGAACCCCGCCTTCTTGAACACCTTCAGGGTGGGCTCTGCGTCTTTGAAAGGTGGGCTTTCTGCCGCGTAGATTTTCCAGTAGTGAAGGGTTGTTTGGTGAACCCAGGTACCCGAAAGATGTGATAATCCCAGCTCTCTCAGGAGGGTCTTCCACCAAACATCTCTGTTGTACAATCGTTTCTTGCCCAGCATGAACTGGTCGATTAGACGGAGCTGTCTAAGTAGCTCGGCCTTCCCGTAGACATAGCCCTGTTTCGCCAGGTGTTCGTGAATCATTTCAGAGGCTGACTTGAGCGCTCTCAGCGCACCACGTCTCGATCTAAGCAGTGTATTGTCAAGGTCGAAAATGACCCCTTGAACTCGCTGCTTTACGGTTCTCAACCTCTACTGGTAAGTTTCGGGCCGCCTGTCTGCGAATCGAAGTTTCCTCAGACGGTTGTGCAAGGGGAGGTCGATGTTTTCAAGAATGATTCCTTCCGACTGTTGCGTTATGGTCCTGATCCTAGGGTGCGCAATCTTTCTCACCGGGTCTTGACGGAGGCTAACGATGGTAGTTCCCCCTATGAACAGGGGAGGGGCGTAGACGTTGGGGGCGATTATTGGAATGCGGTTCTCCAGTGCGCGGACTGTTAGGTACTGTTGCCAGGGCCGGTTTCCCCCCTTGATGATCCGGGACGGGCAGAGGATGATGTCTGCTCCGTTTAGGGCGTAGATTCGGGAGGGCTCCGGAAAGTCAACATCGTAACAGACGAGTATTCCCGCTTTGTAACCATCAAGCTTGAAGACTTGGTAGGTGTCCCCGGGCTTGGCGAGCTTCTTCTCTCTCCAGAACAGGTGGACTTTGAACTGGCGACCCAGAAGCCTTCCTTTTGAATTGATGATCGGGCTGCTCAGCCAGACCTGACCCTTGACGCGTTCGAAGAACGCGCCGGCTACAATGGTGACCCCGTAATCCTTTGCAAGAGACTGGAAGTATGGGATTGGGTCGACAGGTGTCGGAATTATTTCTTCTGGAAGCCAGTGTTCCGGGAGACAGATAATGTCAGCTCCTCGCTCCGCAGCTCTTCCCGCAAGTTTGACCCCTTGGTCGATGGTCTTGTCTATAGCTCGGGAGACGGGCCTTACTTGCACTGCTGCTGCGATGAGCTTGTTACGGGTCATAGAATGAGCGCCAGTCTAGGAGTTCAAGTGCTTGACTACAATGTCGACAAGCTGGCGGGCTACCTCTCTCTTGTCAGCGAGGGGAATATGCGTGACCCTCTTCTCTCCATCTACCACGTAGAGTTCGTTTGTCTCGGTTTGAAAGCCTACCCCTTCGTGTCCGACATCGTTTGCCGCAACGAGGTCAGCTGTCTTCTCGCTCAGTATTTCGAATGCCTCGTCTACTAGCTGGTCGTTGGATACGTTGTACTCGGTCTTGAAGGCGACGATGAAGGCGCCGGGCTGGGCTTTTCGAACCTCAGCAATCACTTTCGGGGTTGCCTCTAGGTCAATGGTGACGATTTTTTGTTTCCGGGTCTTGAGCTTGGTCGGAGAAGCCTTGGCTGGCCTATAATCGCTGGGCGCGCCCGCGGCGAAGACGATCTCGTGGCGGCCCTGTTTCAGCTCTCTGACTGCCGCGCTGAGCATGTCCTCCGTGCTCTCGACTCTAATGGTTTTAACCCCCTGTGGTGGTTCGGCGCTTCCCGGCCCGAGAATTAGCGTAGTCTCAGCTCCCCTCTCTACGGTTTCCTTCGCGATCGCGGCACCCATCTTTCCGGAACTGCGGTTCGTGATCACCCGGATTGGGTCTATGTGCTCAATTGTCGGGCCAGCGGTCACGAGGACCCTGCGCCCCTTCATGTCTTTTTTCTGGGCCGCAAGCCTTGCGATGACCGCTCTGACAATCTTCTCGGTTGGGGCGATCTTCGCCTTTCCCTCTACGACTTCAGGCTGGATGAACTCAATGCCGGCTTCTTCCAGACGGGCAATGTTCTGCTGTACGATTGGATGATCGTATAGGGGCTCGTGCATTGCCGGTGCGACTAGAACGGGAATCTTCGACCCGATTGCCGTAGCGGCGACGGTCGTAACGGGAGTATCGTCAATCCCAGACGCCATTTTCCCAATGGTGTTAGCTGTGGCAGGAGCGACAAGGACCAGGTCAACCTTCCCGGGGCTGTTACCTGCAAGAGTGATGTGTTCGAGCTGGCCTGTGAGCTTCGTCACGACCGGGTTCCCGGTCGCCCACTCTAGAAGGTCAGCGCCGACCAGCTTCTCTGTTGCAGGGCTTATGACAGCGTAAACATCTGCTCCATGTCGCATGAGTTCCCGGGCGACCTCTGGCGATTTGACAGCTGCTACACTGCTTGAAATTAGTAGCGCGATCTTCCTCTCCGCCAGCTCGCCTCCTTTGCTCCCAATAATGTCCTTGGATGGATGAGTCAGAATTCCCACGACTCCTATCGCTTGAGGTGGCCGTTCTCGTAAGCCCAGTCAAGCAGGATGATTATTTCGTCAAGCGTGTATTTTCCCGCGCTGGGAGGGATGCGTTTCAAGACTTCGGGAAGGCTGGGCAGCATCGACCGGAAGAGCGCTGGCACGCGGTCGTACATAGCTTGAACCCCCGCGATAATTTCCTTCGCATCTCTCTCGCTGATGTTTGTCCCCTTCAAACCGGCCTTGATGCCCTTACTCATTTCCTTGACTTCCACGTATACTCCAGCCTAACCCGACGCCCGTACTGCGCCATATATCAGGTTCATGAACGAGACAATCAACTGGCCCTAAGCTCTGTTGTTAGGGCTCAGTAGTCTCCGATGAGCCCTGGTTGGAAACTCGATATGCTAGAGCCTATTACTCAGTCTTCTCTCCTTATCGGGAGAAACGAAACTTGAAGCCTTGCACAACTTGGAGCAAGTTTCTCCGGGAAAACGAGGTCTCCAACTAGCACGAGTGGTGGATGCGAAAGAATGACCCAGAAAGATCCAACTCCTCCACCGCAAGTCCCTTTCAAGCGCGGCAAGGTCAAGGACGTATACGACATTGGAAATGACCAGTTGCTCTTCGTCTTCACGGACCGGGTTTCAGCATACGACGTGGTCCTTCCGTCGACAATACCGAAGAAGGGCGAGGCGTTGTGCAAAATGGCCGCGTTCTGGTTCGACTATCTCAAGACACCCCACCACATGGTTCGCCTAAAGGATCCGCAGCGGATGATCGTCCGGAAGCTGAAGATGATACCGGTCGAGTGTGTCGTCCGAGGTTATCTCTACGGAAGCCTCTACGAGAGATTCACGAAGCACGAGATATTTCTCCCATCGGTGGAGCCAGTTCTCGCCGCCAAACTCCCAGAACCCATCTTCGACCCGACCACAAAGTCGGAGAAAAAGGACGAGCCGATTACGGTCGAGCAGATTGAAGATGAAGGGTGGCTCGATGCAGAGCAGATTGCGGCCCTTAAGGAGAGAACCGTCAGCATCTACAAGACAATCCTGGACCGTGCGGACAGCGCTGGTTTCATCCTCGCTGATTTGAAATTAGAGTTTGGCTTTGATGAGGAGGAGAATATCATCCTCGCGGATTCAGTTGGACCCGACGAGTTCAGGCTCTGGCCTAAAGAAAGCTACGCGCCGGGTAAGGTACAGGAGAGCTATGACAAACAGCCTATACGTGATTGGCTCTCGAAGGTAGGCTACAAGAAGAATCTTGACCAAGCGCGCAAACAGGGTATGACGGTTCCGAGGCCTCCGGACATTCCAGAAGACCTAATTTCCGAGACCAGCAGACGCTACATCATCGCTTATGAGCGCTTGACTGGGCTGAAGCTGTAAGATGCCAAGGCCTCGGACGTCTTATTCGCACGCCGGGGTCAACTTAGATCAAGTCAGCAAGTCTCATCGAATAGTAGCCCGGAAACTAGCTGTTACTTTCCAGACCAGGAAGGGAAAACTCGGCCGACCAATCTTCCCAATAGGGCACTACGCGGGACTCGTTGATGTAGGAAACAATCGCGTCCTTAGCCTGCACACAGACAGTGTCGGAACTAAAGTCCTCATTGCACGTATGATGGGAAAGTACGACACTATCGGCATCGATTGTGTGGCCATGTGCGCTAATGACATCATCTGCACAGGCTCAGAACCCATTAGTTTCCTCGACTATCTCGCAGTATCGAAGCCAAACCCCACGATGGTCGCTAGTATCGCAGAGGGAATCGTGGTGGGGGCGAAACAGGCGGGATTGGCCGTGGTTGGAGGGGAGACTGCTGTTGTGCCGGATCTACTTTCGGAGGCAGGAATCGACCTAGTCGGAATGGCTGCTGGAATCTGCTCGAAAGGTGACTTGGTCTTAGGCGATAGGATTCGTAACGGAGATGAGCTAATCGGAGTAGCTAGTTCTGGAATTCACTCCAATGGGCTGACCCTTGCCCGGAAGGTTCTGCTGAAAAATCACCCTGTCAGAGAGGTAATCCCAGACTTGGAACGAAGCATCGGAGAGGAGCTGCTCGAACCGACTCGAATCTACGTCAAACCGGTCCTTGAGACCTTGAAGCAGGCAGAAGTCCACGGCCTCGCACACATAACTGGAGGCGGCTTCTCCAAGCTCAACCGAATAGTCAGCCAAGCCAAGCTTGGAGCCGACCTCGACTACATGCCGACCCCTCCAGTAATATTTCGCATGCTGCAAAGTGAGGGGCGGATTGCAGAAGCTGAAATGTTCCGAACGTTCAATATGGGAATAGGATTTGTGGTAATCTGCCCAGAGGGACAATCTGCCGCTGTCTTCCGAGTTTTTCGGCGACACAAACAGGGAGCGTTTAGGATAGGGAGCGTCCAGAAGACGCGAGGAATAAGAATATTCGGAAGGCTCGTGAGCAATTAGGAAGGAGCAGCGAGAGCATCGTATAGTCGGACCAGCGTTTGATGTCGTGATGAGAAAGACGCTTCATTAGGAAAGTCTTCTCCCGCTCCTGCACCATAGCTTGACCGAGGTCTATGTCCCCGTACGCGACTGTTGCGGTCGCGGAACCTGCGGTTCCCCATGCGATGGCCAGTTTTTTTGGTTCAGATAGCCCCCGCGACGAGTCTGTTCAGTTTATCGACCTGGGTCTAATTTCCAAGTGTTTCATAGATTTCAGCCGCTTTCATGAACTGTTCTCCCGCCTCCTTGGTGAGGCCTCTCGTCAGTGCGGCCTCTCCGAGCTGGGTGCGGGCGAGAGCTTCGTGCAACACTCCCCAAGATGTTCCGCGATAAAACTCGATACTTTGCAAGAATAGCCCCTTGCCTGTTGGTCCAATCTCCCTTCGCATCCATCAGATGCGCTTGGGCAAGAACGGACAAGATTGAAAGTGGCGAGCGCATATCCGCAAGCTTCCCAAGGGATTTCAACAGTTTAGAACCTTTTCATACCATTTCTCTCCCTCGGCGATCCGGTTCAGTCTAATCTCTGCTATGGTAAGCAGGAAACTGGCGTGTGCTTGCCAATAGGCAGAGTTGGCCTTTAGCCCGTTCTCATGCGCCCTCAGAGCCTCTGTCCGGGTCGACTCGAAATCGTCAATGTCGTCCCGCACCCGCCGTCGATGTATATGCGCCGAAATGGTGCAACACCGTCGAGTCAGGGAGGCCCAATAGCCTAGTCGACGTGACCATGGTGCTTGAAACAATCTTACAAAGCTACATTATTAGTGAAATGACAAACGCGGCTACGTCCCTATCAACGAGAAAAGTCCGATCGTCACCGACGTGCTGGAACTGCCTAGATGTGAACGTTCAGTTCTTGTTACTGGCTGTTCAGTGTAACCAGTTACGGGACGTTTACCCCGTTCCTGGAACGAGGACTCTATCGAGCCGGCTATGGCCTCCGAAACTCGCCAGCACTACGCCAAATTTATCGTTCTAGCCGGATTGATACTCACAGGCATTGTTCTGATTGCTCTGCCTACTCCTGTGGAGCAGAATGTTCAAGTGTTCTCTGCACCGCAAGTTACCACGAATGAGCTTCCAGCTTCGATAGGTTTCGCGCCTCCAGGGTATTATGCGGACGCACACGTCACCACGAACAACGCGGTTACGGTGAAGCTTGTTCTAGTCGGTTCTGCCGTCCTGTTTTCACAGTCCTTTCCAGGAGGAACCTTTGATATTCCGCGGGTCCAGATAATCGGGGGAGGGAATCTCTTCCTTACAATTTCGTCCACGAACGGTGCTTTTACACAGATGAACGTGTTCGCGAGGATCTTTCATGATGTCTCGACTTACCAATACGCATGGATAGGAATCGGAGTTCTAGGTGTTGCAGGCTTGTTCACTCTTGCTATTCTTCGTCCTGAGACAGGGCTCGGACGGCTGGTCTACAAGATTCTCCCAGTCATAGGACGATACTGAGTTTTTCAGCGCATCCATCTCTAATCCGTCAAAACTAACCCGGGTCTGACCCTTTCCAAGATCGGCCAGAACAAGCCCCGACTCACGATCTCTCAAAGATTACTGAGAACCCGACCGTGAGCAATGGGAGAACGAGAAAAAATGACCGGCCAAACGAGTAGCCAAACGAGAAACGAGCGAGAAACGAGCGAGCGCTCAAAAACAGCGGCCGTGGGCCTAGGTAACGGTCCCGGAATTGGGCAAACCTCGTGAGAATCCAACTCAGGCACACTACGCCCGTGTTACAGGTCTACATGATTTGCAGCTTAAGACAAAACGATGAGACCGGCGAGTCGCCTGAATCAAGCCCCAGTTTTTTGCTTACTCGCTAAACCTGTTCGAGCGCCCTTGTAACGTCCATTCTCGAAGCTCGAAGGGCAGGGTACAAGCTCCCTGCAACAACAGCCAGCATCGCAAGAACAAGAGACTGGACAATTGCATTCCACGGCACGATGAAAGGCAGCCAGAATCCAGCAATCGTCGTGCTGTTAGTAGCTCCCACGAGCAGGAGGAGTCCTCCTGGAATGGCCAGTAGAAAGCCGAAGAGGCCTAGCGTGACACCCTCGCCAAGAAAGAGCCCGGTTATCTGTCCACGGCTCATCCCTTGTGAGCGCAGCAGGCCAATCTCACGCCGCCTATCTGCGACACTCATGATCATCGTCGCAGCGATTCCTAAAGTCGCAATCAAGAGCGCGAAGTAGAGAATCAAGAGTATCAAGGCGAAGATTCTATCAATAGTTCCTCGCACCAGCGAGAGAAGCTCTGAAAGTGTCACCGAGTTCTCAGCAAGATCATATTTTGGATACGCGATAGCAATATCATGCGCTATTGCCGCTGCCTGCGACTTGGTCTCAGGCTTTAGGTTAACGAGGAAGATAGGGGCGTGCATGTTTCCAGCGAAGTATTTCAGCTGGGAAGCAAAGGATACTACAATAGACTCGCTGGCGAAATTCTCTCCGAACCGGAGGTACTGAAGAACGGGCCCTGTGAACACTCCTGCGATCTTGAACTGAACGATCTTCCGAAGGCCCTGCTGGATTGCTGTTAGGCTAACATTGTCCCCTACTCCAACCCTCAGTCTGGACGCGAGTCCGGCTAGCTGGCCGTAGACATGCTCCGGGGTGGGCGAGTTTATGAAGGCATACGATATTATCTTCGGAAAATTTGCAGGGTCAACCGCGAGAACCCCAATCTGAGATGTTACGTTAGGGTTCAGTGGGTTCACCGCCCTGACATTGGTGAAGTTTTGGCCTGGTGATAGCGGAGTCGCCACTGATACTTGTGGAAGCTGCGCCAAATTGCTGGTGAAGCTGATAGGTATGGACTGGTTAGCCACTAGAAAGATATCCGCCCCCAGGGCCTCCCTGATGCCCTGCTCAATTGCCTGCTGGGTACCCGCCTGTATACCGCCGAGCATCACCACGAAGCTGAGAGTAATCGTGATCATTCCGAAGCAAACGGCGTTCCTGACAAGCCTCCGCCTTCCACTCCTCGAGGCCACATAGCCAACGCCACCGGAGAACTTGACGAGCGGCGCGGTGATGTACTGACTGGCTCGAGAGAAGGCTAGTCCGCCTAACACTATGAGTCCGAGCGGAATCAAAGCGACATCAAGGTACGATATGTGGACCGGTGTTAGCCTGAACGCCTGCAACGAGCCGTACAGCAACATCACCCCGCTAGCTACCCCAATTGTCGAGTCGGAGACCCGCCTTGGCTTGTCTCTGGCACTTGGCCTTATCGCGCGAATAATGTCAATTCGACTGGCTGAAACCGCGGGATAGAGTGCGCCTGCGACGACCGCTCCAAGCCCAGCCGCTATGCCGGTCAAGACTATGTATGGAGTAAGCTGCGTGACGGGTAGGCTGGGGATCTCAAGCAGTTGCTCTGCGACTCTTGTGAAAAGTCTTGAGAGGCCCCATCCGGCAATGAGGCCGGCACTCGCACCAACCAATCCTATTAGCAGTCCCTCGCCGAAAAATATTTTGAAGACCTGTCGTCGGGACGAGCCTACAGCCCGCATCACGCCGATCTCGTAGGTCCGCTCGTTAACTGTCATGTAGAGAGTGTTGAAAACGATGAAAGAACAGACAACGAGTGAGACCGCGACCATCGCGTTAAGCCCCAGGTTAAACCCGGTCATCTGGCCCTGAATCCTATGGACGGCCTCCGCTTTCGGCGCGGAGACGTCGAAAGCAGGCATCAGGTGCTGAAGGTCCCTCTGGACCTCCAGCGCCTTCGAAGGGTCGCTGATTGTGGCGAAGATGTGGGTTATCTTCCCCTGGAGACCGAGAGCTGTCTGCAGCTCGGGAAGAAACACGTACACAGTGCTCCCGATGTTGCGAAGCGGATTGTTGATTCCGATAACCGTAAGGCTGAGCGCAACTGTTCTCGGAGGCAGTGACGGGGTCTCGCTGAGTACCTTGATTGTTGAGCCAAGGGCAAGTCCGTACTTTGTTGTTAGAGTGTTCCCGACAACTGCAGAGCCGGGTGAGAGGGGGGCTGTGCCGGTGATGTTGAAAGTGGAATAGTCGAAGTCTGTCCGGTTAACTCCAATGAGCTGAAAAACTGTCATGTTATCTAGCGAACCGAACCAGTCTAATCGTTGGACTGTCTGGCGAATCTCCGGGACCTGGTTGACGATGCTGAGATTTCCATTTGCTTCAAACGGAAGGGGTCCTATTCCCGGGTACCGGACAATAATGTCGGTCGCCCCCCAGAACCTGTTGATGTATCCTGTGAACTCACTGCTCGCGGCAGCGGTTGCCAGGTTTATGCCGACAAGCAGGGCAACGCCTAGCATCACGGCGACAATTGTCAGAACAGTTCTGGCTTTCCGACGTGGAAGGTTGCGGTAGGCAATCTTGGCTGAGAGCATACGCGAATCCTAGGGCATTGCTAGTTAGGCTGGAACAGTGATTGTTGGCGTTCCGGAGGAACAGATTCTACTGCTCTAATCAAGTGCTGTTCTACAGAGGGTCTCGCAGGCTTTCCCTCATTGATCACCCCGTCTCGCATCTCGAAGAGCCGGTCAGCTCTGCTCGACACAACCGGATCGTGTGTGACCACCATCACCGTGGCGTTCTCTTGCTTCGCAAGCTCGTACATCACCTGGACAACCGCTGAGCCTGTCTTGGTGTCAAGGTCGCCTGTCGGCTCATCGGCAAGTATGACCTTGGGACTGTTCGCCAAAGCTCGTGCAATCGCGACACGTTGCTGTTCTCCACCGCTAAGCTCGTCGGGCAAGTGATCCGTTCGATCTGCAAGCTCTACCCTTCCCAGTAGCGAATGGGCGCGCTCCCTAGCCTTTTTCGATTTCACACCAGCGGTCAGAAGGGGAAGCTCCACGTTCTCCAAGGCTGACAAGACCGGAATCAGGTTGTGGAATTGGAAGACGAAGCCGATTTTGTGCCGGCGCAGCTTGGTTAGCTGTCCATCCTTCATCCCAGAAAGGTCTTGTCCATCGATGAGGACTCTTCCACTAGTTGGCTTGTCAAGGGTTCCGATGATGTTGAGCAGTGTTGTTTTTCCTGAGCCCGAAGGTCCGGTTACAACGACGAACTCTCCCGGATGAAGTGTAAGACTCACTCCGCGAAGAGCCTTAACAACGTTCTTGCCTAAGCGGTAGCTCTTCTCCAATTTTTCTGTCTGAACAACCGCTGGAGCCTGCAACAGTCTCTTACTTGTACAGGCCTCTGTCGTATCCGGAATATGTTCCTTTGCCGGGGATGAAGCCTTAAGCCATCAGGTCTATCTCGTGAATCGTATGGCAGTCAGAGCCGTCATTCTCGACATTGAAACCTCATCACTGGAAGCAGATGGGGGAATCGTCGTCGGCGCGGGACTCGCCCCAGAGAAGGGCAGGAGCGAATACTTTCAGGTCAAACGGAGTCGTGAAGAGGGGACAGTTCTTTCAAAGCTGGCCCAGCGGATTCAATCATACGACGTCTTGGTGACTTGGAACGGGCGTGGCTTCGATATTCCGTTTCTCACTACTCGATTTCTCAAGCATGGGTTAGACCCGAGGCCGATTAGCTCCAAACGACACATTGACTTGAATGAGGTCGTGAAGAACCGGTTGAGGCTCACCTTCACCTACTTGGACCACGTCTGCGATTTCTTCGCGATCGCCAAGAAGAAAGGGCCAATGGGAATGGACGTGCCACAGCTCTACGTTCGCGCACTGGAGGGAGACACCAAAGCCCTCGGAGCGATCCGGGACCACTGCCTCGATGACTTGCAAGCCACTAGGAACGTGTATCTCCGACTCAAACCTCTGATAGAACAATGGATGACCCAGTGACGCCTGCTCCGTTTCAGAATCTAAGCAAAAGGTAGGCGATCGGAGCCACGCAGAGAAGCGCCAGCCCAGTACCCACTAGGGCCCCGAACAACGGAAACACGAGCCCCGCGATTATACTGTATGGAAGGGCTGTTGCAAGGGCCGCGGTCATAAGAGGCTTGACGATCGCGCGAGAAAATTCCTCTCCTTCGGTCCTGTAGGTAAAGAGAAGTGTCAGGCTGAAAACAGCCGGAAAGGCGGCAAATATTCCGCTCCATATCGGGCCCAGCTCTTGGCTCAACAGTACGACTGTGCCCACGACCGCGCCTCCTGATAGGCCACGCCGTAGGATTTCTCGCTTGGCAGGCCTTGCACCTCCTCCCCTGATGGGAGCCAGTTTCATCTTTCGAAACAGTAGGATTGCGAGTGTGGAAACTACGGCGAGGACAACTATCGCAAGCGAAGAGTCCTTGAAATTGTAGGCTGCCGCTGGGACGGAAAGTCCAAGCCAGACTAGGATTGAGGTCGACAATGCGAATCCTGGGCCCTTTCGCACAGCGTAAGCGTACATGATGAAGAATAGGATTGTGAAGCTAAGTGCCAGTGGAAAAGAACGGGTTGCGTCGGCAGCCGCTTGAGGAGACTGATCTAGGCTGATGAATAGAAAGGAGAAGGCGGAGATTGACGGAAGGCCTCCTATCGTACCCCCAAGCCTGGTTCCACGGCGACTCGCTATTGCTGTAGCAAAGCTAATCCAGGACCCGCGGTCAGTGCCGCAAGGCCTACTCCAAGAATGCTGAGAAGAAGGTCAGGCATGGTCTAGTCGCACCGCTATGTCGAACAGTGTGTAAACCCAGATTACGTACTATGGTAAGTTGACCTTGATCACTATGCCGGTGGCGTCGTAGACGACTGATATCTGGCCAGAGCCAACAGCAGTGCTAACAATTTTCGCTCTTTCTGGTTCGGAGAGGGTTTCCACCTTCGCCAAAACAGTCACCGGGGGTCCGCTGGTTGGTGTAATTGTCAACAGCCATCTGGTGTTTCCCCCGAGCTCATACTGGTATCTGCTGGTAAGGGTTCCATTGATAGTGGTCTGCCCCGTTGGGATGGTTCCCAGGCTTGCCACTGCGTCCGCGGTGGCGCCTTGGACCTCAACCGGGTCGTTTGGATTGCTTAGGAAGTGGGCACCGACCTTCTTGGTTTGGCCGTCCACCACTGCCACCATCTCTGGGACGGTAAGATTGCCCTGTGATCCGTAGTATGGGATTACGTAGGTCCATTGTCCGTTGATTACGTATAGGAGTATGTTTCCGGGGATCCAGTTTGGGTTCAGGGTGAGCTTGGCCCTCACATTAGGATCTGTAGCTACCGCTGAGACGGCTGATTGAGGCCCGATTACCGTGAATCCTTCTGGGAATTTGATTAGGAAGACTTGCCCCGTGTCCTTTCCGGCTGGAGCTATGTAGAGTCCCGCGAGGTTCTGCGACGGGCTCTGGTAGATTTCGACTAGGCGAACAGCGGCCCAGGTCAAGTTGCCGTTGATGGGTACTATTATGAAACGGGTGTCTTCTGTGTTCAGAAGGAACTGGTTTCGTTGCCATTGTAACGGGTCTGTTTGGAAGTAGAAGTTGTAAACGCTCTGTTGGGTGTTGAAGTATTGTTCGGGGTATCGTAGCTGGGGGACGAGCCATGATGGAATCCGCTGGTTCCATTGTGGATACATTGTGCGGTAGAACGATGTGACATAGTCGTTTCTCAAGCCAGGGTAAAGGTAGCCAGTGACTTCTCCCGTTTTCATGTTAGTCAGGACTGTAGCGAATAGTCTCAGGATTGACGTGTCTTGGTGGTCGGGATAGTCAGCGAAGTCGTGCGGACTAGTCCAGTCAATCCATGTCCAGTGTAACAGGTAGATGTTGCCCATGTCATCGACGACCGGGTAGGGGTCCGAGTCGGTTGCCATTCGGGGAAGGAGGAGTTTTGAGACGCGCGAGTCGACGTCACGGTCAACTAGAGCTTTGATGTCGCCATAGTTGCCTTGTGCGAAGTCTAGTCTGCCCTGCCAGAAGAATTTCCAGTATCTCCAGAAGCCCGAGTAGGTATAGTCTAACGCTCCATTGTAGGAGGGGGGACCAACGTACCCTGTCAGGTGGGTCTCGTTGAATGATGGTATGTTCAAGTAGACTTCGTCAACCGAGCTCCAAAGGCCACCTTCGCCATAGTAGAGTTGAGGTGTCTGGTTCAGGTTCCAGACCTTGCTTATATCAACGGTCTCTGTGGTGGCAGCGTTTACTGCTAGGACTTTTTCCGAGTGGGTCAAGAGGAGATGCTGGGTCCGCCATGTGTCAACGTCTCCTGAGATCGTTGGCTGAACTAGCTGGAGTGCTGAGACCCAGTATTCTGTTCCCTTGATGAAGATGATATCGACGCCTGCATTTTGGATGGACATCCAGTTTACCCCGACGAGGGGCTTCATGTTATTCTTCGCCGAGTCCGCTGTGAAAATTCGAATGTGGTCTAGTACGTTTGTCTGGTTGGTTGAGGCTGTTATGATCGCTTTGTCAGCGCTGGTTATAGAGTCAACTCCGTAAGCCCAGCGTGTGTAGTCGATTGTTGGAACGTAGGCGGGAGTCCACTGGTATTCGATGTAGCGTCCTGACTGTCCGCGTAGGAATGCGCTGTAGGCGGGGAGTGTGAAGATGGAGACTATGACGATGGCTAGGATGATGATGCCTCTGGTTCGGGTTAGGGCTCTGGTGTGGAATATTCTGCGTGTGCGGGTGAGGACTGTGAGGAATATGGTGCCTCCCATGAGCAGGATTGTTGTCCAGAGGACTAGTGGGGTTCCTACGTCGTAGACCATTGTTCCTGCGTTGAGGAATACGTAGACTACTGGTAGGACGATGATTGCTAGGATTTCGCTTAGTGCTCTCCTGGACATGCCCATTGCGCCGATGTTGGTGGTTCCAACGGCTAGGTTGGCTACGGCTGATAGTCCTAGTCGTAGGCCGAAGAGGACGAAGGCTAGTGAGAGGAATGTCTGTAGGAACCTGAAGACTTCGAAGGTGAAGGTGTTGTCGATTCCGAAGCTTGCGGGGACGGTGTACGCTCCTCCGATTCTCATCCCGAGGATGCCGAAGTAGCTTCCTAGTTGGGCTTGCCAAGTGCTGCCTGTCTGGCCGAGATAGTTCTGAATCGTGACGAACCTCAGGGCAATGTCGCCGGCGAGGGTTGCTGCTATTGCGAGGCCGACTAGGAGCTTGAAGGCTGTCCAGGCGAGGAAGGATGGTGATGATACGCGGAAGCGGTCGTTCCATTGCATCTTGCCGTTCTTGTTGATCATGGCGTGGTCCGGGTTGGTTCCAACGTCCCACTCTACCTGTTTCGGAGTGGAGGCAGTCGGCATTTCCCAGCGGCGTCTTCTCCCGGCCGCGAGGAACTGTCCGAGGTTGGATTTGGCGAGGAGCCGGAGTAGCCCGAGGAATTTGCTGTGCATGTAGAAGCGTCTTACGCCGTCATCGCCGGTGGCAGGGGAGACTCGAGGGTCGCTGAACATGAAGAGTGCTGTTAGGATGAATATTGTCCAGATGACGGAGCCGTTGAGATAGAGCAGTCCAAGATAGTTGAATCCTGACTTTGTCAGAAGGGTGGTGTATCTCACGTCGCTGCCGAGTCCGAAGTTGATGCCGTCTCCGAAGCTGCCGAATGTTGCTAGGCCGAGGAGGAGGTAGTAGATTATCCAGTAGCGTTTCTCTCCGCCTCGTCTTTTCTGGACTTGGGAGAACAGGTAGGAGCCGGCTACCGCGAAGATGAGTATGGGGGCGGCGTCTTGGAGGAACTGGATGAGGAGGAGCCAGCCGCCTATCGGGGTCTTGAAGACTGAGAGTTGGACTAGGAGGGCGAGTTGGAGAGTGATGCTGATGAGGATGGCTGCGAGTGCGGCGATAACTCCGATTTTGAAGAGTCTGCGGGAGGTGTCTTTGGGCTGGTTCACGCGCTTCTCTTCCTAAACTGGTCTTCGCTTTCAGGGAGACTACGGGATAAACCCTTGACTGGAGGCTTTTCGTGCTTAGGCTGGGATGCTTTGATAAGATGTCTCTCTCAGCCGTGTGAGTTCTTCGCTTACCTGCCAGAGCCGGTGGGCTGCCGCCTCGTCGTATGAGCACCTTGAGGACTTGGCTTCGTTCATTTTCGCATAATACTTTCCGGTGACGCCTTCCACTTCGGCTGACGTGCAGAGATATGTGACTGACTGGGCGGCCGTTCCCGGGTTTGTATAGAACAGTTTCAACGTTCGGAAGACCTTCGGGAAGAGGCCAGGTTCTCCCTCGCCGAGGTGTGAGGCTACGGCGCCGGGGTGGAGCGCGTTCGCGGTTACGCTTGTTCCTCTCAGTCTCCTCGACAGCTCATAGGTGAACAGGACATTGGCCAGTTTTGATTGTCCGTAGGCGCGCAGTCCGCCGTACTTCTTCTCGCCGTTGAGGTCGTCGAAGTAGATTCTGGCTCCGTTGTGAGCGTCTGAGGCGAGGTTGACTATGCGGGAGGGTGCGCTTTTCTTGAGGAGGGGGAGGAGTTGGTTGGTTAGGAGGAAGGGTGCGAGGTGGTTGACTTGGAATGTTTCCTCGTAGCCGTCTTTGGTTAGGTATCGTTTTGTCCGTAGGACGCCTGCGTTGTTGACGAGGATGTCTAGTCTTCCGTATTCTTGTTTGAAGTCTTGGGCGAGATGGCGGACGGAGTCGAGGCTACGGAAGTCTGCTTGTAGCTTGTTGATGCTGCCGGCGCGATCCATTATGCCGTAGAGTCGTTCTTGGATGTTGTTGACGGCTCGTTGGCCCTGTTCTAGGTCGCGGCAGGTTAGGACTACGTGTCCGCCCTGGGCGGCGAGTTGGAGGGCGGCGCTCCAGCCTATTCCCCGGGTTCCGCCGGTGACGAGGCAGGTTTGGCCGGTGATCCGGCCCATCATCTTCACGCCTCCATCACGTCTCCTAGGGATGATGCGGTTCTATGCAGGGTCTCGTCGCTTTGATGCTCTTTAACCTGTCCTAAGCCAGCGAGTCTGGCTGTGCTGCGTCCCCGTGTGGATTGTTTGTTCGGGGTCGACGGGTTTTGTTCTGGCTCGCCGGGAGAGACAAGGGGCCCCTCGGGCCCATAAAGAATGTTTGATTTTTCTTTTGGGACTCGGCTCTTTCACGTCTCAAATAGCCGCGTCCGTACCCGGTCGAAAAATCGAGGGTCGTTTCTTGTCTGGCGGTAAGAACGGGCGATTTCAGGCTGATAGGGGCGAGAATAGGCGAGTCTAGGATCTTGGCAAAGTGGATTCGTTAGCGTTTTCCTTCACACGATGGAGGCGAGCATTCTTGGTCGCTGACAGATTGTGATTCAGGGCTTGTTCTGGGCGATTTGTCGTGACTCTATTCTCCGTCTCTCCGGTCTTGTGTCTCGAGAAGGCCACACGATTACACATTTCTCCTGGAGAGGTCTGCTGTCTGGGCGTGATTCTGGGCTTGTTTCCCGCTGATTAGCCTGTTACGGGCTTGTCCAGTGTTTTGGGACCCATGCGTATTCCCCTAGGGTTAGCTGTGGAATAGGCGGGTCTGGAAATCTCGGGCTTATTTTGCAGATTAGGCTTGATTCTGGACGATTTGATAGGCGGGGACCCGCTTGGAGCGGCGGGCGGCGTTCTCAGCCACGCGCGCTTTCACGATGCGCGTGACTAGGCGGGTGGGCAGGGGGTGGTCGGGCGTGAAGCGCAAGGTTCCTTTCCCCGTGTCGAACGGTTTCAGTTCGCGCGAGAACTGGCGGCGGACTTGGGCGCTTCCCGGGAAAAGGCTACAGTGTTCTTTGAACGCGGCATAGTAAACGAGTATCCCCTTCTGCCGGAACGCTGGCATGTTGTAGCTGATGACCTCTTCCGCGTCGGGGGCGGCGGCCTTGATTGTCTTACGAAGCTTGTTAATAGCCGTGCGCATTTCTTTCGGCACTGATTCTAGATACTCGTCTACTGAATCGACTTTTTTCATGACAATACCTCTTTGCTTATCCCTCTGTCAAACACAGACTATAGCGTCCAAAAAAGGCCGAAGAGGCAATAAAGCTGATGTAGTCTACAGGACGACGATGAAAAATACGGAGTTATGGCAATGAGAAAAATAATCCTAGCGATGCAGGTAACCCTCGACGGCTTCGTTGCTGGTCCGAAGGGCGAACTAGACTGGCTTGCGGACGACGAGGAGCAGGGGAAAGACCTTTTCAGAATGCTGAGGTCGGCGGACACTTTTCTATTGGGACGCGCCATGTATCCTGGTTATGCAAAATACTGGCGTAGCGTGCTTGCAAACCCGGCGGCCAAGAAGGGCGAACTGAAATTTGCGCGTATCGCCGAAAAAACGCCGCACATTGTTTTTTCGCGGACGATGAAAAAGGCCGACTGGAAGAACACAAGGATCGAGAGAAGAGGCGCCTCGGAAGCGATTCGAAGACTGAAACAAAGGGCGGGCAAGAACATGGTCGTATGGGGAGGCGCCCGCTTTGCGTCCAGTCTCATCGGCCTTGGTCTTGTGGATGAATACCGGCTACTTGTGAATCCCGTCATACTTGGCAAGGGAAAACCCTTGTTCAGAAGCATGAATGAGAGGCGCAGGATTAAGCTGGTGGACGCGAAGAAGTTCAGGTCAGGGATCGTCCTGCTCCGCTACAAGGCCTTGAAAAAGCCGAGAAAGGAATAAGAGAGTAGTTCAGAGAAACATAGGAAGGTGAGGCACGCTCTCCATTAAAGGCCGGCGGCGTCGGGGCCGTAGCGTTGTAGAATGTCTACCTCCTTGGTTTGTCCCCATTGTGGATATGCTAATCCTGAGGGGGCCAGCTTCTGTGCAGACTGCGCTGGAGTCCTCTCACCCGCCGACCATGCTGAGGTATCACCTGGCGAATGTGTTAGACCTCCAGATACGCAGGAGGCAGGTGGTCCAGTGCAATGTTCTTCTTGCAAGATTCCAATGGAACAAACAAGGGACGTTCCCTTCAGGATTGGCGGTTATGTTGGCGCAAGAAGATTTGCTATGGGGGACGTGGCTGAGGCTTGCAGAATACCTCATGCTCGTGGATCTCTACATTTGTCCAAAGTGCGGGTCCATTCGCCTCTATGCAAACCAGAAGACAAAGCAGGCTCTGCCTCGACGCTAGAAATTGTCTGTAAGAACGGAACCTGGGTTCATTATGACCACCCGTCCCCAGTTTGGCTTCGCTAGCCAAGCTGAGTTATCTGTATCAGGTTGCCGCACGTATCATTAAACCTAGCGATTGTTGAGCCGGTTGTTTTTGTTGGCTCCATGGTGAATTTCACGCCGAGTCTCTTCAGTCTCTGGTATTCTTTCTGGATATCGTCAACGAAGAACATTGATGCGGGGATACCTTGCTTGAGGATGGATTCTTGGTATGATTTGGCGGCGGGGTTGTCGTTAGGCTCAAGGACCAGCTGGGGCCCGTTTGAGTCTTCAGGGGAGACAACTGTTAACCAACGGAACTTCCCCGCGGTGAAATCGGCCTTTTTAACAAAGCCCAGGATCTTCGTGTAGAACTCAAGCGCCTTGTTTTGATCGTCGATAAATACACTGGTCAGCTTGATTTTCATAAATCGTCATCAGCTGGAATCCACTACTTAAGCGATGATCTTAGACCTTGAAAATAGTTCGGGCATCTAGAAATGATTCGCATCGACCATCATAATCACATACTCCTCGCGGAAATAACGGAGATGGTTGCTGCAGCGAAGGCGAGCGAGGTCCGCGAATTTTCTATCACGGAGCATGTTTCCCAGTTCGGAGAGCCGAGAATGTCCGTCGGGTTCGGCTCAGTGCATTCTAGCGGTAGGATCTTCGAGACTCTGAAGGAGTACCGTGATGAGTTTAGGAAGGTGGACGATCGAGCGGGGTTGGGGATGAAGGTCAATCAGGGCCTCGAGGTCGATTTTTCCCCGCGTTACGAGAAGAAGGTAGGAGATTTTGTCAACCAGGAGGAGTGGGACATGCTGCTCTGCTCTGTTCACGAATTCGAAGATGGGAGGGACATCGAGAAAGGTGCTGGCCCGGTTGACCCGGCTCTGGCGAATGAACGCTGGCGCGATTATCTCAGATTGGAACGGATGGCGCTCGAGAGCGACTTTGTCCCTTTCACGGTGCTCTCTCATCCAGTTAGATTGTCGAGGGGGACAAAGACTGTTCCTCCCGAACTTGACGAGCTATTGTTAGACCTCGCGAGAATTGCCCAGAGACGGAATAGGGCCCTTGAACTGAATGGGAACGATATCGACAACGCCCCAGGACTTGTTCATAGACTCGCGACAGCCTGCTCAATGGCTGGCTGCAAGGTGAGTCTCGGGTCGGATGCTCACCACCCGAGGGACGTGTTCAGAAACATGCGAGTCGCCATGGCTCTAGTTAACGAGTTCAATTTGGAAACCATCTAGACACTTCTCGTCGAAGCTCGTGAAGTTGAGGTTTCTTGAGGAGCTAGGAAGTGGGCTTTGATTATTTCAGTCGGTTGATGTTTGCTGCTTCCAAGAAATGTTTCAGGACATCGGCGAGCAATGTCCCGTAGTTGTCTTCCGTGAGGTCTTGTCTGAGATTGGTGAGTAGATTCTCGAAGTATGGGTAGTGTTCTGCCATTTTTGGTGGAATGCTGGCAAGAAACTTCTGGTTGGCCAGTTTTGCCCGATTGTCCACGTCTTTGACCCCGTGTCTGTGCATCTGGGCTAGTGCGCGAGCATTGTGTTCCATGATGCTGGCGTTTGTCCAATTGTCCTTCTTGACATCGTCAGTTTTAGCCGGCTTGTCTTTGACCCATGACTGCAAGAAGTCTGTCGCCTGAGAGTCGTTCATTATCTTGTTTTTCCGGATAACCTGAAACGAAATATCGTCAGCATACAAGTCCTGAATGTCATTTAGAAGGTCGAACAGTATCTTCTCTTGGTAAGGCCGCATTTTTCCAAGATTCCCGACTGCTTCCTGCAGTATTGTCCCGTTGTGGGATGGGTGCTGTGTTCGTATGCGGTAGACGTGTGACATTTCATGAACAAGCAATCCTTCTAACAATCCAGATTCTACTGACCCGCCTGAGACGACTATTTTGAAGCCCCCGCGCTGTGGAGCGGTGTATCCCATGAACGGGAGTTTTGGATCAATGACAGCGTCCACATTGTTGCCAATGTCGTAGCCCGCATCACGGAGCATACGCGACGCGTTCTCACGGGCCTTTCTGACTATTTCCGTTGTCTCAAGATCTTTGTTTGCAGTCTGAGTTTCCGCTCGTGGATTCATGTTCCGTGAACCCACGCGGTCTTACTTATATACTTAGTAGTGCAACCTTACTGGACGGGCCAAGTACTATGGTTAGTGCGACCCTTACGAAATCCGCCGCGGCTGTGAGTAGGTCTCGGAGAGACTTCTCGGGTCTAGCTCACAGAGAGCCTGTTTTCGGATTGAGCATTACTCCTGACAATGTGGAGAAAGCCTTCACCCTGGCGAAGGAGGCGGATGAGCTCGGGTTGGACATGATCGGCGTTCAAGATCATCCCTACAATGGGAGTTTCCTCGACACCTGGACTCTCATCGGCGCTCTTGCCGGGTCGACAAGGAAGATTCGTTTCTTTACTGACGTGAGTGACCTTCCAATGAGGCCGCCGGCTATGCTCGCAAAAGCGTCAGCCTCTCTTGACATCATAACAAGGGGACTTATTGAACTGGGCCTGGGAGCAGGCGCGTTCTGGGACGCGATTCACTCGTACGGTGGGCCCAGGAGACGGCCTGGGGAGGCTGTTGCTGCTCTTGAGGAGGCAATGCAGGTGATTCGTCTCATCTGGAATTATGGAGGTCCTCGAAGGCGCGTCAGTTTCCCGGGAAAATACTACCAGCTGGAAAATGCGCAGGCGGGTCCAAGCCCTCACCACAACATCGGCATCTGGCTCGGGGCAAAGCGGCCGGGGATGATGGAGCTCATCGGACGGTCAGGTGATGGATGGGTAATTCCACTGAGCTCGTACATGTCCGCTAGCGAGATGAGGGCCGCGCAGGAGCTAATCAACGCTGCGGCACAGAAAAGCGGCCGATCGCAGGACTCGATTGCCCGGATTTCTAACATAATCGGTGTAATCGACGAGGAGAGCGGGTTGAATAGATCCAGTGGTGAGAAGACTACGTTCGTGGGCTCGTCCTCTCAGTGGGTAGACTGGATTGTATCTTCCTACAGGGATCTTGGTGTGGATACGTTCGTCTTCTGGCCGGCTGCCCAGGGACAGGAGGAAAGCCAGCTCCGTCTTTTTGCCGAGCGAGTCGTCCCTAAGGTCCGCGCCTCTATCAGGGAGAAACCAACGAAGTCCAAGGTGACTTAGACATGAGAGGGCTTCGGGGAGGAAGGTACTGTTATAATCGAACTATCAACCTGGGGTTATGCGACCGACCCGCATTTCCTCGGTGACAATCCATGTCTTCCCCATGTCCCGAGATTCAACTGCTCGCCAGCGGAAGGATAGAGGGGTAATCTCGGAGAAGATCCAGTGCTCAGGATACCCTTCCCTCGTCTTGCCCCTCAGCACAATCTCGTCGCTCTCTTTCCGTGCCACGAAAGTTTGCAGAACGCCTTGTTTGGGTGAGATCCAGATATTGTGCCAAGCGTCTATCTTGGGGTCGTAGTACCTGACAGTCGTCCCGGATGGAATCGCCTTTCCCGTTCGCTCATCTTTGCTCATCCAGACATCCTGTACGGCTCTCCCGTTGAGAATCCAGCCGAAGTGGATCTCGCCTTTGGTTTTGATTTCGGTTCCATCGGGTTGAGCATAGCGAGCATCCATTTCCCAATCTCCCACGAACTGACCGAAGAGCATCAGCTTCTCTTTGAGTTCCGGGAATGGACCTTCAGCTCCCAATCCCTTGATTGTCCAAACCTGACCTGGCTGGAGCGAACCAACGACCTCCTTCATCATGAAGCCCATCTCGCTTTCGACTGGTTGAGTAACGCGTGGCCTGTCCTCATTCTAATTCGCCTACGAATTGGAGTGCGCGCTTTTCAGATAAGCGGTTCGCTGTCAAACACCGGCACTTTCGGGACAGAGAATTGTAATCGTCTGACCTTTCTGCCCTACCGGTCTGAAGCCAGTTGGTTTTTGACGGCACGCTGATAATACCGTCAATTGACGGGTATCGAGATATATCCTCCCGGCTCCGTGTTCTGGACAATGACCCACTACGAGGTAGCCTTCAAGCTCCAGCACGAATGTCCCTACAACGCCTTCTCTACAAAATATCCCAGCGTCATAATCTCCCACTGGTGTAACTGGAGCAGAGACGTGCTTGAGATTGCCCACAAGGACTTGGAAAATCAGACAGTAATCAAGAGTATCCGGGATTTGGTCAGTCAGCTCGGGACTAAGGTCATCCGAAAATCTCAGGCGATGTCAAACTTGCAAGTAGTGTTGCAGCACTGCGCTTGTGACAAGCTGCCGCCACCTACCCTTCCAGTGATTGAGCGGCGCAACTGTCTCGAAATCCAGCCCGCAGTCTACACGGGAGGTTGGGAATGGTACCGCGTCGTGGCCTTTTCCGAAAGGGACCTAAGGAGCCTCTTCAAAGATCTGGACAAAGATTGCATTGTAGAAATCATGTCTAAGAGAGCAGTCTCCGATGAATCAGTTCGTGAAACCTTTCCTGTTTCGACAGCCACGTTGCTGGGCAAACTGACCGGGAGGCAGCTACAAGCATTGGTGGTGGCACTTGACAACGGCTATTATAACATCCCGAGGACCGCTACCGCTGGAGAGATTGCTCAAAGGCTTCGCGTTCCGCGCACAAGCTTTGTCGATCATCTTCGGAAGGGAGAGAACAAAGTGCTCCAAGGCATCGGGCCATACCTCCGCCTCAAACCAGCGGAGATTTGACCTGTCTCGAAGGCTGGATGTTGGACAGAAACCGTCACTTGACAGCTAACAGATTATGTCGCAGGATCGCATGTAAGAGATGAGTGAGGACTGCAAGGGAGGTGGAGTGTATGGGGCAGTACAAATGCGAGGTTTGTGGTGACTTTTCCAGTCAGCCAGGACAGTGTTGCGGACAGGAAATGAAGAAGGTAGCCTAGAATCACAGCTCTTGGGTTAAGAGGATTGACCGGCCACTTTTCTCACCTCTTGGCCCCAAGGCTGGATTTCAAGCCCCTCTTTTTCAGACGATGAACATACCGGTTGCAATTCGGCTAGTTCAAGTCCACGCAAGATTATACGAAACATGAGACGTGTGATTTTTCATGTTCACAGTTGAGGAGCGCGATCGGGTCCGCAACCGCCTCGTGGAAATGAGCCGTAAGGACCCTCGACTAGTCGCAGGCGCACTAATCGGGTCTACTGCGGCAGGTGGTGGAGACCGGTGGTCGGACTTGGACCTCACTTTTGGGCTGGTCGACGGTGCGACTGTGGAGAATGTGCTTGCCGATTGGACGACTCATCTTGTGAGCGAGTTCGGGGCTGTTCACCTGTTCGATCTTCCGTATCTGTCAACAGTGTACAGGGTCTTCCTCTTGCCGGGCAATATGCAGGTGGATTTGTCGTTCACTCCGGGGAACAAGTTTCTCGCTCGGGGTCTCAAGTACGACTTGCTCTTCGGGAACGCTCTTGAAAGGGACCAGGCCAAACCCCTCTCCCCTGGACATGCCTTCGGGCTTGCTGTGGTCTATTTGCTCCACGCGTGCGCCTGCGTTGCCCGGGGGAGGATGTGGGAGGCTGAGTACTCTATCAGTGCAGCCCGTGACCAGGCGCTCTTGCTCGCGTGCCATCATCGGGGTCTAAAGACAACCTACGGTAGGGGTTTCGATGATTTGCCCCCAGAAGTCCTAGAGCCCTTCAATAGAGCTCTTGTAGGTTCACTCGAAAAAGCTCAGTTATTACGTGTACTTGGCAGAAGCGTTGACGTGCTTCTGTGCAATTCACAAGATGTTTCGGTGCTTGCTTCGAATCTCGAACCGCAGCTTCGCGAGCTCGAGTCGTCCCAATAAGGCTCGCGAGAAGAACGGACTGCTAATAACCTTGGCGTCCGCAGACTCGCGACGGCACGCACAAGGGCTGGTTGCAAGGTGAGCCTTGGATCGGACCCTTACTAAACCGAGGGATGTGTTCAGAAACATGCGAGTCGATATTGGGTCTAGTCCAACGAGTTCAACCTGGAACCTATCTGAACAATCGCATTCGGAGTTCGAAGAGGTTTGGTCGCTTGAAGGGTTGGTCGGCTCAGAGCCCATAATTAGTTCATCCCCTCGTTGAGGTTGAGTTTCGTCCTAAGAATGGGTATTCCCGAGAAATCTACGCTAATAGAAAGATTCGTACAGCTGATACCGCTAAGGTATCCGCTAGCTGCCCTTGCCTGGGCGATCATTCTGGGAACACCCGGCTACCGTCTCTTTGAATACATTGACCATAGCTCAACCGGGTTCTCGCTTGAGCCTGCACGTCTTTTCAACGACTTCCTCTACTGCCTCGTCCCGTTCTAGGCGCTTTACGTTGTGCGATATCTCCGGCTCAGAATTGTAAAAGTGGAACCGCAAATCACTCCTATCATGCTGGGCGGGGAAACCGCGTATCATTCAGCGTTCGGACGCGTCAGCAATACTCTTGCCACCTGTCACTCTTGTCGTAATCCTTTCAGCAGTAGCCCTTCTGCAGCAATTCCCGACATACACCTTTCAATCCTTGTGGTCGAAAATTTCATCGCCTTGTTCATCAATACCTTGGCCATAGCCACACTTCTCTGGGCATACACGGTTTCTAGCTGGGGTCTCCACAGACTTGGAGAATCTCAGATCAAGCTGAAATTCTTCCTTGAAGATCGCATGATGGGAGCAAAACCGATCGGGAATTGTTGCGCCATCATTGACCGTCGCATATCTTGGAGGAGTACTGCTCGTCTTCTTGCTCTTTCCATCGTTCTTCCTCACCAACCCTTCCTTCCAAGGCCTGATGGCTTTCTTCCTGGTTATCGGGATTATCATGTTCTTCCTTCCACTGAACAGCTTACACAAGAAGATGCAGGCAGAAAAATCCGACAATCAAAGAGCACTTGGCCACCAATTCTTAAGGATGAAACAGGCGAGCCAAGCTCATTCCGGTGATGGTCCCGTGTCTGTTGACAAGGTTGAGAATCCGATTGTGGAACTGTTACGACTGAAAGACTTTGAAATCACAGACAGGAAGCTTGCCAGTATCACCTACATGGCCCTTTGACGTTCAGCTCCTGGCCAAACTGATAACAATCGTCCTACCTATCACGGCAGTCCTTCCCTCCAGAATCATCGTCAACTTTCTCGAGATCTAACAGGTCCGTCCACCGCCCTTCCCCACGTCGCCTTTCAACGCATCTAAGTTGTAATTGGAATCCCCGAATCCGAGGAAAGGACGCTTCCGCGCGCGGGCACCCGCTGGGAGGCAGCATCTGAGAATTTCTAGGCACTATGCCTTCCCTGCCATTTAGATGCTCGTGTCAAGAAAGGGCTTAAGACCCTCGTAAAGTGAAGCGTATTTGTAGTACACGATGAGCGGCCGCCCCGAAGGCCAAGACGACGAAGTGGCCCGCGGCCTAGAGTTCCGTGGAGACTCTCCTTCCTTGAGAGAGCATTGTGGAGTTATCGGAATCTACTCGATGAGAGGGGAGCCTGTGGCTGAGCGGATCGTCAAAGGGCTCTCTGCGCTCCAACACCGGGGCCAGGAATCCTGGGGCATAGCTGTCCAAGGTGAGCCGATTCTCAAAGGAATGGGCCTCATGGGCCAAGGCGTTGATGTCAACGCGAAGAAGATTCTCAACTATCAGAGCAGCCAGGGAATAGGCCACGTCCGGTACTCGACCAAGGGGCGGACGAACATGGAGAACGCCCACCCATTGGACATTAAGGGAGAGTTCAGCATTGCACAGAACGGGACAATTGCGAATACGGAAGACCTTGAGCCGTTGGTCAGACAGGACTTTCAACTTCTCGAATCGAACACTGACACGAAGCTGGCAGGGCTGCGGCTCCTCCAACATTACCGCGGGGAAAAGGATTGGACCCGCGCCTTCACCAGGCTCAGCCGGGAACTCAGCGGGTCTTACTCCTTCGTCATCCTCACAAAGGACGGGACGGTTCTCGCGGCCCGGGACGAAGCTGGGTATCGCCCCCTCTGCCTCGGCTTCGACCAAGAGGAACAGACGCATGTCGTGGCTAGCGAGAGTTGCGCTCTGTCAGCTCTGCATACTGAGTTTGTTCGGGATGTGGAGCCGGGGGAACTTGTCAGGCTTGACAAACACGGGGTAACAATCACGCGATTCGCGGACTCGCCTCGTCACTACCACTGCCCGTTCGAGTACACCTACTTCGCACATCCTAGCAGCACTATCGACGGGCACAATGTGTACGAAGCACGCCGCAAACTAGGCCATGTTCTGGCTCAGAAGTACCCGTTCAAAGCAGACGTGGTCATACCAGTCCCGGACTCTGCTCGGCCCGCAGCTCTCGGCTACAGCGAGGAAAGCCACATTCCCATGGAGGAGGGTTTGATGAAGGATCGGTACCGGCGTAAGGGAAGTCTCCGCAGCTTCATAGAACCTACCGACAAGAGCCGGGAGGAGATTGTCAAGGAAATCATCACTATCAAACCAGTCATCCAAGGTAAACGGGTCATCGTGGTCGACGACAGCATTGTCCGTGGGACGAGCAGCAAGAACATCGTCAGCGCCCTTCGCGAAGCAGGCGCGACCAAGGTCTACATGGTCGTAACCTTTCCACCGATACGCCACCCGTGCTACATGGGAATCGACTTCCCCACGCAGGGGGAGCTGCTGGCGAGCAAAGTGGACGGGCAGGATACACCGATCAGCGAGATCAACAAGCGCGTGGCCGAGGAGATTGGCCTAGACGGGCTTGGGTATAATGACATTGTCGGGCTCAGCCAGGGAACAGGCCTACAGGAGAGCGAGATGTGCTACGCCTGTGTCAGTGGGGTCTATCTAGGGCTGAAGAAGGACCCGGTTATTCGAACACGTGAAGAGATGAAAGCGTAACTCCTCACAAGCAGCGATGGGCTCATTGTTGGATAGAAGATGAGGGTGGAAAAATGAACCGAGAACAGTTCGGCGATGCCTAAGCAATGAACACCGAGCAGAAGAAGGAATATGACCGGCTGAGATATCTAAGGCTAAAGCCGAGAATAAACGCACAAGTGAAGAAATATAATCGTGATAATAAGAAGGAGAAGTTGAAAGCAAGTGCTCGTAGGTGGTATAACGCCCACCGGAACCAACTGAAGAATTCCGAGTTGATGCGACGGTATGGTATTGCTCTTGTAGAGTATCAAAGGATGGCTCTTGAGCAACGCGGGCTTTGCAAGATTTGTCATAAACAAAGGAAATTACACGTTGAGCATAATCACAAGACCGGAGTGGTAAGAGGACTCACTTGTAACGGATGCAATTCAAAGACGGCTTGGTTGGAGAATTATCGGACGCACATATTCCAGTATTTGGGATGGAGTTTGTCCTGAATAAGGAACAGAGCATGGTTCTCGATTTCCACAAGCGTTTCTCGGTGAAAATTCAGACTTCACCCAGATTGCTCGATGAGAAAACTACCAAACTCCGGCATGACCTAATCGCAGAAGAACTCGATGAGTTCAGAATGGCGGCTCACGAAAGAAATCTTGTCAAGGTGGCTGACGCAATAGCGGATATGCTCTATGTCGTTTATGGAACGGCAGTTTCCTATGGAATCGATATCGAGCCAGTCTTCGCAGAGGTTCATCACTCTAATATGAGCAAAAGTGACCCAGAGGTCATTCGAGCCCCTAATGGAAAGGTCCTGAAAGGGGCGAATTGGAGTCCTCCAAATATTGAGGAGAAGTTGCGGTGAACCGCAGCCTTAGGAGGCTCCACTGGTTCCAGCGCCTCTGAAGGTCCTCATTATCGGAAGCGGAGGAAGAGAACACGGACTCGTCCTAGCACTGTCCCGAGACCCAGAGGTAGACAAAATCTACGCAGCGCCGGGAAACCCGGGTATCTCAGAACAAGCAACCTGCGCTCCAATTGAACCGACAAGCATCCAACACCTTAGAACATTCGCAATCGAACAGCACATCGACTTGACGGTGGTCGGTCCCGAAGCCCCGCTGGGACTGGGAATCGTGGACTCGTTCCGAGCGCACAATCTCAAGATTTTTGGGCCCTCACAGAACGCGGCGCGGATCGAGACATCGAAGAGCTTCGCCAAGGACCTCTGCACACAGTTCCATATTCCCACTCCGAGGTGGAAGATGTTCACCAGCGAGAGTGAGGCGATTGGTGCGCTTGACGGGTTCGGCCCTCCATGGGTGGTCAAGGCCGACGGACTCGCGGCGGGTAAAGGTACGACCGTCACACGGAACAAGCGGGAGGCGGAAGCGGCTATTCACCGGGAGCTTCAGCGCGAGCCGGGACGAATTGTTCTAGAGGAGTTTATCGATGGTTGGGAGGCGACATTCATGGCCACCGTGTCTAAGGGCCAGGTCCAGTGGTTGACCCCGGTTTTCCAGGACTACAAGCCCTTGTCTGACGGTGATGCGGGTCCGAACACCGGGGGAATGGGCTGTTTCACACCTATTCCGACTGTTACCCCTAGCCTGGTTGAGAAGGTCCGGGGGTCCATCTTGTCGCCTGTTGTTGCGGCGATGGAGAAGGTTGGTGTTCACTATCAGGGGGTTTTGAACTTGAACGCTATTGTTCGTCGTGGATCCGAGGAGCCGTTCATGCTCGAGTTCAACGCGCGTTTCGGCGATCCTGAGGGCCAGGGCGCGGTCATGCTTGTCGAAAAGGGATTAGCGTCACATCTCTCTTCGGTTGCGGAGGACTTGGACGTGGCGGAGCCACCTCAGTGCCGGCAAGGTGTGTGTGTCGTTGTTGTTTTGGCGTCGAAAGGCTATCCTGCCTCCCCGACGACTGGGGACAAGATTATGATTCGCCCAGTTCCAGACGAGAACGTGACATTCCTCCATGCTGGGACCTCCAAGAACTCTTCTGGAGAACTGGTGACTGCGGGGGGGCGGGTGCTCAACGTGGTCGCGACGGGAGATAGTGTTGAGAGGGCTCGCAAAGCGGCTTACTCGACGATCAAAAGCTCGGTCCAGTTCAAGGGAATGCAGTATCGAACGGACATCGGGGCGCACAGGGCCCGGCGGAGGGAGCTAGCATCTTGAGAAGACTGGTTGAGGTGACACTGTTCACCTCGGATGTGAAAGGCACGGTGGCATTCTACAGAGATTTTCTCGGTGTCAGCCCAGCTTGGGAATCCGAAGAGTTCGTTCAGTTTGAGCTAGATGGTGTGAAGCTCTTGATACATGTCAAAGGAGACTCAGGTCCTTCCCTGGGTTATCCTCCGGACGTGGACCACATTGCGTTCGGGGTCAAGGATGTTGACGACGCCTGCAGAGAGCTTCGACAGAAAGGTCTGAAGATGGAATACGGACCCAAGGACTTCGAGTGGGGACGCTCGGCGTACTTCAAAGACCCTGCTGGAAGGATGGTAGAGCTACACCAAATCACGGGATGAGTGAGTTAAGAGATTGGTTCCAATCAGCGTCCTCGTCTCGGGTCGAGGCTCAAATCTGGAAGCCATCCTGGACGCCGTTGACAAGAAGTGCATCACTAAAGGACAGGTCAAGGTCGTCATCAGCAACAAGCCCGGTTCCTCCGGTCTCGACATCGCGAAGAAACATAAGGTTCCAGGAATCACAATCGACGACAAGGGTTTTCCGAAGAAGAGCTGGGAGTACGACCAGAAGACGGTCACCGCTCTCAAGTCCTATGGGATCACGGCCGGCGATGGTCTGGTCTTAATGGCGGGATATTTTCGGATTCTTAGCGATGAGTTCATCGAGGCGTTTCGTCACAGAATCATGAATGTCCATCCGGCGCTCTTGCCGGCTTTTCCCGGGCTGGAGGCGCAGAAACAGGCCTTGGACCATGGGACGAAGGTTGCGGGTTGCACGGTTCATTTTGCCGAGAAGACGGTCGACGCGGGTCCGATTATTCTCCAGGCGTCTGTGCCGGTCGGGGAAGAGGACACTGTTGAATCTCTCTCGGCCCGGATTCTGCGAGAGGAGCATCGAATCTATCCTGAAGCAGTCCGACTGTTTACCGAGGGAAAGTTGAAGGTGGAAGGCAGGAGGGTCCACGTGCTACCATGACTGCCACAATCTTGGATGGCAAACTGGTCGCGGCCGAGGCCAAGAAACACGTCAAGGTCGAGGTTGAGAGGATGAAAGCCTCCGGGACAAACCCGCACCTCTCAACAGTCCTCGTCGGCGATGAACCGGCTTCCGCGTCCTATCTCAAATCGAAACACAAAGCATGTCAGGAGGCTGGGATCGGCAGCGAAAACCACCACCTGCCAGTGGAGACGACGCAGAAGGAATTGGAGAATCTCATCTTCAAGCTCAACGTGGACCCGAAGGTCAACGGCATACTCGTCCAGCTTCCCCTCCCAGGCCATCTGGACGAGAACACGGTGATCGAGAGGATTGTTCCATACAAGGATGTTGACGGGTTGCATCCTATGAACGCTGGCAAGCTGGCGTCAGGTATTGAGGGTCTTGTTCCCTGCACGCCTAAAGGTATAGTCAAGCTGCTTGAACATTACAAGGTCCCGCTTAGAGGCCAGAGAGCCATGATTGTTAACAGGAGCACGCTTGTGGGTCGGCCTCTTGCCATGCTGTTTCTCAACAGGGACGCTACGGTTACGATGGCTCATTCGAAGACGCTGAATCTGCCGGAGGTGTCGCGGTCCGCGGACATTCTTGTCAGCGCGGTGGGACGGTCGAATTTCCAGGTCGAGGCTAAGCATGTTAAGCCTGGAGCCGCGGTGGTTGATGTTGGCTTGTCGCGTGTTGATGGGAAGCTTCGGGGCGATGTGGATTTTGGCGAGGTTAGCAAGGTTGCCAAGTATCTTACGCCTGTTCCGGGAGGAGTTGGACCGATGACGGTGGCAATGCTTCTAGAGAATACTGTTATGGCTGCGATGATTCAGTCGGGCAAGAATTGACAGAGTCTAACTTGGCGGTGGAGAAGAAGAAGCTTCGGGGGCGGATGCTGCACCAGCGGGACGCTTTGACTCCTGCTGAGATTCAACGCAAGAGCCTCCGGGTCGTCGGTAACGTGTTGACTCTTCCGGAGTTCCAGACTGCGAAGATTGTCGCGTGTTATGTGAACAAGGGGAGTGAGGTGGAGACGAAGCCGATTATCAGGAACGTACTCACCTCTTCAAAGAAGGTTCTTGTCCCAACGGTAACGGGGGAGCGGGACCTGGTCTTTTCCGAGTTGAGGAGTTTGGAGGAGCTTGTCCCGGGGACGTTTGGCATTCTGGAGCCACAGCCGGACTTGACGAGGCCTAGGTCTCTGGAGACTGTTGACCTCGCGTTTATTCCGGGTATCGTGTGGGATTCTCAGGGCTACCGGGTGGGCTGGGGGAAGGGCTACTTTGACGCGGTCTTGGAGAGGCTACCGAGCTGGGCGACCTCGATAGGCTTGACCTACGATCAACAGGTCGTCGAGCGTGTTCCAAGGGAAGAGTTTGATCTACCGGTCGACCTTATCGTGACTGAGACCCGAGTGATTCGCCTGTGAGGAGTGTTAGTATCCTGATGGGCTCCGAGAGTGACCGTGAGGTAGCGCGGAAGGCTGAGACGATTCTTGAGAAACTGGGAATCCCGTTTGAAACAAAAGTGATCAGCAGCCACCGCAACCACCGCGACCTCGACAAGTACATTGAGACAGCAAAGTCGGATGTTTTCATCGCCATAGCTGGTCTAGCGGCAGCCCTCCCAGGCCACCTGGCCTCTTTGTCGACTAAACCGGTTATTGGCGTGCCTGTGTCGGGCAAGGTGAACCTTGACTCGATTCTCGCCATGGTGCAACTTCCATCAGGTGTCCCCGTAGGGACCGTGGGCCTGGATAACGGGACGAACGCTGGGTTGCTAGCGGCAGAGATTCTGGCCATATCGGACTCGGAGATTGCCAAGAAACTGGCCAAGTACCGAAACGGCACATTGTGAGGCAAGCCGGTCGGTAGATCTCAAACGCATCCTTTTTCCCTTTCATCAATCGCCAATATTCTCTGCCCATGTTCTTTGATTTACAAACATTTCTCAGAGCTCATCTCTCGAACAGTAGAGTTGTCGATAAGAAGGAACAGCAGCGGCGGTGGAATGTTCAGAGCGACCTCAGGAACATCACCCTGATCTACGAGCTTCACCTCCTTCTCCACCCTCGGAGGCGCGTGTTTGGGCTCTCTACTGCGAGCATTATTCACGATACGAAAAGCAAGACCTTGCGACCGTCCTTCTGACACCAAAATTCACTGAGCGCGTTTTGATTCCTCATCCGACATCCCCCTTCCTTTCCGCAAGATGAGAGACGCAGCAGTAGCACTCGACCGTTTGGGCGAGCCGTCCCCTCTTCGAGACCTCTTCGTAGTAGGCCATCCCGGGAGCAACAGAATCCTCCATGACAACCCGCGAAACACCGAGCTTTCCCCGAGGCATTATCGTCAACGCACTACTTGTGTGACGCGTCAGGCATTTTCTGCGATGAACCCATGCGCCACACTTGTAACATTTCACCCATTGAGACTTGCTCTCCTCAGGCAGTGAGTTGAGGGTCCGTTGGGACATTTTCCGTCTGGACCTAACGGCCCGTAACACCTCGTGGTGAAAACGTGCAAGTCAGTGTCCTAACACGAACTTGGCCACGACGCAGTACTCTTGAGGTCCACGAATGCTATCGTCTGTCCTTGAGACTGTCCCCTGTACTCGTAATAGAAGCCAATGAAAGTAATCCAGTTGTTGTCCTGACCCATGGCCACCGAACCCACTCCATTTTGACTAGTGGCGCTGAACTTGAGGACGGCGTAGACTGCAGGGCCGTTCGGGTTGGCGGCCGGAAGCACGTAAGGGTTCGTCGTCTCATTGTACGCGACAACAGTGTTAGGGTTAAGTGTTGAGGGATCGTCAATCCAGACTCTGACCAACACTCCGAACCCGTTCGCAGTGTAAGGCTGCATCTGCATCATGGTCGGCGATCTTAACTTGACACTGCTATCCGTCGCAATGTTCGAGGCCCTTATCCAGAACACCAAGCTGCTGGTTGAAGGAACACAAAACGCCGATTGAGATGCTGTCTGTGACCCCTGGGTGAAGTTGAACGATTTGAAGTCCAGGAATATCGCGAGAGGACCAACACTTGCCACAAACCCACCGTTTCCACTACTTGGCGGGGTCAGGGGCCATGGGAAGTAGAACCCATACGCTCTCCCGTTCGCCGACGTGAGCCCCACCTTGTAGCCGCTTCCATCATTAATCGTCAAACCGTTCACTTTGATCATATGACGGGAATCCGTAGTCTTCACAATTTGGTTGGAAATCCCCGGGTTGCTGGTGCCGGTGAGGATGCAAGGATTGCTGATAGGACACTGGACGGACCCCGTCGGCGAGATGTTCGTAATCGTAACCTGGGTTATGTTGACCGGGACCGCGCCCGTGTTTGTCACGTTTATGTCGAATCCTTGGACCGTGAAATTCAGAGCTCCGGGCTGGTTGACCACCAGACTTTCAGAAAGGGACTGCTGAAGCAGAGAGATCTTGGTCTGCAAACTTGCGATCTGGGCACTCGTCTGCGCACTCAGACTTGTAAGTTGGTTAAGGGTTGATTGGAGTTGAGAGAGTTGAGCATTAAGCCCTAATATCTGCTGGTTATCAAGGTTGGAGTTCTGATCGATTTCAGTCTGGAGCCGCGTTATGTTCGCGTTTAGCATCGTAATCTGGCCGTTGAGAACCGAGAGCTGGTTGTTGAGGGTCGACAGCTGATTCCTTAGCTGTGTCAGTTGCGTCTCGTAGTAGTAGAAGCTCGCTCCGGCCGAGGTGGGAAAGGCAGCAAGTAGAATGAGAAATGCGGCTTTTGATGTGACTAGCGACGACGTTTATCTGCTCCGGCGTATCTGCCGCTTCCGGCAGGCCGTGTCTTAGCTTTCACGTAACCTGTTGTTCATCTTAGGAGATACCAAGATGTTCTAGGCCATTGGCTGCTTCAGGTGCCACGTATCGCTGAAGGATTGCTCATGAAAATCAAGAATAGAAATTCTTAATTACTCAATTCCCCCGAGACCCGCTTGGCGATTTCTAGAAATGGCAACCGCTTCTATAGCCAAGAAAGTCATCAAGGAAACCCTACAGGTCAGAGAAGACGAGCAGGTCTTGATACAGACCTGGGACCACACACTGGACCTTTCCAACGCCCTAGCATTCGAAACCTACCAGGCCGGAGCAATACCCCTAGTGACCCTCAGCACTGATGAACTCTACCTAAACTACGTCACCAACGTGCCAGAGGAATACTATGGAAAACAGCCCAAAGCCTTCCTATCACTACTAGACAAAGTGGATGCTCAAGTCTTGCTCTTCGGACCCAGAGACCCGAAGATTCTCAAAGCCGCTCCGGGAGAGAGGATGGCCAAGAGCTTCGAGTCCGAAAAACCCATCATGGAAAAAATCCATGACCGTAAGATCCGAACAGCCCTTCTCCCAATCGGATACATAACACCCGAGCGGGCCCAGACCTACGGCTTCGACCTGGCCAGCTGGCGGAAGAACTTCGACGAGAGCCTCGACGCAGACATGAAGAAAGTGTCAGAGCTGGGCAAGAAGGTAGGCCTGAAAATGCAGAACGCGAAAAACCTCCATGTCACAGACGACAACGGCACCGACCTAACCTTCTCTATCAGCGACAGACCCGTTCTGGTCCGAGACGGCATCATCGACCAAGAAGACATTTCCAAGGGAAACTACACCGAGAGCCTCCCCTCGGGAACAGTCACAATCGCACCGGTCGAGACCAGCGCTCAAGGCACAGTGGCCTTCGACAGGGCCACGGCCTTCATGGGCAAAATGGTGAAGGGCCTGAGGCTCATCTTTCAAAACGGCAAACTCTCCTCTTTCGACGGTAAAGACAACCTAGATGCCTTCGCCAACATGTACAAGGGCGCAACAGGAGACAAAGACAGAATCGGCCTCTTCTCCATAGGCCTCAACCCCAACGGCACGTACATGGGCATAAACACCGACGAGCTGGTTCAGGGCGGAGTGACCATCGGAATAGGCTACAACAAGGAAATCGGAGGAGACAACGATACAGCGTTTGGCTACGCGCAGGCGCTAACCAAGGCCACCGTCAAGGTAGACGGAAAGCCCCTAGTCTCTGAAGGCAAGATCCTGATCTAGCCCTCGACCTAAACTTCCACTTTTCTTCGGGTCCTCAGGATTCCTCCAGGCCCTCTCCACGACGCGAACGCGAGCAGACCGACGATTCCCACAAGAGCCAGGCCTGTAACAGTAGTCCTCGGAGACTGACTCGGAGGCCATGGGGGCTTGACTTCGAAGGATCCGAGAGCTGTAGCGTTCTCTCCGTTCAAACTGGCGGAGGCAACGATTGCATACGTGCCCGTAGAGCTGGTTCGGGGCAGAGTGTAGGTTGCCTTGTAGGTCCCGGTAGACACTGACGCCGCGTTCAGGGTCACGCTCGTCCCGTCGGGCCGGATAAGCTGCAATTGTACAGTAGATGCTACAGGAGAACCGTTCTGAACTGTGTTAACATAGATGACAACCGTATCGGTTGGGAAATAGATGGGCCCGGTTGACACGCTGATGCTCAGAGCGGTTGGAGCACTGGGCTCCGGCAAGAAGGTGAAATCCGTCTGAACGTCTATACTCAATGGGAACTGATCGACAGCGTGGATATGGTGCAGCTTCGTCGGGTCCGCGTGTGGAATGTTGAAGGTGAAGTCGAAGCTGCTGTTCGTCAGGAAGACGAAGCCGATGAACTGGTCGTCGAAGGTTATCTCGACCTGTACCGGGAAGCCGAATGGTGGCTGCGCACCGGGGAAGCCTGAACCGTGAACCGTAACCAGTGATCCCAGCGTTCCACTTGAAGGACTAACTGTCAGGGTGGGAGGTGCTAGAACTCTAAGCGGAACCTGCACAATGTGGACCAGTGTTCCCGAGGTTCCGGTAATCGTGATGGTGTAGTTGCCCGGAGGAGTTGATGTTGTCGTGGACGTTGTAAGAGTTGAGAAGGATTGGCCGGGTGGGATGAGGCTAATCTGTGTCGGGTTGAACGAGGGGTTGGGTCCGTTGGGGACCGAGGGTGATATCTGAGCTGTCAACGTGACTGTTCCGTTGAAGAAGGCTCCAAACGGCGTGCTCATCAACGTCACTCCTATGGTCGAGGATTGTCCGGCAAAAATCGATGTACTCGAGGTTGAGAGCGAGAGAAGGAGGTTGAAATCGGTAGGCGGCGGAATGACTTCTAGCCTCACGATTAGAGAGTGAGACACGCCCCCACTCGTCCCGGTGACGTTGACCTCGTAACTGCCTGGTGCTGCTCCAGCATTAGACACGAGCAAAGTAGCATTGGCCACAGAGCCCGATGTCAGACCTACCATGGACGGAATCACGCTTACCTGGAAGGGCGGGAATACTACGACCGTCCCATTTCCACCGATGTTCAGAACGATTGGAACAATTCTTGCAGTCAGCATGATGTTCCCGGAGAACCTGTCGAGGCTGCTAAGTGTGATCGCGGAGGTTTTCGGGAACGGATCGCCTGGCTGGTGGAACCTGATCAGGTCGGGGTTTGCGCTGATGGAAAAGCCTCCGGTGAACGCTCCAGGGACGACTGTAAACGTGAACTGGTTGTTTCTGGAGGTTACGACGGTTATCGTATAGGCGTTTCCAGGGCTGAAGGTGAACGGTGACCCGGTGAGGGTGCAGTTAGCACATCCGCTTCCAATCGCCACAACAACTAGGCCTCTGGTGTTCGCGGGAATGGACGGGGTGGTCCATGCAGTGTTAGAGTACTGGTCGCCTTGAGCATCTTTCACTTCGTATGCGAGGAAGGTAATGTCGGTGGTTCCGGTGTTTTGGAGGAAGATAGTAACGTCTGTAGCTGAAGTGAATGTGTCGTTTTCGAGAGTGAGGGCTTCAATTCCACACTGCGGCGGGCCACATACGGGTGGCTGAACGATGACTGTCACGTTCGCCGAGTGCGATATCGACCCGCTGGTCCCTGTCACTGTTACAAAGTATGTTCCCGGCGTGGGGTCAGGAGGTATGGAGGGAGTTAGAGTGGTTTGGTTAGTGCCGTTTGGCTCCAGCGTGAGGATCATCGTGTTGCCGAGGAACCCCCCCAGTTCCGGGTTTACGACGCCCTGCGGAAAGACCGTGGCGACTAGGGCCACTGGTCCTGTGAAATTGTTGAAACTGGTTAATGTTATCACGGAACCGGGAAGAAGGGTTCCAGTTCGATTAGGGAGACTCGGTATGCTGAGCAGGGTGGGATTGGCTGAAATGGTGAAGCCTGGGACGCCGCCGGTAATTGTGATCGGTATGTTAACCGAGTTGGACACGTCTCCACCCGTCCCGGTGACGGTTGCCGTGTAGACTCCGCTGGCTGTAGTGGTCTTGGTGTTGACCAGGAGTGTGGTTGAGAAGCCTGTCACAACGCCAAGGTTGACACTTCCGCCTTGGGGACCTGTCACAGTTGGAAAGTCAGGTCCGCTGGGGAAGCTCGTGCTGAGGGTCACGATTCCCGAGAAACCGTTTGAAGGTGCTAGGCTTACTTCGGTGAAGTTTGAGTTTCCCGCTCTGAGGGTTAGAGAGGGCGGGTTGGAGGATATTGAGAAGTTCGGTGGGGCCGTCTGGTTGCCTTGAACTGCGATAGTAGCCTTCATCCCGAGATGTAGCGGGTCGTAGTAGTGGTAGATGCCTATGGTGTGGAAGGCGAGGGTGTAGTTTAAGCCAGGTTGTATCGTGCCAGATGAAAAAGTGGGGAGTGATGGGTCATTTACGAACGGGCAGGCAGCGGAGGTTATGGCGCCAGTACATGAGGAGACCGAGTGTGCCAGTAGACCTGTATTGTCCCATTCCACCATGGTTCCGACGATGACCGCCGCATCTAAGGGGATGAATCCGCAGGGCGCCAAGTCGTTTGGATTGCAGGAGGAGTCATCTGGTATTGTTATGTGGTACGCCCAGAGGTTTGTCTCGGTCAGCTTGTAGGAGATGAAGAATCCCTGGTATGCGAATCTGTCCTCCAACAGCACACCGGTCGTCTTGTCATAGTAGGTCGCTCGTTGAAAGACAACTGAGCCGAGGCTTCTTGTGAAGTTGAGAACATCAATCTGGCGCGTAGCCCCCGCATAGACGCCGAGTATAGTCTCGTTGATCGTAGCCGAGCTAGGCGTGTTGAAAATGTGGTCTCCTTGTCCGAGGCCTGCGGCAATCAACAATCGGGGCCCCGTGATGGTTGCCGCTCTTCCCACCCCAGTTGCGAGGTCCCAAGTTGAGACATTGCTCGTGGTGTTTCCCCTCGAGAGGAAACTAAGACTGACAGTGACGTTGCTGCCGGAAATTCCATTTACAGTGGAGGTTGCAATTGAATTGTTGAGATTTGGTTCAGAGCCGAGCGAGCAAGGAGGTTCGCAGAGTTCTACAAAGTCGCCATACCTCCACGTGTCGCCGAGGTTCACGCCGGGAAGATACGGGTTGGGCGATGCAGCCCCCACATAGGCCCTCACAGCGTCCAGCCAGAAGGTTTCCGATTTGACCGTTGTCCCTGACTGTGACGCCAATCCTTCGAACTGGACCAGTGAGAATGGATATTTGAGGGGGAGACCCAGTCTCAGCCAGTCCGCCCGCAGGTTCCGATTGAAATGGTACCACTGGCCCGGCTGGTAACCGTAAAACAGAAACGATCCGACACTCGTATTGTTTACGAAGCTGAGCGAGGGGTCAGGGTTAAACGCGTAGTCCAGCTCGGCAGTGGACTCGGCTCCGAAGACCCTGATATCGAAACCTGCCATCCCGCTCTGATTGTCATAGGGCTGAAGCTTGAACCAGAAACTGAACCCGTCCTGGCTATCCGTGAGGTCTGTGAAATTGACTGGGTTGGGCAGAAACTGGCGAATCTGGGAGAACCCCAGGAAGCGATTTCCGCTTTGGGGAAGGCAGAATGTATCAGTCACTGGTCCAGTATAGACTCGGGCGGAATGATTGCCATCGACAGATACAGTCGAGTCTAAGCTCACTGTTGCATTCGCCACTCCCTCACACGTTGAGAAGTTCCAGTTCACGGGAACCCCGTTTGCATCAAGACCGTTTTCGAAACTCGGATTCATAATGATGTTAGTTCGTGTCGTCGACGCTCGAGCAAGATCCCCCTTGTAGGCTGAGAAAGGGACTACAGTGAGAAGCAAAAGAAAAGAGGCCGCAGCCAGAGCCCGCGGTCGTGAAAGGCTGGTCATGATCTGGCCCTAGGAGCACCGGGGTGTATTCTGGGCTAAATACTGTTCGGAGACAGCTCAAGCAATATGCGAGAATCCCGGTGAGTCGAATCCTACTTCTCGGAATCTGCTCCCGAAAGCTCTTATGTTATCCTGGGTGTGCTTTGAGGCATTTTCCGTCTGGACCTATCGGTCCATAACACCTACCAGCGCCTCTTCACGTAGGTGACCGTTCCCGGGTCGCCCGGCGTCGCATACTCCTCAGGCTTCGTTGCCTGCCACTACGCCCTGCCCTGTTTTCCGGTCGTCGCATACAGATGGCATTCAGGTTATCTCGTGTCTTGAATCGTAAACTGCCAGCGCGAGCGGCCACAACCCGTCATCACGAATCCCGTCAGGATGGAGAACTCTTTCCGCTTTGGGTTAAGAACCACTTTCGGAAGCTATTCACCCTCAAATATTGATTTCAGGGAATTTGGTCCATTGTAGGGGTTTTGTTACCTCCTCGCAAGGAGCCAACCAACCAAGTAGAATTTGTGGAAACAGATCGAGTACTCTACGAATTGAATATTTCGGCGAGGCGTCTGACAAATGAGAGTAACGGAGACGCCAGGGCGACAAGAGATTTTCACTCTCACGCCCGAGGAGCTTTTAGGCCCACTCAATGATGTCGAGAGAAAGTTCGCCCCTCAGGAAATTTTCGCGGCCGGCTCAATGGAGATTCCGCTCCCAAGACCAAGAGTGGCAATAGTAGGGTCGCGGAAGCCTTCTCAGAGGGGTTACGACGCGGCGGCTGAAATTGCGAGGACGCTCTCCGGGAAAGGAGTAGTGATCGTGAGTGGCTTGGCTTCTGGAATCGATACTGCAGCTCATAGGGCAGCTATCGAAGTCAAGGGACGCGCGATTGCCGTACTTGGAACAGCCCTTAACAGTGTATATCCCAGAGAGAATTCGCAGCTTCAAAAAGAAATAACCACCAATCACCTTGCCATTGTTTCCAGTTGGACATCCCACGCGACCAGCGAATTTCGTCATGCGGAGCCGGACGATGGCACTGATCTCAAACGCTTCGATCATAGTCGAAGCGGGAGAGACAAATGGCTCACTTCACCAAATTGGGAGGCCCTGAGATTAGGTCGGCCACTTTTCGTCTGGAAATCAATCGTCAATCTCTCTTCGTTGGCATGGCCAGAACAGATGATCCGTTACGGTGCTTTAAAGCTTGATGACCCGCGGCGAGTTCTGGATCTTTTGCCCTCGCCTCAAAGAATCGCTAAGATATCCGTGTAGCATCGAGAAAACCGTGCGCATTCTCATCATTGTAATTATCTCGTCTAGTATGTAATCAGAGGTTACTAGGGACCCGTGCACGCCCACGCCCCGTCGAAGCTCTCTGAGGAGGGTAACTGCTGCTTTGTGTTTTTCGTCATCCTCGGGATCTAGCGCATACCCATGCTCCTGGGTCTATGAAGATCGAATCCTCTCACCGTAGAGGAGCCTATCGTGTTCTATTGACGTGCGTTCTCTCTTGCCCGTTCTCTTGGCAACCGGGGGGGGGGCCGCGCGAAGATTGGGTCCTCCGGGTGTACGGTGTCAGTTAGGACGAGCCAGCGTGGCGCCTCACGGAGAGCTTCTTTCAGAGTGATCCCTGCTTCCCCCCGTAGTGGACCAGTAAGCGGTACTCGGCCTCGTTGAGTTCAGTTTGAGCAACTCTCAGGGCGTAGGTAACCTGCAACATGTCCCAGCTAAAAGGCACCGCCCCGCTCAACCCTCCTGGGTGGGAATTGACACATTCTACGGTCATCGCCAAACGTGCTCGGAATGGCTAATATTGAGGCTCAAGTCGTCGGACCAATTCGCGTTACCTGAGAAAGTCTACTTGGGCAAAACCCAAATTTAAGTTCCCACAAGTCTTGAATGAGCCTTCCGTTGTTAGCGAAGCCAGAGGTCGCTAAGCCGACCCCACCTCGACCCGAAGGAATCACGGTCCTCGGGGGCTTCGCCCTTCTAGCAGGAATCATGCTTCTGTTCGCAGGAATATCGTTAGCTTTGCCCTCTTACCCTAGGTGGGACTATGGCCCGGGACTGATTGGATTCTGGATTATCCTCGGTTTCGGCTATGTCGGCTTGCCGCAGTTCTTACCCACAGTGTTCCTCCCGATGATCGTGATGCTCGCAATTCTATATCTTGCTGCAGGGATCGGTTTCTTTTCGGGACGACGATGGGCATGGACCCTCGGCATAACGTTGGCTTTTGTTGGAATAGCGTCGAGCATTCTCCAAACCATCACATGGACTCAACAAGGGGATGAATTCTTTGCTGTGCCCGGGCTTAGTGTAGCTGTATGGGTACTGGTCTATCTCACGAGACCTCTCGCTAGAAACTTCTTTTTCAAACGTCGTTGAGCGGTCTGCACGCCCAAACCTAGCGGTGCCGGGCGAAATAGGGTTCACGATAGCGCCTTGCGTTGCCCTTGAGGCTAGAGTTGAAGACCTTCTCTGGACCCGCTCTTCGGTGGCTGGGGAGGAAGGTCGCCGGAGAGCAGGCGATCGAATCCTACTTGACACGTCTCGTGAGGGACCCGCATTTTCCGCACTCACGCGATTCCCGGCGAATGGCACTCGATCATTGTGCACGTATGGCACTCAGAGCATTCCTGGTTGAATGAGTAAATTCGCGCTAGTGAACAAGACAAGTAATTTTCCATCCGGTACGTTTTACTACGACTCTAAGAGAGCGGTCATCCCATGGAGTTAGTTAGCGAAAAAGACCTCACTGTTGTGGAGTGGTTGTTGGATTCCGACCCCTCAATACGTTGGCAGGTAATGCATGATCTGACCAAGGAGCCTGGCGATGTTGTCGCCGCCGAACGCTCGAAGATTGCCGAGAAAGGATGGGGAGCACGCCTGCTCGCCCTCCAGGGCCCGGATGGTCAGTGGGGTGGCGGTGCCTGTTTCCCCGAGTGGACCTCCACCATGAACACGTTGTCGTTGTTGGAGCTCATGGGGCTGGACCCTGCAAGTGACGAGGTTCGCCGCGCGTTGGTCCTAGTCCGTGATAACAGCAAGTGGGAGCATGCCGGCCAGCCCTTCTTCTCAGGTGAGGTGGAGCCGTGCATCAACGGAAGGGTGGTGGCGTTGGGTTCCTACTTCGGCCAGGATATTCAGGATGTCGTCGACAGGCTCCTCAGGGAGCAGTTGAGCGATGGCGGGTGGAACTGCGAGGCAGAGAGAGGCTCCACGCGGTCGTCGTTCCACTCCACGATATGCGTGTTGGAAGGCCTGCTGGAGCACGAGCGGGCCAAGGGTGGCTCGGCCGAGGCGAGGGCCGCCCGTCTTAGGGGGCAGGAGTATCTCCTGGAGCGTCACATGCTCCGCCGACTATCGACAGGTGAGGTGATCGATCACAACTGGACCCTGTTCTCCTTCCCGACCCGGTGGCACTACGACGTGCTGAGAGGGCTCGACTACCTGCGCAGCACCGGCGTCGTACCGGACAAGCGGCTTACCGAGGCAATCGACCTAGTCAAGAAAAGACGCGGCGAAGACGGCCGATGGCCCTTGCAGAATACCTACCCTGGTCAGACTCACTTCAACATGGACGAGGGAGATGGAAAACCCAGCCGCTGGAACACCCTCCGCGCCATGCGAGTGCTAGGCTGGTACGACCAGGCTCATCGATGATTGGCGTCTTCGCGATCCAATTTCCAATTTGCTAGATCGACTTGTGGTCCTAAGTCACCAAAGAATACCCTGTCCTATAGCTCCGATTAATTCGCGTCAATCGTAGGCACAAATAGGGTCTGCCGCGCATTTAGGTCGATGGTATCCATCGTGAGTTCTGAGAGAGATCGCGAGGCGCAAGCAGAAATTCTAGAACTGGAAAGAGAATTTGGGGAAGCGATGATCCAGAATGACGCAGACGCCATCGGACGGTTTCTCTCCGACGATTGGATAATTATCGGCCCCGATGGGGGCGTTATCGACAAGTCGCGTTCCCTCGGGGTCATAAAGTCAGGCGCCTTGAGACACGAAGCCATGGACTCCGAGGATATTCGAGTACGCACCTACGTGAACACTGCTACGGTCACAGCGGTGACGCGTAGCAAGAGTAAGTATTTGGGGGGAGAGTTCACGGCGCGCGAAAGGGCTACGGACGTTTTCGTGAAGAAGAATGGGCAGTGGCAATGCGTGCTTACTCATCTCACCACTCTCACCAAGAAAACCTGAAAATCCGGAGCGAGAATTGTCGAAGCGAAGAGTCCGGGATATCCGACTTATGAAAAAATCGGCAACCCCGAATGTAGACTCGAAGGGCGATCCGTCCTCCCGCACGAAGCACGGGAGACAGTCTGCTGCGCGATTTCTAATCAAGGAACTAGGAGGAGAGAGTTGGCCTGACTTTGCGCGAACTGTCGAGAAGCACGACGGTGTGTGGGGCGGCTGCTGGTGCATGACCTTCCATTTCAAGCGTGATGTGAGGTACCCATCCCTTGCGAAGAAAAAGGCGGACAAAGAGAAACTCGTTCGAGCAAATCAATCCCACGCAGCCCTCGTCTACGACGGAACAGACGTTGTCGGATGGTGTCAGTTCGGACCTCCTGCCGAGCTCCCGGGCCGAATGAGCGGGTACGGCAGGCTGGATCTTGCTCCGCCAGACTGGAGGATTACGTGCTTCTTCGTCGACCGCGACCACAGGCGGGAGGGAGTTGCGAAGGCTGCGTTGGAAGGCGCACTCCGCATGGTCGCCGCCAAAGGAGGTGGGACGGTCGATGGATATCCAACCGCCATCCCCCGAGGGAAACCATACTCGAGTTCATTCTTGTGGAGTGGAACCCAATCAATGTTCGCCAAGCTCGGATTCCGCCCGCTGGGTCAGCTAGGTACAAGTAAATGGATGATGCGAAAAGTGGTTCGTAGTCGATGAAGTCATCCCCCCAGAACCATGTGACTAACTTCTCAATACGCTAGTCTATAACTCCCCTTGCAATACACCAACCGACGAACACCATGAGCGATTGGAACACCGGCATTATCGCAGAGTTCCGCAGGAACCATGGAAAGGTAGGCGGCCAGTTCGAGGGCGCACCATTATTACTTATCAATCACACCGGGGCCCGCACCGGCAAATCCCGAACTAACCCAGTAATGTATCTCAAAGACGGCCACCGCTACCTAGTCTTCGCTTCGAAGGGAGGAGCCGACACCAATCCCGACTGGTACCACAACCTCAAGGCTCACCCGAACGTCAAGGTCGAGGTCGGGAACGAGACCATCGACGTACGTGCGGAGGTAATTACCGGTCCCCAACGAGACAGACTCTTCGCGCGACAAGCCTCGCTCTACCCGCAGTTCGCACAATACCAACGCAAGACCAAGAGGACCATCCCAGTGATAGCATTCACACCCAAGGCTACACGACAGTAGCCAGAACTCGATAATCCCAGCTGCTTCCGCAGCGATCTTCAAGCCCGGCATTGCTCGTCGCTGACCTTTTCCATCCAGTCAGCGATCTTGCCGTCAACCTGTTCCTGAGAAGCAATATGCGTCATGGCCTTCGTCGCCGTGGTGCCTGACGCTCCAGGTTCTGTTAACTTATCGTTTGATAAGTAACTTGCTCTCATCGACTCCGGGGATTACCGTCGTCGTCGGGTTCCTCTTCACTGCTTTACCTGAGAGCCTTTCCGCCTCAGAAGCATGAATGCTTCATCTTGGCCTGGAACGGTCGAACCTCAACCGCCTCAGAGTAAGCCCATGCAGGCCTGTCACGGTTTGTTAGCCTACGTCACACCCGTAACCATCCTTTCATGGTCTAGAGATCAATGGAGGTTCTTGCACGGGTGCCCATTCACGACGGAAAGACTACTAGGGACCATACGGGTTAGGGTGTAGAAGTGGGTGAAACTGAAAACCGTCCATCCATCGACAAGTTAACAGAGCCGACGCTCCACAAACAATAAGAGTTCTCGACAGAAGAGCATCATGGATCACTCTCTTTGAAAGATACAAGTCGAAAGGTTGAGTTCAAGACTGAAACAGGCAAGGCAACTGGGTACTTGGCGTCGCCGGAGGAGCCCCGAGGCGGAGTGCTTGTCCTGCACGCCTGGTGGGGATTGAACGATTTCTTCAAAAGCTTCTGCGACCGGCTCGCATCCCACGGCCTTCTAGCCTTCGCGCCCGACCTTCACGGAGGAGCTGTCGCAAAGACCGTTAGCGAAGCGAAGGAATTGATGTCGAGCGTGGATGAAAAGACGAGGCTGCCAATTATCTCGGCTGCGGTAGATTATTTGCGGTCTCAACCCTTGCAATCAGGGCGGAAAATAGGTGCTGTTGGTTTCTCCATGGGTGCTGCCTATGCGTTGTGGTTGAGCACAACGAGGCCGGAAGATGTCGGCGCGGTGGTCGTGTTTTATGGAGCTTGGTCTGAACCGGAATTTTCCAAGGCAAAAGCATCCTTTCTAGGCCACTTCGCGCCTGATGATGAGTGGGAGCCAAACGAAGGAATTCGAGACACCGAGTCGAAGATTCGAGCAGCAGGGAGAGAGGTCGAGTTCCACTTCTACCCGGGAACGAAACACTGGTTCTTCGAAGAGAATCGGCCGGTAGAATATGATCGGGACGCAGCAGGCCTGGCTTGGAACCGAACCCTCGAATTCCTCAACAACAAACTACAGTAGTCAAGCTTCGATGCCGCAGTCTCCAGGTTCGGCCTCATGTTCATGCCTGACCCTGTGCGGATCTTGAAAGCGGTCCGCCGGATCTTAAAGCCTGGCGGGAAACTCTCAGTGGCTGTCTGGGGTCCACCCGAGAAAGCCCCCTTCTTCACATTGCCGATGAAAATAATTGCAAAACACGTCCCAGAGGTCAAGCCTGTTTCCCCTGGAACTCCAGGATTACCCTTCGAGATCCCAAGCCAGGAAATGTTTGGAGGAATCTTCACGGAAGCCGGCTTTTCAAACTTCAACTCTCAGACTACAGAGGTGCACACCTTCTAAGGCGCCACCGCACAAGAGTACTGGGAGGCCACGGCCGAAATCGCAGGACCCCTAGCGTCCCTCCTCTCCAAAATGGCTCCCGACAAGAAGAAGCCATAGGAGATGAGGTGATAGAAAATGTGCACAGAATGTTTCCCTTAGGTACGGTTAGACTTGGTGGAGAGGCCATAGTGGGAACCGGCACAAAACTCTAGCCTACAGTCGACTTCCAACACGGACGTCCTCAAACAATTCTAGCGCTTCGTCGAGAGTCGCTGGAGTACTATCCAGAGACTAGACAACGATTATTTTCCGCCCAAGCTATCGTTGCTCGTATGCTTTCTTCAACGTCTCGATGTCAATCTTCTTCATCTTGAGCATCGCTGCAAAGACCCTCCCAGCTTTCTTCGGGTCCTTGTCCTGCAACATCTCGTTCAAAACAGTGGGTGTTATCTGCCATGACAAGCCAAACTTGTCTTTGAGCCAGCCGCATGGTTGTTCATCTCCGCCCTCAGTGAGTTTTTGCCAAAGCTCATCTACTTCCTTCTGCGTTTTGCAGTCGACGGCAAACGATACGGCCTCTGTGAATTTGAATTCGGGCCCACCGTTTAGCGCTACGAACTTTTGCCCGTCAATATCAAACTCCACGGTCATTACTGTTCCCGGCTGCTTTCTGTGGACTTCTTGTCCCTCTTTTCCATAGCGCGAGATTTTTCCAATCTTTGAATTCTTGAAAATAGAGGTGTAGAACTTCGTGGCCTCCTCTGCCTTGCCGTCGAACCATAGGAACGGGGTGATCTTCTGCATGAACGATTCTGCTATCAGAGTCTTTTCTTAAACTCTTCCGCTTCACGAAACGCTCATTAGTCTGCCGGGCATGCCACCTTGCATGGATACGATGTCTTCCACTAGATCACAGACACACGTGCCGCCAGGGTTCCCTCCCGTGACCCCTTTCATCACCGTGGAGGATCCAGACCAGCTCGTCAACTTCGCCAAAGCGGCCTTTGGAGCAGAGGAATTGAGAGAGCAGCGGGGAAGGACCCCTGATGGCAAGACCATGCACGCAGCCCTTCGCATTGAGGGTTGCATCATCGAGACCGGACGGGCCTCGGCCAAATGGAAGGCAATGCCCACCGCCCTCCATCTCTATGTTCGCGACGTCGATTCTGCCTATGCTCGCGCCTTGAAGGCCGGAGGAGTAAGCCTACACGAAGTGCGTAAAATGGAATACGGTGAACGCGCTGCGGCCGTCCAAGACCCCTGCGGCAACCACTGGTACATCGCCACGTACACGGGTACGCCCGCAGAAAAGGTCTAGCCTAGAGTCGTCCCTAGTCGATGTGTCGGCCGAGTCTAAGCGGAGTTCTTGTTCTACTCCGAAATCAATAATACGTTTGGTGCCTCCGGTGTTTCTTAGCTAGCGGAATAGGTCTCCGTTAAGGTATCTGAGACCAGAGTCTACGATCACAGTTACGATTCTATGTCCGGGGCCGAGTTCACGGGCCATTTGAAGCGCTGCATACACGTTTGCTCCACTAGAGATTCCTCCAAAAACCCCCTCAGTCTTTCCGAGCTGGCGAGCAGTACTGTAAGCATCTTCATCGCTGACGGATATGACCCTGTCAACAAGATCCATCCTCATTATTTTCGGTATGAATCCTGGTCCTATTCCTTCAATTCGATGACCGCCGAGTGGTCCTTTTGACAAGTGTCGCGATGATGCAGGTTCCACCGCCACGCATTTCACGTTGCTTAATTGATCTTTGATCGCTTCACTGTTTCCTGAGAAGCAGCCTCCCGTTCCCACCGACATTACGAACGCGTCGAGACTGTTCAGGCGGCGTACTATCTCTCCGCCCATCTTATGATACCCATTCTTGTTGTCTTGATTGTTGAACTGGTCAGTCCAGAAAGTGCCTGGCTGCTTGGACAATTCTCTGGCCCTGGCTATCATTTCCTGGATCAGCTCAGGCGTAATCTTTCGATTAACGCTGGGAACTACATCGACAGTGGCGCCAAGTGCCCTCATAGTCGCCAGCTTCTCCTCGGCGAACGCGTCTGAAGAAACGAAGTGTGAACGGTAGCCTTTGGCAGCGCAAACCATGGCCAGCGAACTGCCGGTGCTTCCGCCAGTATACTCGACCACTTTTCCTGCTGCTTTCAGCTGGCCTCTCTTTTCAGCTCCCTCAACCATCGACAGCGCCATTCGATCTTTCATGCTACCGGTCGGATTGGCTCCTTCCCACTTCACCCAGACTTCGGCCATAGCCGGTCCAGGCATTTTCCGGAGCCGGAACATAGGAGTGTTCCCGATAGAGCCAAGAATATCCACATCCATGCTAGGTGCCTGTTTCTGTTCGGTCTGAGATCCTATCATAATGGAACCATCGGAGTGTTTCGGGATTTAAACAGGGCTCAGCCATCGCCGGGCAACTACAACCGATTGGCAGACGCTAATCTACCACGTCTTGGCATGGCGAAGGACGACATTCGAAACGCCTGAAACATCAGCGGCCAATTGAACTTTCAACCGAAAGCTATAATGTCGCAGAGGCACCGGGCCGGTCATCTAAGGGGAGGACGTGCGGGTTGACGGACAGAAGTTTTGCAGTGAATCGCGTCACGATAATCGCGCTAGGCGTAGCAATAATCGCATTAGTAGCACTCCTAGGCGCAACGCCCACGGGAAGCTATTCCGCGATTTTGAACGCGGTCGATCCTGCCGGCCCGGGACCCGCCCCTTCGCGAAATGAGCCATCATCTCCACAGTCCGCGCCAGACTTCTCGCTCAACGCTGCTCCCAACACATTGACAGTCAAGCCGGGCGACTCCGGCCAATCCACCATTCAACTGGCGAGCCTAAGCGGCTTCTCAGGCGACGTTCTGTTCACGGTGACGGTGTGGCCCTCGGGCCCCTCGGCCGAGTTGAACCCCGGGACCAACAGTCTTCCCCCGGGAGGAACAACCTCTTCTATTCTAACCGTGCTGACAAACTCGTCAACGCTCGAAGGACTGTACGATGTATCGATCAAGAGTACAAGTGGTTCATTACAGCATTCGGTTTCGGTCTCAGTCAATGTAACAACGAGTCCACCCCAAGGCAACCATCCCCCCTCCCTGACAGTTCCAAGCCCAGAATCTGTGACTGCGGGGTCCCCTCTGGAGTTCACCGTGAGCGCAACGGATCCGGACATCGGGGAGACTGTGACGCTGTACGCCACCGCGTTGCCATCCGGCGCGTCTTTCAACCGGGCAACAGGCCAGTTTTCTTGGACACCCTCGTCGGGACAGACAGGGAACTACAACGTGACCTTCATCGCGACAGACAATAACTCATCACCCCTCTCCGATACCCAGACTGTCACCATCAAAGTCGAAGCCCCTCCTTCGTCAGCTCCTCCCCAGCCCTCTCAGCAGTCGTGTCTCTGGTGTGATGTCGCAAACTTTGTCGGAACGAACCTGTGGCTGGTTGGGGTGGGCCTCCTAGGAGGGATCTTGGTAGGATATGTGGGCTCGCGCTTCAGGTCCAGGTCCCGTCTACCCAGAGAACGCGTGACGGAACGATCTGACCATCTCAGCTAGCGAGCAACTTGGGAGAGGAACCGGCCCGCAACGAGAGTTTCGCGCGGCGCCGTTTGCCCAGACGTATCCCGAGAGTACGGAAGACATCACGCGGGTCTAGGTGACCGATTCATACATGGTAAGTGGGGGCGTTATCGACGTCGTGAGAAGACCGACATACACAGTAACCACCGTAAGCTCTGTACACGTCCATGTTCCAGTCGTCACACTTGTAAGCATGCCGCCCAAGGCGGACGCGCTGTCGCTGCGGGCAGTAATGCGGACCACATGCGAGTGAGATGCAGAGGTTGTGAACGTGAGGACATCCATCCACTGTCCAGCAGTCACATTACTATAGACATTCAGCGGTGTTCCACCGCAGGCCAGCGCCGATGCAGCACTGTCCTTTAGAGTATTGGCCGCTACAGCGAGACCATTATCGACAATGGTGAACTTTCCACTGTTATTGTGGAATGCTCCACCCTCGCCACTCAAGGCTGTCGAGGCTACGGTGATGAGGCCGCTTGCCAGGACCCCCACGATTGCTCCAGCGAGGGCTACGAGGATGAGTGAGAGCACTGGGACTCTCCGACCGGCAAAGTGGCTTATCCTGGTTTTCAGACTGCTCATTTTCTAGCTCTCTGACGAGGCGTGGGAAAAGAGGGAAATGGAGGCAGAGGCTAGTTTCGCAGATGCGAGTAGGAGGGCGCTATGTTGTCTTCGTCTCCGACGAGCCAAGAAGATATTCGGTCTGCTCTATCCGTAACGTGTAATAAGCGTGCTGGGAAACAGGCTTCCCAGCGGGATACTCGTAAATGTCAAGCTATCCCGAAATATCCCCGTATGGGACGCTCGAATGCGCGACCGAGAGAGAGGGCTTTCGGTGACAGAGGGATCTGAGGAGGAAGACTCGAGCACTCTCTCAGACGATAGCTGTCTCTCTCTGGCTACACCCGGATACGTGGATGGTTGACTATCCAAGACTAATATTTCGGGCATATCGAGATTCGAAAAATCTCAATTTTCGAAAATTTCCAATCTCGACACGTCGAGTCTCGAAAATATTGCCAGATAGAACATTCCATGTATTTCAAACCCCGCAGCGCAATCGCTGAAAACAAATGATGACTCTCAGAAAGCTGTCAGTTCTGGTTATCGCGGCGTTACTGGTAACAGGCATCAGCGGAGTATCAGCCGTCGCAGGAACCCCAAAGGCTGCGACAACCAGCACGTCCCTAACAAATCTCATCACGACTCTCATAAACAGTGTTGGCCTCACCATAAACGAATGGAAGAACGCGTCAGCCTGACCGTGGCGGGAACCACGGCGACATTCGCAGCGCAAACGTTTGACGACACCTCACAGGCTTCAACAAACCCCATTTCCTTTCATACGAAAGATACTCTTGAGGGTCAGTTGTCTTTCGGTGGGCCAGTAGGAATCTTGGACCTCAATTTTCGATATGCCTTGTCAAACGTTTCGTATATCTCATCCCAGAAGAGCTTCTGCTCCACGTCTCCGATCGTCACCTGTTCAAGGCGCCACTTCAAAGGGTCCTTCAGATATTCCAAGCCTTTGCTTGTCAACCGGAACCTATCCTTCGCCGCTGCAAGGCCATCGTCGATCAGGCTCTGAAGGACCACTCGGACAACATCAAAAGGGGTTATTCCAACAACACTCCAACCTGGAACGCTCTTGCAATCTTTGACAAGTTGCTGCATCGTCATTCCCTTCGGGGCGGCTCGCAGCCGAGTCAACAGTAAGATCCGTCTTATCTCAATGCTGGAATCAACCACGCCCTCCATGCGGGAGGTCCCTACTCTCAGCTAGACGACTGACTCATCGATAACCTGACACCCCACTGCTGCGTGGCGCTCATTTCAGACTGGTCTCCGCAAGACAAACCTCCCTCGCCGTAATGAGGGATTCTTCGTAGTCAAATGGGGCTTCCGATTCATATGGTATGCTCAGCTTCCGGTAAGGGTCCTTGACAACGAGCCTCTCAAGAACGGACGCCCCATCGCCGAATAGCGATTGTAATTCTCTGTCAAACTCTCTTGGACTCCCTGAGTTGTCAAGCAACCTCTTCGACACCGGGACCTCCAGGACATTGCGGCCTAGGGCACTTCCAACTGCTTCGCACACAGTGTCTATCAACAAGTAAGAAAACGCACGCTCCTCCGTGAACTTTGAGTTCGCACTCTTGGACTTCTGGACCGACCGGAAATTCCCAACGGGATTTATCGAACTGAACCTACGCGTGATGTTCGCCACGCACATCATGACTTGACCTGCGGAGCGCCGTAGCGAGAAGATGAACTGCTTGTAACCAAAACTCTTCGGCCGGTTGTTTCAACCTTGAATCGATCCCTATTTCGCCTCGCCGGTCAGAAGTTGAGCAAGCGAGAACGTTTCCTTATTGTATAGAATTATACATGGTGCCGAGGTTTGTTTATATTGACGGGGGAAAACTTATTCCCGGTGAGTTTTGGGTACGTCATGGTATCCAAGGACATCCAGTAATGGATCTGCCCAATCCTCGAACGGCGGAGGAAAAACATGGCTCTGGAAGATACAAGCAGTTCTACTCTCAAGCTTGACGATTCTCTCAATCCTTCCAGTCTACATGTGGACGGGTGCACCGCTCGTCGTACATGCTGCTCTTCCCTCAGGCTTCCATGATGACCTAGTGGCAAACCTGACAGGGACTCCTATGGACATTGCCTGGACCCCTGACGGACGAATGCTCATACCTATGAGAGATGGAAGACTGCGAGTCTACGCAAACGGCGCGCTACTATCCACCCCTGCGATAGATCTCTCATCGGTCGTATGCACCACCGGAGACGAGTCGCTTGGTGGGGTCGCGGTCCATCCCAACTTCACCCTCAACCACTACATCTATCTCTACTACACCTACAAGAAGTCTGGAACCTGCAACACTGGCTCCACAAGCGCCCCCGTGAACCGTCTCTCAAGATTCATCTTATCCAGTAACAACTCGATAAACCCTGCCAGCCAAATCACGTTGCTAGACACTTCTCCACTACCATACCACGACCACATGGGTGATGACCTACAGTTCGGCAGCGACCACTACCTCTACCTGGCAATCGGCGAGGGGGGAAGCGCCTGCTGCTCCTCCACACCCCAAGCCCCGAGAGACCCCGGAGTCCTGCTCGGCAAAATAGTACGACTCACCGACACGGGAGGAATACCGCCAAGCAACCCATTCCTAGGCCCAGACAGCGCGCGTTGCAATCTCAACGGCGTTCCCCCCACTGGCTCTCCTACCGGAACTAGGTGCCAAGAGGTATTCGCAATGGGGCTTCGAAACCCGTTCAGAGGTGCCTTCGACCCGAACACACTGTCTGCACGTTACTTGATCAACGATGTTGGAAATGTTACATGGGAAGAAGTCAATCCGGTAGCAGCGGGCGCGGATTATGGCTGGCCAACTCGTGAGGGACCTTGCTCCGCCACCAACCCCTTGACCGACTGCGGTCCACCACCACTTGGGATCACGAACCCGAGCTTCTGGTACGGGCACAACGTAACCTCTAACGGCCTGGGCTGTGCTGCGATAACCGCCGGGACCTTTGTTCCCAACGGACTCTGGCCCGGGTTCGATAACAGCTACCTCTACGCCGACTGGGTTTGCGGTGGAATTTGGCAGCTCACAAATAATGGCGGTGGAGGATTCACATCGACTATGTTCGCGACGGTCGCCCCTTCAGGAATTATCAGCATGCGCTTCGGCCCCTACAACAACACATTAGCGTTGTACTACGTCTTCGGAAACTATGGCACGAAGGGCCAACTGCGCCGAATCTCCCTCACAGGCAGCGCGGACCTCAAACAAGTAGTGGCAAGCTTCAGGCTCGACTGGGCGGACAATGACAACAATGGGAACGTGACAATTGCCGATGTTGCCAGTGTCGCACTTGTCTTCGACAGTTCCAACAGCTACTGGGACCTTAACTTGAATGGGAAAGTGGACATCTCAGACGTTGCGACTGTAGCTATCCGCTTCGACTCCGGGTTTCTATCCTCACCTTTTCCTGGACAAGGCCTCTCCCCTGGGACCATGGACGCATCCTGGAAGAATGAATGTGCGCTCCTTCCCCCGCCGGAACGAACCTACTGTTTCAATCAGCTCTAAGATAATCCGCAACACGAGTAGCCCGAGCCAGCCCTGCTACTTGTCTTCGAAGATCTCTACTTCTCCCTCGGTTAAGTCATTCAAAGAGCGCCCCTTCCATTGAACCGGGCTAAGGTAATACTGACGTTGATATACCGAGCCGTGAACCAGGAATGGCAACAATGAGCAAGAAAATAGACGGGCAGTTCGTCGTCCCGGGCGAACGCCTCGGCGTCGTTGAAGAATTCGACGCTGGAACCGGGACAGTTGATGTTAACGGCACAGTCTACGCCGCTCAGACCGGCAAAGCAACCCTAGATCCTACCCGCCGCAAGGTCATGGTCAAAACCCTCGCAGGCCCACCAGTCGTCCCGGAAGAAGGCAGCGCAATCATCGGCATGGTAGAGAAGATCCAGGAGAAAATGGCCATCGTCAACATAATCATGATCGACAACCACAAGGTCGAACGGCCCTTCACCGGCCTACTACACATCTCCAACAGCAGCCCACGCTACGAACGAGCAATGGGAGAAGTCTGCAAACCAGTAGACCTCATCCGGGCAAAAGTAATCGATGTCAGCGCACGCATTCCCAAGCTCACAACCTCCGGCCGCGGCCTCGGGGTCATCAAAGCCTACTGCTCAAACTGCGGGGGCGAACTGGTCCTCTCCGGCAACATCCTGAGATGCAGCCAGTGCCGTAATGTTGAAAGGCGACGTTTAGCCGACGACTTTCTCGGAAACACGGAGCCTGAGAAAGCTTGAACGTCAAAGTCCTGAAGAAGAGCAAGGGATTCCTCAAAGTCGAGGTCGAGGGAGAAGGCCACTCCTTCGGCCACCTCATGCAAGACGCCCTACTCGAAGACAAGACCGTCGACTGGGCCGGCTACGACCTTCCCCACCCACTCTTCCTACAGCCAACAATCACCATCAGGATGAAAGGCGAAGCCCAACCCGAGAAGGCCTTGGAGCGAGCCTCGAAAAAGATCCGCCTAGTCACGGAAGAGTTCATCGAAAAATTCGGCTCCAGCATCACGAACGAAAACTAGCCGGTTCTCGGGGCTGCACCGGAAAGGTCTCCTCTTCGACTTCGACGGGACGCTCTACGGCGACAAGGAGTTCTGGGCCTCAACAATCCAAGAAACCCTTGACGACTTCCAAGTCCACATTAGCCCTGCCGAGGCCTTGGAAAAAGCACGCAACATGATTCGGAACAGAACATTCCTCAACATCAGCGGCGTAGCAATGGCGATGGCCAAGGAGAGAGGTGTCGATATTGAGCACGAAGAGATCCGAACCCGATTCTTCGAAAGACTCGACAGAGCAATGGACCTGTCGGGTCCGGGAGACGAACTCCTGACAGTTCTCAACACTCTTCGAAGCGCAAGCATCAGCCTTGGAATCGTCAGCTTCGTGCGAGGACCCAGGCTGGCGAGAAGGTTGCAGTTGTGGAAGATAGACAACTATTTCCGAACAGTTGTCACCCCGGAGGGTTTCTCCGAGTTCAAACCATCACCTGCACCATTCTTAGTAGCGATAAAACAGCTTGACCTCGAGCCTGCCAAGTGTTTCGTAGTTGGGGACGAACCGGTCGACATGACAGGGGGCAAGAAGGCGGGTGCGAGAACCGTAGGCGTCCCCAGGGGCTTCTTCACAGAAGAGGAATTGAAAGAAGCGGGAGCCGAAACAATAATCCCGTCACTCTCCAGCCTACCGAAAATTGTCGCCGACCCATGAACACCGAGAAACTATCAAAGCTCCTGGCTGACAAGGGTCTCGCCCAGTTCGGGGACTCCCTCATCAACTTCGCCTACTCCACCGCCCTCACCGAGACAACTGGCAAACCACGAGGCGCCAAAGTTCCCGACAAGGTTCTGGCAGAGGCCGCCGTCAAAGCCGGCCTCCGAAAACATCTTCCCCGCAGGGTTGGACGGGGAGACGTGGCCAACAGCCTCGAAGCGCTCCTCGCCTACTCGTGGATGGAGAAGAAGATTAGCCTCGACGAGATAGTTTCATGCCTCAAAGGGTACTCGCTTATTCCCAGCCAGAACTTCGCCACCCTTGCGGAACTGGTCTTGCAGAGGATCGCCTGAATGACCAACGTGATGACCGTCAAGAAGGAGATACGAATTCTCGGGCTTGACACTTGCCGAAAAGGCGTCATCATCGGAGCCGTTGTCCGGGGCGGGCTCTACCTAGATGGAGTATTGAGACTGCACGGCGCAGATTCGACAAACAGCCGCGCAGTTGCAAAGTATGTCCGCACGTCCCGGTACTATCCCGAGCTGAGAGTCGTAATGACCCACGACAAAAGACAGACTCTAAACGGGAAAAGATTGGAAAAAGCCGTGGGACTCCCTCTGATTCAGGTTGCCACTGGCCCCACGCCCGGCTACCGAAGATATCTGACTAAAAATGGAACAGCCAACATCAGGACCCGCCTCCCAGTTGAAACAGTGACCAGAATCGTCGCCCTAACGTGGACCCAGGGCAAGATGCCTGAGCCACTCCGAGTCAGCCACCTGATCGCAATGTCCAAGCCGGTCGCCCTGAACCGAAGAGTCTAAGCGCTCTAATAGCGGAAATGCCCGGTCGGGATAGCGGCCGACATGCTCCATTCTGTTACTTCATGAATTCGTTCAAAAAAGCTGAGCTTGGACTTGCGTAACACTCGCATTCCATCGGCATGAGTCGGAGTCGGTTTCTCAGCATCTCCTTCTGTCGATGCCCAAGACTTGGTGACGTACTGGCCCCGAGGGCGCTAGGTCTGAGCGTTCTCCTTCGGTTTGGCTCTTCGGTCTAGTCACTTTCCTCGAGAGACTCCAACCACTCACATCTTGGATACGCTTGTAACTCATTCCGGTCTTGCACAGTGTACGCATCGTTTCAATATGCGCGTCGGTTGGACGTTTTCTTTTGAAAACTGGGCCTGTACTGGCCCCGAAATTTCCCTCGTTGTTGCTTGTGCTTGCGCTATTTTCATGTTCTTTCGCACGCATAGCGTGAGTTGTCACTTTTTTCTCCTCGCTCCGTTCTTCACCGTCTGTTTTTCCGGTTTCGCGTTCCGCTTACGAGCTGCATCAGGGCGTACTTCGCAATGGCGTAGGTGGGCACGCGCATCACGCTCTGCTTCCCATCTTCAACTTTACCGGCCCGCGGTGCTTCTCGTCCCACAATTTTCCTTTTTGAACCATGTTCATCGCGGCTTTCTGAACCTCCGCAGGCTCCTTGGAGTCAACAAAAACTTGATACCGCCCAACAGCAATTGGGTGCTTGGTCGGGGTCAAGTCTGGGCGGAGTTTCAAGTCATTGTGAAAGAATGTGTAACGCCTAAAACCAGCCCTGACCCGATCTGTCAGCAATTACTTACGCTCGCCTTGAGGGTCTGGATGAGGAACCTAGAATCGCCTAATCTCGAAACCCGGGACTCGAAAATATTACGTTCCGTCAGCCCGACATCACTCCAGTATCAATGGGCTACTTGTGGGGCGTAGTGTAAAGGTGGTGTGTCAGGCATTTTCTGCAATGGACCCATGCGCCACACTTCCAGCACTTCACCCATTGAGATCTGCCCTCCTCAGGCAGTGGTCTCGATGGATTTTTTCCGAGGTGTCCGGATAAGTCTGGATCCCCTCAAACAGGGGCTGCCACGGCACCATAAATTGGCCGTCTGACATGAAGACGTCAAAAAAGGGCTTAATAGCTCAGGCAATTCACTCGTTCAGGAAAGCAATCAGATGGTCAAGGTTGCAGTAGTACGATATCCTGGCAGTAACTGCGACCTAGACGCGCTAGAAGTTCTCCAGAAAGTCGTGAAGACAAAAACTGACCTAGTTTGGCACAAAGAGCTGCAACAGGACAACTACGACGCGTACGTCCTCCCCGGCGGGTTCAGCTACGGCGACTACCTCCGTGCTGGAGCCATCGCGGCCACCAGCCCCAGCCTCAAAACAATCCAGAAGGCCGCAGAAGCGGGCAAGCCCGTCCTAGGAATCTGCAACGGCTTCCAGATACTAGTAGAAGCCGGAATCCTACCGGGTGCGGTCCTCCGAAACACCGGACTACGCTTCGTATGCAAATGGACACGCCTCCGCGTCGAAACAACCCGGACACCCTTCACACACACTACCGAGAAAGGACAGATACTCAACATCCCAATAGCCCACAACGAAGGACGATACCACCTAGACGATGACGAGCTCAACACTCTGGAACGCGACCAGCAAATCGTCCTACGCTACGTCGACAACAACAACGAACCCAGCCCCAACGCCAACCCGAACGGCTCGATCAACAACATTGCCGGAATCTGTAACCAGGACGGAAACGTCATGGGCCTCATGCCTCACCCAGAACGAGCCTCCATTCCAATACTCACACCCAACAACAGGCCAGAAGGAAGACTTCTCTTCGACTCCATGATGAACTCATTGGCGAGCCCGAAGGAGAACGTGCGTTGAGCCAACAGTCTTCGGGCGATGAAGTTCTAGGCATCATACTGATCGGAACAGGAATGGCGGGGATAATGAGCATCTTCTCAGGCCAGATCACTTCTTTCGCAGCGTTTCCCATCCTCGGTTTCATAGGTGGAGCGCTGATGGCGTGGGGATTAGCTCTCATCCTGAGAGCCAGCAGGAGGAATACCTCGAAACCATGACCCTTGTCGAGGTACAGAAACCAAACCTGACACAAGAAGAGATGAGGTATGCTGTCAAGAAACTACACCGCCAACCCAACGAGGCTGAATGGGCCATGCTCGAAGCAGAATGGAGCGAGCACTGCAGCTACAAGTCCAGTCGGCAACTCCTCGAACAACTACCGAGCAAAGGACCGCGGGTCCTAATCGGACCCGGCTTTGACGCCGGCGTCATCGACGTTGGTGACAACTGGGTCATAACCCTGCACATCGAGAGTCACAATCATCCCTCAGCCATAGATCCGTACGGTGGAGCCGCCACCGGCGTCGGGGGAGTAGTCCGCGATATTCTAAGCCTCGGAACACGCCCCATCGCACTGCTAGACCCTCTCCGGTTCGGAAGCCTCGAGAGCACGCACACGCGGTGGCTCTTTGACAATGTCGTCCGGGGAATCGCGGATTATGGCAACTGTGTCTCGGGTGAGGATTTGGTCTGTTTCACTAATTCCGACAATTTCCACTTGAGCAGTTTTGGAGATTTCTTTGACAACTTCAGCAAGAACAAGACGTATTCTGTTGAGTATGCAACCGAAACGACAACAATTCTCAAGCCGAAAACCGACATCCGAGTCCTTTCCTTCGATTTTGAGGAGAAACGGTCTCGGTTTTGCCAAGTCACCCGAATCTACAAGGTAAAGGTGTCGAAGCTCCTTAAGATCCACACGACACTTGGGCGTGTCATATCTGTAACACCGGATCACCCTATGTTCATTCTCAAAGATGGCGAGGTTGCAGTCAGAAGTGCCGCTGAACTATTGGCTGGTGACGAGATCCCGGTGCTGTGTGATTATCCGCGCTCAAATGCGTTTCCGAATAGTTACGCAATCGACATAATCCAAGAGCTCTCTCGCAGGAGTCTCGTTGACAGAGTCACACTCAGGCCTGCGACGTTCAAGCTAATTGCGTTGAAAGAAAAACTTCTGCCGCTTCTCAGAAGTGCGGGAGTAACCCCGCAACAGTGGGGCCACTACTTTAGGTACGACTACCTGCCCCTGAAACTCTTCCTCCAACTCGAGAAACAATCAGGCGTTTTCCTGATCAAGAGGTGTGACCTACTGATCTATCTTCGTGGGGGTCGGATTAACCCGATTCCAGCTGTCCTAGACATCGACCGGAACTTTGCTAGGCTAATTGGGTATTTCCTGTCTGAAGGATGCAGATATGACGAGAGAAGCGGGTCTGGCAAGACCTCAAGGCTCATCTGGACCTTCAGAGAAGATGAGACAGAATACATCGATGACGTATGCTCAATTCTAAAGAGATTCAAAGTCAGATTCTCGAAGCGTCAAAGCTCACCGAGCACGGTGCAGGTGAAAGTTTCATCCGGCGTTCTCGGATTCGTCTTCAGAGAGGTCCTAGCATGCGGAAAGGATTCATACTCAAAAGAGATTCCGAGCTTCCTCTACAAGCTTCACGAAGATGTCATTCGTGAACTACTCACCGGAATTATCAGAGGCGATGGCTCTCTAAGAGCAAAACCTTCGGAGCCCGTAGGCTTTCGCTATGCTACCTGCAGCAGCCTGCTCTTCCAACAGGTTCTCTTGTTGTTACAGTCGTTTGGCTATGTGGCTGCTACCCGTGCAACTTTGAACCAAAAATCAACGGTCCCACTCTACGAGCTGGAGATTCATGGTCTTGAACAAGTAAGGTCTCTGACAGACCTGCTCTCTTCCCAGCTTCGTTCGAAAATGGAGCTGCGACTTCGGGAGTCCAAGTATCCGAAACTGGCGCACCCGAGGTTCAAGCGTTACGAAAAGCATGCAACTGTAAAGGTTACCCAGACCGAAGAACTGACGGGGAATTTCCACGTGTATAATTTCGAGGTGGATGGTACGCACAACTTTGTCACCTCGGGAGGAATAATCACTCATAATTGTATCGGCGTCCCCACTATAGGCGGGGAGGTCGAGTTCGACCAGTCCTTCCAGCGAAACTGCCTAGTTGACGTTGTCTGCGTTGGCCTCGGCAGAAGGAACAAGCTCGTCCTAGCAGAAGCTAAACACCCCGGCGACCAAGTCTACCTCATCGGCGGAAGCACCGGCCGTGACGGCATCCGCGGCGCCAGCTTTGCCAGCCGCGTCCTCACCGAGAAATCCGACAGCGAACGAAGCGCGGTTCAGGTCCCGGACCCCTTCATGAAAAAAATCATCATCGAAGCAGTCCTAGAAGCAGTTGACAAGGGTCTCATCAGCGGCATGAAAGACCTCGGAGGCGGAGGCCTCACCTGCGGACTGTCCGAGATGGCCGCGAAAGCCGGGACCGGGATGGAAATCGACCTCGACCAGGTCCGGACCCGCGAACCAGGCATGCAGCCCGCAGAGCTACTAATCTCCGAATCACAGGAGCGAATGCTCCTCACCGTCAAAAAGAGAGACGAGGAGAAGCTCCGCGCCGTCCTCGACAAGTGGGATGTAGGATACGCGAAAATCGGCCAGGTCACAAGAGACGGCCTCCTCATAATCAAACACGCTGGACGAATTATAGCCAAGGCTCCAGCAGAATTCGTGGCTGAAGCACCGCTCGCCCCACGAACCGCCAAAAAACCTGCATACATTGATCAGCTCGCCAATAATCCAGAGCCTGACGAGCCGGTAGACCTAGTCGAAACACTACTCCAGCTCCTGGCCAGCCCGAACATTGCCAGCAAAGAATGGGTCTACCGGCAGTACGACCATGAAGTCGGCCTAAAAACAGTCATCAGACCAGGACAGGCGGACAGCGCCATCCTACACCTTCCTAACAAGCGCAGCCTGGCCGCCACCACAGACGGCAACAGCAAACAATCCTACCTCGATCCCTACTGGGGAACAGTCAACATACTCTGCGAGGCAGTCTCCAACCTCGTCGCCACCGGCGCCACGCCTCTGGCCATCGTCGACCACTTGCAATTTGGAGACCCCGGCAATCCCGAAGTCTACTGGACCTTCAAAGAAACAGTCCGAGCCATCACCGACTACCTTCGAACAATGCACGTCCCCTGCGTTGGTGGAAAAGTCAGCTTCTACAACGAAGACGAGCAAACCAAGACCGCGATCAAACCCACCCCTGTCATCGCCGCCCTCGGCCTACGCGATCCCAAGACCCCGTGGACCACACTATCCCTCAAAGAGGAGAATGATGATCTGATTCTCGTCGGCACAACAAACGGGGACATGGGCGGGACAGAGTACTACGAACAAACACATCACCTCGTCGGAGGATCCGTCTCCAAGCCTAACCTGAGAAAGGAAAACAGGTTCCACAGAGCGGTTCTCCGAGCCATTCGGAGTGGCAGGGTCAAAGCGGCCCACGACGTCTCAAAAGGCGGGCTTGCAACAGCTCTGGCCGAGATGGCCATCGCGGGAGACAAGGGCTTTCTCGTGGACCTTGGAAAAGTCCCGGGCAAAGTCGCTAGAATGGACTACTTGCTCTTCTCCGAGAACAAGCCCCGATATGTTCTAGAGTCCAACCGGAAGAACACACTGCTCATCCTCCGCGGTCTGAAGAGTCTGAAGATTCCAGCCGCAAAAATCGGCACCGTCCAGAAAACCGACCTTGTATTCAGCTATCCAGGCAAGACAATGATCAGCATCCCACTTTCTAGCGCGAAAGAGAAATGGGCCAGCATCCCACGGGCGATGGAAGCAACCCTTTAACCAGCTATCAAGCCTCGCTCATCAACAGTCGCAAAGGGGGTTGTCGAGGTTCGATTCAACTCCCTTCTACAACATCGCTCTAATCTCGGTTATTGACGTGGTCTAGACGCGAGCGGGCTTCAGAATCTCCTTCACAAGTAGTGGTTCTTGGCGCTGATGTTTCTAGTCCTGATAGTGGAGACCTCAACCGTCAACTTGTCGCCAATCTGGCGATTAATCCCACAGTTCTGTGGCAGTGTTCGCCCATTCTCCCCGCCGAACAGAAAACGGTCCCCGGAAAACTACCGGGTACGGACGCGGCCGATTGAGACGTGGGAGACCCGAGTCAGAGCCTAAGGCTTTGTTACATTTTGTGGCCGCACTCAGGACAGAACTTTGTCCCCGCGGCCATAACCGTCCCACAGTCTGAACACTTGACAGTGGCCGGTGTCATCGATGCTCCGCAGCTAGGGCAGAACTTAGAGCCTTGAGCCGCCTGCGTCCCACACTTCGGACACGCGACCATAACAGTCTGAGGAGCTGTCTGCATCGGAGACTGCATCGGCGCATTCATCACCTGCGGAATCAAGACCATCCCAGCCCCTAGACCCGCGCCTCCCTGCGAAGTGCTCAAGCTCTTCCCGATATCCTTAGCCGTCTCCATCCGCAACACGTCCTGAGCAGAAGCCCGCTGCTTAAGCCAGAACAACCGCTCCCGGAACTCGTCAGATGTGTCAACCCCTTCAAACTTGAAATCCACAAGATCAGAACCAATCCGTTGCATCGCATCGTTAATGTTGACCTTTGTAGCGATTGACACCTTGTCCAGCTGAGTGAACGCAGAGGTCAGATCATACTTCGACATCTCATCAATAACTCTCTCGTTGATAAAGCCCCTGACAAAATCGTTAACCTGCCCCGTATTGTAGGCACCTTGGCCCCCAACAACCTCGTTCACGAACAAGCTAGCCTCAGTGATCTTGAACCAGAACGTCCCATGAATCATCAAAGGCGCCAGCTCGGTCGTCTGCGCCTTCGCGCCCCACTTACCAGCAAACTGCTTCGTAGCAACGAAAATCACAGTCGCGGTGAAAGGATTCTTGCCTCCGAAGAAAATACCGTAGGCCCTAGAGATCAACGGAAGGTTCAGAGTCGTCAGCGTATGCCTCCCCGGCCCAAAAACATCATACGCTTTTCCGTCACGCAGGAAGACTGCTGCCTCGTACTCGTGGACTACGAGCTGGGCACCGGTCTGAATCTGTTCCACAGGGTACCGAAAGACAATGTCGTCGGGCCCCGCGCCCATCCATTCGATTACTTGTGGCATCTTACTGCAGTCCCAAGATTACCTGTTTTCTGCCGTTGTACGCGGTCTCCAGAGCGTTAACCGCCTTCATAGCATCCGTCACCTTACCACGCGCCTCTTGTAGCCTGCTATTGTCCACGGAATCCTTCAGATCAAAGGCTGCTTTGGCAATAGTCTCGCTCATCTCCAACAGCTTGTCGTCATAGTCCATCATCCGGTCCAAGTCCGGTTCCCTGACCTTGATCGCGTCGAAGAAGCCAGCATACCCGTACTCGGAATGGTTAATCCGCTCGTTAATCCTGTCCATTCGGGCTATCAAGTGGTCCGTGTCGTCCCAGGCCTCGCTCGCCCCCTCGTTGACCAGCGCCCTGTACGCGTCCTTGACCTGAGCCTCTGCGTCGGAGAGTTTCTGGTAGATCAGGTTTCGTAAGAGACGGTCAGACTCTCGTCTGAGCTCCTTCTCCTTGTAGCCCCTGAACCCAGGAATGACGAGTTCAATCTTTTCGAGAAGCCCCGTCTGGGCCTTCGTTCTTTCGAAAATAGAACCTCCAGACTGACTCAACGCCTGAACCCTGACGATTTACGAAATCCTGCCAGTCTCCCTATTAAGGCTGTCAAAACTGGACCGGGAAAAACCCGGATACTTCCTTTGGCGACGACGAAAGGATCTGTGGCCGGGCCTGGAGCCGACGACTCCGGTTACAGAACGAATATCTTCCCTGCGCTACTTGGAAAAATCCCAGCCGACGATGAAGACCATCAAGCAGGATGAGCCGATCATTCGAAACCGGTTCATCGAATGTCCCAAATGCAAAACGCGGAACATGAAAATCAAGAAAATCATTCACGTAGGACGCTGCAGAAAATGCCACGACTCCTACAAAGTAGTGATGGTCTTTGCTAAACCCGCTATAACGCTGGGCCAGCCACATAAGCAGGGCGGGTCGACTCTTCCGTCATGGGAAACCCCCTCCGACTCAACGCTGTTCGGGAAGTCAAGCCAAACATCTTCCACGTTCTCTGATTCCAGCTTTGACTGGAACACCGAATCGCGGAAGTCGAAGTCAGAATCAGGTAACGGGCAATAAATCTAGGCGAGGGCGAAAAAGGCCTCACTGGAGCGGGGTTACGGCTGTTCCTGTTTCTCGTCCTTCTTCTTGAAGCCTAGTGACAGCGAATTGATGCAGAAGCGTTGCCCGGTCGGCTGAGGCCCATCCTCGAAAACGTGTCCAAGGTGTCCTCCGCACTTCTTGCACAGGACCTCTGTCCTGCGCATGAAGAGACTGTTATCGGTCTTCTCCTCAATATTCTCTTTTTCCGCGGGTTGCCAGAAGCTAGGCCACCCAGAGCCGGAATCATACTTGGTGTCGGAATCGAAGAGCTCTGCTCCACAGCCAGCGCAGACATACATGCCCTTCACCTTGTTGTGCAACAGCTCACCGGTGAAAGCAGGCTCCGTTCCCTTCTTTCGAAGAACCTTGTACTGTTCAGGAGTGAGTTCTTTCTTCCACTCATCCTCGGACTTCTCAACCTTACGATCCAAATGTTGCTTCCTAGACTAGAAGGGGTACTGGGGCTAAAATAGTATTGCCCGGTTTCAGTCAGGTTTCTACCGAATGACTCGTTATCGCTAAGCGACTCGTCCCACGAACGGGTTCGTCAGCTTCTCATCACCAATGGTTGTCTCGGGACCGTGACCCGGGTGAACAATGGTTTCATCATCAAGTTTGAACAGGACGTCTTTGATGGAATGGACCAACGTGTCGAAGTCTCCGCCAGGCAGATCTGTTCTCCCGATAGACTGGTTGAAGAGAGCGTCCCCAGTGAAGACGTAGCCGTTTCCGGCGAGGCTGATACTCCCGGGCGAGTGGCCTGGAGTGTGTAGGACGCGAATCGAGTCCGGTCCAACTTTGACGGTATCATCTTCGGCCAAGAATTCGTCAACTTTCGGCGGGGGCGGGACTCGGAAGCCCATGAACTTCTGGACTCGTTCTTGCATCACCTCTAGGAGAGGTAGGTCATCCTTGTGAATCGCGAAAGGCGCATGGGTCTTCGCTCTCAACGCATCGACTCCAAGGACATGGTCAAAATGTGTGTGAGTTGCAACAATAAGTTTCGGATTGACGCGGAGGTCTTTCAGTAAACTGAGTATACGTTCCGTTTCATCCCCCGGATCTACCACGATGGCTTCGTCTTTCCAGTGGACGATGTAGCAGTTCGTCTGCAGCCTACCGACTACGATGGGGTATATCTGAACCATCGAGTTCTCGAATGTAAGAACCATGACTGGGTCCTAATAACGTGAGATTGGAGCGAGCCCTCAAGGATGAAGAGCTGAAGTTTGACATGTGGACTAGGCTGTTTCCGTTTCCGGAGAAATGAGCGGGTCCTCTGGATTAGTTTCCGCGCGGTTTCGTCTTCCCAAGCCTCTGACAACTGCCGCCGATATCAGGAAGCCTGTGGCGATTCCGAGCGACAACAGGAAGCCGTAGCTTTGGGTGCCGAAATATCCAGTCTGGGCGATTCGCTCGACGGACCCCAGGAGGCCGAGGAGGAACGCAAGGGTGCTCAACGTGCCAATGGTTGAGAGAACTGCTGTTGCTTTGAGCAGCCCTCCCAACGCCCGGTCCCCAGAGTCTAGACTAATTGACGAACGCATACTAACAAGTTGGACCTGAAGCAAAGCGGGGCTGGGTTTCATGTTATTAATCATTGAGAATGTGGTCGTGGCCACTCGGGCCTAGAATGGACTCTTCACTGATCGTCAACCCTTAACTTGCGAAGAGCGGAACCCGAGCATACAGGGACGTGGGAAGTCTGGTGACTGTTCACCGTGTTGTTTTCGGAGACTGCCGTCAGATGGTAGAGATGGCTGACGGGTCTGCGAATTTGATGGTGACGAGTCCTCCCTATTACAACGCACCCTTCGACTATCCCGGCCTCTTCAAGGACTATGATGAGTATCTCGGGTTGTTGGAGGATTTTTCCCGAGACCTTTTTCGGGTCTTGGCGCCGGGGAGGGTGGCCTGCTTTGTAACGGATGATATGCTTGTGGACGGTGTGAAGTTTCCTGTCGTCGCGGACACGACTCGGATTATGCTTCGGGCGGGATTTCGATACAGGGACCGGATTACCTGGGTCAAGCCGAAGGGCTATGTCAGGATTAGCAGGAGGAGCGGACTGGTTCTACAGCATCCGTATCCGATGTACTTTTACCCGGATAATATTCAGGAGAGCATTCTGGTTTTCCAGAAGGGACGCTTTGACTATTCTTTTCTCAAGAAGATGCCGCGGGAGGAGCTGGAAGAGTCGAGGATTCCGCTGGACGAGTATAATGGACAGGGCTGGGCCTTGTCTGTATGGAACATCACGAATGTTCTGCCGTTGGGCGATAGGGTGGAGCGTGGGGTGGCGGCGTTTCCGGAGGAGATTCCGCGGCGTTTGATCAAGTTGTTCAGTTTTGTCGGGGACACAGTGTTGGACCCGTTCTTGGGGTCTGGGACGACCACGAAGATGGCCATGGAGCTAGGACGGAACAGCTGGGGATTTGAGAAGGATGCGGGATTGAGGAGGATTATTCAGAAGAAGCTGGGAAATACGCCAGGCGCCAGGACTGAGTGGATTACTAGAAAGGCGCGTATGAACTGAAGGCCACGGGTAGGCCCACGGAGGATAGTTCAGGCCAGAGCCGTGCTTTCATAGAATTTGGATGCTTTGTCTGTCGTGTCCTGTTGGAGGTGCCTCTAGGCACTTGTGCCTGTTGTACACACTTTCCAAGGACCCGGGTTTCGTGTCACGAGAAGAAGGGTGATGTTGCGATTGTTTGGGAAGCCTGAGCATGTCTGGTGAATCGGTGTCTCCGAGAAAGTCTTGGCTGTCGGCATTAGCTCTGCTCACATTTCTTCCAGCTTTTGGCCTCGCGAGGCTGTTCACGTACTTTCTTCCTAGAGTTGTTGTCGAACAATCTGGAATCCACTTCCACCACTTCTGGTACGGGATTATTTTGTTGGCTGCTTCCGGCTGGCTGGGAATTGCGGGAGACGTGCGTTGGACGCGATTAGCCGCGATAATGTATGGTCTCGGCGGAGGGCTCCTGGCGGACGAGGTAGGTCTTCTCCTCACGCTGGGCGATTACCAGACCGAGCTCACCTACACAGTGGTCGTCGGAGCAGTCGGTGTCTTGGGCACTCTCTCAGTTTTCCAGAGGTATGGAAGAGAGATTGGCCTTGAACTGAAGAAGTTCACCCTGTCAGAGAGAGTCGCGTACTTCGCCCTGTTCATTCTCGTTCTTCCCCTGCTGATTCTGAGCCTAGCCCAGGTTCAAGCAAGTACTGTCGGTCTCATTGCAGCATTTCTCTACAGGGCCAAGTTTGGCGGAGCTTGGAGGATTTCACGAAAACAATTCTCGGCCGAACTAGCAGGCTTCCTGCCCGTCCTTCCAATTATCATCGTGCCAGGTCTCGTGAGCGGGTACTTGGTGGACGCTGCCTTTGGACCCTTGATGAATCAGGGAGAGCCACCATTATCTCTTCTGCCGGTGCTGATCCTTGCTGGGATCGGGGTTGATGTGATCGCGGGTCTGGTTGGAGGATGGATTTGGGTGCGAATCCTCCGTCGTGCAGCGAATCCCGCGACAAGGCTCTAGTTGTTGGATTGAATTCTCCTTTCTTGGAGGTCAATAACTCTATTATGATGCGGCTGTTGTTTGCTGGTAATGAGTTCTTTCGACAACTGGGTAAAGTCTTACGAGATTCAGTTGAGAGACTGGCTGTCCAAATGTCCAAATTGCTTATTGTCGCCGCAGGTGTCGCTGCATGCTAGAAGGGGAACGGCCATGGTCCAGGTTGGACAGAGCTTTGAGTTTGACCAAAGGCTTGGTAATCGTGATAACCCGCCGAACCGTCTTGTCGCTAATCGTCTCGTCCCGTACAACGGGAAGCTCAAGAACCCGATAATCTTCTGGCTCAACACTCTCTTCCCAAAAGACCAAGTCTACCAGTTGCACGAGAAGCCTGTGGTTCACCACGTTCTCCGTCTAGGAGCAGGCTACACATTCGCTATGGTCAGAGAGGGGTTAAAGGCCGCGCTCAAAGCCGAGAAAATAGACATCGACACCCTCTCCGACTGGGATCCGAAGAAATGGCAGGAGAAGTAGGCAGGTTGGCTGCACTCCTCAACCATCAGCCCTAGAAGGCGTCTTGCGTCTCAAAACGTAGCAGGCGTATCCGGAGGTTTTTCGACTGCCTTCGGAGGCACGTGTCTCAGTCTCTATTGACAGCCAGGTAAAGGAATATGGCGAATGGAACGGCTGCCCAGAGGACGCCGTCCAAGACCAGTGCCGGTAGTGTTAGGCCGAAGTTCGATGTTTGAATTGGGATGCCTGACGTTGATTGGAACAGATACGCGTTTACGAGGGTGATGAACTGGGCCGGGTTTGCGAAGTAGGACAGTATCGCCGCCTGTAATGATACCTCTGAGCCCAGTGTCCCACCTAACAGGCTTGTGAGGAGGAGTATTATTAGGGTCCAGAAAAAGTCAAGCACCACAAACAGTCCGATCATTATTCCGAGTAGTGCACCTGTAGACTTGACTACGTGGGAGAGAAAAAAGACCAGCCCGGTGAAGGCAGCAACCTCGACGAGCAAAGCGGCCATTATTGCGAGGGTGAAGTCTTGCGGGAGGAAGGTGCCTGATACACTGTGCAGTATCAGGTCCACTAGGCCGACTGACGCGACGCCTGCGATACCGACTGCGACTATGGTCGAGAAGAACCGGGATATGGCGAGGCCCCGCCTGCTAACAGGTCTTGCTAGGACGGACTCTAAGACTCCTGTCAGACGGTCTTTTCCGTAGGAGGTGTAGGAGCCAATTATTGCGACTAGGGGCATGAAGAAGCTCAGGATGGTGGAGAAGAAGAACGTGGCTATGTTAGTGCCGTTGATGCGTGTCTGAGGTTGCCTCAACTCGAAGCCGGCGAATTGCGAAGTGTAGAGGGCTGTGCTGTTGTTCGGCTTGAAAAGTCCGAAGAAGACCTGAGATGTTTCGTTCAGGTTGTTGGGAAGTGGGGGGTCAAAGATTTGATGATAACCAGTCAGGTTTCCGAGGAAGGTCATCTCGCTCTGGTTGCCATAGAAGCTGGAGAAGGAGTTGACCACCTTGTAATACAGGCTGTAGCCTAAAGGGACTGCGCCAAAAGGCGCCGCGTAGAATACTTGAATGTCCCTCTTGGCCGCGTTGGTCCTATCCACTACCGTAGCCATCGGGCGGCCTGAGATGAGCTCCACATGACCCATGGGCCAGCTTCGTAGAGGGAAAGATGATTTGCCCACCCCACCTCCGGTTGTGGTGCTGATAGCTACATAGTATGTTGCGTTAGGTGCGTTAAGCGTAAGGAAGGCCAGTCCTGTATTGTTGGTCCTGGCCGTCTGCGTGTAATTCATTGTTCCTGATGGAGGAGTAGGGGTGAGGGTGATACCGACGCTCGTGCCGCTGACGGGTTCGCCAAACTGGTTTGCTGAGTACGCGAGGAAGTGGTATCCAGTGTTGTCTCTGTAGTAGAGGATGTTAGACTCAGAGAAGCCGGGGAATGAGGAGTTGATGCCGGTTAGGGGAATGATTGTGAGGCTGATAAGGAGCGTGATGATGGTGAGGATTAGTACAGACTTGCTTGTTATGGTCCTCTTGAGGTCATAGAGAAAGGGCCGGATGATCATCTGTTCGCGGCCTCTGTTTTATGTATAAGCTCGAAGAAGTACTCTTCCAGCCCCGATTTTTCATGTTTGATTTCCTGAACGGAGAAGCCCCTTTTCACGAGTTCAGCGTTGACTTGAGACGAGTCTCCTTGGAAGTTCGAGAGTATGACCGAGTTTCCCTCGACCTGGATTGATCCACCAAGCGTCTTGAGGTAGGCTACAGCGTCATCGGTGACGTTCTGGAGGACTATCCTGAGAACTCCACCATGTCCGGCGTAGCTCGCGAGTTCGTCCCTTGTGGCTGTTTTGATGAGTTTTCCCCGATGAATGAAGACTACTCGATCTGCTAGGTTCTCGATCTCTGTGAGGATGTGGGAGGATAGTAGGATGGCCTTGCCGAGTTTTCTTTGTGCGAGCATTAGTTCTCGGAAGAAGTGTATTCCTTCAGGGTCGAGCCCGTTGAGAACTTCGTCGAAGAGAAAGTTTTGCGGGTTTGAGATGAGGGAAACGGCGAGGGAGAACCGTTTTTTCATTCCTTGAGAGTAGGTTCGAAGTTTGCGGTTCTCGAAACCGCTGAGGCCTACGCTGGAAAGGAGTTCTTTGGCCTGTTTCTTGGCCTCTGTGCGGTTGATCCCGTAGAAGCCTGCGAGGTACTGCATCATCGTCCAGGCTTTCGCGTTGGGTTCATAGTTCGGTATCTCGGGGACCCAGCCGATGCTCTTCGAGGCTTCAGGCTTTTCGTTCGTTATGTCATGCCCGTCTATGATGGCGGTTCCCGCGGTTGGAAGGCTGACTCCGACCGCTATTCTGATGGTCGTGGTTTTTCCTGCTCCGTTCAGTCCGACGAAGCCTACAATTTCCCCATTCTTCACCTCGAAGCTGACAGAGCTTATGGCAGGGCCCTGTCTCGGAGAGAATATTTTCGTCAGGTTCTTGATCTCTAGCAAGAAGAAAGGTCCCGCGAGACGGTTGTAAACGGCTCAGTGGGCAAATTTAACAGTTCACACACGCAGAGCGAACTGTTGTACTAGGCTGCCTGAGGAGCGGGAAGCGACGACTTGTCTCGAACCAGTTTCTCTCACGTCTCGAACACCGATAACAGATTCTCTGAGGGTCGATTGTGACTCTTCCCCGCTCTCAACTACTAGCAATCGCTCTAGGTATCCTCAAATCTACGTGACAAGTCTCGCATATTCTCCTAAACAAAGCTGAGAATACTTTGACCAGTGTGCTCCCGGGGTTGGGCAAAGCATCGTGGCGACGGGATCGTATCGTCTCAACTCCAGAGAGACTCTGCCCAATGTGTAAGCGGGTCAAACAATTGTCCAGCGAGGCGAGATGTGCCGTACATCTCAAGGCCATATCGCTCGAAGCTCACCACCCAGAATTTGACACCCAGTCCATTGCTGGGTCAAGTCCACCGGGTGTTTTTGTGGGCAGGTTCGGTTATCCAAAGGTCTTCATTGGACCGATGGTACCGAACGTCTCGGGCAACACTGAGATTCTTGACACCCCGGAATGGTGGATGGGGAAAGGCTTCGACGAGATTGTAGCTTTTCGGTACAGTCTGCTACGGGGATACAGTAAAGCAAGCATTCTGGATGCTCAGAAGGGAGGCAGGTTGATCGAGACTCTGCAGGACCTGGCTATGATGACGAAACCAGTTGACACTGAACTCGTCCTTGCTCGACCGCCTCGAAAAATACTGGACCTGCGTGAAGATTCTCAGCCCTTCGGCCCGATAGCGCCGCTAACGTCTTTCAAGATGAGCAGCTCTTCCGCAGACAATAGGATTGAGAAAGCATTCTACGATGGCGACCTTCTAGCGGACGACGCGGTACTCCGGCTCTACCGAGATGGTGTCCTTGTAACACGTATCCAGAGAGCGTTCAGCCTAGGCATGTTCGGCGAGGACAAGAGGCGAAAGCTTGTCCCGACGCGATGGAGTATCACGGCGGTCGACAGTAATCTCAGCCTCAGACTAATGGCTCGGGTACGGCAGCACCCGCTGATTGACGAGTACCGGGTATACAAGTACACATACCTGGACAATGTCTACGTTGGGATTCTTACCCCTGAGAGTTGGAGGTACGAGTGGATTGAGGCCTGGTTTGAGCCGGAACTGCTCGCGACGAGTTTTCCTGATGTGGACATGAAGGTTGATGTTGAGCCGAGTGGCTATACCTCCTTGGATGGGTACCGACCGGTGATGCTTGGTGACTCGGAGGGATTCCGGGGAAGGAAGACCTATGCTAAGCCGGGTGGATGCTATTATTCGGCGAGACTTGCCGTTTCGGAATACCTGGACTCTATTGGAAGGCAGGCTGGTGCTATAATGCTGAGAGAGATTCACCCAGGCTACATAATGCCTGTTGGGGTTTGGAACGTTAGAGAGAGTCTTAGAGCACTTCTCAAGACACGATTCGAAAGTTTTGACTCTATGGATGCGGCGATGAACCGCGCGACTGGATTGCTTGAGATTCCGAAGCGTTCATGGATTCAGGCTTCGAGCCTTCTCCAGAAGGCATACTTCCAGAGGAAAATCAGCGAATTCAACTAAACCTAACATGTGGCTCGCCTACTCTCAGCAAGAGCTAGTAGGCCGTAGTGGGACTGCGTGACCCTGGTTCTCAAGAATAACATGTCTCCAAGCTATTCTCACGTCTCAGAAAGCGTTGCCTCTTCCCGCGGCCGGCCTCTCGAGAACCCTTAGGCATCCTCTCGGGATTCCATCGACCAAGCGCTGTGTTTGGTGGAGGGTGTCAGATACAACAGGGTGAATACAGGAAGGAATAGACGGGTGAGAACGGCATCCCATTGTTAAGAGCGTGCCCAGGAAGATGACGCGTCCCGGCTCCAATGAAACCTTGAGGCCGAGGATCTGGCGGAGACGCAAGTCCCTCTTGGTCGCCATCGTAACACTCGCAATTGTCGGGTCCTTCGGCATATTCTATGCTTGGGAGTATCGCACGCAGGTCTTGCTTGATGAGACCGCTTCAATCAAGGAGACTTACATACGACAGCTCAACTTCAACGTTTTCTTTGGCAACAGAGGCATGGGGGTCACAGTTGAAACATACAAGATTCCTGCTTATGTGACACTATGGTGGCAGTCTGGAACCAACGCATTCGTATATCTCCAGGATCAGCCCGTCGCGGTTAACTCAACATGGACAACGAGCGTAACACTTCACAATTCAGGAGGACACTACTGGTTTCTCGTCGCGAAGAGCGAAGCCTTCGGCGAGGGCCTCACAACCATCCACGTAAGAGTCACCGTGTAAAATTGGCTGATACGCGCTCGTCTGCGAAAAACGCTAAATGAAAAGAGTAGGAAAGGTGGGGAAGTCGAACCAGACGAACCTCTTGAAGGCCAAGTCGGAGAGCACGGTCAGATTCTACGACGTCTTAAGCGTGATTTTCTTCATTCTCGCGGCGGTATCCCTAGGCATGCTCTCGCTGTTCTTGATACCTGACTTTGCTGTCTTGGGGCTCGGGGCCATGGATATCGGCACGATTCTTAACGCTGTGAGCCGCATGATATCGCTACGGAGTCTTGAAGACTTGGAGGAGCGGAAGAGAAAGACGAAGAACACAATCAAGTTCTTCCACGTGGTGAGCTACGCGTGTTTTGCAGTTGCCGCCGTACTATTCGCCATAGCCCTGAACCTCTTCGATACGGACTTCGGGGTCATGGGACTGGAACTTTCCGGCTGCGGGACAATTCTCCGAGCTGTATCCCGAAGCATATACTTGGAGAGTGGCTGATTGCTTGGAGCTATGGAGACTAAACAACCTCTTCAAAATATTCCTCCTTTTCTTCGTCGTCGCGTACTTCGCCTCCGTCTTTCTGCTTAGGCAAGTAGCTCTCTCCCAGTATCTCCTCGTCATCCTCCTCCTAGGAATAGGCGTTTACATTGTGCTCATAGTTGCTCCTCTGCTCAAGAGGAAGAGTTCTGCAGCTCCGGAGGCGGGCGAAAAGGGAGGCGTCTCCAAAAAGACCGTCTTAGGAATTGTTGTGATAATTCTACTATTCGCAGGGGTCTTCTTCGTAGTTCGGAACCTCACATCTCCCACGCCAGGGTATCAGCTAGTCAGCGTCCAGTTCTTGATGGTGCCTAACGGCACAGCCTTCGTGATGCGCCCCTTCATTCCCAACAATGAGTGCGCCTGGTTGGAGAGCATGAACATCACTACTAGGCAGAAAGCGACCGGCTTGGGGCTTCCAGACTGTGATTATGCCTGGCCGCACGTCAACCTGAGCCAGGCAACCCTGTTCTTGGAGTTTGAAAACTTCACCGAGTTCGCCTACAACCTCAACGCTACCGGTCTCGTCCATGGTTCCAAAGGAACAGCGATTCTCTGCTTCACAATACCTACTCAGAGCTTTCAATGCTGGGTCCCACCGGCAAGAGTCACTCATCTCCGGTAAGACCCGGCGCGAAGATTCACGCGAGACTTCAGTGGAAACTGGGCACTTGAACTTGGAAGATGCGCGGGAAGTTCGGCTCAACCTATTCCACTAATCAGTCTTAGTTAGATTCGCCGAGGAGTTTGCTCGTCAAGGCTGAGTTTGGTTCTAGCTCGGCAGTGCATGCCCTCCGCAAATGGGCGGAGCCAGACGAATTCGGTGGGACGGCGGTAATCCGTGCAAATCGATTCAAAACCGAAACTCACTGTTGCATTCATGTTCTTAATCGCCCTAGGCGGACTTAGTCTTGCACATCCTGCAGGTCAGACCATCCTAAGCGGAAGCCCCGAATCTGGTCTCTTCAAAGCTGCTCCCACTGGATCATCCTGGAATACTGCCGTTACGTGCCAGCCAGTCATCGCCACCGTTAGGGATATTCTGGGAAGCCAGCTGAATAGCAACGGCGGGGCAACTTTCTCCGGAGGCTACGGGGTGTCAATTCCAGATAAGCGGTCGATAAACCCACCATGCAACGTAAACGCGAAACAAATGCTCGTAGAAATTCACAACGTAGTCCTGATAGACTTCAGTGCTGCAGACGAGTGCGGCGACCCAGGCTACAGTCCCCCAATTCCAAGCGCTTACTGTGATTCCACCGGGAACATCGAGGACCAGAACGACCACACCTTCGGCAGCAATTACAACATGGTAAGAATGCACACCGAGAACGACATGGACTGGAAGTACCATAGTATCGCTTATCCTGACGCGCCGATGGGTGTGCCGATAGATGTCCAGGGCTTCGTCTACTGGGACCCGAGCCACGTGGCAGAGGCTTGGCATTCCTACTCCGGATGGGAACTCCACCCGCTCACCGCGTGGAGACTCTCCGGACAAGGCCAGCCTCTCACCGCCAGTTTCCTCTCCAGTCCAAGCAGCCCTGTCGTAAACACAAACGTCTACTTCGCGGCTACCCCCATGGGCGGAAGCTCCCCCTACATGTACGCGTGGACCTTCGGAGACGGCTCGACGGGGACCGGGGCAGCCCCAAGCCACGCGTACACAACCTCTGGCGTTTACACGGTCAGCTTAACAGTCACAGACTCGGCGGGCGGTTCGTCACAAGTCTCCAACGTTGTCTCGGTTTCGTCTCCAGCTCCGCTTGTCGCAAGCTACCAGTACCTACCATCAACACCGTTAGCAGCGGAAACGGTAACCCTAACAGCCTCAGCCACCGGCGGACAACCAGGCTACGGTTACGCTTGGCAGTTCGGCGATGGAGCGAGCGCAAGCGGGAACCCGATCAGCCACTTATACACAACGCCCGGAAGCTATGTAGTAATCCTAACCGCAACCGATTCGGTCGGGCACAAGGCCACCTTCTCTGAAACCATCAGCGTTCTTTCTTCTTCGCCTCCACCCCTCAACACGTATTTTGTATTTGCCAACCCGTCAGGGGTTGATCTCTCAAACCAACTCTCCTGGCAGGTCATGGACGGAGACGTTCAAGTCACCAGCAGCAGCCCAGCCCTTCTAGACACGACTAAAGTCTATTTTCTCAACGTCTTCTACCAGGGTCGTCTTGTGGAGAGTCGAACATTCAGCCCCCAGCCCTCGATATTGATAACAGTCTACATGTATCCCCACCAGTCGGCTACGAACGGCTACATCGCGTTCAACTCAACAATCAACACCTTCGCCATAACAGAACAATCCGGCTCGCGCCTTCGGTTCACAGCCCTCTCCGCGTATGGAACAGGCTCCTCTGATCACATGATCATAGTCAAGGTTCCCAAGTCGCCAGCGCTAGTGCAAAGAACCGGGTCCGATTATCCATTCTCCTTCGACCAGTCCAACAACGTTGTCATCATAGAAAGCCCCACGCTGTCAGATTGGAATCTCATCTTCAACACTCCCTTACAACCCCCGTCTCCTCCGACATCACAGCCACCGACCAGCCAACCACAATCTCACTGCCAGATATGCCTGAACACCCGAGGCCCTGTTTACTTCCTGTCGTTGCTCGCTTTAGGAGCAATAGTGGGGCTCGTCCTCACGTTACTGGTTCTAACTGCAGGGGCAAGAAGGCGTCTTCGAAAGACCCGCCGGACATATCACAAAAGAGTGCTCTTGGAATAGACTGATTTTCAAAGGGAAGGAAGGGCGGCGGGGACTTTTGCGCTCCCCGCCTGCCACGGAAAATAGACGAATCTCTTCTGCGTGGAAAGAAGGGTTCTGAATGCAGACCGATCTCGTCAGCTTGCCGCTGAGGAAGAGTACTAAGGCCGATGTGTGGACTCTCCCGCCGACCACGCCACACCTATTAATCACAAACCGCCTCTTAGGCAGGTAATGCGAGCAGCGAGATCGTCTTTCTCTTCCTTATTCACGAGACCTGAGGAGGAATAGGGCGGAGCCCTTTTCGCTCTCGGTCCGGGCGGTGGCCTACGACAGGTAAGGCACGGGAACATGGCCGTTAGAAGTCGTGCGAGGCTGGACAAGAAGAAGATATCGAGAGATGTAGTCGCAATCATCCTCCTGCTCGCCACTACTACCCCGGCTGCGTTCCACGCAGTCCGGGCTCAAGGACTTGCAGCCAGCATCACATACACACCAACATCACCCGCAAGAACGGAGACCGTTACCTTTACCGGATCTGCCACGGGAGGCGTACCACCATATACATTCTCATGGACCCTCGGCGACGCCTCCACCGTAACCGGCTCCACCGTCTCCCACACCTATGCCTCGAGCGGCGCTTACACTGTCAACTTGACAGTTACCGATTCCAACCTGCAACAAGCCTTCCAGGCACAGAAGGTCATCGTCACCAACTATCATGGGTTCAGCTTCGGCATAGCCAGCGACATCGGCAACCTCAACGTCGGCTACAGCAACAATGCCCTCTACGCATCTCGGCAGAGCCTCCTACGCCTCGGCAACAGCACGGGCTTGAGCTTCTTCATTGCCAATGGCTGGTTCGCGGATGGGTTCTATTACCGGAATGAGGCCGCGTGGTGCAGCGAGTTCAAAGCCCACTACTCTAACATAGTCCTCGTCGCAGGTGAGACCGATACCGGCTGGACGAGTGTCCCCTATAGCGACATCATCTACGACAGCAACACTAATGGCGTATACGACAACTCCGGCTCAGGACCTGACAGTATTTTGTTCAACGGTTGGGGGGGAGGCAGCCGTCTGCCCGGCCCAGTCAACGGGAGTCCAATAGCGTCAGATAACAGGATCCGGTACTGGGACGCCAACCATGACAATCAATGGAACCCCGGCGAGGCTATCGTCGATGACGATGCTGGTGTTAGCTTTATGCGTGCCTACTATCCTGTAATGGTTGGGCCGATACCTCCCACTGGCACTCCGCTCTCGTCTGACCCCAAGCTGAAGTATTTCCAGCGGGACAGCAACCGGTTCTATGTTCGTCCCCAGACCAACGGCGACTTTGAACAATACGTCATCAACTGCGGCTTCCCGTCGAGCCTCGGAACATGGCACGGCAGCGGCATCAACTGCGGCAACGCCCTCCCCGGCCAGCCCGGCTACACTTTCCCCACGTGCTACGGTCGCGAATACTACTTCGACATAGGATATCCGACACCGGAGTTGCGTATCGTGGCGATTAGCCCCACGGTACAGAATATCACCGGCCGCATGACCGTATTCGGCACCGACACTTGGCTCTACCAGAAGAACGATGCGCACTACAACTGGGTCAACCAGACAATACAGGCAGCCCGGGCGGCCGGGATCCCCCAAACCATGGTGGTCAGTTTTGACCAGTGCATGGGCACCACCGTTGAAGAGTGTGGCCAAAGCTTCCATCACCAGAGCGCCTACGACTCCACCGGGACCCAGATCGAAGGGGATCTATGGTCATTACTACTTGACAGTCTTGGCCCACAAGGCGCTAGGATAACCTACTTGGTCCAAGGAGAGGACAAGGGATACAGCAGGTTCTACCCGTTGGCAACCCATCCTGCCCCCCCTTTTACGAGTGACGGACTAGGCTGCCTTTGGGACAGTGCCACCGGCAATCATGGCTTCCCGTTGATAAAATACTCCTATGACACCCCCGCAGATCTCTACCCTGTATACAACCCAGCCTGTTTCGCCAACCCGCAGACCCCTGGGCAGCCGTACACTCCTTGGCCCGGCCTCGCCGGCCAAGGGGCATCGCTAATCATCTCCGCGGCTTTCGGCGCTGGCCTATACAACACACTCTACCCGGGAGAAATCCTAGTCAAAGACGTGAAGGGCACTGGGTTCTATGAACCGGGCTACGCCTACATTGGAGGCATCCAGCCCGTCCCGGGAACTATGCTCACGGGCAACCAGGCCACTAACAGCCACGTCGGCTTCATAGACACGAACGGCAATGGCCAATGGGACTTGGGCGAGACACTCTTTCGAGATTCGGACAACACCGACGGCTGCACTGGTGGAACCACCTGTAACGGGAAATACGACCCCGGCGAGACCGTATACTCTGGGCCGGTTCCTAGCACTCAACAGCCCGCAGCTTTCAACGACACAGATGTGAAGCTAATCGACACCAATGGGAACGGTAAATGGGACAGGCTCGGCGGAGCACCCCACAACGTCCTCGAAACACCCTACATAGCCACTTCAATGGGTGCAAATACACCATGCAACAATCTCGCCTACTCGACCACATGCCCCGGGCACGGCTGGGTCACTTTTGCCTTCAACCCGGCTGGCAACCAGACGAACATAGACACGAACTTCTGCATTGACGGAGAACGGCCAACGCCTAACTATGCGTCCTGCATCAGCCCCCACGTCTACAAGGACAAGTATGTCACGGTCACATCAACTCTGCCCGTCCAGAAAGGCTTCTCCGTCACAGGCTCATTCTACGGCGTCTCAGCGACGATGGCCGCCTACCTCGGCTCCGATCCAGCCATCATGCCGACCGCATGGCTCACCGCGGCAAACACCAGTAGCGCTCAACCCTTCGTCGTCCATACCGCTACCTATCTGAACGTCACTCAGACAAGCCAGGGCTTCAAGTTCGTCTACCAGATCAACACCACAACCTCGACGAACCGCGCCCAGCCCTGGCTCGCCTTCGCCTGCAAGTATACACCCGGCGTGTCAAACAACCCTTGCGGCTTCCAGAGGACACTAGACATAAACCATGACGGTATGGTGAACATATCCGATATCGCGGCATGCGCTCTCGCCTGGGAGTCTCACCCTGGGGATTCGAAGTGGAACGTAAACTGTGATATCAACAACGATGGTGCAGTGAACATATTCGATATCGCAAACATGGCATTATATTTCGACAGCCCAGTGTTCACAGTATAATCCTCCATAGGAGCATTTTCAGTTAGGGGAGCCAACTCCTCGGTGGAGGAGTCTAAACTCGTTGACTAACGTGTTCTCAGCGCGTGTTGACTAGTATCGGTTCTAGTTGTTCCAGAAGGGTCTTGTTGCGATGAACTGTAGCTTTGCCTCTAGAAGGTCCTTGTAGAACTCCTCTTCCTTATCATGCATCTTCGACAGGACCCTACTGGCAGTTTGGGGGCCAATCCCGTACACCGACTGGGCCACCACTCCTCTTCTCCCGTAAGATATTACAAGATCGGCCGATCTTCGGGCTCTCGTAAGCGCCTTCACCTCGTTCTCGTCCAGACTCTCACCTTTCCGCTTCTTCTGCAATACTCCCTCGACGTACGCGCTTGTCCAGAAGAGTGGAGCCAGCAATTTCGACCCACAAGCCCAACATATAGGATGTTCGGGTAGGTCTGAAACACGAACCTGGTCACCCAACTCTCCGCACTCAAAACACAACAGGTCGATCATACGTCCTTCAATCGCGGTCTTGAGCCGTACCATATTGTCAGCAGCTACATTATCAGGGGCAATCAGCTCCGGAACATCCACATGCCGGTAGAGAATATGATAGGCCAACGGCGTCGGCTTCTCTCGGCTAGTGAAAAACACGACGTCCTGCGTCTTGTCTTTTATTTGGCTGAAGACTCGTTTAACGCCTTCAAAATCGGCCAAGACGAGCAATGCCTCCCTAATCGTCTCATCATAAATCGGAGTCAGCCGGAACTTCACAGCGAGCTCCTTCATCGCGTCCCCGTACATCAACCGGCCACGGCGCAGCGCGCCGAAACGTTCCGCGATCTGTTTCATTCGCATCTGCCAGGGAAAATGCCTGTGCAAGACTCCGTGGCAGGCCCCGTTGAGGATCTGCTCCGAGACACCGAACACCTCGTCGGTCATTAGTGATTGAACGTTCAGGTCAGCAGTGTCAGCCGTAAACTCGAACAGTATCCGATACGCGTCTGACCACCACATGCGAACATATCCCTGTCGACGCAAAAGCTCCTCGACCACCTCGCCCAGGGAATTGTTGAGAATCTCGCCAAAATGCGTATGAATAATCATGTACCTGTCGAACGCTTCGACAAGTATTTTCCGGTCAGTTGGGACCGGCGCACCCGTCGCCATGTGAGTCTCAATCTCCTCAACCACCCGTCGTATGCCGTATTCATCGGCGGGCCAAACCTCGGCCAACCGTTCGACCACAAGCGCTTTCGCAATGTATTCCTGGAACAACTCCTCGATCTTCCGCCTGTAGGCACCAACTCTCATTCCCAGGGGTCCTGGCACGGGGAGAATCTCGCCGTCCCAGCCTGGAATGGCCGCTGTCGGGTCGTTAACCGGCAAAACGTACACTTTTCCATCGTCAGTGATCTGCTGCATCTGCCAGACCCGACCCTTGACGATAAAATTCAACCCGACGCGGGCCTGTGTCACCATGAACTCCTCGCCCAGTATGCCGACGGATTGTTGTGTTGACAAGTCGACGACTAGATATCGTCGCTCGTCAGGTATCATGCTCAGATTCTCGAAATAGTGCATCCTCGTCCTTGGTGTTCGGTAGAGTGTCTCCCCGTCACGCTTGAGCAATCCCATCTTGTTCAGAAACACAAGAACCGATTCTAGCTGCGCATCATCTAGGTTGCTGTAGGGGAAGGCTCGTTTAATGACGCCTTTGAGATGTGTTAGCTGAACGCTTCCCTCAGAATCCATTATCAAACCGGTAATCTGGTGCGCAAGAACATCCAGTGCCCCCACGTGCACCTTCGTCTCCTCCAACTGGCCCTCCTTGGCCAGCTCGATAACCGCCACCGATTCTAGCAGATCTTCCGTCGACACTGCAACGAGAACGCCCTCAGATGTCCGCGCCAACGTATGACCCGACCGTCCCACACGCTGAACAAGACTACTCACCTGTCGGGGCGACATATACTGGACCACGAGATCGACAGAGCCGATGTCAATTCCCAGCTCCAGCGTCGATGTTGCGACAAGCCCTCGGATCTCCCCCGCCTTGAAAGCCTCCTCGGCACGGACGCGCTCTTCCTTCGGAAGCGATCCATGGTGGACCATTATCTTCTCGTCCATCATGTGAAACTTCGACCCGAGCATCTCAGCGTTCACACGGCTGTTCGAGAAGATCAGAGTCGAATCATGACTCTCGACAAGACCCGCGACGAGCGACAATCGAGCAGCAGCCTCAGGAGCAGTATACAGTCTCCGGGCCAGCTCTTTGTCAGCCTCTCCCGGAGCAGGATAATCCACCTTGTAATGAGTCGACTTGCTCAACGGAATCTGGACAATTCTAACAGGCTCGACACCACCGAGAAAACGAGCAATAGTCTCCGGATTGCCAACTGTCGCAGACAAGCCCACGCGTTGAAACGGAGCCTGCGTCACCTCTCTCAGTCTTTCCAACCCGACTGCTAGCTGGACGCCTCTTCGGTCACCTGCCAGTTCGTGAATCTCGTCAACCACCACCGATCTGACATGGCGAAGGTGGTCTCTCATACGGCGTCCCGGGAGAATCGCCTGCAAAGTCTCTGGGGTCGTGATCAGAAGATCCGGCGGCTTCATCGTCATTCGACGCCGGTCTTTCTGCGGAGTGTCCCCATGGCGGACCTCCACCGTGAAGCCGAGCCTCGCCGACCAGACCTGTAATCGTTTGAGCATGTCCCGGTTGAGAGCGCGTAACGGTGTAATGTAGACGAGGGAGATTCCCTGTCGGTTCTTGTCCTGAATCAGACGATCGATTAACGGCAGGAGCGCAGCTTCAGTCTTCCCAGACCCCGTCGGGGCGATAACGAGAACGTTCTCGCCCCGAGTAATGAGAGGAAGAGCCTTGGCCTGAGGTGGGGTGGGCGCTTTGATTCCAGACTGTTCAAGCAGACTCTTCACTGGAGGTGAGAGGAGAGTGAAGACTTCGAGACTCGTCATATTCCACCCTGGAAACTAGGGAGAGAAAGAGACTGGACTCTGCGAGATAAACCCCTAGGCTGGGCGAAAGTGAAAGTGTCTACGGTATTCTTAGGTGAGTAGGGAGCGTCTGTTTCTCAGAGTGTCCGCGTGTCTACTGTTCCTCTGGCGGAGTCAGGACTTTGTCTGTGGAGGTTTTGCTCTTAGGCCGAGAGCAGTAATTGCTCCCCCGACGACTGCAATCACTATACCTATCTCTATCATTGAATTAGCCAGACTCCGTACTCCCTGGATTGTGTCAGCTCCGTAGAAAGGGCTAATGCTGCAATAGAACTGGTTGCATACACTTGAACCGCCGCCTCCGGACGAAACTATGCAAAGCTGGCTGTTCTGGCAACTATTGAGGGCCGAAACCTCGTTCGCTCCGAGAATAATCGGTATCGAGCCTGACACTAGGAGGATGAGTCCCACAATGATTAGGGGAAGCCTCATTCGAGAATCCCCGAGGGCGTGCAGCATTTCGAAATCACTCTATAAAGAACAGAGAGGACTCGTTGAAAAGAATATGTCGCGGTGCAATTGGGGAATCTGCCTTGAGCATGATTGACCCTGTTGTATTGAGCACCATCGTACAGACAGCCGTTTTGACTCTCACCCTCGTCATCTTCATCCTCTCATTCCGTAGCCAGAACAATGCCAACAAAGAAGCCGCCTACCAGAAGGTCTTGGATGATTATTCAGATGCGATGAAGATGCTCGTTGACAAGCCAGAGCTGAGCAGGCTCCAGCTTGAGATTGCACGGGCAACCGCTACTGATTCAAACGCCGCATCGCGCTCTCCTGATGACATGGTTGTTCGCAACTACCTCCTGCTACTCTACGGGATTTTTGAAAGGGCCCACCTTCTCTACCGGAAGAAGTGGATCGACAAGGAGGCCTGGAGCCAATGGTCAGCCTTCCTAAAGGTCGTGGCAAAACATCCGATGTTCGATGAGGTTCACCGTTCCTCCGAAGGAATGTTCGACAAGCCCTTCCAAGAACACGTATCCACCATTCTCAACCGCAAAGCCTGAGACTAAAAAGAAGTATCACACGCGCAGTGGAGTCGTGAATATGGTCGCCAACAGGTCCAGACCCCCGGCAACAGTCATACCAACCTTGATCTATGAAGACGTGGGCAGGGCTGTCGAATGGCTCTGCGGAGCCTTCGGCTTCACCGAACGGCTGCGCGCCACAGGAACCGGCGGAAAGACAGGACATGCACAACTCACCGTCGGGAATGGCGCCATTATGCTGGGCAGTCAGCGTACGGGCCAGGTATTCGCCTCACCTGACCGAGCGGAATTTCGGCCACCACGCCCCAACGAGGTCAGCCAGTACATTAGTGTCCACGTTGAAGACGTTGACCAACACTTTCAGCACGCGAAACACTTCGGCGCACGAATTCTCACACCCCCAGCTGATCACCCGTTCGGCGAGAGGCAGTACACCGCGGAGGACCTTGCCGGCCATCGGTGGACGTTCTCACAGTCCATAGCAGATGTGGCCCCGGAAAAATGGGGGGCCGTACAAGCGAATCGTCGAAAGCCTGAACCAAACGAACGTGCGGGCTAGCGTCCCTCGGGTAGGACTATGCATGCTCTGAGAATGCTCCGCTTATTTCTTCTCGGTAATCTCCTTCAGAAGACTGCGATAGTCTTCTGGCCTCATCAAACCTGGAAGGTCCTTCTTCAAATCCTCGGGCTTGATTACCGTGATCCATCCTTCGCTGTATGGCGTCTTGTTGACTAGTTCAGGAGCATCAGATAGGGTGTCGTTCACCTCGACGACCTCACCTGACACGGGCGAGTAAACGTCGGCGACAGCTTTCACGGACTCGACTGTTCCGAGGCTCTGCATCTGCGCAACCTTTGTGCCTACCTTGGGTAGGTCGACGTAGACTATTTCGTGAAGTGAGTTCTGGGCGTAATCTGTGACCCCGACACGGCACTTGTTCTCTTCAACACGGACCCATTCGTGCTCCTTGGTGTAGTATAGTCCGTCAGGGACAGAGTATTCACCTTTCAACTAGGAACCTAAAGGTTGATCACGATTACCGCGTATAAAGGTGCTCTGTGAAAACCGCTAAATTCTGCGCGACCGGTCCTAACGCCGAGAGACACGATTGAAAGGAATGCCTCACACTGTCAAAGTGGAAAGACGCGGTAACGAGCTTATTGTTCATCTAGCTTTGCTAGAGGGACCGCACCCCAAGCTGCCCGGCGGAGTCCTTCTCCACTCTGAGGGCTGGGTCGATATTGGATACGGTCTGAAAATGTTCTTGGTCGTCGCAACGGTAAACACGACAATTCGATCCTTCAAGACGATTACCGAGGAGAAGAGGAGCTTCGCTCAGCGTCTGTTCGGACGGAAGAGTCCTCCTCTACTAGAGGATAAGAGTTGAGGACAACTCGACAGGAAGAACTCTGGCAAGAATATTCCGGGACTAGAATATCTCCCTCAGGACTTGGGGGATCTGCTTCCAGCCCTTCACCCTAACGACTCCTCTCATAGTCGAGATCTCCCTGTTCCAGGGTCTCTCATAGAGAATCGCCCTCATCGCCGGGTTCCGGGAGACAAGAGGCATGAGGTCAGGTGCGTCATCAATGTACACGTCATAGTTCAAAAGAACCTTGTCCCGCCAACCGTCAACCCTGATGAATCGTTCGTAAGGAATTCCTTGGTGGGCGAGCCAGTTTTTCGCCGACGGGACAGTCTTTCTGCTGCGTCCCGTTACAATGTCAAGAGACCCGAAAGTCTCCACCTTACGCACTTTAGCGGCCAACCCTGGCTCTGTAGGTGGGACTTGTTCCCAGTCGTCCCACGCCTCATCTAGTAGCCGGAAGAAGTCATCCTTCGAAACGCCAAGCTTCCGCCAGGACGCCCAGCCGTCAATATCGTCAATCGTCAAACGCGTCCCAAACTCGTGATTCGCCAGAGTACACCAGGCAGTCATTGTCTCAGCTAAGACACCGTCAAGGTCGACAGCAATCCGCAACCTCGAAGGTGTAGACATTCTCGCTAGGTCAAGGCGTGCCGAGGTTTTAATCTTGGCTGAAACAAACCCTGGCCACCAATGCCAGAGATGAGCCTTCTCAAGGGAATCAATACTTTACGATCCGTTCGGGAGTTCAAGCCCGACCCTATCCCAAGCGACACGATCAGAGAGATACTGGAAGCCGCCTCAAAGGCCGCATCCGGCAGCAACACCCAGCCCTGGGAATTCGTTGTCGTCTTCGACCCGAAAGTGAAAGCCCGGCTGACAGAGCCTATGCTCAGAACTTGGATGCAACGCTTAGGCGCCGCTCCAATGAGTGGACGGATGAAACAGGTCTACGATGACGCGACAGAGATGCTGCGCAATACCGCGAGTGTCCCGGCAATAATCTACTGCTGCCTAGACGCGAGCAATACCAGCAAAAGTGAAGAGGTCCGTTACTCGAGTATCTATCCCGCTGTCCAGAACCTCATGCTGGCGGCCCACGCTCTCGGAATAGCCTCATGTCTCACAGTCCACGGCTCCACCCCGACCCGGGGAGAGCCCGAGGTCAAGAAAATACTCGGAATCCCAGACCATGTGAAGGTCGCTTGCCTAGTTTACTTGGGATATCCAGCGCGCAGACACGGACCTCCAAAACGAAAAGCAATCGAACGTTTCACACACTACGACAGATGGTAAACACATCCGACTATTCATGGACCAAGGGAAGCACGATTGCCCGTGCCAGCGGGGTATTGGTGTTTCGGAAGCACCGCTGTCATGCACAGCTCACACGGTTTATCCGCGAGATAGATTACGCCTTCTCACTAAAACTACTGCAGTCGTGATAGCCACCAAAGCGACTCCTAAAAGCGAAATGTACCAATACCTTAGGAACAAGGACGTGGGCTGATTCGAGTCTGAGTTTGCTGTGTGTCCAGGAGAGGCGGCTCCAGCGGAACCTGGGACGGGGACGTTTGTTGTTGGTCTCGGCGTGACCACATATGTGGTAGCACCGGAGAAGTAATCACCATAAACATTAGTCGCGCCAACGCGGAAGCTGTAAGGCGATTCCGGCATCAATCCCGCAACGAAATAGGAATGCGTCATGTTGGAAACAGTAGCAAACAAATTGTTAGAGCCGAATATTCGATAGTCAACAATGTTCGCGCCGTCTCGGGTACTAGTCCAGGTCAACGTTAGGCTTGTAGGTGCGACATTGGAGGCGACGAGCGTGCTACCGTCAGGCCAAGGATGAATAGTAGGGTCGGTCGATACGTCAACAAACATTACCATCAGTTCGCCTATGACAAACCCTGGCCACGGAGGGCACGACCTATCTTCAGGAATGCAGGAAATGGAATCCCTCTCCACCGCTTGAATGTAGGACTCCTCTTGGAGTTCCTCTTGGACCCGGTTCTGCGAAGTTATTCTTTTCGAATCTGGAAGGCCCCCGGCATAATCTATTCTAATGACTACAGTTCGAATAAAGTCGAAAACTCGCGTAACCTGAATCCCATCGACATGTGGAACCTTTAGCGCTATGCTCGAGAGGTCCTGTTCAAACCTCGTTTCGAATGGATATGATGAGTTGGCCCTAGCGCTTGGTAAGCTACTAGTTGCAGCGGTCAAAGCTAGCCAGGCTAACAAGCCCAGAGTCGCCAGAGGCTTTTTCGAATTCCATTTGCTCATCCAGTCCAACTCTCCTTCATAGCAAGACGAAAATCCCGAATAGTGAACCTGGTCAACGTAACTACCAACCTTCTCTCATGCCGTCAATCCCGGCATAAGGTGATGGTCTTTCAGGCTTTATTCGCCTGACTCTCTTAAATCTAGCTCATTGGTTCTGTTAACTTATCGTTTGATAAGCAACTTGCTCTCATCGACTCCGGGGATTACCGTCGTCGTCGGGTTCCTCTTCACTGCTTCACCTGAGAGCGCTTCCGCCTCAGAAGCATGAATGCTTCATCTTGGCCTGGAACGGTCGAACCTCAACCGCCCCAGAGTAAGCCCATGCAGGCCTGTCACGGTTTGTTAGCCTACGTCACACCCGTAACTATCCTTTCATGGTGTAGAGATCAATGGACGGTTCTTGCACGGGTGCCCATTCACGACGACGAATAAACTACTAGGGACCATACGGGTTAGGGTGTAGAAGTGGGTGAAACTGAAAACCGTCCATCCATCGACAAGTCAACAGAGCCCTCATTTACAAGTCGAGTCCGAGGACAATGATCCATCTCGACGGAAGGAGAAATTCTTGGAATCCCAGTCCGCCCTCCAAAAATCGCCAGCCTGGTCTACCCGGGGATTTCCATCCAGGAAACGTGGACCTCAAGGTGAAAAACCATGGAAGTCATGCTCACTATGTCAAATGGTAGCATGTTCCAGTCTACCCCGGGACGGTCTGTTTAGCAGGCCATGGATTATAGCAGGCCAGCCAGTGGCCTGGCCGAACCTCAACAAGCTCAGGCTCTAGTTTAGAACAGATGTCAATTGCCCTTGGGCATCGAGGGTGGAACCTGCAACCGGAAGGTGGGCTAATCGGGCTCGGCACTTCGCCTGGCAGGATGATTCGGGTGGACTTGTGCCTCGGGTCCGGTATGGGAATCGCGGACAACAAGGCCACCGTGTACGGGTGCAGTGGGTTAGCGAAGAGTTCTTCAGTTTCCGCTATTTCGACCAGCTTTCCAAGATACATGACTGCTACTCTGTCACAAATGTGTTTGACGGTGCTGAGGTCGTGCGAGATGTACAGGTAGGTCAGACCGAGTTGCTGCTGAAGGTCTCTCAAAAGGTTCAAAATCTGAGCCCGAATGGAGACGTCTAGGGACGCCACTGGCTCGTCGGCAATAATCAGTTTCGGGTCGACCGCTAGGGCACGGGCGATGCAGATTCTCTGCCGCTGCCCACCACTGAACTCATGCGGATACCTCTCCGCATGGTAGTCTTCAAGACCCACCATCTTCAGCAATTCGTACATTCTGTCAAGCCAACGATCCTTGGGTATGTGGCCGTGAACCGCAAATGGCTCCATGATTATGTCGGCCACGCTCATCCGCGGGTCTAGAGAAGAGTAGGGATTCTGGAAAATATACTGCATCCGACGTCTCAGCGCGAGCACATGTCGTTTGTTTCCCTTCTTGAAGACCTGGACAACGTCTTCCCCATTGAAGACTACCTCCCCGGATGTCGGAGGATCAAGGTAGAGTGCACACCTGGCTATTGTGGTCTTTCCGCAACCGCTTTCCCCGACCAGCCCAAATGTTTCGCCGCGGTCAAGTGAGAAGGATACTCCGTCTACAGCGTGCACGTCCCCGATTTTCCGCTTGAGAAGGACGCCCCTCTCATAGACGGGATAGTGTTTTGTCAGGTTCTTGACTTCAAGGGCTACGTCGCTCGTCTGAAGGTCAGCTCGTCACCGGTGATTTGAGTTTGAGTTCTCGAGCAAAATGGCAGGCTGCAAGGTGTCCCTCTTCCATTGGCTCCAGCTCCGGGACCTTATCGATGCAGATCTGTTGCGCATACTTACAGCGCGGGTGAAACCGACACCCTGACGGAGGCTCTATGAGGTTGGGTATGTTTCCTTGAATAACCGAAAGCCTCTCCCTCTTCAAAGCCAAGTGCGGAACAGAGGTCAGCAGTGCTTCTGTGTACGGATGCTTTGGGTTTTCAAAGACCTGCTCGGTTGTGCCTGTTTCGTACACTTGGCCTGCGTAGAGTATGACCACCCGGTCGCATGTCTCGGCGACGATGCCCATGTCGTGAGTGATTAGAACCATTGACATGTTGAATCTATCCTTTAACCCCTTCAAGGTCTCAAGGATCTGCGCCTGAATAGTCACGTCTAGCGCAGTTGTAGGCTCGTCAGCCAATAGGAGGCTTGGACTACAGCAGATGGCTCTAGCGATTGCGATTCTCTGCTTTGTCCCACCGCTCAGTTGGTGGGGATACTGGTTGATTCTGATCTCAGGGTCAGGAATCTCCACGATCCGAAGCAGCTCGACAGCTCTGTCCATTGCGCTTTTCTTGTCAAGGTTCTGATGGCGCACCAAGACCTCGGAAAGTTGTTCTCCCACTGTGTAGACAGGATCTAGTGTCGAGGTGGGGTCTTGGAAAATATATCCGATTTCCCTCCCGCGTAGCTTCCGCATCTCCTCATCCGATTCAGCAAGAAGATTCTTCCGCTGAAATTCTATTTTCCCCTCGATAATCTTCCCTGGCGCGGGCACGATCCTCATTATCGACAGGGCAGTGACAGTCTTGCCAGATCCCGACTCTCCCACAATTCCCAGAGTCTCTCCTTTGTTTACGTGTAGGCTCACGCCGTCAACGGCTTTGACCACTCCCGCCCAAGTGTAAAAGTAGGTTCTAAGTCCCTCAACGCGCAGAAGCGTCTCTGCCATCGCTGGTCCTCTTGCCTACTCTCTTAGCCTAGGGTCCAAGGCATCCCTGAGACCATTGCCCAAGAGGTTGAAACCCATCACCAGTAGTGTGATGAATATTCCGGGAGCAAGACCTGCCCACCAGGCCTGCTTCACCGCCTCGGACGCGTCGGCCAACTGCCTCCCCCACGTGATTGAGTTGGGATCACCGAACCCGAGAAAGCTTACAGCGGCTTCTGTGAGAATTGAGCCCGCTATCTGAAGAGTGCTTAGGACGATTATGATGTGCAGGGTGTTCGGGAAGAGGTGGCGGAAGAGTATTCTGAACCCCGACGCGCCAATCTGACGAGATGCAGCGACATATTCGAACTCTCTGACTCGGAGAACCTCCCCACGTATTATCCTAGCCGGTCCAGGCCATGAGAAGGCCCCTATTACTAGAATGATAACCAGGAGTCCTCCGGACGCTCCGGGTGAGAGGGTGAAGAGTATCCGAAGGAAGACGAGGAGAATGAGGAAGAAAGGGAGGACGAGGACTACCTCTGTAAGTCTCATCAAGACATTGTCCACCCAGCCTCCGAAATATCCGGCAACGAGGCCGATCAATGTCGCAATGGCTAATGCGATGGCCGTAGCTCCAATTCCGACAAGAAATGCGGCCCGGGCCCCGTAAACAATCTGGCTATACACATCTTGGCCAGCGAGGTTGGTGCCGAACGGAAACGACCAGGAGGGAGGGATTCCAATTGCCCACACATCAGGCTTCGGGCCAGGATTCGGGCAGTTCGGGGTAGTTCCTACGTTGCAGTTTGGTGGGTATAGAGCGATCAACTGATCGAGTAAAGCCATTACTCCAATCACCCCTACTATCACAAGGCCCGCGAGAGCTGCCTTGTTCATCTTGAGCCTTCTCCAGGCAAGTTCCCACTGACTCACACCGCTTACCCGTCGTTTTCGAGGCCTACTAGATAGACTAGCCATGAACCAAAAGCCTCTGCTAATCGATGCGAATCCTCGGGTCTATGTACGCATAGGTCAGGTCAGTAACGAGGTTGGCCACGAGAGTCATCAAAGTAATCAAGACGACCACACCTTGGATTACGGGGAAGTCCAGAACGTTAGTTTTCACAACAAAGAGTGCGCCCACACCAGGCCAGTTGAAGACGGTCTCTGTGACCGGAGCGCCCGCTAGCAGTCCACCAAAGTAAAGGCCAACATATGTCACAATCGGTATGAGAGCGTTTCTCAAAGCATGCTTGTACAATATAGCCCGATCACCCAAGCCGCTTGCACGAGCCGCGAGAATGTAGTCCTGCCTCAAGACTTCTAGCATGCTGGACCTGACTAGCAAAACGACGGGAGCCAAGATTGCGAAAGTGTAAACTAGCGTTGGGAGGGTCAGATGCCAGAGTTGGTCCAAAATCACGTTCCCATACAGGTATTGTGACTGTATGGTCGACTGAGCACCGCCCGATGGAAAGAGGTTAAGATAGTATCCAAAAATAAGTATGAACGCAATGCCCATGAAGGAGATTGGGATGGACGTTCCGACAAGAGCAGAACTGCTAAGCGTGACATCTAGAACGGAGTATCGTCTCTTGGCAGAGTAAATGCCAATTGGAATAGCTATTACCAAAGACAAGAAGAGACCGAGAAGCTGTAGCTCTAAAGTCGCCAAAATTCCTTGGCCAACGAGATTGGAGACAGAACCACCGCCAAAAGAGTCTCCAAGGTTCAGAACAAGAAGCTCTGAAAGCCAATGGAGGTATTGAAGGTAGACTGGCTTGTCTAGTCCGTAATACTGTCTAATCCTTTGCCTTTGGTCTTCAGTTATGTGCGTGTTCCCGAATGTGGCAATCTGGACCGGGTCCCCGGCTAACCGTTCGATTGAGAACACCAGTAGAGTAATTCCAAGGAAGACTGGAATGAGGTAAAGGGATCGTCGTATCAGGTATTTGATAAGAGACACTAGGCAAAGCACTCCAGGTTCCGAATTCCGCACCCAGAACCGAGAATCCGAAGGGGCCTGACCATGTCGACGACCACATTACAATTGGCCAAGTTGATTATTAGGAATATCGTAGCACCGGTCACAAAGTTCAGACCTTGCCAAGCTCGCGAGGGGATTATGCGCTTCGCCATAATGATTATACGCGTCAAGAAAGCTCCTTTTGCCTGTGGCGCAAAATTCTGAAAACCACTAATTTGAAACACTTCCAAGCCATCGTTCTGTGCTTTCTGGCCCTATCCCCCTTCCTCAGCTTCCTGATTCCCCCTGCTCAGGCAGCGGGCACGCTTAGTCCGAATCTCAAAATCACGCTACTTGTCCCAACGTCCAACAGCGCGCGAAGGGCCTGGGCAACAATAATCCAGAACAACCTCAACTTTCTCGGAATCGACACCGGGAGAGTAGAACTCCCATTCAGCCCCAACATATTCGACAGAGCACTGACCCCTGGTGCAAGTGCCCTTGGCAAGACCTACGACCAAGGCGGATTCGACATCCTTTTCGTTGGATACAATCTTGGAATCGATGCCGACCCCTGGTCGCTCTACCACAGCTCACAATTCGCCCCAACAGGGCAAAACTACTACCTCTGGAACAACACTCAAAATGACCAGCAGACAACCCAGATCAAAGAAAACATCAACAAGACCCAACGCCTCAACTTGGTGAAGCAATGGCAGGTCCTAGCCGCGGATGAACTACCCTCCATTCCGATATTGTACACCCGCGAGAATGTAGCGTTCGACGGGACAGCTTCCAATGCCCAGGCTATCTTCACAGCATACCATGCCCCCGCGTGGCCACCGATCGAACATCTCACGACTGCCCTAGACGCAAACTTGATCCTCGCTCAGACAGGTCAGGCACCCGGAGAGGGAATGATACCAGAACTCAGCACGTCATACTACGACACAACGGTCTTCAACGAAATATTCAGCTCGCTGGCAATCAGAAACGACACAACATTCAAGACAATGATTCCGCAGCTCGCCTCGGGAACAGTCGCAAGCCCTGGTTGGTCAGTCGCATCCGACTCCAAGACTTGGACCGTTACGCTTCGGCCAGGCATAAAGTGGCATGATGGCATAGATTTCAACGCGACCGACGTAAAATTCACGTTTGACGCAATCCAAGACGACCTACTAGCGGCGCCCACCGAAGCCTTCGTCAAAGGACTCGTCGGAGGGAAGAGTAACGTCACGATCGTCGACCGGATGACAGTGAAGTTTGACCTCCCGAAGCCCTACGCATACTTTGTCGAGAACATTCTCACATACCCGATTCTTCCGCAGCACATTCTCAAGAGCATCGCGCTGGACCAGTGGCAGAAGAGCCAATTCAACAGGCCGGACACGGGAACCGTAACGTCTCCTCCACCCACGGGCACGGGACCCTACAAATGGGTCGACTGGACCGCTACCACAAAGACAGTCCACCTGACCAGGAATGATGCCTACTTCGACTTCCCGGACAAAGGCAGAGCCGCACTCCTACTCAAGGGACAGTTCACAGTCAAAGAATACTACGTGAAGAATATCGTGGACACAGATGTAGCTATCACCGCGCTCAAGAATCACGAAGTCAATGTCCTAGACAGCCAATACCATATTGAAATCCAGCCCAGCTTCCTCATCGAGTGGGGCGCGAGCAAGATCGCGAGCTATGACGCATTCGGCGTCCAGGAAATGGGCGTCAACATGAAACATCCACTGATAGGAACCGGAGTAGACACACCTCTGGGTAAGTCAGACCCGACAAAGGCCGCACTCGCCGCCAAGTATCTCCGCCAAGCGATCAGCGAGGCGGTCCCACGAGAGCAAATTGTGGGTCAGTTGCTCAACGGCTATGGAGTCTCCGCGATAACAACGCCAGTGGTCGGCAACTACAAGACCGGCATCCCAGTTACCGAAGGCTTCAACGCGGCACTGAAGCCCTACGACTTCAACCTAACCCGGGCATCGGAGCTTATCAAAGCTGCTGGCTACGTCCCGGCCCCACCAGCGCCAGGCTTCTTTGAAGCCTACGGACTCTACCTAACCATCGCGCTCGTCGCTGTCATTGTCGCGCTCGCTGGCATCTACGTTTGGAGGACCAGGCGCAAGCCTATGGCTGCTTCGACAACAATGCCTCAACCATCGATGCCAACAAGTCCCTAGCAGAAGCTTTGCCGTCATCTTCCCCTTTTTCCTTTCGCTCAGTGCTAGACCAAAGACGCTAGGAATCCTAGTAGGACTAGGAAGCTGGAAGCGAGCATCCATCTCGAACCCACTTTCTCAGCGTGTTTCTCTGATTCACGAGTCCATGGAGACGTCCCGAAGAGGGTCTGGCCCACTCTGGATGCTGAAGGACTAGACGATAGTGAAATTACGACGCCCAGCAACAGCCCAAGCCCTCCCTCAAGAAAGAGGACGAGTACCAGCGTTGACCTTGACAACTGTCGTAGGCCTATGAGTAGCCCCAGACTGTCGCAGGCCGCGATGACAAGCGCTGCGGATAATGGCGTTTTCGAGTAGGAGAAGAGACGTCTCGAGCTTTTTCCCGCCCGAATCTTCCCCATTAGCCCAGCAGTCCTAGAACAGTTGGCAAAATGCCGAGCCAGATTGGGAGAGGAAGCCCTGGAGCTTTGGTTCGAGCCCGAGCCATTTGAAATGTTGCAAGGGATCCTATGAGGATGAGGGCAAGGGTCGCGATGCCAGTGAATACGTTGATTCTGACTGAGCTCGCGGCAAGAATAGAATAGGCCGCGAAGTCGCCAAACCCAACGGTGTACTTTTCCAAGGGAAGGGATGTCGTCGCTGTCATTACACCGCACTCACCTTCTCCCACACTTTTCCTTAGCAAGTCACTTTCTACTAGGAAAAAGTCCACCATGGAGAGGGCAAGGAGAAGCAAGATGACAAATGTCAGGGAGAATACTGTGCCGATCAGCGAGCCAAGAAAAGTGAGGGAGCCAATGATGAGGATACTCCTCTTCCTTTGCGAGAGGGTGCCGTAATAGCTGCGGAAGGAGGAATAGATTCCCAAGAAGCCTAGGGGAGTCGCTAGGAGATAGAATGGCCCCGCGAAAGCCCTTGAAGAATCAACCCAGGTCTTCCACAATATCAAGCCTGAGAGAGTCCCTAGGAGAGTTGTTCCTGCCATGAGTAGTCTGGCAGCCTCTTCCACATGCCGCCTTAGACCGTAGAAGATGAATAGAAGGGCCAGGATGCAAACGGATGCAGCTGTGAGAAAGTCAAAGCTCGGCAGGCCCGTGGCAGAATTGGAGACAAAAGCTGGACGAGCTGACAGCACGGCTTGGGAAATGAGCGCGGAAACTACGAGGGGGAGAGACAACTTAGCCATGTCCTTTAGAAGAACGGGACGTGTAGGGTCCCTTTGACTCAAGAGGGTCTCGGGTAGGAATCGACGTCTCCAACTCATAAAGGACGTGGGGGGACATTCTCATGCTCAAGGCTGTCCATTCTGACGCCTCAGTAGAGGGCAAATTCTGAGCATCTGAACGTCTCTTCTCAGCGTTAGGGTTATGAACATCCAGTTCCCCGGAAACTTGAACGCGACCGGGAGCTTGACCCTGATTGGAACAAGACTACGTGGCTAATGGCATTCTTTCAAAGCACAAGCCGTTCGCGCTTCCCGGCTCGAAGGTCCATTATGCCCGCGACCGGGATTTTGATGTTCAACATGTCAAGCTTGAGTTAGCTGTTGACCCTGAGAAGAAGAAGCTCGAGGGAGCAGTCCACGTAACACTATCTCCCATCGTCGACAACGTCACACGGCTCGAGTTTGACGCTGTGGACCTGGACATTGAGGATGTAAAGCTCTCTCTCGGCAAAATCTCCATTTTCGAGAACACTGGACGTAAGCTCATCATCAACTTGGACAAGGCGTTGAAAATGTCCGAGAACCTAACGGTGAGCATACGCTACTCAGCAGAGCCACGCAGAGGACTCTACTTCATCGGCCCCGACAAGTACTACTCAGACAGGCCATATCAAGCGTGGACGCAGGGCGAAGATGAGGACAGCCGATACTGGTTCCCGTGCTACGACTATCCTAACGACAAAGCAACCAGTGAGATGATCGCCACAGTCCCGTTAAAGTACACGGTGATATCAAATGGCGTCCTGTTCGAGACAAAGGAGGACAAGGCCAGAGGAACCAAGACCTGCCGCTGGAAACAGGACATCTCACACTCCAGCTATCTCACAAGCCTCGTCGTCGGCGAGTTCTCCCTTGTCAAGGAGAAGGTTGATGATGTCGAGCTGCAATACTATGTTCCTAAGGGCCGGGAGGAAGATGCCAAACGGAGCTTCGAGAAGACTCCAAAGATGATCCGGTTCTTCGGCGACTATTTTGGCGTGAAGTATCCTTATCCAAAATATGCGCAGGTCACAGTTTCTGATTTTATCTTCGGCGGAATGGAAAACATCTCCGCTACAACCCTGACCGAGAGAACACTCCACGACAGACGTGCTCACCTAGACTTCTCCAGTGACGACCTCGTCTCTCACGAACTAGCCCATCAATGGTGGGGGGACCTCATCACCTGCCGCGACTGGTCACATGGATGGTTGAATGAGGGTTTCGCCACATACTCTGAGACGCTTTTCAAAGAGGAGGATCTAGGAAAAGACGAAGCCTCCCACTTCATCATGCGGGAGTTCGATACCTACGTCGAAGAGGATTCGGAACGTTATCGTCGGCCAATTGTGAGCAGGATCTACATCGACCCGACAGACCTCTTCGACCGGCACCTCTACCAGAAAGGGGGGCTTGTACTTCATACCCTTCGTTACTACTTGGGCGAGGAGCTGTTCCAGAAAGGGCTGCGCAACTATGCTAACACGTTCCGGGAGAAGGTTGTTGAGACAAGCGACTTCCGGCGCGCGATGGAGGAAGCGACAGGGCGGAGCCTGGAAGGTTTCTTCGACCAGTGGGTTTACCACGGAGGCCATCCTGAATTCAAGGTCAGCTACGACTGGGACGACAATGCGATGATAGCCAAAATTTCAGTATCACAGACGCAAATTGGAAACGGCGAGACCCCGCTGGTCTTCCAGACCCCTGTCGACGTTTCCTTCACCTTTGCCAAAGGAGTCCAGACGAGACGGGTAATGGTCACTCAGCGCGACGAGACCTTCTACATCTCTCTACCTGAGAGGCCAAGGGATGTCGAGTTCGACCCAGGCAACTGGGTTCTCAAGACCCTCAGCTTCGACAAGCCCAAAGGGATGCTTCTCTATCAGCTCACAAATGACAAGAACGCGGTCGGAAGAATACGAGCTGCCCAACGCCTGGCTAAGCATCCGACCGAGGACGTCATAGATGCATTGAAAACCGTCTGTTTGAAGGACCCGTTCTGGGGCGCCCAGGCAGAAGCCGCTAAGGCTCTCGGCGTCATACAGACAAGCTCAGCACTAAAAGCCCTCATCGCCAGTCTCAAGATCAAACATCCCAAAGCCCGCAGAGCCGTTGTGAAGGCTCTAGGCGAGTTTCGCGATGAAGACTCGGCCAAAGCGTTGATAGGAATCCTGGATGAAGGAGACGCTAGCTACTACGTGGAGGGAGAGGCGGCGAGAAGCCTCGGCAAGACGCGGTCCCTCAAAGCCTTCGACGTTCTCAAGAAGAACCTCCGCAAAGAATCCTTTCTCGACGTCATCCGCGTCGGGGTCTTCGACGGGTTCGCGGAACTGAAAGACCTTGAAGCCATCCCCATCGTAACAGAGTGGACCCGATACGGAAAACCGCACCCGGCCAGGGAAGGGGCCACGAAAGCCCTCGGCAAGCTCGGAGAAGGAAGACCCGAAGTAATAGACCATCTCACACGTTTACTGGACGACCCCTGGTTCAGGGTTCGCATAGAATCATGCATCGCCCTTGGCGAGTTGATGGAGCCCAAAGCTGTCGCAGCTCTACAGAGGCTTATCGACAAAGAGCTGGACAATAGAGTCAAGAGACGGGCTATGGAGGCCGCTCAGAAAATTCAAGCGGGCCGCGAAGCTTCAACAGCCTTCCAACGGCTGCGAGACGATGTGGACAAGCTCCGTGAGGAAAACCGACAGCTCAAGGAGCAACTGAACAGGATAGAAGCTTCCAAGGAGAAACCCGCCAGAAAGTCCTAACCGGAAAAACTCTCGGGTCCTCAACATCGGTTGCAACGCTAGTTTGAAGTGGCCAGTATCCGCAAGTCCGGGCCTGGGTTCTAGGAGAGGCCATGCCTGGCGATGATGCGGAATCTCAACCTTCTCGCATCAATCCAAGCCCTGCCTCGCGACCTGCGATTACTGTTCCTCTCGCTCTTCCTCTGGACCTTCGGGCTAGGTGTATACAACTATGTCTGGTCCATCTATCTCCGAAACCTAGGTGCACTGCCTGAACAAGTAGGCCTCGTATATTCAGTAGGCTTCCTCGCCGCGGCTGCCTCTATGATCCCCGGGGGTCTGCTAGCGAACAAGTACGAACTGCGAACCTTGATCATCATCAGCTGGGCCATGTCCCTCCCACCGCCAGTAATGTTCTACTACGCCCGCGTCTGGCCCGATGTTATCCCGGGACTTTTGATTCTCCAAGTCTCCGGGTTCAGCCTCCCAGCCTTCAACGCGTACATATCAACCGCTAGTGACCAGGGAAAAATGGCCTCAAGCTTCGGAGCAGTCTACGCCGCGGCCCCATTGGGAATCGTCATTTCACCTGCGATGGGAAGCATTCTGTTGAACTGGCTCCAGATCCGAGACCTCTTCTGGGTCAGCTTCGCATTCTTCTCTGTCTCAACACTCGTCCTGTTTCGAGTAGGACGCCAACCCCCGCTGGAAACCGACAAGAGTCATCCACTGATCGAACTCCCCAAGTCCTCCTTGGAGAAGACAATCCTCATCCTACTCGCAGGCGATACCATAGCCTACAGCATCACAGCATCGTTTCTGCCTCTTTACTTTCAGGACATCTATCACCTAACCAATGTCCAGATTCAGCTCCTCGGCGCAGTCCAGTCGCTCGGTGGAGCGGTTCTCGCAATACTCCTAGGAAGGTGGGCTACAAGACGCAACCCAGGTGGGGCCATGGCCGCAGGATTTCTCCTCGTTTCGGGAGGGGTCGCTGGAATTGCCCTTACCGCCTCACCCTTCCTAGTTCTTCCAATGGTATTCTTCTTTGGCACCGCAAGGGCTCCTTCGCTAGTCAGCTACTCAATCCTTAGCGGGCTCAAGAAGGGAGGGTCGCGCGGCGGCCGGTTTGGCCTCTACCTGACCCTCGAGCAACTTGGCTTCGTCATTGGCTCTTCCGTGGGCGGGTTTCTCTATGCAATGGGTCCTGTTTCAGTCTTGGGAGTGACGTTGGTCTCGTTTCTCGCTCTTGCAGGGCTAAGCCTGCTGCGCATAGAGAGACTCGTCCCCTCACAAAAGCAAACGTGATCATCGGTGGGGGAGAGAGGAAAAAAAGAGGGGAATAGAGAATGGAGCGGGCTAGTGTCTCGACAGAATAGTTACTGTGACTGCAGTCGTGTGAGTCAGCGACCCACTAGTCGCAGTTATGGTGATTGTGTAGGTCCCCGTTTGCGTCCCGCCGTTCGTGGAAACCGTCAATATGGCTGTATCGCTTCCGCCTGGAGATAGGTTCAGACTTGTCGGTGTCAGTGTTACTCCTGGGCCTTTCTTGACACTGGGCGTGATGGTTGCGGAGAGGGTTACGGTTCCCGTGAAGCCGTTTAGGCTGGTGAGTGTTACCGTGGAGCTGGCTGACTGGCCTCTGATGATGGTTAAAGAAGACGGGCTGGTTCGGCTGGCGAAGTCTGGTGGCGGGGCAGTCGATGTGAAGTTAGCCTCGAGGACGTTCTCTGGGTCAACGCCCCCTGGAGCATTCGGATTTGTGACGGTGACGCATATGTTGTCGTTGCTCGTTCCGCTGCAGCCAACAGGGAACAAAATGTAGGTTCCCTGAGTGGTGCCCACGATGTTGTAGGTGATGCTAAAGAAGCGTCCAGTAGTCGGTGCGGTAGTGATGCTGCCTTGGGACACAGCCGCCACTCTAACAAGACCGCTGGTTGAGTTGACAGAGTTGCGGACTACGAAGACGTTTTGAAGAACAGTTCCGTTGAGACTATCACTGACTGGTCGAAGTACACTAGGGTCTGTCAGTACTAGGATGTCGAAGCCGTTGAGAGCAGGTGAATTCTGAACGTTCACAGCGACACTCAACTGTCCCCCAACAGTTCCCTGGGCCATCAGTGGAGTCGAAGGACACGAGGTGGACGACGCGGGAGCGATGCACACCGTACCAGGTGTGAGTGCGGCCACTATTGTAAAGGACGATGTTGTCGAGTGAGATAGGTTACCGTTTGTCCCGGTAACGTTGACGACGAAGGTTGTGGTTGGGCTTCCAGTAGTGGTGGAGAAGGTGAGGGTAGACGTCGCAGATCCCCCTGATGGGAGAGTGACGTTTCTAGGGCTCAAACTCCAGGTTGGACAGCTGGGGCATAGAGGAGGTGCGGAACTTGAGAGATTGACCGTGCCGCTGAACCCGTTAATGCTGGTGACCACGATCATGGAGGTCGCAGTGGAGCCTTGCTGCACGTTTTGGGAAGCCGGGTTGGCAGACATGGAAAAGTCCGGTGTTGGAGCCTGCACGACTTTGAACGAAACTGTCACCGAATGGGACAGGCTACCGCTGGTTCCTGTGACTGTGACGTTGAAGATCATGGCCGGTGTGTTAGAGGATGTTGTGAAAGTCAGCGTGGCCTGGGCTGTCCCGCCCGAGGCAACGAACACGCTGCTTGGGCTGATGCTCCAAGACGGGCATCCTATAGCGAGACACATAGCAGGGAGCGAGAAGTTGACTGTGCCCGAGAAACCGTTCAGGCTGGCGACGGTTATGGCTGACTTTGCGGAGGAGCCTTGTTGGACCGTTTGAGACAGCGGGTTGGCGGCAATGGTGAAGTCGGGGGTTGCCGTCCCGCCAAATGTTGCGGTCTGAACCATCTCGGGGTCAACCGTGTTTCCGTTGACAACTGTCACACACGTACTGGGAACGCTTGTGCCCGAACAGCCTGTCTGAAAGACAATCGCTGTTCCCTTGGTTGAGGATAATACCTTGTAGAGGATGTTGAACAGGTTTCCTGTGACAGGACCTGCTATAATATAGCCTTCAGCGACTATCGCGAGACGCGCGATTCCTGTTGACGAGTCCGTAGATTGCGCGACTATAAGGCGGGGATCGTGGACTACGCTGTTAGCTACGGTTATGTTCAAGGGTTGCAGAACAGACGGGTCAACTTGGACTGCAATGTCGAAGCCGTTCAGGCTGTCACTGCCTTGAATGTTGACTGCGAGAGTAATGCTGGAACCTACCGGCGCGGACAGGGAAGGGGGTGATGAGGGACAAGATGAAGGGTTCACTGAGCTGTTTGCGATGCAGACGAGGCCTGTGGCAGCGCTAACTTGCGGAACGGTTACCAAGAGTCCTAGCAATGTTAGAGTTAGAAGAGAGCTGAGCGAAAGAATCATTTTCAGTTCTTTCAAGAATTTCCGCAAAAGGCTAGGGTCGCAGTGCGATAAGTGTTTCTGAGTCTATACGCAAGTATATCATGGTTTCTCAGGGTTGTCGCGGGAAGAAGACGCAGATTTCCTTCGGAGGCTGCGGTCTACCCAGAGGCACTGCAGGAATCTTTGAGAAACCATTGAGCAGCTTGGGGCCCGCATGTCCTCCCACTCCAGGGCCCGTGCCTCCACTCACCCTTCTCAGCTACCCGATTTCCTTCACAGAGGCGCTTTCCCACTATCGTTTCTTCCCGTAAACCGCACAGACGACTCCCATTGTCAATGGGACAGAACGAGTGTTCACTAGGCCCTCTACGGTCATCAAATTTTCCACTTGTTGCCCGGTTCGAGCTCGCAATATGGACCGTCCCAGATAGGATAGTGTCTGCCCCCAGGCTTCCGATACGATTCTCCCGATTACTGGGAAGAGGCCCAGCAGGTAGTCGTAGTAGACGACCCTGAAGAGCTTGTTGGTAGGACGGGTAAAGTCTAGCGAAATAACCGTACCCCCAGGAATCGTGGTCCGGGCCATTTCGCCGAGCGTCTTCTTCGCATCCGACACGTTTCGGAGGGCGAGGCTAATCGTTGACGCGTTGAAACACTCATCTTTGAATGGGAGATTCTCCGCCCGGGCTAGGACCCAGTCCGCCCTATTGCCAAGGTCTCGCCCACGCAGGTTCGTCTTTGCTGTTTGGAGCATCGCTCTGGTCAAGTCGATCCCCACAACGAGGCCCCTTTCCCCGAGTCGTTGGGAGAGTTCCGTTGCGAGAGTTCCAGGCCCGGTTGCCACGTCGAGGACCAGCCCGTTTGTCGGCAAGTCAGACTTCGCAGCAACGAAACTTCGCCAGTAATGGTCCTGGCCGAATGTCAAGAGGCCGAGGAGTGCATCATATTCCTTCGGGACTCTGCTGAATAGACTGCGAACATACCAGGCCTTAGGGTCTGTCACGTTACTAAGCAGGTCTTGCTGCGGCCTGCTTGTTCTGGGCCCGCAGGAAACTGTAGCCTACTGCGGCTATTCCGGCGATGATTATCAGCGTCGCAAATGTCACCGGTAGAAGTTCTCCGATGTTGAAGGCGATGAACCAGAGGATTGAGACACCTGTCAGCACGGCTCCCCAGCCGACAATCAGTATGCGCGGGGTGGAATAGGGGTTCTTTGATGGTGGAATGATCGTTCCTAGAAGGGCGAGCCAGGCACCAAACAATACGAAAACAAGCGGCAACGCGTTAAGCGGTGCCAACGGAATAATCCCAAGGAGCGAAGTGAGGATTAGGCTTCCGAAGACTATGAGAAAGACACCAAAGTTCAATGGCGCCCAAGGCACGCGCATCAAAGGTCCCTTTCAGGCGACGAGTTGTTATTCGCTTATAGTTCTGTCGTCACCGCTACCAAGCTTTCTTCTCCGTGCGACTGTGATAATAGCTGCGAGCCCGACGGCTGCCCAGGCCGCGATTGTTGCGTAAATGAAGAATGAGGCACTCGGCTGGCTTGAGGTAGGCTGGATTGTGGTCTCGTAGGACACTCGGACCGTAGTGTTGGAGTTTACGACAAGTGAGCCTCCAGATGGGTTCGACTTGTATCCGGGAGGGTTTTGCACGGTAAACAGATGCGTGCCCTTTGACACTTCAAACGTTATCGACTTTTCGGTTGACTCCTGACTGATTCCATCTAGGATCACCGACCAAGTTGTGCCGGGCGCAAGTCCTGATTTTGAAAAGCTGACGGAGTACTCTAGTGGCGCGAATCCTACGAGTTGGGAGACGGGGTTTCCGCTTACTTGCAGGATGGCTGATGCAGGGATGCTGGTGTAGCCGTTGATGGGTGCGACCGTGAAAGCGTATGTTCCGTTGGGCTCTGAGAAGAGGACACTCTCGGATGTGGAGGAGAGAGTTGTATGGTTGAGTGTGACGGACCATGAAGTTCCGGGTCTTAGGCCGGTTTCTGTGAGTCTGACCGGGTAGGTACTCGGGCGTGAGACTTGAATGAGTGTCGCATTGCCGTCATTGTAGTAGTTCTGGTATAAGCCACTATTTGGGAGCGTGTAGCTTGAAACCGAGACGGTCGCGCTGTTCTGCGCGAAAGTTGAACGAACCTCTCGCTCGGCGATCTCCCAGCCGTCGATCACATGCTTGCAAAACGGAAAGGGATTGCATACGCTGGTTTCATGGTGCGCGGCACCTATGCTCCATTGCCCGAGGACAGGGTCCAATCCCGTGTCCCAGACTCGAATGTGAAAGCGGGGACCGTAGCAGGGCGGGATTTGGCCTCCGGTATCAGGTGTTTCAAGGGTGAAGTCGTACGTTTTCCCACTGAGCGTCTTTGGCTCCGAGCAGGGCGTCGGGTTCCATCCGTTAAAGTTCTGAAGAACCCACCAAGCTGGCGCGTACCCGGTGAAGATTAGGTTTACAGGATCTAAGCCGTCGTCGGTTTGAGGGGGAATTGTCATGGTGGCGTCGGCCCCCCGAACAGCCAATAGAAACGAACTCTCGAGACAGAGAGCTATGAGAAGGCCTGCGGTCGTTCTCAATTGTTCCGCTAGAAACTGGGAAGGGTCCTGCTCTTAGCCTTGGCTTCAGATGTGCCTATAGATGCTCGTCTGGGTGAAGGTTCCCGAGTTCAGGTCCTGTTCTATCTCTCGGAGAAGGAGGATTCTCTTGAACACAGGTGGGTGGGTGGAGAATGCTTCACTGAACTTTCTCCAGTTCGACTTAGCCTCGGTCTCCATTGCCTGTTCCAGTTCACGTTCACTGAGCACTCCGTCATGGTCCAAGTCGTACCGGTTCTTCTGTTCTAAGATACTTGCGACTTCCATCCGGGCTTGAGCGGGGTCTTCGATGAAGAAAGCCCGGGCCCCGTGGGGTTCCTCCGGCGACAGCGATAATCCATAGGCGATTTTCGTCAAAGCGCTCTCAAGCTCACGAGGTTTCTGCGTGAGGAAGGCCGAGTAAGCGTCCGCGTAATGCTCTCGAAGTCGGGTCAGACGAAGGCTGAGGAGCGTCGTTACAATGTAGACGACGTAGGCGGTCACGGCGGCGATGATGAGAATTCCTGCCCCATTGTCCGATTTACCCCTCCGCCCACCGTAGCTCGAGGTAGCGCTGGTCCAGAAGACGGTACGGGCGACTAGATACGCTACGAGCGGAATGGCGCTGACGAGCGTAACGACGATAAAGTCCCGGTGTTTGATGTGGCCAAGTTCATGGCCGAGAACCCCCTCAATCTCTTCCTCGTCCAAGCGTTGCAGCAAACCTTGGTTGACCGCGAGAGTTGCATCGTGCTGCGTCCTGCCGAAGGCGAAGGCGTTGGGAGTTGGGTCGGGGGATATCGCGAGCCGCGGCATTGGGATGCCGGATTTTCCGGCAAGCTCGCTGACTTTTGCCTCGAGCCACTGATTCTCACCAGGCTGAAGATAGTGAAGGTGGCTTGTCCAGGCGACTATAGTGGGGCCGATGAGGTATTGAATGAACATGATTAGGAAGCCCCCGGTGAGGCCGAGGATGAAGGCAGCTCCCGGGCTTATCGTGAAGAGCAATGAGATGATTGTGAGGAGCGCTAGGAAAATTGCGAAAGTGATTATTATCGTCAGGCCCATTGTTCGTTTAAGGGCCCCGAGTCCCGCCGTACCGTGCTCCCTCCTCGTCAGGGAACCTTTTTCCAGCCAGTCTTAATCCTTAGCACAAGCAGAATTAGGTCGCCACGAAATGTCCAATGTCGTCTCGGAAATTCGCTGCAAGAACTGCGGCGCCCCGCTCGACCTGCATCCTGGGGAACTGCTTAGCACATGCCGATATTGCGGATACACTGCCGTTGTCGGCGCGGACTCCACGTTTCAACTCCAGCACAGTTTGATCCTAAACCAGCATAACGCTGCAAGTACGACCGACATTCTCCAGGACTGGATGAGATCGGGGTTCATGAAGCCAGGTGACCTGGCGAAGAAGAGCAACATTACGATGCTAGAACTCCGGTATTTGCCATTCTGGCTAGTCCCATTGACAGCAACAAGCAACTACGAAGGTGTACTAGAAAGAATCTCCCCGCCATCACAACGAAAAGGGACGATTGAGAACAGCTACGACTGGCTGGTCCTCGGAAGAAAGGCTGCAGAGTTTCCAACGCGGGACTACAAGGTCCCCGTCGAAGGAAAGATCCCTTTCGACTATTCAAAAGTGGAGGCGTCGGCGAAGTTTCTCAACAGCGAGATCGAGAATACGGAGGCAATAGCACACGCCAAGGACGAGGTCGAACAACACCACCAGTTCCTTGCGAAACAGGAGGTTGACCGTTTGACCAATTTTTCTACAACTTTCAAGGTTGAGGCTGCAACATACCTTCACGCACCATTATGGTTTGCACAATACGACTACAAGGGACGGTCGTACAACGCGATTATCGACGGCTCATCAGGGGCGGTGTTGCGCGCAGACATACCGCCTGTCGACTTCAAAATGTTCTGAACCCTACAATTGGAGTTTCCGAGCTCGGGTTACTGGACTCAGAAGCCAAACATGTTGGATGAGGTCTTGTTCTGTGGAGTGAAGGGCGCGAGGGTTCGGTTGTTTAGGGGAGTCGAGGCATCTTGGCGGATGCAGCTCAACGGTGTCGGCCGCTCATCGTTAAGAAAAGCTACACGGGTGCGGAAAACGCTCTCACGAACGAAATCCAGTAGAACCTATAGGTAAGCGTCACGAAATTGCCCAATCTATTATGGGTTTAATACAAACAATCTCCGCTGGCCCGGGCCTCTTTGTCCCGCGCACGTCCTATTCCATTGGCGTTTCGTCATCCGGTGCGGCATATTTCTTGGGCGGCTCCCAAAGCTCTAGCCAGTTACCTTCAGGATCGCTTATCCAGGCGAACTTGCCGTACTGTGATTTTTCGAGTTTCCTGGCGATTTTGACCCTTTCTCTGCGAAGTTTCTGGAGCACTTTTTCCAGGTTCTTGACCCTGTAATTGATCATGAACTGCTTGCGAGGATTGTGAAAATAATCAGTGTTCGAGGGGAACAGGGCCCAAACAGTGTAGCCCTTCCGTTTCGCCTCCTTAGGACCTTGCCAAGTGAAGAGGGCGGTGTTCTGGGTAGTCTTGAGCCCGAGGTGCTTTCTGTACCAATCGGACAACCTCTTCGGGTTTCGCGCTCTGAAGAACACACCACCGATCCCGGTCACCCTTTTGCTGGAGGGCTTTGCGGTCAATGTCGGCCGTTTTCGTCCTCGATTGCCCTATTATCACCTTCTAAGGAACCCGAGTCTCATTTTTTCAATCTCATCGCAACGAACCCGGACGGGCGTGCCCTTTGAGATTAGTAGAACCTATTGAAACTGAGGATGGATTACGATTCGGTCACCATGTTTTAAGAACCCTAGCTGGAAGGTATGAACTCGGCAATGTCGACTTCTGCTGTTGTGGAAAGGAGGAGGGCTCGGGGTTTAGAGGAGCGTTATGAAATGCTGAGGAAGACACTGGCCCACTACCTCCTCCTCCAAGTGGGCACTTTCGTTGCAGCTTTCGGTTTCGACGCTGTGGGACCCGCCATGAACACTCTCACAGACAAGAAAGCAGAGCTGAAAGTCTTGGAGGTCAACAGGAACGGCGGGGTTGGGGGCTCAGAGCAGGCGGTAAAGAGGCTCTCGCAGAACCTTGTTGATAGTATGGGTGAGACTTTCAACAGCGATTATCTAGTCGAGGCAGGAAATTCTTCTCGAACTGTCAAGCTGAGCAGGTGCGGCTGCATAGAATCAGTCGTGGAACAAGCGGAAACGTATGGGCTCACCAAGGCCCAGGCCAGATCCATCTTTTGCGGAACGTGCATGAGCAGCTACAAGAAAGCAGCACAGACCTTGAGCCTTAGTTTCAAGGGCAGGCTCAGTAAGGAAGGCTGCTCGATGGGGTTCTCAACAAACTAGTTCCACTGACTAAACACCAGTTTGAGACACATGAGTTTCAGGTGTCTTCACATAGGGAGAGACGCTAATCTTGATCTTGTCGACCAGGGTCACCGGTGAATCGCCCAAATTCACCCCTGAATCACAATCTGTCAGCGACCACTAACGCTCACCCTGGAGCCTTGAAGGAAAATGCTAACGATCCCATCGTGCCGAAAACCCGAAGCGCGCCCATTTTACGCCGTGTCAGCCAGAAATCGCTCATTATCCCCACCAGACAGAAAACGACCCCTGGAAAAACGACCGGGTACGGACGCGGCTGTTTGAGACGTGAAACTTCAGATCCGAAGAATTTCGTCTACCGCATGATTGTGACGATGTCCTTGTCAGCTGGAACATGGTCCAAGCTCACCCTTTGCCCTGCAAACTTGACACTGGGCCCTGAGACGTAGGCGTACTTCGCCCCCTCAGTGAACCGTGGATGAATACGCTTACAGACATCCAACAAGTTGGACCCGGCGGGTAGAATCAGCGGCTTCTCGAAATCCGCATCCTCACTGGGCCGCTTCAAGTATATCCGGATGAAGTTCAGGGTCTTCCAAATGTCAGAGGCCAGCATGTCAATGTGAACACCCTTCTCCGCTGAAACCGGGACAAAATCATCCCCAAGCTCCTTCTTCACCGCGTCAAGGTACTGCTCGTTGACAAGGTCCACCTTGTTCAAGACAACCCTCGCCGGAACATACCTCCGGTTCCCGGCCAAAACATCAATCAGCTCATCGTCCGAAACATCTTCCCGGATGACAATCCCTCCGTTGGAGATCCCGTAGGCTTCCATAATCCCTTTGACGGTGTTCATGGATAACTTGGTCAGCTTGACGGTACTCGTCACGGATATTCCTCCTTTGTTCGACTTGGTCACGGTCACATCGGGAGGCTTCCGGTTAAGCCTGATCCCCATCTCAAACAACTCCTTCTCCAGCGTCCTCAGCTGGCCCGGCTGAAACACATCCAGAACAAGAAGGATCAAATCGGCGTTTAGAGCAACAGACAGAACACGTCGACCCCTACCCTTGCCGCTCGCCGCGCCGCTAATGATACCGGGAAGGTCGAGAATCTGAATGTCGGCCCCGTTAAGCCTCATTATTCCAGGGACAACGGTCAAGGTCGTGAATGCGTACGAAGCTACTTTGGACTTTGCGTTCGTCAGCCTGTTCAGAATCGTTGACTTGCCAACACTCGGCAGGCCTATCAGAACAACAGTCGCGTCTCCTCCCTTCCGAACCTCGAAGGAGGGCCCGCCACTCTTGCTGGACTGCTTCTCAACGTCCCCCCGGAGCTTAGCCAGCTTCGCCTTGAGGAGGCCAATGTGGTGCTCGGTGTGCTTGTTGCGCTGGGTCTTCTTCATCTCCTCCTCTATTTCCTTAATCTTCTCCGGGACGCCCATCACTCAGCCGACCTTATGCAGGCCAAGAGAGCCCGGACTTAGAGTCTTCGAAACGTACCCAAAGCCCAGTTCGCCTGGAATGAGAAGACTTGGATGGGCAGGCTGGTTTGTGGCCGTAGGGCCGAGAGTTTAGGCATCGCTCTTCCAAAAGGCCAGCGCGTCTTCAACTATTTTCACTTCTTCCTCTCCTAACCTCCAATCCAAGCCTCCTACCATCTCCTTAGCTTCTTTCTCGTTTCGTATTCCGACGATGGCGCCGGTAAGGGCCGGATGCATGAGTTCCCAGGCAATTACAAGGTCAACCAGTCGCTTCCCACGTTTCTCGGCAAGCGGTCGGAGCATTCTCTTGATCGCTAGTATCTTCTCATAGTTATCCGGTTGGCCATACCGGTGTCGTCTACGGAAATCTCCTGGGGCTAACTCGCCCAGGTTAAAACTGTCCGCAAGAAAACCTTCTGCTAGTGAACCCCAGCCAAGGATCCCGATATTGTTCGCTTGGCAGAATGGCATCATCTCCTCTTCTATTTTTCTCTCCAACGGGTTGTACTGTAACTGGTTGGAGGTTACGGGGAATATCCTGATCGCTCGCTGCAACAGGTCGACCGGATGGTTGGACAGCCCCCCATGTCTAACCTTCCCGTCTCGTATCAACTCCTGAATCACACTCCACGACTCTTCGATTGGCACCGAGGGGTCCGGGTCGTGGAACTGTAACAGATCAACATGGTCGGTTTGGAGCCTGCGGAGGCTTGCCTCGACTTCGCGCCTGACGGTCCCCGGCCGAAGGTCCTCAAGAGAACCCTCCTTGCCGTCCGGCAGTGTTCCACACTTGGTGAAGATGTATACGTCATCTCTACGCCCTTTGACAGCCTTGCCAACGATCTCTTCAGCGCGCCCCCATCCATAGAACGGGGCCGTGTCGATCCAGTTCACACCCTCGTCAATGGCAGCATTCACTGCGCGTATGGCCGATTGCTCATCTTGCCGTCCCCAGTACATGCCAGCTTGTTGTTGAACCGATAGGTGCGGTTCCGATCCCGACGCGTGAGATTTTCAGCCCGCTCTTTCCCAGCGTCACCCTATCAACTTTCTTCATTTGGGGACGCCGTGCTAGTGAAAGAGTGGATCAGTTATTCTTACTTTTCCATGTTGATCCGCAGAGCTTGCAGCTGTGGAAGTCATCAGTGGAGAAGCACTCGCCAATTTCGCCACAGATTGGACATCGGTGAATGGCCTCGCCACCGACAGCGCCTTCCATACGCCCCATGTAGCCGGCGTCCACAAGGGCCTTTTGGTCAAGAGTCAACATTTTCGGTTGCAATCCTCCGTGTGTTTCGCTACCTCACTTGGCTTCGGAGATTGTTGAGGAATGGGCTGTTCCTTTTGCGTTCTAGCTCAACAGAGCTGAGACCTATCGTGTTTGGATTCAGGCTGTTGGAGAGTCGTCGGAGCTTCATGGGTGGCGCATCGATCGGTTTCCCCTTTCTTGTCCTTGCAAAGCCAATCGCGTTCTGGATTGTTCTTGCGAGGCCATGCGGACTTCCGTTGCCTTTCGTGCATGTTGGACATGTTTCCAAATCCTTTTTCACCTGACTATGCTGCATCACGTCTATCGGATTATGTTTGACCCGTCTTACGCTGGCACTAATTTACCCACTCTGGAATGGTAGTTTCTAGCCGGCGCACGCTGGTGCAGCCCTTATACTTTGGAACGCCCGGGCATACAGTGGCGTAAGATGTTCGAGCTGTTCCTTCGAATTCAGCATAAGTGTCCCAATAATGATTTGAGCCGGAAGTTTCCCGGTGCTAGGATTTCTGTCTGGTGTAATAGTGGGGCTGACATTCTCGAAATTGAGGCTGACGGGCTTGAATCGTTTGAGGGCTTACAAAGGGAACTTGCTGGACAGTGCAGTCGTCTCGAGGGCCGGGTAAGGGGCCGGATCATATCGAAGACATATTGCCAGGACAGGTTCCAGCTTGTAGCCCGGACGTGCATGTGCACTCGTGGTGAGGAGACCACCAGTACCGGCCCGATCATCGAGCGGTACAATTTCATGGAGGTCCCGCCTACCCTTTTGATGGGTGGCTGGGAACACTATAGGCTTGTCGGGTTTGATGATGCAGACATGAAGGGCCTGCTCAGAGATTTAGACAAGATCGGGCCGACTGAGGTGTTGCATAAGAAATCGTTGCATGAGGGAGTTACTGATGACACGTTTCTCTTGTCCCTCAGCAGCCTTTTTGGCCAGTTGACTGAGAAGCAGATGAAGTCGCTAGTGACGGCGGTCGAAAACGGGTACTATGAGGTTCCGAAGCGAGTGACTGCTGACGATTTGGCCAAGAGGGCTGGACAGCCTCGAAGCACTTTTGAAGAGCATATCAGAAAAGCGGAGAGTAAGGTTGTGCTGGCCATGGCCCCGTATATGATGATGTACGCGAGGGGCCCGGGTGTCCACTTTAACGCGGTGACCCGCGACGCACGTGCAACGGTGGGCGCTCGGCTGATGAAACAGATAGCGGTCCAAGTGTCAGGACAGCCAAAGGGTCTTGAGAGACGGGGCCGTATGACATACTAGAGGGCCGGACATTGTTGATTCTTAACTTTCGACTTGGCACAAGTTAATTCTGCTTTCCGGTGTAGGAATTGCTACCGGTGCTCGGACAAGACCGGAGCTGAGGGATCCTAGGCAGAGGCGGTCTGGCCGATGCCGCGAATTCTACTGAGGGGCTGATTCTCGGCGATTCTTGTGTTCTCAGCCTGGACTCGTGAGAACCTTGGTGTCCTAACGCGGAGTTCCTGGCCTATACTCCGAAGAAGGGGGTTTGAACGCCGAACAAGGCCGAGGCTGTGGCAAGAACAGCAATGTACGCGGCTAGAAGTCCAAGGGTTATGACCAGGTTGCGCTTCCAACGATCTGACCACGCGATCCCGAAAGGAATCCCCACCGTGAAGCCGATTACGTGCGCGATATACGCGACGTTGGGGTCGTAGTTGCCCCCTATGAGCCCTGGATTGGTCACGATGATCGCGTTGTAGATGAAGTAGATTATCGCCACGAGCCCTTGGGGGGCCATGAACAGCCAGGAGAACTTCAAAGGCCTCATCAACATCACGCACGCCGCGAGGGTGAATATCGCAGCAGATGCGCCCAGCATTCCCTCGTTCGGGGGAAAGAATGCCATGCTCAACAGAAACGCTGTGAAGCCTCCGATGAAGAAGACCATCAAGTAATACTTCCGCCCGACCATCTTCTCGAGAGTGTTGCCGAAGACGAAGAGGAAGAGCATGTTCCCGAATACGTGAAGAGGGCTTGCGTGGACAAACAGTGCCGTGACAAGTGTCCACACGCGTCCGGCGAGAAGGTTATCTTGGCTAAACACCAAATTATCAGCCACCCACTGCTGGTCCGGGGTGGACAAGGCCCAAAAAGTGGCTCCGATGCAGGCGAGTATCAGAAGATAGTTCGACCTCAACCTGGACCCTTGTCCCACAGCATCCTACCGAGATATTTCAGAGGTTCCTTACTCTTCTCCATGCAATGGTGTTGCGGAAAGCCCTCAGGGCCTAGCTGATTAGCGCAAAACCCTTTTACACATCACTTGCCGCCGGACGCTAACAGTCTCCACGATTGTCCTCCCGCGCTTTCGAGAGCTATCTAGCGTTGACCAAGCCCAAGATAGTCTTCTTGCTCGACCTCACAGCTGTTACGGCCTTTCTCGTATCCAAGCCGGTGATTGACCCGGTTCGAATAATCGCGGTGCTTGTTGCGGGGACATTGGCGTCTGGTGGAGCAGGGGCCTTGAACAATTATGTGGACCGGAATCTGGACAGGGAGATGCGTCGAACAAGCCAGCGCCCCATACCGAAAGGAACGATAACTCCTGCAAGGGCATTGGTCTTTGGACTAGCGCTGGTCGCGGGTGCTCTCGCGATCTCTACCGTCTTCCTCCCACTGCTTGCCAGCCTGTTCATATTTCTGGGAGCCGCCATCTATGTTCTATTCTACACGAAATACCTCAAACCCCGTACAACCCTGAACATAGTCCTAGGAGGGTCAGCGGGAAGCTGCGCACCGTTGGCGGGTTGGGCTGCGGCTACGGGGAGCCTTAGCATCCCGACGCCTTGGCTCATGGCCCTCCTCGTGTTCGTCTGGACCCCCAGCCACTTCTGGAGTCTCGCTCTACGAGCTTCAAACGATTACAGTCATGCCGGGATTCCAATGCTCCCAGTCGTTGTGGGCGAGAAAAAAGCAGCGCAGTACATTGCATTGAACACTTTCCTGCTCGTCCCAGTGTCGTTGCTCTTCGTCTTCCTCGGCGAGTTCAGCCTTCTCTACCTGGTGGTCGCAGGGATACTCGGTGTAGCGATGATTCTTGTCGACGTGAAGCTTGCTCTGAACCCGACGAAGGCTCAGGCGTGGACCGCTTTCAAAATATCAAGTCCATACCTTGCCATAGTCTTTGTCGCCATGGTGCTGGACGCTAGACTTCTGTTACACTAGGCCCGGGTCCTAGTTATCTTCAACAGGTTCTGGAGAAAGATCCGACCATCGGGGTGCAAGTCGTTCGCGCGCTCCGGGTGGAACTGGACTCCGTAGATCGGCTTAGTCTCATGACGTATCGCCTCGACAGTCGTTGTCGTGGATTCCGCCAGCCTTTGAAACCCTAGCGGGACCTTGTTGAGAACCTGCCGGTGCGACTCGGCCACGGTAATTTTCGGCGGCAATCCGTCAAACAAGGGGTGACGATGCACTACACTCACCTGGTCGAACCGTTGAATCATCTGTCCCAGGTCAGAAAGCCCAGAGCCGAACGCTGTGCCGATCAACTGATGTCCGAAGCATATGCCGAGAATTGGGACGGGCGCTTTCTTGACAAAGTCAGCCTCCTGCTGGAACTCCTCCCGGGTGCCAGAACGGGTCAGGAGTGCTGACGACCCTGTGAGAATGACTAGATCAGGAGACAGCTCTAGGACCTTCCTCTCAAACTCCGGCACTCCATGGTCGACAGTCTCCAGCGGCTGGCCTGTGCAACGTGTTAAGTTCTGGAGTGCTTGCAGAGTTTTCTCCCGTTCCCTGTAATTGTTGACCATTACAATCTTCACTGATCAATGTCACAGCGCTGCGAGAAGCTTGTCCACTTCTTCTTCCGTGTTGTAGTAGTGGGCGGACACCCGTATAGCTTTGACCCTGCTGGCTACTGTGATGTTGAGCGACTTTAGCTTGTTGAACGTGCCGGCCGGGTCCGGGTCTTCAAAAACGATTATCCCGCTTCGCCTATCTGAGTTGAGCGGTGTGAGAATGGTTCGCCCTTTCCTTTTCAATCCGTCGACGAGATGGTCGGTGACCTTGATCACGTGATGGTAACGGTCAGCTTGGTCATCCTTCAACGCCCATTCGAGAGCGGCCTTGGCGCCTACTACGCTGATGACTCCCCAGCTTCCACCCTCAAACCTTGTCGCGTCAGCCGCAGGCTCGGCCTCTTCAAGGTTGAAAGGTGTCCCGAACATGTCCTGATTGTGTGAGTGCCGGTTGACGACCGAGTCTTTGACTCCGTGCCAGCCGATGTAGTTCGGGTCTAAATCGCCCAGCTTGTCGCGGCGCGTGTAGAGATAGGCTGCCCCATGCGGTCCTTGAAGCCACTTGTACATACCACATGCGAGAGCGTCAACGCCGTCTTGTTGAACGTTTACTGGATAGACGCCAAGTGCGTGAAAACAGTCGCCTATGACGAAAGCGTTGTGCTCGTGGGCAATTCTGGCGATGTCGCGAATTTTCTCCCTGCTTCCGTTGGTCCAGGAGGCGTAGTCGACGGAGACGAGGGTTGTGTCATCGTCGATGTTTTTTTCCCATTCCTCGAGCGGGATAATGCCGTTATCGTTTCGGTGAAGCAGCCGGACCTCGTCAGCGCGTCCGCGTTTTTGCTGGAGGTGCCAGATGTAGATGTTGGTTGGAAAGTTGAGGTCGCTGATGACGATGTTGCCCTTGGGCTTGTACCTTATGCTGCTTGCGAGAGCTGTGAGCCCGGTCGAAACGTTTGGAACACATGCAATCTCACCCAGTGAGGCCCCAGTCATTTTTCCGAAGAGCCGACGGCTCTCGACGATGATCGGGAGCCATTCTTCCCAGTTCTCGCCGTAGTCGCGCCATTCCATTATGAACTGGTTGATAGCGTTGAGAACAGGAATAGGTGGTGGTCCAGTGCCTGCGTTGTCAAAGTAGGCGCGCCGGCTGGTGACTGGTATTTGTTTTCGTGCGAGTTCTATGTTCAACAGGCTCTGACTTCCGGAAGATTTTGATAGGGTTCTTGGGACTGGGTCGAGTATAAAGGCGACGCGGGTTCAGGGGGTGTGAAAAGCCTCTATTCTGCCATGAACGCAGTTCTTGCACCAGAACTGGCCACGTTCGATGCTAAACTGGGAGTAGGAGTCGGTGACGACTTGGCCGCAGCGTGCACAGCGGACTACCTGGACTCGGCGCATCCTATGGCTGGGCTTGTCGAGCTTGTGCTGTTGAACTTCCGGGTCACCTATGTCCAGGACCATGTTGCATGACTCGCAAAAATAGATGACGTGAAGTACACCCTTGTCCCGTTGCTCTAGCCAGTCGCCTGTTGCCAGGTTCGAGTCCCTGTCACAACCGGGCATCTGGGCCAGTTGTTATCCTTGCTTCATCGTTCTAGCTTGGAGGGAGTCCGACTCTTTCACGTTCAAAAATGGAGTTTGGAAACCTGTCCACCCTCCATGCGTGGTCTACACGAATGGAAATGACGATTTCTAGCATTTCTTGCGCGGCCCCTGTTCCTGTTTCTGCTAGTTTCATGGGTTGGCGGGCTGGAAAGGTTGAAATATCGCTTATCCGATATCGTATAACCGATATTTGATGATGGACCAAGAGTCGAGACACATTAGACGGATTATCGCCTTCGGACTCGCAGCTATAGTAGCAGTGATAGCACTCCTCGGCGCTCTAGCACTTGTCATAGGAATCTCACGACCAACCGGGGTAGGATACTATCCGTTCTTTCCATTCTTTGGTTTCGGCTGGATTGGAGCACTCTTCGCCTTTTTCTTCGTCTTCTGGATTGGAAGATGGATTTTCTGGGGATGGGGATGGGGAGGGCACTACCCGCGAAGATACTGGAGATACCGAGATGAATCATACTACATAATTAGGGAACGATACGCGAGCGGCGAAATCACCAAGGACCAGTACGACCAGATGATGCGCGACCTTCAGCAACACGCCTAAAAACACCCAGCAGAATTTTTTTCAGCAGATACCGAAACACGGCCGCGAAAAATCCGCGGCGGCCTAACCTAGTTTTCGGCATATCGGTTGCCAAAGCCTGACTCAGGCCTTTAGGTTGAACTTGCCTGTTCCAGCACGTGAAGCTCTCCGAGCGGAAGGAGGGCACACGATACGCGGTTTCACCGGTCTTGAACGGCCATCACAGTTTCCAGGTGAAAGCTTTCTCCGGGTTGAATTCTGCGAGTGCATCGGTGACCCAGCCGTATTTTTTCCTCTGAGTTTCCCCGACTCTCTTGGCGGTCTGGCCTTCCATGTCGAGAAAATCAACCGTTCCCTCTAGGATGGCTTGACGTTTGTACCCGTCGGCCATCATTACGGCTATCGCAGGGTTTTTCTTTAGATTCCTGTATCTAGCCGTTGCAACATCTACCCCTAGATAGAGCCTTTCGTCAACGGCCACGAGGTCTGTGGGCGATAGGTGCGGCTTCCCGCTAGGCTTTGCCGTTGCGGCCAGCGTTAGAGCCCGACTGTTTGCCAGGTCGAGCACATCCTGAACCGTCAAGGGATTCTTTCCGTACACCTTCTTGGAATGGGAGCTGGCCTTCGCTAGAGACGTTTCTAGGACAGTCTGTAAGATAGACAAGTCTTCATGGGGAAGACCTACCCTTGCAATTAAGTTGTACGTCAAATCTGCTCGGCCGTCTTACTCGAAGTACTACGTTTGAAGGCGTGTCTTCAGTCGAGAACGATTCGCTCCTCGGCTTCAAGACTTTTCTACCACAAGGCAAGCCTGAGAGGGCGGAGTTGGCTGAAACGTCTCAGACTCAAGTTCCACGCACGACCATTTCTCCGACAGAAGTTGTGAGAAAATACAGGATTATTGCTGTTGTCGGCGCGTCCAAGAATCCGGAGAAGGAGGCATACTCAGTTCCAAAATACATGCAGGAGCATGGTTACAAGATTATCCCAGTTAATCCGACCGCAGACCAGATCCTCGGCGAGAAGGCTTATCGAAGCCTAGAAGAGCTACCCTCGGAACTAGCAAAACAGATCGAGCTGGTGAATGTTTTCCGGCCAAGCGAGGAACTCCCACAGGTGGCTCAACAAGTAATTGAGATGCGGAAAAAATACGGACGGCCCTTCGCGTTCTGGGCCCAACTTGGACTCGAGAACGACGAGGCCAAGCGGGCTCTGGCCAAGAACGGGATTCCGTATGTGATGGATGCCTGCTTCAGGGTTGTCCACCGATCCCTGCGATAGCCAAGAGGGTCACCGGGTCCGTCAATGACGTTTAGCGAGCTACTTCCCGATAAACTACGGCTGGAATGCCCGCCCGGCTCGGTGGGCTGTGAGACAAGCGAAGAACTCGGGCCAATAGAAGGCATCATCGGCCAGGACCGCGCTCTGAGAGCGCTGAAGTTCGCCGTCGAGATGAAGGGGAAGGGCTTCAACGTTTACGCTGCAGGGATCCCAAGCACCGGAAAGAGACCGGCCACAAGGGATTATTTGCGGGGAATCGCGAAGACAAAACCTACTCCGCCAGACTGGGTCTACGTGAACAATTTCGAGAACTCCTATGAGCCCAAAGCCCTCCAACTTCCTCCCGGCACAGCGAAAAGCTTCCAAAAAGACCTGAAGAATTTCGTAGACCAGGCCAAACGCGCAGTTCCCGCAGCCCTTCAGAGCGAGGAATTCGTCTCACGCACGAACACCATAACGAAGAAGTCAGTGGAGGAGAGAAACAGGATTCTCAACGAGCTCAGCGAAGAAGCGCGACGCCACAATTACGCGGTTCGAATGACGCAGCTCGGCATCACAATTGTTCCTATGCAGGCGGGAAAGCCGCTCAGCCAGGAGGAGTTCGACGCGCTACCGGCCCGAGTGAAGAAGAAGTTTGACGAGAGCCGGGAAACGGTGAGAAACGCTCTCGACAAGGCCGGAAAGCAGGTCAACGAGCTCGAAGCGAAGACTTTGGATGAGCTGCGAAAGCTTAGAGACGACTCTGTTCACTACGCGATAGGCGGGCTCATCAGCAAACTAGTCTCCAACTACGAGAACCTCCCGGAGATAACTCAATACTTCGAGGAGCTTAGAGACGACATCTTAGAGAACGCGGACCTGTTCGCTCAGCCTGAAAAACCCCCGTCCCCACCTTCATCAGACGATTCTGAGGATCCGACACCAAACCTCGGTGAGAAGGCTCTGCCTAACCTGTCTTTCCGGAGATACCAGGCCAACGTAATCGTGGACAATTCAGGCCTGAAAGGAGCACCGGTCATCATCGAAGACAACCCGACTGTTACGAATCTTCTCGGCCGGATCGAGAACGAGGCACGGTTCGGTGCTCTAACAACGGATTTCACTCTCATCAGGGGAGGGTCGGTTCACAAGGCGAACGGCGGCTATCTAATCATCGGGGTCGACGAGCTTCTGAAAAACCAGTTCTCCTACGACGGGTTAAAGAGGGCATTACAGAGCGGAAACATAGCGATTGAGGAGACGGGCCAGAGGCTGGGGGTCGCCAGCACCAAGAGCCTTACGCCACAGCCGATTCCCCTAAGCGTGAAAGTTGTCATCGCCGGGGACCATCAGAGCTACCAGGCGCTCTACACCCTCGACCCGGACTTCAGCCTCCTCTTCAAAGTCAAAGCCCACTTCGACGATTCCATCGATAGAAATGAGGATAGCATGAAGAACTACGGAAGGTTCGTACACACCCTCTGCGAACGGGAAAGCCTCAACCATCTAGAAGCGGCGGCAATTGCGAAAATTGTGGAACACGGGTCTAGGTTGGCGGAAGACCAAAGCAAGCTCTCAACGAAGTTTCCGGAAATCGCGGACCTGGTCCGAGAGGCCAGCTTGTACGCTTCGCAGGACAGGTCCAAGTACATCAAAGGCCCGCATGTCTTGAAGGCGCTCCAAGAGAAGGTCTACAGGTCCAACCTCATTGACCAGAAAGTGAAAGAGATGATACAGAGAGGCATCATTCTCATAGATACCGCGGGGTCGAAGGTCGGGCAGGTAAACGGTCTCTCTGTCATAGCGCTGGGCGACTTCGAGTTCGGCCAACCCTCCCGGATTACTGTCAGCCTTGGGCTGGGTAGAAAGGGAATCATCGACATCGAACGACAAGCCGGTATGGGAGGACAGACACATACGAAAGGGGTCCTCATAATCTCCGGCTATCTAGAGAATAAGTACGCGCATGACAAGCCGTTGAGCGTTTCATGCAGGCTGGTCTTTGAGCAGAGCTACGGAGGTGTTGACGGAGACAGTGCATCCAGCACAGAACTATACGCCATTCTCTCAGTACTATCCGAGCTACCGATCAAGCAAAACCTGGCCGTGACTGGCTCGGTGAACCAGAAGGGCGAGATTCAGGCAATTGGAGGGGTTAACGAGAAAATCGAGGGATTCTACGAGACATGCAAGGCCAAAGGGCTCAAAGGTGACGAGGGAGTCATGATTCCCAAGAGCAATGTCCAGCACCTAATGCTCAAAGAGGACGTGGTCGAGGCTGTGAAGCAGGGCAGATTCCACATCTACCCTGTGGGGACGGTGGATGAGGGCATCGAGATTCTCACCGGCGTAAAAGCCGGCGAGAGGAATAGTGATGGGACCTATGATGAGGGCACGGTCCATCACAGGGCGGACAAACGGCTGGCTCAAATGGCTGAAGAAATCGCCAAGTTTACCAGGCTGTAAAGGGAGACGGTTGCGAATTGACTAGCCGGTTGTAACTTTGGGCCAGTTCACAAAGTAACGACAGGGTTTCGACCGGTATCGAGCGTCCGACTTGGGCGATTCACGGCGATGAGCTCTGCGGCCATCAACCGAGAAGTCATCTTAACGGTCATGGGTTTCGGTGTGGCGATGATACTTTTCGGGGTTGTCTTGCTGGTGTCCTGGGGCCAAAACCCTTTCTACATAGTGGCCGGCTTCTTTCTTCTTGTCCTCGGGATGGCGGCGTTCGTCACACCGCTCTCGATTTTCAGCAGGTGGGACAGTTTCCCGGTTCCTAAGGTGAGATGCAGACACTGTGCAACTCTAAACTACGAGACTACTGCCCGATGCAGGAACTGTGGCGCAAACATGTTCGAGCGAGCGGCACCCTTGAGCTAGATCTACAAGGTAGGTGTTGTCCCGAAAATATTGCTGACTGCTACTGCAAGCACAGCGGCAGTTAACTATCGCGAGCAGAGGTCTAAGCTTGATCGTGAAGTAAGCAAAGGCTGTAGCGTAGGCTGAGTGAAGGCTTGTAAACGCGGCGAATTTGTCCGATTCCATTAACTGGGTGAACCAGCCTCCATACACTGAGAGCTGCTCGATCAGTTCAGGACCAAGTTCTGCGGGGTCCCCTGGTACTAGGGAGGCAGGGTTGGGAGGAGGAATAGGGTGAGAGCTGCGAAGGTGTGATCAGCATCGTGTTGACGACGACCGGTAGAGGGGATTGTTGGCAAGCCAGAAGGGGCTGAGGCTGCTAGGACTAGGGGGAAGTGGAGACCGTAGAAGACGAGAGCGATAATCGTGGCTGAAACTGATTGCAGGTGTGATTGGACCAGCAGGTCAGGTTGAAGCCGCACGGCTACTGTTATCCGGTATCATACCACCTTATTAAGAATAACCAAACGAGTGCGAAGCATGGAAAAACTTTCGCGGTCTCTACTGCTCCTTCTCATACTTTCAATGTTATTGCCCGTGTCTAGTCTCGCTAGTCCAAACGTCTATGCTCCAGGCACTTCCAACTAGTTTGCATATGGTCCAAACATGGAAGCTGGGCGCTTGCAACGCATAGTTAGCAGTCAAGCAGTGTTTCTCGATATTGTTCGCGTCAACAATTACAAGTTCGTGATTGACCATTCCAATTCCAATGGAACTGGCACTTCAGATGTTGTGAGTAGTACAGGCGATTACGTGCAGGGCGTTTTGTGGCAAATACCACTGTCGCAACAGACTGCTCTTGATATCGCTGAAGGTGTTCCAACCGCCTACCAGCGCAACGACAATTTCAAGGTCATCAGCATGACGACGGGCTTCACAACTGTGGCCAGCGTCTACACCGTAGTCAGTCCAGTCAGTCCAGCCCCGGCGCCAGACAGTTTTTTCATAACTTATGTTCGAGCTGGCATCGTACAGCACAGCGTCGGACTGCAATACCTCAACAAGATCAACGCGATTCTCACACCTGCGACAGCAACTCCCCCAGGCATCTGGGCAACCAACGTCGTGACAATACTGATGGAAAATGAGGGCCTTGAGGACGCCACCCTTTCTGGGACTTGTAGTTTCAACCCACCGCGTGGCGGGGATCACTTTCCCTTTCTTGACTTTACCGACATGATCACAACGGCCAGGTGTGCCAACTTTCTGACTACGGTCTCTGCAAGCAACGACCAAGAATTCGTCGACGCCCTCGCAACGACAGCCACCAACTATGTCTGGCTGACGCCAAACGATTGCAATAACATGCATGGCGTTTCGGGCAATCCGAGTCCCTGCACAAATCATTGTACGACGGTCCCCGCGAATGATACTTGTATAGCAGATGTTGATACATACATCGCCAACCTCGTACAAAAAATCCTCAGTAGCACGATGTTCACCACAGCTTATTCAGCGCTGTTCGTCCTGTTCGACGAAGGCGGCAACTTCTGCCCAACCTCTCCATCTGGGGCGGGTCCCCTTGGTGACTGCGTTCCCTTCATCGCCGCTGGTCCGGCCGTAAAGGCAGCCTACCAAACCACTTCAAACTTCAACCATTACGGCTATCTAGTGACACTAGAGCAGAACTTTCAAGCATCGTGTCTCGTGAAGCGAACGACTGCGGTGCAAACGTGTTCAGCGAGGTCTTCAAGACGCAGACCGGAAACTTCGACGCAAGCTGGTACATCAACAACTGTCCGACCACAAGTCCGAACGGCGCAGGCAGCACAGAGTCCATTTCGACCTCGGGCGTTCTATCAACAAATGAATACATTCCAGGCGGAGATAGCAACAGCTTCGGCTTTTGCTCTATTGAGAAGGGAGTGTTTCCCTTCGCACCCAACGGTGTTGGTAGCGCTCTCTCCCCAGCATCAGGCATTAGCCTCACTGGCACTCTAACAACAGCAACCCTGTCCCCGCCTCCGTCGCAATACCACCTGCGGAACTAGGCTCGGAAGTTCGAGGAATACTGTTAGGAAGAGAAAAACGATAGGTAAAAGAGATTTCAGTTTGGTCGAATAAAGCATTGTCAGTCTAGTTTCCCGTGGGAGCTATTAGGTCTTTCCAATAATTCTTGACAAATAACGTAGCATGGAACCGACTGTCGCACAGTCTCGACGCTTCTGCATAGGTAGCAGATGCCAACCTTTTGGAGACGGAGTGCAGTTTTTAGCGAACTTTGCCCTTCTTCGGGCCTTCTCTACCCGCCATTTTCTTCCGTTTCTTCTGCCAGTCTGGACGAGTCATCCATGATCTCTGTGAACATCTCCACAACGGTCCTACATAATACTAGGAGTCGCAACGAGAAGGCCGCCATGGGCAGCTCGGAAGGTTGCTCTACACAATCTGTTTATTGATGGTTTTCGTTTTTCAGTCCGTTCTTTGAGGTTAGCCCGATTGTTCCCCGTTTGTAGCGTTCGACCAGTTCGAGAAGGCTTGGCGGGCTGACCAGGCCATCGGGGCAACAGTGGTCTGACGCATTAAAGCTAGGACTGGAACCAGTCACAAGAAAATCCGGTGGCTTGACTTGAGCATGCATTTCAAGGCTCAGCACTTCCACTCTTCCGCCTTGGTAGAGCCCCGAATTTCTCCCTGTAGAACATCGTAAGCCAGTGGTCCATCTCTGTCGTCAACGACCATTATGATGTCACCGTAGCCTAGAAATGCATCTAGGATGTTTACCCCGTTTCTGAACAGCAGTTCGGTAATGTAGGATGCTATACCAGGGGTCATCTCGGCGCGAGGTGACAGGTTGAGTGTCAGCTTGGCCACGTTCGCCAGTGTCGCCGCCCCCCTAAGATGTCCTAGTTTCCCCTCGATCAAAGCGTAATCGTCTCTTGGCAGAATGAGTTTGATCGAGTTCAAGAGGGGAAAGATATGGGGGAACTCTGACAGCTCGGCCGCGGCGTCTGACAGTTCTTTGACTATGGCTGAGAATTGGTTTCTGGACGCTTTCATCGTCACGTCTACTATTCCGCTTGAAAGGGAGATTCTGGCGTCCTTGAGAACCCTTGACGCGTCCGGTGTGTTGCTACTGGATAGGGTGTCGGAGAATCTCTTGATTGCTACGACAAGCGCGTTGATGCTTGCTTCTTTCCCGCTCAGTTGTTTGACTTGGGCTTGGATGAGCTCTGCGAGGGAGTGAAAGTTCACGACCCTCATCTTCAGGCATTGAAAGACGGGGTAGTTTCTGGTTAGAATTTCGCGGACCGCTTCAGGTACGCTGAGGCTGTTTCTAGGGGCTGTCAAGCCTTTGTGTCACCTATGTCCCCACGTAATGTAACGTGAATTCTGGAATAAAAGCCTTAAATGTAAGTAATAGACATTACTATCCTGCAATAAAATGCAAGAGAAAAAAACAACAATGCAAACCAATATGAGTTTCCCGACCTACGTCTTCGCGACCGTCAATCCGGGCCGCGCGACGAAAGTGGTTGAGGAGCTAAAGCGAAATAGCCAGATAGACCTCATCGCACCGGTCACAGGCAGATACGACCTAGTTCTACGCCTGAAACCAAACACACCACACAACGTATACCAGACAGTCAAAGAAATCCGCGAGATCAACGACATTCGCACCACCGATACTCACATCGGCTTCGACGGTATTCAGCCGACCCGAAAGCTCGAGAGCCAGATGGCCCTTGGGTTTTCCTTGCTAAATTGTGAGCACACCCCTAGCGAGAACGTCATTAAGCAGCTCAGCAACATCCCAGGCTTCATCGAAGCATCGACAGTACCAGGACAGTTCGACATCGTAGCACTCTGGCAAGCAAGAACCTCTGAAGACATAGTGAAGACTTCCGTTGAGAAAGTTACTAATCTCGAAGGCATCTTCAAGAGCGAGACACTTCTCGCCTATGCACCGTTCTTCAAAGCGTAATCATGCGAATATAGCTCCATCGACCTCCCCCCTTTTTGTGTCCGATAAGAGTTTGAAATTACTCGGATAGCGAACTCGAGTTGACTAATCAGTTGGACTCGAGGCAAACGCGGTCCCCCAAGGGCCTTTTCCAGCATACTTGGGGACCCCATAGGTAAGCTACTGCAATCAGTATCCTACGTATCCTTCTCCAAGTTTTCCAGAAATGATGCCGCGCTCCTTCTCACCACGTCGTGTTGTGATGAACTAGAGACATCAGAGATTTGCGTTCATGCACTCCACGTCATACCAAGCATTAGGTCACCCGTTATTGTCACGATCGGAGGCGACACCTGCATATGTTTATCACAGGAGCTCCCGTCCCGTATTCCTGTTAGAGTGTGATTTGAAACGTCGGAAATGCGCGTTCTAATTTTGAAGGAGGGCACTTCCCGGTCTAGGGGAAGAGACGCTCAGAGAAGTAACATCATGGCTGCGAAAGTCCTAGCGGAAACGGTCCGGTCGACTATCGGTCCCAAGGGCATGGACAAGATGCTAGTCGGGGGCATGGGCGATATTGTCATTACAAACGATGGTGCCACCATCATGAAGGAGATGGACGTTCAGAACCCAGCAGCTAAGATGCTTGTTGAGGTCGCCAAGACCCAGGACAGTGAAGTAGGGGACGGAACAACAACCGCAGTGGTCCTGGCTGGCGAGTTGCTAGCGGGAGCCGAAGCCCTGCTCGACAAGGACATCCATACCAACATCATCATCGACGGATACCGAGACGCGGCAGAGAAAGCCCAGGAAATTCTGGACAAGATAGCGGTGAACATCAAACCTGACGACCAAGCGCAACTAAGGCAGATCGCCTTAACCTCCCTTAACACAAAGGGAATCTTTGGCTCGCAAACCCATTTCGCCGAACTGGCCGTTGATGCGGTGCGACAGGTTATGGAGAAGCGTGATGGCAAACTCACTGCTGACATCGACCTGGTCAAGGTGATGAAGAAGCACGGACGAAGCCTAGACGAGACCGAGCTCGTAAACGGCGTAGTCATAGACAAAGAAGTGGCTCATGCAGAGATGCCCAAGAAAGTAACGGGCGGGGGAATAGCCCTGTTGAACGCCAAGCTCGAAATAGAGAAGACAGAGACAGATGCAAAAATCAACATCGACAGGCCGGAGGACATGTACCTCTTCATCGAGGAGGAAGAGAAACTGCTCAGAAAAATGGCCGAGGACGTGGCCAAGACCGGCGCAAGGGTCCTGTTCACCGAAAAGGGAGTAGATGATCAGGTGCTGTCCCAGCTTGCGCAGAAAGGAATCCTGACGGTGAAGAATGTTAGCAGCGGAGACATGGAGAAGCTTGCGAAGGCAACCGGGGGCTCCGTGGTTGGCATCCTAAAGGACCTAACAAAGGAATCCCTAGGCCAAGCTAAGCTGGTCGAAGAGGTCAGGGTTGGAGATGACAAGCTGGTCTATGTTCGTGAGTGCAGGAACCCTAAGGCTGTGACAATCGTGATTCGTGGTGGGTCAGAACACGTAGTAGACGAGGCGGAGAGGTCGCTACACGACGCCATATGCGTGGTTAGAAACGCGGTTGAAGATGGGAAGATTCTCGCGGGTGGAGGCGCTCCCGAGGCGGAGCTGGCCAAACGATTGAGGGATTACGCCGTCAAGGTGGGAGGCAGAGAACAGCTTGCAGTGGCAGCGTTTGCTGAGGCCCTCGAAGCAATTCCCGTTGCCATAGCGCAGAACGCGGGCATAAACCCGATCGACATCATGGTTGAGCTCAAATCGAAACATAACAACGTCAGAAACCTTTGGTACGGCGTGAACGTACCAACAGGGAAAACAGCTGACATGTGGAAGATGAAAGTCGTCGAACCTCTCAGGGTGAAGAAGCAGGTCATCAAGTCAGCCGTTGAGGCGGTAACGATGCTGCTCAGAGTAGACGATGTAATCTCCTCGAAGGGAACTGGTGGAGGAATGGGCGCAGGTGGGCCTTCAGGAATGCCCCCGGGAATGCCGCCCGGTGGCATGGACGACGGAATGTAACAGGCTCGTTCTACTCTTTATGCTTCTTTGACTCGAACCGTCTCTCTCTGCGCTCGCGTCTGCTCTGGCTGTTGCGCGGCGGCTGTCTACGCTTACCTGTATCTTCCTTCACCACTCAGTTCACCAAGCAACCATTAGCGACTACTGCGAAGGATACCAGCGGGAGTAAGGGACATAGGTTTCACGGTCAACCATCTTCAGTTGACTTCCTCACAGAGATTGTTGATGCGGAAAGGGTCATACAGGTGACCTTACAGTCGGCTGCAGAGATAGAATGACCGGTCACCATCCCGTGGGACACGGAAAGTCTTCGCCCGCCACAGATCGAGGCTGGATCAACTAGTGGACCGACTACTACAACATAAGTAGCGAGCTGAAAAAGGCCAGCCGTGAAAGCTGGAACGCCTCTAGAGAGGTATGGAAGCGAAAGCTCGTCCAAGCCAAGAGAATACGCTGTCGGAAGTGCATCCAGACTGTCAAGCTATGGCTCACAACTCACGGCTACGGACCTAGAAAATACGTTTTGAGGAGAACATGTCTCAATATGGCAGGACGAGAAGAACAACAGCCTAGTACCAGGACGGTTACCTGCGAGTCATTATTTCCGGCCTTCCAGGCTTCGAAGGGAAGCTCCGAACGCCTTTTACCGGTGGCTACGATGAGTGTTCCAGAGCATCATTGACGGCGAGTACAGGCGGACAAACAAAGAGGGTTGAGGATGCATTTGCCGAGTTCAACGAGTCATGGATGGTTTACTGGGAGGCGTATGTGGAGTTACAGAATCAGCTTTACGAAAGCGTCAAAGCCGCACGGGAAGTCTCCTGGCTCGCAGCCACGGACACTGCAAAAGTGGCTGAGATCAACCAGGCCCAACGCCAGCTCTTCGCCTCGATACCTCGGCGCGTAGATTACGCGCCGCTTGGACAGGTTACACAGAACTTGGACAATGCTCTTCGAAGGCTCAACGAGCTCCAGGCAGCCCTAACGGCCGAGAAAGCCAGTTGCAAGAGAATTGAGGCAGCTATAGACCTCCTCCTTGACAAGGCAAGCAGGACTAAACAAGAGCTTCAAGCAGTCTCCTAGAGAACTGGAGGCAGGGTCTTGGACCCGAAGCATAAGTGGAAGGAAGTCTCCGGGTCCTTTTTTCGACTGTATCATCGGAGCTTATGATCGTTGGTCTGCTTGCCTTGTTTACGAATCATTCATGAAGGTCCCGATCCCGCGTGGCTCGCGCAGCAGAGCAGAATGCATTAGAAAGTGCCCAACGCCATGAGGTTGCTCTATATAAGCGACCAGTTTGGGGAAACGTGGCGGGCGAGAAGACTTCCCAGTTCAAAATGGAGCTTTGATCTATCTTGTCTGACAAGGGTAGAGCCTTCATCAATATCGAGAATGTTGTCGCCTCGGCGACGCTAAAGCAAGGGATAGACCTCAACGCGATCGTTCGGGTCTTCCCTGGAGTCGAGTACCGCCCGGAGCAGTTCCCAGGCTTGGTCTACAGACTGAAGAAGCCTAAGACGGCGACCCTGATCTTCAGCTCCGGAAAGATGGTTTGCACCGGTTCAAAATCTGAACGCCAGGCCCGGAAGGCCGTGCTGAAAGTTGTCGATGAATTGAAGAGGGATGGGATTGTGATCATTGGCCGGCCGGAAATTGTGATTCAGAACATCGTCGCGTCCTGCGGCTTAGGAGGCCGCATTGACTTGGAGAAGGCGGTGTTTGGTTTGACAAAGACAATGTACGAGCCCGAGCAGTTTCCAGGACTAATCTACCGCATGGATGATCCGAAAGTTGTCATCCTAGTGTTCGCGAGCGGTAAGCTAGTGTGTACAGGTGCTAAGAAGGAGATTCAGGTGTACATCGCGGTGAAGAAGCTGCAGGAGACTCTTGAGGCGAAGAACTTGATTTTCTACGAAGGCCCTGAGAAACCTCGCCTGCCACCGCCTCCAACAAAGGAAAGAGACTAGGTCAGCAAGCCATAACGAACAACAATATCGGTCCCGTACTTCTTCGCACCTATGTAACGGAGTCTTACGGCATCTCTGATTCGAGCGACTCCCTCTCCATCAGCTAGTGTTTTGGCACGTGCTCCTCCAAGAATTTTCGGGCTAATCGCGACAGTGACCTCGTCAACATAGCCTCGACTGACCATGCTCCAGTTTAGGGTCCCACCTCCTTCCAGGAGAATTTTCTTGATTCCCATTCTTTGAAGCCGTCCCAGCAAGATGGGGAGGGAAACCTTCGAGCCATTTCCGCAAACTAGGACGTTTGCGCCAGCCCGTTCTAATGCGCTGACTCTTTTCAAAGGAGCTCTTGAGGTGACGGCTATTATGGTGGGAACCTGCCTAGCCGAGATGACTACGTTGGCCGTCGGAGGTGTTCGGGCCCTGCTGTCGACGATGACTCTCGTGGGATTGGGACCACGAACGAACTTCACGGTCAGCTTCGGATCGTCTACGAGTACTGTTCCTATTCCAACCATTATGCCGTCCACCGAGGCTCGGATGGCGTGGACCCGCTTCAGGTCCGCTGGCGAGGAGAGTCTGGATTCTCCTCCGACGGTGGCGATTTTTCCGTCGACGCTCATAGCCGAGTTCAGCAAGACATAGGGGCGCTTGTCGTGCTTCCTTGGATTAGACCGCAACGTCTCCCAGACCATGCGCTCCTTACTTAGGTAAGTAAAGCTGGCCAGAGGCAGGAATTCTTACGAGGTATCCGATGGTTTCTCGAATGGTGAACTGCTCTGTTCTTGGGGGAGCGTTGTGTTCGGGTGTCCGCAGTTGGGGCAGAACAGCATTGTTGGGTTTGTTTGGCCTCCGCACGTAATACAGAATTGCGGAAGGAGGACCCCCGACTGGGGTCTGGGCCTAGTTTCCTCCCTGACCACCATGACAACTGCAAGTGTTACCAGCACGATGAAGCCGAGTGCCACCGGTATCAATACTCCCCGCAGTCTTGTTACCAAGCCGCTCGTCGTATTCTGCGATTTTGGTTGTCCTGTAGATGGTGGCGTCGTGGGCCCTGTTGGCGGTGGATTAGACCCTGGGGGTGGCGGAGCTGTGGACCCATTAACCTGTAGGGTCGCACCCGTGGTCAGGTCAGCTAGGGTAACCGAGCGATCTATACGTGTGTCAAGGAACTGCCACGAGACTCGGATTGTGACCGTGAGATTTCCCCTGTAAAGGCTTGCCGGAAGGATGATTGCAACCGTGAAGTTTGCGCTTTGGGTGTTGATAGTGAAGGGGAGGGTGGCCGATGTGTTGAAGTTGCCGAGAGAGGTTGACGCTTTCAGCCCGGTGATCTTGGCGTTGAGCAAACTTGGATTCTTAATCCTCAATGTGAATGGTGCTCGTTCGCCAGCATTGGCAGCTGGCAGGTTCGTTGACTCGATCGATAGGGGCTGTATTGGTGAGAGACCGGTCACTAGCTCCTTCGGGCTGGACACCTCGGCTGTTCCGTTGGTGGAGAAATATTGGAACAAGGTTGGGTTGTCGAAGAGAACGGGGGACGTTGTTCCGTCTTGGAAGACGGTTTGACCGGTGGCCGTGTTGAACTCGTCCATCCACATCCAGGCAGAGGACATGTTGATATCGCTACTCGCGTAGGTGACGGGCTGGCCGGTTCCATAATACGGCTGGGAGTGATACTGTTCGGTCATTAGTCCTGTGAAGAAGCCGTTCTGGGAGTTGCTGCTGCTTAGACCGATGAAGTACGAAGCGTAAGAAGCGCTGTACATTTGAGACGCTGAGGAACCAGTGTTAAAGTCGTGTGCCTGCATTAGCACGTTGCCCGTTGAGAAGTTCAAGCTGAGAAGCACCGTATCTCCAGCGTTGACGCTAATGGCTTGTATTCCGCCTCCACCAGCGAGCGGGAATACAGACGTGCCGTATGGATTGAAAACTTCGTAGTTCATGCTGAACCCCGCGTTGTAGCCCCCTGTTGAATGAGGCCAATTCCAGGAGATTCCTATCTGGTACCAGTAGCCCGCGTTGGTGAGCCCGTTGAGAAGGTAGGCGGGGCCGACCCCATCTGATCCGGTCTGGGCCACAGCTGTTACGTTGAAAGATAGGCTAGTAAAGTCTTGGGTGAATGTTTCTCCGACCTGTTCATCGTAGGGATAGACTTGGTATCCACGCGCCAGCGGGGACGGTTGGGAGCCAAAGCCCAGGGGATTATGAGCTTGAGCTAGGCTGAAAGGCATTGAATGCGAGTACATCTGAAAAGCGGCTAGGGAACATGACCCAAAGACGAGCAGGATGATGACGAAGACTCTCGAATAATTCAAAGAAGAGGCGCTTCCCGTTTGCGTGCTCCGGTCTCATGGCTAGGTTCTAGAGACCTTCCCGCGAAGTAACATGAGACCAAGGAGAGAGCGGCTCCGCCGGGTAGGTCAACAAGGTAGTGTTGTCCCAAATATATTGCTGACACCGCTACCGCAAGCACCAGCGGCACGGCAACAATCGCAAGCAGAGGTCTAAGCTTGATAACGAAGTAGGCGAAAGTTGTAGCATAGGCTGAGTGAAGGCTTGGAAACGCGGCGAACTTGTCCGATTCCATCAACTGGGTGACCCACCCTCCATACGCAGAGAGACCGCCCGACCCGTTCAGAACCAAGTTCCGGGCAGTCCCCTGATACCATGGAGGCATGGTCGGAAGCAGGAGGAACATGGTGAGAGCTGCGAATGATGTGATCAGCATCGCGCTGACGTACGACCGATAGACGGGCTTGTTGGCCAGCCAGAAGAGGACTGAGGCAGCTAAGACTAGGGGGAAGTGCAGGCCGTAGAAGACGAGGGCTAGCGTTGTGGCTGAGACTGATTGAAGGTGTGATTGGACCCAGCCGGTCAGGTTGAACCCCCAGAGAGCTCCGTCGACAGAATAGATGGAGAAGATGTTATGTGAAGATGTGATCGAGCCGACAAGGCCTTTGAAGCGCTTCATAGGACAAGAGGAGAGTGATGAATGCGAACGACTCTTTGAAGAATCCTTTCCAACGCTCGAACAGGACGAAGACCGGAGCCGCCAGTAGGTAGAGGACCCCGAGTGAGAGCTGGAACAATTCTCCGTAGATGAAGTAGAATGTTGCCAGCGCTGTCAGATAGATGGAGAAAAGGATGTAGCTCAGATTCTCTCTGTTGAAACTATGAGTTTCAGGCAGGCTCTTGCGGAGAATCTCATGGCGTTTGTTTCCTGCCTTCAATTGGGTCCTTCTTGTCGAGGGTCGCGCTGGCGGTCCTATTCTGCAACAGCAGAAACTATCTGCGTTCTCCTAGGAATTTCTTTAAGAACGCAACGACCAGTCCACCCCCGCGTTTTTTGAAGGGTTTGAAAAAGGAGGGAGTTTGCAGAATAGTCTCCGTACTTTGCTAGGCTGTGTATGGCAGTACTATGACGGCGACGTGTCTCATTGTGATGAGGGAGCCTGAGCCTGTCAGGTTGAGTGTTACTGTTGTCGAGGAGCTCCATCCGGTCGCGAGCGTCATGCTACCAGCTAGGCCTGGAGCAACGGCGCCTATTGTTACTGCTGGAGCGCTTCCTGCTCCCGTGTATGATAGGTTGACGGTGACCTGGTTGGCGCTTGCAATATTGAACCCTGTCACTGTTACATTGGCGACTCTGCTGGAGGCGGTGAAGCTAGTTCCTGAGCCGTATCTTGTGCAATTGCCGTTTCCCGGATGTCCTCCCCAGGGCCTGGGCCCGTAGCCCGAGTAGCCGTACGAGGGGTCCGTTGTCGACTGAGACGTTGTTTGAGCGTTGGCTGCGAGGGCGAGGCCGAGTTCGTAGGCGACAGCGCTGGCGGCGAGCCCGATGATAAGCAGTATTAGTAGTGTCGATTTGGTTGCGAGGTGTCGTTTCGAAGTTGGCTGTTCGATTTCTTGCTGGGACATTGTTGTTTCCAGCCGATAGGACGAGGGGGGAGTTCCTATCATCATTCTCCTAGGAATTTCCTTAAAAGGCGTCAAACCTCGTTCTCCATAACGGGAAAGATTTTTCCTGGTGACCTTGACAGGTGACATCCAATGAGGGCCTCGACGACCCACTTCTGAAGGAACTGCTTACCGCATTCAGGGAAGACTCACAACACCTCGCGATGGACATTCTCAGTGGACTCTGGCTGCAGTTCGCGGTTTCCGTGGTTGCTCTGATTCTAGCGGTGTCTGAAACGGTGAGGCTCTTCGTCTTCTATGTTTTCCCCTTTCAGGGGGACAGATTTGGCCCTCTACGCCAGTTTGGGGTTTCACCGGGAGCGTTTACTTTGACTTCAGAGATTATCATGACAGTGGTGCTATTCTTGCTCTCGACTCTTTCCCTGCGCTACTCTTTAGTGTTAAGGAGAAGGTATACGCGACTAGCAGCATTGGCAGAGAAACTCGGCCGATAGAGCTTGCCGCTCTCCCCAGAGTCCAAACGAGAGGCAGAGAAGAGACTAACAGTTCTGAAAATGATTGAACTATACGCGGACAGGTGCGCTAAGAGCACTCTCCTGAACGGACCGTTTGGGGGAGACGACAAAGCCTTCGAGAGACTACTAGGGCCCAGCGGAATATTGACGAGAACTAAGCTGATTACCGCTTCCCAGGAAGAGCGTGCTACGTTCTATTCGAGAACGGAGGCCGGAAAGGTGTACCAGAGAGTCTTGGACATGCAACTGAACTTCCTCGACCCTTACACGGGAGGAGAAGTCTGGGGCAAGTAACCGAGGCTCGGTTTTCTCGAAATGGAAATTGGCCCATTTAATAGAATTCCTAGGAGAATGGAATAGTTCTCCTCCTGAATCCTCTGCAGATGGGAAAAGAGTGGAGGTGAAGAAACAGTATGGGGACAAGAAGATGTCTCGTGTGCGGTTCCGGCGAGGTTTCACTGTAGCTCCGAGGTTCAATTGGAGCGATCTACCACTGCCCTGAATGCCAGTACACGGGTCCAGTAGTCATCGAGAGCGATGAGCCATGCTTACAGCCTAAAAGGGGGAGGATTGGGGTTTCCGCCCCCGTACCAATGAGGAAATTTGCATCCGGGCTTTCCAGTCCGATTTCTCTTTCTCAGCAGATGCTTGTAGCAGCGGCAGTCCCAGTCAGAGCATAGGATGATGATAGGCTTAGCTTTGCGTATCTGAGTCCGGTGCGTTCGTTCTGAAAGCGAACTTGGCTACTGTTGACCTACGCGCGACTTTGTCGCGGGCTGGAATAACGTGGGTGCTGGATTCTGCGCGGGACCGGTTCCTGTCCAGCACACCCGTTTGTTCTGGTCATACCACGCGTTGACATATTCTCCTGTGCTGATCCGGTTGCAGACGAAGTGGTGGTCGCAAAAGTCGCAGAGTTCTTCATTGCCGATGACCCAGCCTGTTCCGGGGTCCATGTCAGTCTTTAGCTCCACCATCTCCTCTGACAGGCCCTGTGTCAACGTGTCAAACGGGTCACCGGTGCATTGGTTGCATCCTTTGCTGCAAGGGTAGGGCTCAACCGTGTAGAACGGTCCGTTGGACCCGTTTACTGCGTTGTGGTAGTCGCAGAAGACAGCGCATGAGGACTCCGAGGGGGCGAGGGTGATCGTGACCCCGGGTGGGAGAAATATGTTGTAGGCACCCTGGGTCTCGAGTTTCTGCACTGCACCTGAGGCGATCCAGCTTGTTAGGGCCTGTCTGAGCTGGCTGTCTGACAGTCTTGTGGGAGGAGCTGTCTTGATAATCGCAGGTTGGGCGAACCTTCCGATTCCTACGTTGTACTGTGCTAATCCTACTGAGTAGGTGGAATCGGCTTCAATGTCTGCGGTGGCCTTCTCTACACTTCTGACCCATGCTGTTGCGGTTGTGAAATAGGTTCCCCAGTAGACATTCTGCCAAGAATAACCATTCTGCCAGAGCGGCCCACCATTATACTTGACATTGCGAGCAGCGGCTTGGACATGAGCCCGATGGCCGCAAGGCCTGGCGTAGTGCCAGATTCCCGACACGTTTAGACCAGGTCCCGCCTGGCTAGTCGTTGCTCTCACTCCAAGGTGGTCAAAGCGAGTTACGCCTCGGCCACACTCGGTGCACCGGCTAATTCCCTTGCAAGATTCGCACCTATCCAAATCTGCTCGCTTGCTCCATTGGAAGCTCCCCCTTTATGAAACAAGTCGAACCCTCGGGTCGAGTATGTCGGGAACAGGAAGCGTGAACGAGCAACCCTTCCCAACCCTCTAATGTTACAGCAGGTTTTCGGTCATCGCACGCTCTACCTGGGACCTCTTCGGAGGTAGGACAGTGGGCTCCAGGCTACTTCTGGCCGGAAACATGCTCGCGCTTCTAGCTACCATAGCCGCCTTTCTTCAGCAGCTATCCTGGCCCAACGCTGGTTTACTGATCATTACAATTCTGACTGCCACGATTCTTCTTCACACTAATTCCAAGAAAGTCGAAGCCAGAATTCCCCCAGCGTTGAGGGCGATGACGCCTCCCATGCTGAGGTCACGGGAGAGACAAGTCTCCACGGCCCAGACTCAAGCTCCGCATCTAGCGCCGTTGTCCACGCCTTCGGTCCCGCGAGCCGCAGCCCTTAGCCAATCCGCACCTGCACCTGTAACACCAAAGCCCGCAACCCCTCCAGTTCAGGTCGAGCCTAGGGAGAACCTTGGAGAACTCCCGACGCTAATCGAGAAAGGAGACTATCTGAGCATAGATGTGGGTCTTGACGCTGGAAAGGAGCTGGTGGGAGAGGTTTCCGCAGACGGGCTTGTGAACGTGTATGTCCTGACGGAGGAGAACTTGACGAGTATCGATGCCGGGGAGGAGTTCTGGAGCGAGACCTGTGAGGAGGGTGTTGAGGAATCGACTGTTCACTTTACCGCCCCAGGGAGCGGAACTTGGTTCTTGGTTGTTGAAAACGCGGACGTGAAGGACGTCTCAGCCTCGGTCAAGGTTCGCGTGAACCGCGTGGCCAAGAACGCCGAGTCGGATAGCTTAGTCTCATCCTTTGAGAGTTTGAAGATAGACTCGCCGAGATAATAGCGCGAGGGAAGAGTCTATTCGAGAAGGAAGCTTAGATTATGATGCACTCTTGGATAGCTAGACTAAATCCAGACCTACGTTTCAGTTCCACGTGGGACTCCAACGGAGCTCGACACTGAGCTCAAGCGCTCATGGTTTACACCACGCCGGTCCCTAAACGCTGCCATGCCCGGGCCGTTGTGGACTAATGCGAGGTTAGGTGTCGAAGACCGCCTTGTCCGAGTTACCAGCGCAGAGGGGACCGTTGAGTTCCGGGCGACGCGGCTGGCATGGAAAAGACCTGACTCTTTTTCCCTCTCGGGGCTGAACGAAAGGAGCCACCTGACAAGGGTTATTCTTCGATTCAAGAGCGAAGACGCTGCGAAAGTCGCCGCTGGAATTTTGAGTTCGCAGATTGAGGAAAGGCAGAGTCTTGAGGCTAAGTGGGGAGAGTTGCCTGTTGAACTGCTAGCGATGGTTCAAGTCGGACCTCTATTTCTTGTCTTGTTAGTTTGGCCCATCGCGCTATTCTTAGCGCTTGTTTTGAGGGCTCCGTCTGACTTCAGGTTGGCGCTTTCCTATGGAGGATTAGTCGCATTCGTTTTGGCTATGATCCGCTTGATGGACGCGGAGCTGAAGGCCGGGCCTGCTCGGGCTTGGTTCAGACCAAGGCGAGTGAAAGCCTGGATAAGCGTCGATGCTGACTATTTCACAGTAGGAACCTTAGGCAATGTGGAAGGCTTTGTTCCTTCAAGAATTGAGTGGAACGGAACGGACTCGTTTGCTGTCGTTTCAGGAAGGACACGTTTTCGGATCCTGTTTGGAAAGTCTGATGAAGCTACTGAATTGCTTAGCAAGATCCGGGCGAGTTTTCCGAATGTTGAAGTCGCAACCGTGTGAACCAAGCAGCCTAGGTGAAGGTTCGGCCCGCTGAGTCGCCAAATGTTGCCCTGCGTTTGAGGCCCGTCTACAGAGCAAAAGCGGAGCAAGCTAGATTAACAGGGTGTCCAAACCCTTTCTCTGAAGGAATTGGCGGGGATCGCGCTTGTTTCCGTGTACGACAAGAGTGGGCTCAGCATTCTATCTAGCGCGTTTGCAAAGCATGAGGTCTCGATCATTGGGTCCGGAGGCACGGCTGAAGCAATCAGAAAGCTAGGTCACCAGGTCACAGACGTTTCCGACTATACCGGGTACTCTGAGATGCCGGGAGGGCTCGTGAAGACCCTCCATCCTAAGATTCATGCGGGAATCCTCGGAGACTGGAACGATCCCTCGCAGAGAAAATACCTAGAAACGAACAGTATTCGCCCCTTCGATTTCGTCGTCGTCAACCTCTACCCATTCCAAGAAGTTGTCAAACAAGACCCGGAAAACCATCAGAAAGCTGTGGACAATATCGACATAGGAGGAGTAGCCTTGATACGCGCAGCAGCGAAAGGAGCCCTTCTCAACCAGCGAGTAGTCCCAGTCACCAACCCCTTCCAGTACGACGGTTTGATCCGGGAACTGGACCGGTACGGAAAGATAGGGCCGGAGATGCGACTCAGCCTCGCCAAGGAAGCCTTCGGCATCACCGCACGCTACGACCTCGCCATCAGCGAATACTTTTCGAGGAACACGAAGTGAGCAGACAGGAGATCCGGAAGATCTACCGGACAGCTCGCGAAGAGGAATTCCCCCCACAGCTGACAATTACACTCGGCGGCCACTTGTACGATTACTCAAAGGCCCAGTGGATGGTCGGCGATAAAGCACGCGGGCTACGTTATGGGACAAATCCCCACCAGAAAGCGGCCCTCTACAAACCCAAAGTGTCCCCGTCCGGAATTGGCAATGTTGAATGGATAAAGTGGGGCAAAGAAGGTCCCTCCGCGACAAATATCGAAGATGGAAGCCACGGGCTGCGAATCGTAGACCATTTCACAGAGCCGGCCGTCACGGTGATGAAACATCTCAACCCTTCAGGAGTTGCGTTGGCAAAACCAGGCGAGGCATTAAGCAATGTCTACATTCGAGCGCTAGGCGCAGACACACGCGCCGCATTCGGTGGCGTCGTCGTATTCAACACCACAGTCGACAAGCCAACAGCAGAAGAGATAGTCAAGACGTTCGTCGAAGTCGTCTACGCGCCCAGTTACCATCCGCAAGCTCTGCCGGTTTTCGAGACAAAGAAGGATATCCGAATCGGGAAAGTTACAAGGTCTCTTCAGGAAGCATTGCCCCCTGACATTGTCGTCTTGAATGACGGCTCGATTATCCTCGAAGACGCCTATACGACAAAGATAACCTCCCTAACTGAACTAAAACAACTTTCAGTCCCGACCAAACGCCGCCCTACCGAGAGCGAATATGGTGACATGCTTCATGCTTGGCTCGTCGCGTGCGAGGTCCGGTCAAACGCGGTCGTATTCTGGAAGGACGGAACCTCACTGGGAATCGGGACAGGCCAACAGGACCGGATTGGCGCCATCGAGAACTGCATCGAAAAGGCTCACAAGTTCGGGCATAGTCTCAAAGGAAGCACAATGGCCTCCGACGGCTTCCTCCCGAAGATGGACAACATCGAAGCCATCGCGAAGGAAGCTGTCTCAGCTATCATACAGCCCGGCGGGTCCATTGAAGACCAGGAGCTGGTCAAAGGCTGCGACGCGCACCAAATAACGATGGTGCTGACCGGGGAACGATCCTTCCGCCACTTCTAAGCAGAACAGCTCATCATCTCCCCTTGGCTCAGACCGGAATCAAGGTCTTCTTAATAGAACGCCGCGCGTCGTTAATCAAAGACATTGTACGAAGAGGATGAGGAAGAGAAGAGATTACGTCGAGCCCGGAAGCGGAAGAACAGACAGCTGTCTGCGGTAATCGTATTATTCCTTGTTCTCTTCCTGGTATGGTTCGTCTTCGTCCGCCGAATGCCCCCGCTTATTGTTACACCCCACATGGGTGGGTGATCTACACTCTCTTGTTTGACCGTTCAGACTAGGTCAAGAAAACCCGGTGAAAAGGTAACGTTCCCTGAAAGCGGACTAGGATTTCTCTCAGTGAGTCTTTTTGCGTCTTCGGGTTGAAAGTTTTCCAATCCCGCCAATTAGGCTCTTGACGGGCGTCAGAACGACTAGACCCACTAATGGGTAGGAGTAGGGCGCCGTTCCGCTGACGAGTTTTCCAAGGTAGAGTTCCAGGTTGAAAGTTGAGACGAGCATCGTCTGACTGCTCTCTCTGCTAATCGTCTTATTCTGGTCCACATAGCTAACTTCTGCAGAGGGCATTGTGTAGACTCCGTTTGAACCAACCCTGAACTGCACCGTCGCTTCGCGTGAAGCCTGAGGATCAATGTCTCCCAGTGTCGAGTTGTATGAGGGCGAGAGTAGTTCGAGTGTTGGGTAGGTTTGAAACAGCTTCTTCTCGCTTACCACGACTCCATGAATAGTCTCGTTCCCGAGATTCCTGACACTGACCTTCTCCGTCACGGTCGCTCCGGCGGAGACAGTCGATGAAGGGTCAGTTCGACGGTCGATCTGGATACGTTGCGGAAAGCTGGCGTCAAAGGTGACAAACGCGTTTGGAGTAGGTGAGCTAGTCGTGTTCAATAAGAGCTGGTAAAGCCCCTGCGTCGAGTTTACGGTTGCCGTTGAAGGCCCCCAAGCCACTACTGTGGAGTTGGTCGGAAACTCGAGTCTAATCTGCGTGGTCTTAGCCGTTGCTGACGGGGCAATTGTTCCTTGGGCCCCGAAGGTTTCCCGAAGACCCAACGTGAAGGTTCCTCTCCCATAGAAATTGCTGAATCCTGTCAGATCAGCCACAACGGACACGGATGGTGAAGGTGTTGCAGAAGCGTTCTCGAAACCGAGAAACCCGGCCATTATTGCGTATGAACCGGCGAAAACCTTCCGTGGTGTCAATATCGTCCCCACTCCATCACTCTGAACGAGGCCAAGCATTCTCAGAGTAGTATTCTGTTGTCCACCTTCGTAGATTCCCAGGTAGATGCTTCCGCTCGAGCCTTGCTGACCCCCGAATGATGGCAGAACCAGACTGACGGCTGGTTGCAGGCTTACAGCGAAGCCCTGCGCAAACTCGGACGCGAGAACGTCAGCCCTCCCCTTGCCCACCTGGGGATCTGATACTTGGTAGATTGCAAGGAACCCATGACGGGGCAGGAGTGACAAAAGGAACGAGGGCGGACCGCCAGCTCCCACTTGCACAGACCCATTGAATGAGAATATGGAACCAGCAACGAGGTTCTGGAACTCAGCACGTGAATAGTCAGCCGAGACCCCGGGCAAGGATGAGACGTTTGTAGAGTAAACCATGTGCAGACTACCATCTTTCTGAACACCCAGTTCCATCTGTTCGCCCGTCAGGACACCGGAGGAGCTTGAGCTCTGAGCCAGTCCGGCCGGAACAACCGTGCCGAGGATGAGGAGAGCTATGACGAGCAAGGAGAGAACTGTCGCAGTTGGAGCAGGGGCCGGGGCGGGGGGAGTTGCAACTGGAGGAATTGAACCTGGAGGGGTCGGCGGCTTGGGCATGCTGTCCTCAACGGGTCGAGGCTTAACCGGCTTGGCACGACGATGGAAGATTTTCCTGAACATCACCCCGGAGCCGATGAAGGAGCCTGCGAAGAGAGCGATGTTCAAACCGAAATTTACAGCCAGAACACTGGCGATGCCGAGGAGACTGGGCCCGCCAGGTGACGTTGCTTGTTGAACTATCTGTCCAACCATTGGAACACTCAGAATGTCGGCGAGACTCGTTCCGGGAGGAGGAGGCGGCAGGTTGAACCCGCCAGAACCACTCACCAGGTTTCGGATTCCTGAGATTAGCAGGAAGCCGTTTGCCACCGCTAGCAGGATCAATGTGATTGTTGACAGTGTTCCGGCGATCATTGAACGCAGAACCCCTCTCGCGAAGAAACCGCCCACGACTCCCGCCGAGACCCAGACGGTCAAGAGGGGTGTGTAAGAGAGGGAAGGTCCCACAAAGAGAAAGACCAAAGTCAGCAGGGGCTTGAAACTGGGACCTAGCAATGGGCCGATCCAGTTGGCGACCTCAACAAACCCTTTCGGCAGAACAGTCCAGCCGAGCGCAAGCGCGACTGTGGTAGACGAGAGCCACGCGAGGTACTTGCCAAGGATCAAAGTTGCGCAGAGTTCATCAAAGCCTTGACACTGAATAATTGTTTCGAACTGTGGAGTTCAGGGGAGAGTTACCGCTTCTGAGCAGAGTTTCTTCTCTCTGCAAACGCTGATGAGTTGGAACAGTCGAAGGTGGGCTTTACTGCCTCCGAGCTGCCCCTCTCGTCGGGCCAATAAACCATATGACTGTGACAAGCTGTCCACTGTCAGAACTTGGGAGTCAAAGCAGTCCTCTTCGATTTCGGAGGGACACTGATGGAATACCGCCGAGAAGAGGTCATGCGAGCCCTCCTCAAAGAACAAGGAATCGAGTCTACAAGCTCGGAAGTGTTAGGTGCATACGAGACTGTAGAACCTGCATGGAACAGGCTCTTCTCCGAACTGACAGATAGCAAACGGTTCACGGATGCTTTGCTCCGAAACTTGGACCGAATGATAATCAAACATCTCGGGGTGGAAGGCGACCTCGACCAACTAGCCGGTTACGTTCAGGAGAACTGGGACAGAATGGACCGGCAGCTTCCCAAGACTCTAGTAAGAAAACCATACCAAGACGCCGCGCCCTGCCTTGAAGCCCTCGCTGGCATGGGACTGCAGATGGGTATAGTATCAAATATCCAGTCTGAGGAACGACTCCGCCAAGAACTGCAGAACATCGACCTTCTGCACTTCTTTCCAGTGCTTGTGGCATCTGGCTCAGTCGGAATCGACAAACCGTCTAGAGGCATCTTCGAACTTGCTGCGAACCAAGTTGGAGTTGAACCCGGCCGAACCATGTTCGTAGGAGACGACTTGGAGCGAGACTACTACGGCTCTAGAGCAGCAGGGATGAATCCGGTCTTGATAGACCGAAGCCGAAAGTACAAGTTGCACTCGTCCCTGAACTGGGTCTCCTCGCTAGAAGAGCTGTCTAGACGAATTGCATAGACTCATCCCGGCCACTCGGACTTGAGTCCCGGAAAGTTCCACAAACACGTGAAGTGTTTTGGGTTCTTACTTGGGAGTAGGGTTACGCATGACAGGAATCATCTTGCCCGATGGGCTCCAGCTCTGTGGACGAACTGGTCGTAGATTGCAAGCTTCTCCAAGCCTACTTCAATGCCCTTTACCAGCTCAGGAGGCCGACTCTCAGCAAAGAACTTCTCCACTTCCGTTCTCCTGCCGACTCCTACGTAGGGTATGATGCTCTGCATCAACCTCGACACGTTGCCCGAGCCTTCGAAGAGCTTGTTCAACCAGTCTAGGTTAGTCTTGACCCATGGCCAAACCGCCGTCCTCCCATCAGGATTATTTGTGCTGGCAGAGACTATGCTTGGTACATCCTGCTTCTTGACCTCTCCACCGGTCGCAAGTCCGAGCGCGCGCTGCACCAATGCAGGTTCTCGGAAGCTGGTCAAAGCCACTAGGAATCTGACCTTCTCCTCGTCCCCTTTGCTCTGCTTGTACTTCTGAACCAGCCCGTCAAAGTCCGAGGAAGACCTTGCATAAGCCACAGCAACCGCCTGCCGCTGGTCGGGTTCCACCTTGGAATACTCGGAGAATCGACGGGCGAGATCGTTCGCATAGTCTTGGTCGACCATTGCGAGCCTAGACATGAAGACTCCTCGGAGAAGGGTGCTGTTCTCGTCAGTCTTGTTCTTCAGAATCTCGAGCTGAGAACGGTGGAATCTACTGGATACCTCTGCGATGCTGGGCACGAGCGAGTTGAAGATCGATAGCTGGTCTGAGGCCTCGTAGGCGGGAAGATTTTCCCGTTCCTTGTCGTACTTGGCCAGGAGGGCGATGTAGTCTTGGAACGGTAGCCTGCCGGCAATCGTGAAGGCGAACGCGTCCGAGATTAGGCCCCACCTGTCGACTGGTGTGAGCTGGCTGTTCCAGACAAGGTCCATCACGCCGTCATAGTCTACTCTGTAGAACCCGGTTTGGTCCACGTTCAGCTTCAATGATTTCAATGAGTGCGGAGTGTCAACTTGCTGCTCTTCCTTGTCGAGCAGCAGTCGTTGAGTTTTCCCGTTGATTTTCATCGTGACCGGGACAGGCCAGACTCCTTTCTCGCGTGCTCCCGAGAGCAGAAATCGTTCCTGGCTGAGTGTGACTTTGCCCGCTTTGAGGCTAACACTGATGACTGGAAAGCCCGGCTTTCTTATCCACTCGCTCATGATCCGTCTAACATCCGAGCCTGACGCTTTCTCCAGCTGGCTCCAGAGCTCGTTTCCGGTCGCGTTGGAGAAGATGTTCTTTTTCAGATAGCTCTGGATTCCTCGCCTGAAACCTTCCACGCCCGTGAAGGCTTCTATCATCCGGATGATATTGGCGCCCTTGCTGTAGCTAATCTGGTCGAAGTACTGGTCGATCTCTTTCGGGTCGTTGATCTTGACCTCTATAGGGTGTGTGCTCTGCAAGGAGTCTCGGGCCATGCCGATGGAAGTGTCTGTCCGGAGAAAGTCGTCCCAGACATGCCACTGGGGAAACATTGACTCGACAAGCTTGTAGCTCATGAAGGTGGCGAAGCTCTCGTTTAGCCATAGGTCGTCCCACCATTTCATCGTAACAAGGTTTCCGAACCATTGATGAGCAACCTCGTGCGCGACGACTTCCGCAACCACTTTCTTGTAGCGGACGGTTGTGTTCTCGTCAACTAGAATGTACGCTTCTCGAAATGTTATTGCTCCCCAGTTCTCCATTGCTCCCTCGGCAAACTCTGGAACGCCTATCAGGTGGAGCTTGGGGAGTTGGTAGGGTGAGCCGAAGTAGGACTTGTAAAAACGCAAGGATTCTTTTGCAACGTCGAGGGCAAACTTGGCCTTCGGAGTATTGCCAGGGGTTGTTGCGATGATGATTTTGGAGGGCTTGTCCTCCACCTCGTCGAACCTGCCGACGCCCAAGTAGAGGAGGTAGGTGGACATTCGAGGAGTCTTCTGGAACGTGACAATCTTCTTGGCGCCCTCTGCCTTGACAAACTCTTCGGGCATGTTACTGATGACCTTCAGGTCACTGTCAGTCTTCACGGTGAGCGCGAACTCCGCTTTGCACTCAGGACGGTCGAAGCAAGGCAACAGTTTCCTAGCACTCGCCGCTTCGAACTGTGTACTGAAAACGTATCCACCAGGGTAAGGCGCCTTGTAGAGTCCGGTTAGTTTTTCTGAGACAGCTCCACGGTATTGAATTTCCAGATTCCTGGAGAATGGTCCCGTCTGGACGCGGAGCTCTTCCGCGACCAGCTTATGCGCCAATGGCTTTCCGTTTGATGATACTTTGAGGATTTCCAATCCCGTAGAATCTAGTGTGACGTCTCCTTCTGACTCTAGAAGGATTGCTAGGCTGCCGTCGAATTTGAGTTTCTTGAAATCTAGGTCGAGGAAAAGATTGTAGGATTTTACTTCCAAAACTCCCACTCAGTCGTTTGGCGAAAGACGAAGAGCTGCCTAAATGAAGTTAGCTTTCGAGTACGGCTGCGGTTGGTCGTGCTAATCGCATGGCTCGCAAGGTCGAGGGGTGAGCGGGAGAACTAGTAGCATGTTCATAACCGGGCGTAAGCGAGGCGACTCAGATAAGAAGCTCTCCGGATACCGCTGTCCTCGACGTTGAGAATCGTTTATCCCTCTTATATCAAAGGCTATGGAGTATCGATATCAAGACGAAATGACATGACAACGCAGCCGGAGCTCGGTATCAAACGCGAGCTGAACCTCGACGAGGTTATCCTGAAGACCTTCGAGTTGTACCGAAGGGATTTCACGAAGTATTTCGTTCTCTTCGCAGTGGTGGGGGTAATCATCGGGGTTGTCACGACGCTGGCAAGGCAGGCCTTAGTCCTCCCGACTCTGCCTCCCAACTCAACGCCTCAGCAGGTCTTCGACTGGTTCCCTAGATTCTTTGGTGTCCTGGTCCCGCTCGTCGCCTCGATCTTTGTCGTGACAGTCGTGTTCTCCCCCATTGCTCAGGGTAGCGCAATTAGGCTGGCCTCTGAGCAGATTGAGAAGGGACAGGCTGACATCGGGACGTCAGTTAGATTCGTTGTCTCAAGACTGCTTTCGATTTGGGCGTTGAGTATCGTGGTCGGCTTCATCGTTTTTCTGGGGCTCATCGCTCTAATCATCCCAGGGATAATACTGGCGATAATGTTCTCTCTCGCGTTACCCGTCCTCCTAATCGAGAAAAAAGGTGTCTTCGACAGCATGGGAAGGAGCCGTGAGCTCGTCGGCCATAGGTGGGCCAAGACGTTCGCGACGTTCCTTGTCCTGGCAATAATCTTCATAATAGCTTCGACTATCGTGGGTGCGATAAGCCGGCCCTTGGGCGTCGCAGGCCCGGTGGTCAACGGTCTCCTTTCGGCATTCTACCAACCTTTGTTCCCGATACTAGTGGCCGTCTACTACTACTCCAACCTCGCCAGAATCGCTCCGGTTCCCGCGGCCCAGATGCCGACCGCGACGAGCACAGCGACCCAGGTTGGAATGAAGTTCTGCCCTAGCTGCGGCACACAGCAGGCCTCCTCAGCCACCTTCTGCTACAAATGCGGGGCCAAGCTCAATTGACGACAGCGACGCGTAACGAGGCGCCGTGGGAATCTCGACAGAATCGGCATTGACTGGTGCTACTCGCAACCCCTGGGATCTCGAGACCGTTGCTGGTGATTCTAGCGGTGGGTCTGCGGCAAGTGTCGCAGCGAGTATTGAACCGATTTCGTGGTCTTGACCAGGAGCGCGACTCCCTTCTGAGGAATGGAGGTTCGTATTGAAACCCGGCGAGATACGCTGTGCGGATTGCAACTGCGCACCCCCAGAGTGTCAGCTTTCGAAAACACCGCGAGAATGTCCAGAGTGCACTCTTGAAGAGTGCTGTTGCTGGTCCGCGATCCATCAGTCCTGAAGTCGGCCAAGCTCCGCTGAGCCTTGCTCACGCGGCAAACCCCTATGATTCGATGACCGCCTTCACCTTAGCAAGGAGTTTAGAGATTTACTCAAGTAATTGGTCTCCTCCGACAGGACGGTTCTAAGACGAGGATGGCGGCACTGAGAACGAAGGGTCTTCGCTCGGTGAACTCTGACCTCTGGCGCGAGTGACTTTCGCCGCTAAGACCAGCGAGGTGATCATGAAGAGTGCGGAGAGCAGGAATGGTGCGCCCGGAAGATTGACTGGCGCTTGGCCGCTAATGAAGTACGCGAACATAAGAGTGAAGACCGTAGGTCCGATAAAGCCGGTGAGGCCCATGAGGCTGCCGTTGATGCCTTGAAGCTGTCCCTGTTCGGATGGGCCGACTCGCCGAGTCATTAGACCTTGCAGCGCAGGTTGGACGAATCCGATTGGGGCGTAGAAGATTATTGCAATCATGAATACGAGGCTGTCGGGTGCTAGGCCCCAGATCACGAACCCAGTTGTGCCAGAGACAATTCCAATGAGTAGGGCGATGCGTTCGCCGAACCGGGCGACGACTCGTCGGACGAGAAGTCCCTGAACAATAATGTTGCATGCGCCGACTAGAGCGAGTGCTGCTCCGACTGTTGCGTATCCCCAGCCGTATCTGTAGCCAGCGTAGAGTACGTAGACGCTGGGTAGGACTTGGAAGGCGAGGAAGTTGAGGAAGTTGGCTGCCACGTAGCCGGCGAGCCCTTTTCCTCGGATCATCAATAGGGAGCCGATAGGGTTGCCTCTTCGAAGCGAGACTGGGCGTCTATGCTCGACAGGTAGAGACTCGGGCAGCACTACGAGTCCGTAGGCGGCGCTTGCGAGTGAGAGTGCTGCTGCGCCCCAGAAGGGGAATCGGGGACCGATTCCCGCTAATAGTCCGCCGACGAGGGGTCCGATGATGAATCCCACGCCAAAGATGGAGCCTATCATTCCGTATGCACCGGCCCGTCGTTCGCCTGGGACAGTGTCTGCTACGTAGGCGAAGCTTACGGTGAAGCTTGCGCTTGTGATGCCGCTGACCACTCGTCCAATGAATAGCCAGGTTAAGTTAGGCGCGAGAGCCATTATGATATAGTCGATCCCTAGGCCGAATGCTGAGAGGATGAGTACTGGTCGTCGACCGTAGCGGTCTGATAGTGCGCCTAGTAGTGGGGCGAATAGGAATTGCATCAGCGCCCAGGTTGTGCCAAACAGGCCGAAGACTGCGGCTCCCCTAGCCGTGTCTCCTCCGACGAAGCCGACTACTAGACCGGGGAGTACGGGAATTATGATGCCGAATCCAAGGGTATCAAAGAGGACCGTGGCGAATATGAATGCTAGGGCGGCTCTGCTGGCTTGAGGTCTGGTTGCTGTTAGTACTGATGGAGGCTCTTGAGTCAGCTCAGACAAGTCGTGGACACTATTTTGGGTCTTTAGATGATCGAAGGGATTCGAGTTACTATTAGCTGTGGGGCACGAGAGACCACTACTTCAAGTCAGTGAGGTCCTGGAAAGTGACGTCATGACCCGCCTATCGCAGTGAGACTGCCTGGTGTTCTGTTGAAAGAGGGGAGGGTCTCGATTCGCGCGAAGTGACGTAATAGCGACAAATAGGCACGCAGAGACAGTACCTGAGCGAGATGTTGGGCACAGTCATCAGGAACTACGACTCTAAGGATTCCAAAGAGGTCCTGGTTCTCGCGGAGAAGTACGCTTCTTGGGATACGACACCGACAGAGGCGGATCTTGGAGGGTTCTGGTCCTCGGACCCGGAGCTGTTTCTCGTGGCGGAGGTGGATGGCAAGGCGGTGGGGTTTCTGGTGGGTCGCGAGTCTAGAGATATGTCTGACGAGGTTCTGAGAAGAAGAGGAGCGACAAAGGCCGGGTCCATCGAGACACTAGCAGTGGACGCGCAGTATCGAAGAAGAGGAATCGCAACAGACCTCCTCAACAAAGTCTTCGACCTCTTCAGACAAAGAGGAGTGGACTACGTTAGCCTAGCCGTTCCGGCAGAAGAAGAGGGAGCGAGAAGACTGTACGAGAAACTCGGATTCCGCGAAAGGGCCTACTTTCTCTCGAGGAAACTGTAGTCCATCTCTTGCCCCTACAAGTAGTGGATAATCCGCTCATACCCGTCCAATATGCTCCACCGATTCTCGAAGCGTTCTTGGACCGGCTTGCTTAGCCTAGCAGCTTTCATGGTCGGATGATTATCACAGAAGTTTCCGACCTCGGAACCTTTGAGCACCCAGTATCTCGGAAGGTTCTTCTTTCCAACCGCAACAAACACATAGAAGACTTCGGAGGCAATCTTGGTCTTTCCCAGAAGCTACCCTTGACTTGGATTTCTTGCGGTCTTGACTTGGATGGCAATGGTCTTATCGTTTCGAGTAGCCAAGAGGTCAATGCGGGGAGCACTGCCATGAGTTGGTGCAACCAACCCATTCTACTAAGCTCGAAGGCTACAGCAAAGGTTCCCACCATTCCACGAATCATCTTTTTTGACAATCACTATCATGGGCATGCACTGGGGACCGCATAGCGACTCCCCCGTATAGGTCATCTGAGATAATTGTCGAGTTCAACCTAGCCGTGGGAAGCCGGTGACAGTCCACCCGCGGCTCACTAAGCAGAGCCTTGTCCCATAGTTTTCAAGACTTTCAAAACCAAGCTTCCCAACATCCTCGCCTCTTTCTCATCCACGTCCCGACCCCCCGAAGCCTCGCCCAAACGCTCCAGGACCATATCCGTGAAACGTTGAACACGCGCCAAGAACTCGGCGCGCGAATCAACCCCTGCATTTTCCATGATTCGTGTTTCCTCTTCCGTGACCCCCGCGTCACGTCCCGTGGACCCTCACACACTACACCAGAAACCGATGGTCTTGGGCGGAGGTCCCCGAGACTACATGGTATATCCCTGTCTATCTACGAGCGATCTATTTTAGGATAGGGGTCCAAGCGAGAGTCAGCAAGGGTTTACTTTCAGTTCATATTCAGTTGTGTCTTCGAAGCACAGTTCAGACCCAGTGAATTACTTTCATGCGCCTGTAAAAGGCGCGAGGATTCCCACCGCTCGCAACAAACCGCGTCTAGTAAGACAAATCCTCGTCGATTAGACAGCTACTAACTCTGGAATGATCTCTCCGCTTTTCTAGTTGACCCATACGACAATGAATGCCCATGCAATGCCTATGACATCTAGAATCAATGCCTCATATTCGAGGGGAGTACCCAAGTAATCGTAGTTCTGATCGGCGAACAGTTCGGTGGGCCTCGACCCAGACCGGTATCAGCGATTGAGAACCGGTGCCGGGAAACAGGCTTTGAAATCAGCAACTTGAAACGGCAATCGGAAAACAGCATTCTGAAATCACCATTCTGAAACAGCTACCAGAAACCGGTACCACTGAATTTTTCCAACCCCCTAGGGCCTGCTCAAGTCTCGCGCGCTCAGAGCACGCTATTCCCTGCGCATGAGTAAAAGATGAATAAGGCTCACCGGAAGCCCATCCCAGCACGCTGGTATACCGGGATGGAAGTCATGATCGTTGTCGAGGCAAAGGTTCCACACGCTAGAATCAAGGAGTTCCAGGCTGGTTACGCGTCGATGCGAGGCAAGCCTCGGCCGCTCGGCTGGAGACAGTCCCTCCTCCTACAGGACACGGAGGACCCTGAACTTCACCGTCTCTCAACAACTTGGGAGAGCCAGGACGCTCTCGACAAATACCGACGCAGCACAAACGTGCCAGTGGTCATCGCGCTGTTCAGAAGCGTCGGCGTCGAGCCAAAAATCCACGTCTTCCAGATCCAAGAACGATTGGCACTAGCAGACTGACTATCCAGATTCCTGAAACCTAACCAATCTTGGCTCCCTTCTCAGGGTCGCCCGCTCCATCAAACACGTCTATCCCAAGATAGTCAAGTATGTTCGCGTGTTCACCAAGGTGTACAATGCTTATTCGAGACACGCGCGATTCTAGAATAACCTGTAAACCGATTGAGCAGAACCCACGGACGACGCGCCTCCAGCCTTTTCCAAACAACCACGATTCCTATCTTACGGGATGGTTCTTGCTCTGTTTGAGCTTCCGGAGGTAGCTTGGGGTCGGATGATGTGCGTGGCCCACGGCCGTGAATGCTACCGACGGGTTACGCCGCTTGGCGAGAGCTACTGGATATGTCCAGACGAGCGTCATCCCGAGCCGATACGCCGTATCGCACTCGACTGTTAGAAACTATTCGGTTTTCGCCGGCCAGCCTGTCGGCTTTGACAGTTCCTTCGCGACGTCCTTCGAGGTTCTGTCAACAGCACCGTTAAACGCCGTCGTAATCGACTCCAGCTCCCTCTTCTTACGGGCCAAAGATAGCTGAACAGGCCTCGCACCAGTGTAGTAGAGAACGCCGGACAGTCCCAGGCAGAGGACGCCTGGCAGGATAAGAGGAGTGCCGGTCACTCCAAGCAGGACGACAAAGAGACCGATGAGGCCTGGGATGAGAACAAGCCGCTGTGATTCTCGACACGTCCGGGCAAGCTTGTTCACCTCCACACCGGTCTGGTCAAGGAAACCACGCATCGTCTGCAGCTCGCCAATCCGTTTCAGAAGGTTCGGGGAAACCTTGGTCTCATCCACCGTAAATCCGACCTTGCTGGAAAGAGCCAGCAGCACAGTCTGGAGCGACATCACTAAGAATGTCCGCACGGTGACCATGACCACGAACATAGCGTTTCCAGAGATAGCCAGGGCCGGGAACAGCTGGTCGGTTGCGAAGTATCAGCTTCTATCTACAGATAGCCGCCGGTCATGCCACTCTTAACAATGCGAGCAGAGAAACGCCGGAGCGGAAACGAAACTACACAAGGAAAGAGCTGGCTCCGGAAAACTAGGAAGAAACGTCTAGGTTAGCGTAGTCGCGGCGACTTCTGTCTCTTCTGCTCTCGCCGCGCGCTGTCCCTGGCTGAACTGTGCCATGGCCTGCTCCTGCTTCTCTTTCATCTCCTTCGGGCTCATCTTCACCCTCTGCGAGACCGACCAGAGATGTCCGAACGGGTCCTCAAGCTGGCCATACCGCTCGCCCCAGAACTGATTTTCCAAGGGCATCCTCACCTTTGCCCCCGCACCGGTCGCCTGCTCCCAGAGCTTATCCACATTCTTCGAGTAAACATGAAGGATCACAGTGCTCAGCCCAGCAGACATTGGATCTTTCAAGTTGGAACCGGGGAAGACATCGGACATCATCACAATCGAGTCGCCAATCTTGATCCTCCCATGCATCAGCTTACCATCCGGCATTGCTTGGCGTTCCCGCTCAAACTCCTTCGCCCCGAAGGCCTTCTTGTAGAACTCGATCGCCTGTGCAGCACCCTTAATCGCCAAGTACGGCGTCACGGTGCTAAAGCCTGGCGGAATCGGCTCCATCTTCGCAACCTTACTCTTCTTCTTGACACTTTTACCCCGTTTTGATTTTGCAGGCAAAAACTTACACTCGCCAGAAGGGCCGAAACAAAGCCTTGCTTAAAAGAAATTCGGTAGTTCAATCACTCCCAGAAGGCAACGCAACCTACCCTGTGGCATCTCCACTGCGAGTGGAGGAAAGAAACTCGTTCGGATATGTGGAGGGCTACCTCTTAGGGCGAGACTTTGCCAGAGACGAGTTCTTGGAAGTAAGGGTCGGACCCTTGGTCTCGTTACCCGACACGGTCTCTTTTCTCTTGGAACCGTGGCGCTTCGACGGCTTTGGGGTCATGTCCGTTCCCGTTATCGAGTCGGAGGTGTCTTCAGTCTCATTCTTGAATTCGTCCTCACTCTTGTGCTTAGTTTTCTCCCTAGCTGGGAATCCTTCTAGGCGCGGATTCGTCTCGTGCTTCTTCGGATGCTCGGTAAAGACGTGGGGCCTGTTGGTCTCGCTCGATTCAGTTCGAATGTCCTGTTGCAGCAAATCCCACTCATGCCTGACCTGCGAGGAGCATTCGTCGGCCAGTTTGATGAACTGCCGCGCAACTGCAATGTTCCTCTCGAGTTCCTTGAGTCGAGACTCTACTTGGTCAGCGAGTGTCGTATTCGCGATGTCGGAGAAAGCGCTCGTTTCTCTCGCTTGTAATTTCGACATTTCAATATCAAACGACCGTTCCCCAAAGCACACCATCTAACTCTAATGTTCCTTAGGCTGACTCTCCTCGGTACCGCTTATTACCGTTGGAGAAAACTGCGAGGTATCAATTCCGTCTCAGCTTTGAACTGTGATCCTCTCAAAAAAGGGTCCATGCTAAACGCAAGTGAAGTCGTCGTGAATCTCGAAAGCCCTGTATGATCGCCGGCGGAGGCTTCGCTTGTTTTGTCGAAATAAACGGAGGAAGTTCGTTACGGAGCTTACGAGTGTTTATGCGTGGATGAAGAGTGAGGAGGCGAGAAGAGTCTCGCTTCTGCTGATCCCGTGAAGGGTCTGCAGCTTCTCAACGGCTGTCTTGACGATCTCGTCGGTTGTCTTTGCTTGCCATAGTGCTAGAATGTCGCTTTGGCCTGGGGTTGTCCATGCCTCGACGAGGCCTGGGAAGTTCTTGAGCTGGCTGATGACGCTGTCGAAAGTCGAGCTGGTGTTGAAGAGGCTGATGCCGAGTGGTAATTGGTTCTGGAGTTTGCCGTTTGTGAAGCCGTTAAAGCCCATGGTTGTAATGGTGGACTGTACGCCCTGGATTTGGCGAATGTTCTGGACCCACTTGTAGACTTGGTCTTGTGGTGCTTGCTTGAGTCGTAGGACGAGGTCGTAGCGGCCGGTGACTGGTGCGACGAGTTCGATGTTGCTGTTCTGCTTTAGCTCCGCGATTACTTTGTTCGCTTGAGCCGGGTTAACCGTGGCGAACACGTAGGTCGGGAAGTTTGTTTCTTGCATTTTTATTCACTTATTGCAATCAAGTAACATCTGTGACATTCTATATAAACCTTTTATTCACGAACCCCAATCTATTACAACGTGGCGATTTCCGCTGGGAGTTCACGCGCAGAACACGACCACCGTGCCTGATGCAGTACGCAAGATTCTCACCCAGAACTATCCCATCTACCAATGCCTCAAAATGAAACTGACAAACTTCCACTCAATCGCAGAACACATCCAATCAGAAGTGGTAGCGCTAACGGGCCGGAAGCCCAGCATCAACACCCTCGTCGTTGCAATAAAGCGATTCTCAGACGGACTCGAAGAGATCAAGACCCCCGAAGCAGTCAGAATACTTGAAGATTCCAGAATTTCTCTCTCAAGCGGAATAACAGATGTCACTATCAAAGCGCGACGCCCCGAGTTTCCAAGACTCATCAAGGACCTCACAGAGGCTGCGGGAGAGCTGTCAGAGTTTCCGAACATTCTGCCCCTCGCCTCATCGATTAAGGTCCTATTACCCTCTGAAGAGTTTGCAATAATCAAACCGAAGCTCGGTCATTTGGGCCGGGTCTCCTCCCAGCCAGGAATGGCTCGTCTCTCACTATTTCTTTCCCCGAAAGCCGAGAAGGTTCCTGGAATAGCATCGTTCGTGACAGAGCTTCTCTATAGGAACGGCATCAACATTGTAGACGCGTTCCTCGGTGATGGCGACGTAATCGTGGTTCTCGAGGAACGGGATGGACACCGCGCCTACGAAGTCCTGCAACGAGAAATACACCAGTCGCGCTAGTCTGCACTCGCTTCGAGGCGCATCTCGAGAAACTAATCCATCGAAAGCAGTCTGCGGAGAGCTCTTTCCACTTTGCACTTATTCGTCAATTTGTGCGAGGCGCGAGACTGCTATTCCGTGCCATGCGAGACTAGTGTCTAGTAAGAGTGCCGGCGGCGGGTAGTTACGGGACGCGTATAGTAGCCCGAGGACTAGGCAGTACCTCAAGGGCTGTTGGGGGAATGGTCAGTTGGGTCTCTCGAAGAAGCTTCTTCCTCTCCGGACGATGGTAGTCATCCTTACGGCTGCCATCGGAACCGTAACCGTGAGTGCATCCGTTCTACCGTTCCTAACAGGGGCTTTAGGGCAGAAGCCAACAGGCAACTTTCTACTTACGGTCAACCCGTCCTCACTGACCATCATGCAAGGCGGGTCAGCCCTGTCAACCATCACCGTCGTTAGTGTTGGAGGGTTCAAAGGCACAGTGGCGCTTTACACCGACTCAGTCGGAGGTTCCTTCCGGGCGCTCTTTGCAAATCGCACCCTGACGCTAAAAGTCAACGGGAACTCAACGACAACATTGACCTTGACAGCGCCAATCAACGTCACGGGCGACTACAGGATTATAGTGACAGGGACCGCGAGCGTTCAGAAGAAGACAATTTCCAGCTCAGCCTTAATGTCGATAATGGTTTCCTCGAACTCTGACTTTGCCTTGTGGGCCAGCCCGTCGAGAGTCACACAAAACGCTGGGTCATCCGCCACCGTTGTGATAGATGTCGATAGTCTGAACGGGTTCAGCGGGAATGTCAGTCTTGCAGCCATGACACCTTTTGGCTTCATCGCCATCATGGGAGGCCAGAACCCGATCACGTTGGCAGCTGGAGGAACAGTCTCGACAACCCTTCAGATCTCAACCATGACAAATACTACACTTGGGACCTACAACATCACTGTTATCGGAACAGGCAAGCAGCGTGTCCACACCATCGCTATCCCGACTACTGTGACAGACCCGATTGTAGAATCACTAGTCCTAACAGGACTTTCCCTAAGCACGCCGACCAACTTGGTCCTGCTCCTTCAGAACACTGGAGTCGGGCAGGTCACACTGCAGACGTACAGTGTAACCGATAAGTTCGGTGACATCTGGTCTCTTCACAGCTGGGCCGGACCCTCCATTGCGCCTAACACCGTCGCCGTTGCTGACATTCTGATTGGCAGCAGTTGTAGCGCATGCACGTACACAGGAATCCTCTTTGGCTTCCAGCAGTTCTCACTAGGACAAACATACTCCGTCACGGTGACAACCGCTGCAGGCAATCGGTTCGACTTCACAGTGACCCCGTGAGGAAGTCTAACCGCTCACGACCTTGAAACCGGGAATCATGGAATGCTTGACTAGCGAGCGGTGAAACGTTTCATTTGCCGTTTCACAATTATTAGGCCGGCGGGAAGACGACCTCTGCCCAAAACGCCAGCTAGGAGTCCTCTATAGTCAGTTGGCTTGCTAGGGAGCCGCTCGATGATCTGTCTCAAATCCCTGAAGAGAGCCGCGTAATATTGTTGTTTGGCAGGCTTCTCATCTAGAAGTTGCCAGTACAACCTTGTACAAATTGTCTCCATTCCAGTTCCAGCTCCATTGTCGACGACTGCTTGCGCTTCAAATCCAAAGTCTAGGTTTGCACGGTGTAGCGAGTCGTAGAGGGTGAAGGCGACTTTGGACGGTGGGGAGAATGCGAGGTAGCCGCTCTCGTGACGGTCGAACCGCCGACGTAAGTTCGCGCTGTGCCCTCCACTGCACGAGGAGAAGGTTGTGTAGCCCTTCGCGTTGAGGAGAGAGACAACCTCCCGAATCGCAGGGTCTACCCGTGCAAGGTTGCGCTTTGACTCGAGTTTCTTCCAGTTGGAAACATCAAGCTCGCCAAGCTTCCGAGAGTGGGCGCGAGGTAGAAACTCACTCGTCAATGTGTTCGAACAAAATCCTCTTCGCTCTATCTATGTTCGCGGTTCAAGAAGCTATCACGCATACATGATCATGAAAGGTGCGAGCGCAGTGGAAGATCCTGCTCTCTGCTTTGCGGACACGAGTCATGTAGACAAGGGAAGGGAAGTATAGCGATGGCTTATTAGACGCACTTTTTTTGGACCTAGGCGTGTTTGGAAATGCCTGGTAAAGTGGTGCATTTCGAGATACCGGCCGACAACGTGGAACGCGCCAAGACCTTCTACAAGAAAGCGTTCGGATGGCAAATCGAGAAGTATCCTGGAATGGAATATCACGGGGGTAGGAACCACCCCCGTAGACCAGAAAACCCGGATGCCCACAGAACCAGGAGCTATCAACGGCGGAATGACCAAACGGCAAGACCCAGTCAAGAACACAGTCATCACCATTGACGTATCAGACATTGACTCGTCATTGAAGAGCATCGAAAAGCTCGGTGGCAAAGTGGTCCAGAAGAAACAGCCCGTGGCGGACATGGGCTTCACAGCTTACTTCAAAGACACCGAAGGCAATGTCGTCGGACTCTGGCAAAACGCCCAGAGCCAACGTTAGACATACACGTTCCTACTTGTCGGCATCCCCTCTTTTTCAAGAGATAACTTATCCGGCGGGTCAGTGGGAACTCCAGGTGCCATGGTAAAGCGAGAAAGTCCACCTAGACGAACGGTCCCAAAGGCCAGCCGGCCCTACATGCCGGGATACGAGATGATGTTTGGAAAGGGCTTGCTGCCTTGGAGCTGGGCTGTAAAACAATTGTCGAGATCGCACAATTACTGGATTGCTACCGTCAGATCTGATGGACGTCCACACTTGGCGGGTGTCTGGGGTGTCTGGCTGGAGAACATGTTCTACTTTACTAGCGGTGAAGGGTCGAGAAAGGCAAGGAACATTCATGCTAACCCGAACGTTGTGCTGTGTCCCGACCGGGCGGACCGGGCCGTGATTGTGGAAGGCGTTGCGGAGAAGGTTGCCTGGTCTTCTGTTCCACCCCGATTTCGCCCAGCTTACAAGAAGAAGTACGATTGGGACATTGATTCATCCATGGGTCCTGCGTACGTTGTCCGACCCCGTGTAGTGTTTGGTATTATCGAGAACGCTGGCAGTTCACCAGGAGCAAGCCGGTGGCGGTTTAGGTAACCTTTGCTGACGACGAGCAGTGTGGACGCGTGTCTACCAAATCCGTTTTCCGGAGAAGGTGTGAGGAACAGGCTCAGCAGACCCGGTCAGAACTGAGGCTGAAGCTCTACCTAGCTTCTACAATTTGCTGAGCTGTCTAGTGTCGTTGGGTCAGTATCTTCCAGAACTCTGTCTCTGACAGAGCGCCAGCGCGCTTTCTGGCTTTGGGAGCGTCCACCATTGACGGGTCGAGAGTTGGTTGAATACCGTTCTCGACCAGGAACTTGTAGACTGCGTGGCGGACGACATCAGCTCGGCCCCTGTAGCCCTTCTTGGAAAAGGTCTGGGACGGTCCCAGGGCTTGGTCGATTAGGCTGACGTATTCTGCAGGGAGGTGAACGGTCACAGGGTAGCGTAAGTTGGAGAGGCTCAAACTCTGCCTATTTGGGCCCAGGCCTATGAGGCATTAAAGGCCTGCGGGCGGAGAGCCTGGACCGCTGGGAAGGAGAGGGCGCGCGAGGCTTCCTGAAACTACCGCAGGATGGCTGGCGTTCTCAAAAGGTAGCCTCGGGATTATCCGAAGTGCAGTCAACTGAGACGCGGCAGGTTCCGCGGAAAGAGTGAAAGACGGCTCGCCAGTTTGTAGGTGTTAATTCGGCGACAGGACCCGGAAACCTTGGTTTACCAATTTTGGCTGATGAATGTCCTCCCTAGTTCAAAGCATCCGGATCTGCGTAACACTTTTCTTCCAAGAGTCGACGCAAGCTAGCATGGCCTGCCTGATCGCACAATGAAAATTGGTGTTCTTTCAGACACGCACACTGATTCTCTGGAACGGTTACCGAAGAAGCTCGTTGATGACCTGTCGGGGATGGATTTGGTCGTGCACGCGGGAGATTTTACTGGAAAGAGCTTGGTCGACGGGCTTCGACAGCTTGGACTTTTCAGAGGCGTCTACGGGAACATTGATGGACCGGATGTTAGACGAGAGCTTCCTGATGTCGAAACGATCGAAGCGGGCGGGGTCAAAATTGGCGTCAACCATCCCTCCGAGGGCGGAGCACCGAGCACTTTGGAGGCTCGAATAGGAGCGAAGTTCACTGGGGTCCAGGTTATCATTCACGGGCATAGCCATCAGACGAAGAACATTGTCAAGAACGGAATCCTCTGGTTCAATCCGGGGAGTGCAACTGGGACTTTTCCGGCCAGAGAAATGACCTATGGTGTGTTGCACATCGGGAAGGAGGTTCGAGGAGAAATAATCAAGATCTGACGCTTTCGGTCGACTCATTGAATGAGCTCCCTTCCGAGGCCTATTGCGTAACTATGTCTAATATCGCGGGTCCGGTAAAGTCACGGTTCGGAGCTTGGCATGTTACAGTAAAGCTCACGGAAGACCCGGGTTGAATTCTAACAGGTGGATTAGGGCTAGCGGACAGCAGAGTGAAGCCAGGTGAGGACCTGAACGTTATCGAATCGACATTGTGAGCCACCGCATTCACCGCCAATGTCAGCGTGAAGTTGACCAGGAAGTGCTCGCTATGTTGAAAATACATGAAGGAAGGAGTCTTTAGAATCCGCATTGCAGGTCCGAAATAGCCGTTTGACGCTGAACTGGGGTATAAGATGTGGAGGATAAGACCGGTGACGACTATAGGTGCGGGCCGGGTAGTTACTCGGTTTATGAAGTTGAAGGGGGAGAAGAAGATGAAGGTGAAGGCGGCAGCCCCAACGACCAGTATTGCCACTAAAACGACTGCTATGATGATCGCTTTCTCCTCGCTTCTCATTCCTCTCGCAGGAGGAAGAGTGTAGTATGGGGCGGGCGCCGGGGCGGACGGTTGACTGAAAAGGCGGGCGAGAAGCGCCGTGCCGCAGGACTGGCAGAACTCGGCAGCCTGTAAGTTTTGATAACCGCATTTGGGACAGGTTGACGTACTAGACAGTCCCGATTAGCTAGGACCGTCCACTCTCTATTTAAGATAGGGTGCCAAACTTAGATCCGAATACTCAATCCATTAAGTAATCGACGGTCTTAGGAATGATACACGGCGACGAACTTCGGGCGAAGAAGAACCTCGCGGTTCTGTGCGATTTCGACGGCACGATTACGCTCAACGACACGTTTGAGCACGTCCTGAGAAAGTATGCTCAAGGAGACTGGAAAATATTCGACCAGCAGTATGAGAGGGGACATATCACGTTAGCTGAGTGCTTGAGAAGGCAGGGCCTGCTTGTCAAGACGCCGGAGATGGTGCTTGTCGCGGAGTTGGAAAGGATCACAGGGTTCCGTCCAAATTTCGACAGGCTAATCGCGTATTCCCGAGAGAACAAGGCTCCGCTCGCGGTGACAAGTGTGGGGCTGGATTTCGCGATCAGACATTTGCTGAGAATGAAGGGCTGGGACCGCCTGGTAAAGTTGTACGCCCCCAAAGCTGTGAGTACCCCGGATGGCATCAAATTCACCTTCCCACGGTTACGAGACAAAACCTCGCTGAGCCTGAAAGACGACTTGGTCAAATACCACAAAGCGAAGGGACGGAAGGTTGCTTACGTTGGAGACGGAATATGGGACATACACGCATTGAAGGAAGCAGATTACCCGTTCGCAATCAAAGGCTCTAGGCTAGCGGGGCTTTGTAGACAACAGAATATTCCTGCACGTGAGATTAACGATTTCCAAGAAATGGCCTTTACGTTACAATACGACATAGCCTCGTGAGACTAGAGTTCATTGTCGGAATCGCTAGGCCACCTTGGATGAGCTTCCCCGGATGCAGTAGACTGTCTGGGATCCCCAGGCGCAGGACAACCATCTGTCCTCATGTTGTAGCTCAACTTCGAGTTCGCAGACAGCTATGGTTCTGCCCAGCTTCCGGACCCTCCCCGTTGCACGGACAATTTTCCCCACAGCCGGCCGTGTGAAGTTAAGTTTGAACTCGACGGCGAGAACCCGGGAACCTCGTGGTAGGAGCGATAGTGCGGCGTAGCCTCCGGCGCTGTCGGCTAGTGTGGCCATGACGCCGGCGTGGACGTAGCCGTCTTGTTGGCTCAACCTTGGGCGGTTGGGAGCGGAAATCTCGACATGCCCTGGCTCATATTTTGAAATTCGTGCACCGAGCAGTCTCATTATTCCCTGCCGTTGGAAACTTTCTTTGACATGGAGGGAAACACGCACGTTTCCGACTCCATACCGGGACCCAGATTCAGCTGGCACTTTTCGACCTCTTGTTACCGAGTATTGGAAGGTCTTCTGCCTATCGAGATACTTTGACTTTCAGCCTGGCGCATAGTTCTCGATTATTTCCCTCGTTCAGGCTGAAGCCTGCCTCGAACCGTTGTAAGGGTCCGCCCGTTAGAAGGGTTAAGTTCGCGGTGCATGAGGGTCTGATAGAGGGAAATTGGTGGAATCCACTTCTCAAGCCAGTGTTGTTGTGAATTGTCCCGCCTGCAACGTGGCGATGGAAGATATGGGTGACATTCCGTTTAGGACTGGCGGCACAAGGGGAGCTTGGAAATTGCTCCTCGGCGAATGGGCAGAAGTCGGTGAAGGTCTCCTCAACCTCGACGCCTATGTCTGCCGGACATGCGGGAGGGTTCAGCTTTTCGCAGACCGGCAAACTAGAGACTCTCTCTAGTCTCAGGGCCTCCGAAGAGTAGACAAATAAGGGAATGAGCCCTCTTCTGTGGCGATGGCCAAGTCTGGGACGATTCAGGAGGCTGTGAAGGGATCCTATGCTTCCCTGGCTAAGAGTGCTGACCAGAAATCTTGCGATTCTTTGCAAACGGAGAAGCTCGTGAAATATGGCTACTCGTCTGAAGAGTTGCAAACCCTCCCGGAATCGGTCGTCACATTGGCCGATGGCTGTGGAAGCCCCACAGCGCTTGCAACGATCAGAGAAGGTGATACAGTACTGGATATGGGCTCGGGAGGCGGAGTTGATGTGTTCCTCGCAAGTCGGAAGGTTGGACCGAACGGGAGGGTTATCGGGTTGGACATGACACCCGACATGGTCAGCTGGGCGCAGGCTAACGCTGTCAAGTTGAACGCGGCAAATGTCGAGTTCAAACTGGGCCAGATTGAGAATATTCCGTTGGACGCGGAGAGTGTAGATGTGATAATGAGCAATTGCGTGATCTGCCTAAGCACTGACAAGGAGCAGGTCTTCCAGGAGATGTTCAGAGTTCTTCGACCCGGTGGAAGACTGGCAATAGCTGACGAAGTTGCTTTGCGAGTCTTTTCCGAAGAGGAGAAAGCCGACCCGAGTAAATGGTGCAGCTGCATAACAGGGGCCGTGACCGAGGGCGTTTATGCTGGAATGCTAGAGAACGTGGGCTTCGAAGAGGTCTATGTGAAACAGTTGCGCAAGCCCGGAGAATCCACTTCAGGAGTCTTCAGTGCATTCATAAGCGGAATCAAACCCGCCAAGAACAGATCACAATAGAAAATACCGAAGCAGAGATGAATGGGGACTTGCCTTCGCGGACCTAAGCTGTTAGGTCCTACTGGGTGAAGTTCTCCTCTTCCAAACGACCACGCCGATTCCACTAGCCCCGGCAGCTACTATGATGCCTATCAAGCCATAGAAGATGGTTGGGTCAAAGCCGAGAATCCTCGACGCTCCCTGCGGAGTGGGGTTCGACGGGATGATAACAGTCAGCGTTACGTTCGCCGTGTGGGACTTGGAACCGCTGATTCCGGTCACGGTCATCGTGTAGGTTCCAGCGCTGGTGCTCAGGGGTGTCCCTGGGTCCGCGCTTAGATTTAGGGTGATGGTCTGAGCTTGGCCTCCGTAGGAGCCTAGTGTGACAGACGCTGGGGTCAGAGAGGCTCGGGGACCCGATGGATGAACGGCCGCTGACAGGGAAACTGTCCCTGCAAAGCCATTCAGAGCGGTTAGGGTGACACTTGTGGTTCCTGAGGAGCCTTGCTCGATGCTCACCGAGTCTGGAGATGCAGAAATTGAAAAGTCAGGTGTCATGGAGGGCACGGTGACGGTGACTTGAATGGTTGCTGAGTTGGTTTTCGAGAAGGCTGTTCCGGTAATTGTCACCGTGTAGCCTCCCGCTGTCGAGGAGTTGAGAGTACAGGTGGAAGTGGAAGTGCTGCCAGCGGTCAGAGCAGCTGGCATAGTGCATGAAACATCTAGGCCGGTGGAGGGCGATACAATTGTCGCCAGAGCTACAGTTCCAGTAAAACCGTAGAGGCTGGTAAGGGTCACCGTGAAAGAGTTCGTCGAGCCCGAGACGAAACTCACAGGGCCACTGGTTGAGATTGCAAAGCTAGGTCCGGGCGCGGATACGTTCAGAAATAGGATGGCGGTCGAAGAAAGCGAGCCACTATCACCCTCCACCTCTACAAAGTAGAACCCTGGAGGCTGGTAAACCGACACGGATACGACTAGTGTGGAAGTAGAGGATCCGCCAGGGGTTAGGTTTGCAGTATCAGGGGTTACGGTTGCTGATACGCCAGGGGCACAGTGCAGCGATAGACCAACAGTTCCGGAGAACTCGTAGAGGCTAGTCACGTAGATGGTGGAGGTGTCGGACGACCCTGCGGGGAGTGTAAGGGAGTCGGGACTGGTGGTGAGGTTAAAAAGTGGTCCAGGCACGTTCACATAAACGATTGTGAGATTGCTCGCATACGTTGCAGCCCCTTCCACATACACAACGTAGGGGCCACTGGGGAATCCCGGCGGAACCGACACGTCCAGCCTAGACGTTTTAGGCACACCTGGGTCAAGAACATGAATCGGAGGGGTCACGGTTGCGGTCCATCCGGATGTCGAAGGACGAGCGGTCATAGTTACCGTATCTGAGAGGCCGTTCAGACTGGACACAGTAATGTTGGAATGGGCTGAGGTACCTGCTGGTATTACTAGGTCCATAGGGCTCGCGGATATTTCGAAACCGGGCCCAATGACCATGACCGTGATCGAAGTTTGCTCCGATAAGCTCCCGCTCGTGCCATATATCGCTGCGATGTAGCGTCCCGGGGGCGTGCTGGTTGTTGAGTTGACCTTTAACGTCGAGGAAGCCGACCTGCCTAAGGTGACACTCGTCCTACTCAAAGAAGTGGCAAGATTCGAACCATAGACGGTGTCTGAGAGCGTCACAGTCCCTGTGAAGCCGTAGCGGCTGGTAACATTCACCTTTGAAGAGCTGGAGGAGCCAGGTTCGAATGCGAGAACCGTCGGATTGGCGAAGATGCTAAAGCTGGGTTCTACAACGGTCACGATTATGGAATCCGAATGGGTAAGTGAGCCAGTGGTGCCTCTAACGGTGACATTGTAGTCTCTGAGAGTGGTGGAGGGCGATGCCGAAATTGTCACGTCAGAGCTTGCAGAGCCTCCAGCACTCAGAGTTACACTGGCTGAAGTCACGGTCACGGTGAGTCCTTGTGAGGAGACTGCATATGAGAGAGACACCGGGCCGCTGAGGCCGTTGAAGCTGGTCAACGTGACTTTCAGCATATCCGACCCGCCAATTGGTATGGTCACGGACGGTTCGCTTGCTGAGATGGTGAAATCAGGAAGAGGTGTGCAAGATGCCGATGGGGAAACTGCGTGAGAAGGTAGTACTAAGGTAGGGAAAAGTAGCAGGCAGAGGAGAGTTGCGGTTGCTAGAATTGCACAAGGACTTCTAGGCATGTTAGACTGAAGCGTCCTTGTGACAGTCACGAAGACGGTTTGCCCCCGCGCTGATTTAACCATTGTGGGTTTTGTAGAGACGGAAGCGATAGACGGAGCTTGGTTCGAAATAAGGGGAAACCCGTGGGAAGATTTCGGCACCCTCACTCTGGACTAGTTCAAGTGTGCTGCCGTTACTTTACTTTGAAGAAGGCTCCGTTGAGGCTCAGGAAGGCTGTGGTCCCGATTACGCAAGCATCCGGGGTAACGCACCGCATCGCCAATACACTGTAAGAATAGGTTCCGACTGACGAACTGGCTAGCGGGAAGAAGAACGTCGCGGTCACAGTCGTAGAATTGCCCGGGAAGAGGAAAACAACGTTGGAGGGGAGTTGAACCTCACCGCCTGGGCCAACTATGTCGAAGATGACTCCTCCAAAGCCAGGCCTCGTCGCGTTAGGGGCGAGTTGTATGTAGCCTTTCAGGTCGGTATGGTCTTGGCCCTTGCTAAGGTGCCGCACCCTCTGAACAACATCGGAATAAGGTGGGACGACGAGAATGGTCGGCGGCAAATTGAATACGCCGTTGTTCACGACAATATTGTCGACAGCTACGGGGACGCCATTCAAGAGCTGAATCACCTGGGGGCTTACGATGTTCAGCGGCGAGTCTTGGTCCGCGATGACTCGGAAGGTTACGTATAGTGCGACAACGGTACCGGAGCCGTCAATCGTACTGCCCCCGAGAAGGGTAACTGCGTACCGTACGCAGCCGGCCGCGTTATCGATGCCCGTCGCGATATTGAAGTGGCTTGTGCCCGCTACGATTGTAGTGGAATCGAAATCTACAGAAACCGCGTTTAGCGCTCCAGGGTTGTAGCACAGCGAGACATCGTATGCAAGGAGGTTGGGGACGCCGGATATGTCCACCTCATCTGTAAAGGATGATCCTATGCCTCCAGCGTTGAAAGTTGGGTTGACAGATAGAGTAGCGCTCGTCTGGGCTTGAGCAAGGAAAGGAGCTTCTGGAACCACACTCATGAGTGCAATGGCCACTATGAGGAAAGGTGAAAGGACCCTTCGAGACAAAGAATCTCAACTTTGATTGGACTACAACTCATATAAGAGTTAGTGAGCCCGAGGATGCTCTCAGTAGCTTCAGAAAGCTGTGGGTACAGGATAACTCAAAGCATGCATTTCTAGGACGAGGGTCAGGCTCGAATTAGGCGAGGAAACGAGAGAAGGTCAATAGCTAGGGAGACGGAAAGAGTGTAAAGGTCGAGACGCTGGCCAAGTAGTTCCTGAACGCATTAAGCAACTGTCGAGCGCATTTCTCCTGACCCTCTTGGTTCCACGCACTAAGGTGAAGGGGCTCACTTGACACCGTCTAGGTGACGCCGCTCTTGTTTTGATCTGAAGCCGAAGATACTCGATAGGGGGAAGAAGAACAGTGCGGCGACGTAGACTCCAAAACTAATGGCTGGGCTGATGAAGGAAAGGAGGATCGCTGTAGCGTAGATTATCATCCCTATCCTCCAGAGCAGGCTTATTCTTCCCATGATTCTCGCGTTCCAGCCGTCTGCCACAAACGCCTTGTTCCGTGCGGTGTAGGCTAGGATCGCCTGCATGGAGAGAGATATGCCAAATATGTTGGCCCCGTAGATTACGACGGGCAGTTGGACGAGAGGATATCTTCCCAGCAACGCCGTTGAGAACGGGATGAAGCCTACTGTGAGTAGGAAAGCGGCGTTGAGCCAAAGCAGCGGACGGTCTACGCTGGAGATGTAATGGAAAACGTTGTGATGGCTTATCCAAACAGTAATGAGGAGTAGGAAACTCATGACATAGCCGAGAATATTCGGTGCCAAGGCCTCAATGTCTACGAGAACCTCTGAGGCAAGTTGAGCGCTTGTAAGCGGGCCCGTTATGACGGGGACGCTGAGGGTGAGAACCAAAATAGTCATGACTGTCGCGAAGATACCATCGGTCAATGCTTCCAATCTAGCCTTACTGAGGCCTGGAATGCTCGAGTGGTCTGTAGCCATTCTGCAATCATTCCCGCGGATGCTGAAGGGTTGATAAAACGAGCTAGAACTTTTCAAGTCTCCGCTCGGAGGAGTTCACTACCACACCTCGGGGGATCGAGAGGATGATGTCGTGGACAAGCAACCGATGCTAGGCATGGGGCCAAGTCAACTTAAGCCTCGTGGATAATGTCATGAGAGTGAACGTCTATGTCAGGAAATGGCTTAAGGAGCGATAGGGTCTGGCTCTGGCATGAACATTGGCAATTTCGTTGTCGAAGTAATTATTGAAAACAAGCCTCTTGCCCGGGACCCTGAAGGCGAGACAATACACCGCAACCTTGTCCTGAAAGGAGGTTATTCTCAGGTTACAAGTGTCCGCGCCGGCAAGATATTACGCATGAACGTTGAAGCGTCCAGCGGCGACGACGCTCGCCAATTGGTTCAGAAAATGTGCGATGACTTGAGGATTTACAACCCGGCGGCCCACACCTGCTGGGTCAGAATAGTGGAGTGAGCATCATCATCCGATCGACTTCCAACGGCGCCCGTTTCAGGAGATGGGAAAGATCCTGACCCAGTTGGCGCCAAGTTCTGGCAATGTCAAAGATAACGTATAGGAAACTCAATCGTTTCCGAGAAGTTTTGAGTTGTAGATGTACCGAACAAGCTTCGGTACCACTCTGTAGATATTGCTGAAGCGTTCTAGTCAACGCATCTCCAAGAAAAGCCGGGTTCTCGCCAAAGGGTCGTATGGGAATTGTTGGTGGAAGAGGCTATCGGTCTAGGGGTTTTGTTCGTTCTTGCCTTCGGAAATGGAGCCAATGATGTAGGTAAGAGCATTACCGCTCTCATGCGAGACCCTGAGACTGCGGCCTTCCAACCCAGCTACAAACCCCTCGTCTGGGGAGGCTTCTTCAGCGGTCTGGGCAGCGCCTCCGCAATTCTGATCTCGGGCAGGCTGTTCTCCGTGTTTACCCCGCAAAGCATACTCCGCACATCGCCGGGCTCACCGTTCATCCTCGCAGCTCTCGCGGGCGCGGCTGCATGGATACTGCTCGGGACTCTTCTAAGAGTCCCCGTCTCTACAACCCATGCCATCGTGGGCGCAGTTGTGCTGGAGTCCGTCTACCTGTTCGGGTCGTCAAGCCTAGAATGGAACTTCCTATTGTGGCGGATACTGTTTCCGCTTGCCGCTGGCCCAATCGCAGCGCTCATAGGTGTCTATTTGCTTAGCCGCCTATCTCGGAGACGACAGGGAATTGAGTTGGAAGGTTCGAGCAGAGTCGGTATCGCACATTGGAGCTCAGCAGGTGCCGTTGCTTTCGGGAGAGGGGTCAACGATGCTCCCAAAATGGCGGCTCTAGGAGCCTTCATTCTCATCGCCACCCCGGAACAATCAATCTGGCTACCCTACATAGTTGTCAGCGTTGCAGTCGTCGCCGGGTCCCTGGTCTGGGGCGACAGGGTTGCCAAGACCATAATCGGCCGAACCGCTCCCCTACACCATGGTCAGAGGTTGAAGGCTGACGCTGCTACTGCTGTTCTAGTTTCCGCGGGGGCCTACTTTGGAGACCCCTTCTCGACGACCCAGGTATCGGCAGCTACAGGGGGGACCGACAGAAAACAGGGGCATGTTCTGCGATCAGCAGTGAGAGGAATGGCGCTGCCTTGGGTGGTGACGCTGCCCGCGGCTGGGCTTCTCGCCATCGCGGCTTCCCTTATCGCAGCAAGGCTCTGGGGCTAGTGGACCGTCACGATGTCACCGAGCGTTTCAGTGTGTACTTTGGAGACCTGATTCTCTATAAGGAAACTTTCCGCCGGCGATGCTTCTTACGTCTCCCCCTAGAGAAGCCCCCTGACTCTACCTTTTCATCAGGTCTGACATCCAATAGCCACATCCATGAGAGGTCCTTCAACGTGGACCTCCCAGAGCCTGCTTGACCGTCTCGCCGCACTCCGTGCAAACGAGCAGTTTTCCAACGAACGTTCGGTCAGACCGGTATCTCACCTCGCGGGCAGTCGCTCTGTCGCAGGTGTCACACCAAGAAATCTGGTCTTGAGATTGCAAGTCCACCGGTATTGGTCTCGGGAAGAGATAATCTAGAGGTGGGGCCGAAACTAGGCGAAACTGTTCGTCGTATCCGAGAAGTCTATTCCTAAGCCCTCGCCTGGAGGGACGGAGGCTTTCTCCTTACCATGACAGTAGCAGCTCCGCTGAGGACGGCAACAGCGAGTACTCCTATCAGGATGTAGAAGAGGGTCGGGTCCAGCCCGAGAATGTTCGACGCCGCCTGCTGTGGAGGAGTTGTTGACGGGCTGGTCACCGTCACTGCTATGGTAGTTGTGTGGGATGTGGACCCGTTGGTCCCAGTCACGGTAACTGTGTACGGCCCAGTGCCAGTGCTGACCGGCACGGCGATCGTCAGCGTGCTGGCTCCTGATGCGCCTAGGGTGAGCGATGTTGGATTCAGAGAGGCCTGCGGACCTGATGGAGACACGACAACTGAAGTCGACACTATTCCGGTGAAGCCGTTGAGGCTGGTGAAGGTAATCGTCGAAGCAGCGTTGTCGCCTGCTTGAATCGACATTGAAGGTCTACTTGCGGAGATACTGAAATCGGGTGGCGGAGGCAGAGTGACCGTCACGGTCACTACGCTCGTTGTATGAGACAACGCGCCGCTCGTACCACTGACTGTTACGGTGTAAGTCCCTGCTGCTGTTGCGCTGAGTGTCAGGGTGGATGTGCCTGAGCCTATTACACTTGGCGGGTTCAGTGTAGCGGTTAGGCCGGCCGAGGGGTTCGCAGTGAGACTCACGTCGCCAATGAAACCGTCCTGAGACGTGACTGTGATGATCGATGTGCCCGAGGATCCTGTGATGATTGGTCCGACTGAGACCGGGCTTGCGTCTAAAGTGAAGTCTCCGAAGTTGAAGGTGACCGTTTTGGAATGTGAAGTAGAGCCGCTGGTGCCGGTGATTGTTACCGCGTAACTCCCTGCTGTGGTCGCACTGCAGGATAGCGTTGCTGTAGCCTGAGGTGGAATGGTGACAATGCTCGGCGCAATTGAGCCGCAGGTCAAACCCGTTGGGAGCGGAGTGTCGGACAGGGCAACATCGCCAGCGAAACCGTTCAGATCGATGAGAGTGATTGTTGAAGACGCCGAGTCGCCTATGTTAACGAGAGAGGGTGAGGAGGCGGTTATGCTGAAGTCTGGGACATTTGTGAAGCTGAAGGTGGCTGTGGCGCTGTGGGCCAACGAGCCGCTGGTACCGGTTACTGTTACTGGGTAGTCGCCTGCTGTAGTGGAAGAGCAAGACAGAACTGTTGTTCCAGAGCCAGTGACACTGAGTGGGACGAAAGGATCGCACGTTAGGCCGACTGGAGAGGAGTTGGAGAAATCAACCGTCCCTGCGAAACTGTTCAGGGCTGTAAGTGAGATTGTTGAGATAGCCGGCTGCCCTGCGGCAACGGGGTTAGGCGAGGAGGCAGTTATCGTGAAGTCCACGACGTTCACCGTGATCACGGCTGTTGTGTGAGCTAGAGCCCCGCTCGTCCCAGTGACTGTTACGGTGTAAGTCCCTGCAATAGGAGCGGTCACATCTAAGGTCGATGTGCCCGAGCCTCCTATAACGCTCGTGGGACTTAGGATTGCTGACAGACCTGGGGACGGTGCCGCGTTCAGGTCGATCGTGCCGATGAAACTATTGAGGGATGTTATACTGATGGTTCCAGTGCCATGTGCCCCGGGGTCGAGGGGACCCTTGATGGTCGGGCTGGCGGAGATGGTGAAATCGGGTGTTGGGCCTGGTCTTACGCTAACGTCAAGGAAGGTGGTGTGGGACAATGAACCGCTGTTACCTGTCACTGCAGCATGATGCGTACCGATAGGAGTCGCCCCGGTTGTCGAAATCGTGAGCGTTGAAGTGCCTGTTCCTCCAGAACTCAACAGCACCGTGTTAGGGCTAAAGGATGCGTCAAGACCTGCGACAGAGCCCGCATTAGCAGTCAAAGTCACAAGACCAGAGAACCCGTTCAGACTAGTCAGTGTGAATGTCGCGGTTCCGGACGAGCCTTGAACCACGTCTAGGGAGGAGACACTTCCAACTAGGCTGAAGTCGGACGTTGACACCGAAGTCACACTAACAGGCACAAAGGCGAAATGGGTACGAGAGCCGCTCGTGCCATTCACAAATACGTAGTACAGCCCCTCAGGAGTGTAGCTTGACACTGACACGTCGAGCTTGGATGAACCAGTTCCTCCTGCAGCGAGATGGACCGTGGGGGACGCGATTGTTGCAGAAACACCAGAGGCACATAGAAGCGACAGCGACACATCCCCTGAGAAGGCGTATACACTGGTCAGACTAATGGTCGAGCTGCCGGCTGAGCCCGCAGCTATGGTAAGGGTCTCGGGATTCGCGGTCATGTTAAAGTCGGGACCGGGCACAGTAACAAACACTGATGTTCCGTTGAACACAGACCCGCTGCTACCACTCACACCCACAAAGTAGGACCCTGGGGAGGTTCCGGCTGGAACGGATACGTCTAACGTTGAGGTTCCCGGTGTGCCTGGGCCCACGGTCACCGACGTAGGCGAAATAGAGGCAACCAAATCAAAAGAATCTGCTGTCAGTTCAACCGTCCCGCTGAACCCCTTGAGGCTCGATACTGTGATGCTTGAGGAGCCTGAGAACCCAGCTAGAATTGTCAAATCCATAGGATTGGCCTCGAGCGCGAAACCTGGCTCAGTAACTAAGATGTAGACAGAAGCGGTGTCATTGACGGGCCCGCTTGCACCGATAACTAGCACTGAATAGTAGCCGGGAAGTACTAATGGTGAAGTCGCATCAACCGTAAGGGTCACCGTTGGAGCGCCAGGCAGGTCAACACTTGCATGGCTCAAGGATGCGGCAGGAAGCGAACCGAGACCCGAGACCTCCGCAGACAGCGCTACGTGGCCAGCAAAGCCGAAGCCGCTAGTGACATTGATCAGTGAAGTTCCTGAGCCACCGGGTGGAAACTCGAGAAAACTAGGGTCTGCGGAGATAGAGAAACCAGGCTTCACCACATGAACGTACAGCAGAGCTGTGTGGAAAAGTGACCCACTTGTCGCGTTTACGGTGATAATGGAAAAGATTGGAGGCGAGGGCCCAAGCACTGAAACCGACAGGCTAGAACTAGCAGACCCCCCCGCGGTCAATGGCACACTGGTCGAACTCAGTGTTGCCGTGACTCCGGGTGACGCGGCTGCCGCGCTAAGCAAGATGGTTCCCGAAAAACCGTTGATGCTCGTCAACTCGAGTCCCGACGAATTCGTCCCGTCAACAAGAACTTCCAGAAACGGTTTGTCGGGGGAGATTGCGAAGTCAGCAACGGAAGTGCATGATACTGGGGGCAGGATTGCATGTGAGGGCTGGGCAAATACAGGTAGGAGGATCAAACAAAATATCGTGGCTAGGCCCAAGGCAGCCTTTGAGATTCTTGGCCTAGGAGAATGACGAATCTCTTTGAGAATCACAGGGGCGGTTCCCCCTAGGCGTTGATTTAACCATTGTGGAGTTTGACTGGGAGATTGGCCTCAGGTGAGGAGTGGCCTGGAAATATCCAGAAATATTCAGAAAGATTTCGAATCGTCGAGCCCGGGATTTCTTTCGACCGGCGGAAGTCCATTTTACGGACTGCGGAGATTGGATTTTTCCGACGGTAGTTGCCGATTCAGGTTCCCGAGCAGTCACCCGTACCCAACTCTGTCTTTCCCTGATGTTTGAGGGATTGTCGATGGGAAGAGAAGGCTCTGATACACTATTCTGTGGAAGCTCGTGTCCGCGGAGAGTCCTGCTGAGAAGAGGCCTAGGTCTAGAATTGTAGGACCCCATCCTGATTGGCGTCTGGCTGCGCTACACCGACATTATGACAGTCTTGCCGGTTGAGACGAGACGGTCAAGGGACCTGAACATTTGCCCTGCTGTTCCTTGTTGCTCTCGAACCGTACTTGTTCAACTAGCTCTTCGCCTACGGCAGTTTCGGCAAGTCGACAAACGGCGCGAGTCCTCCAACCCTCAGCTCGTTCTTCGACGTGTCAACCATTCTCTGGGCCCTTGACATTGGATCCGTCTACGGCATTCTCGCCCTGTTTACGAACCTGCTCGCGAAAGAAGAGAGGAAAGTCGTCGCTCCCTTGACGCTTGCACGGTACAGGCGGGAGAGGAATCTAGAACTCATTGCTGCGACAGCATTCTTCATCTCAGCCATCCCTCTCTTCTGGAGGCCAGCCTCACGGTTCTACTTCTGGATCGCTCCCTTTATCGTCCGACGGGGCGCGTGGCTGTTGAGCAGAATAGGTCCAGGCTTGAGGATTGGCCTTCGACCCCACCTCTGATTCCGGAAAGTGCCTTCATCAATGCGCTCGTCGTCTAATTGATCGTAATCAGAGAAATGGGACGTTGGCCCTAGCTCGGTTCATCTTGGGGTGGTCTGGTCTTCGAAAATCGTTTCGTATGCAAGTCGATGGAACCAGTGCGGTCCAGCTTCCTCTTCCGGGGCGAAACGTCCGCGTGGCGCGTAGCCTGATCTTGCTCCCTTGCTCACGAGGCTTATCGCTTCAATATCTTCATCGTCTACTTGTTCGCTAAGCCATGTCTTGTTTCGCTGGTGGAACATTTCCTCATTAATCGCGTACTGGTACCAGTGGAACTGGGTGTTGTCGGGTTGTCCGGGGATTGGGCTGTAGATGTTGACAGATAGGCCCCAGGGGTAGAAGTTGAGTGTGAGGTTTGGAAAGACAAACCACCATAGTGCGAAGACTCGTCGGTCAAGGTTTTTCGGGTCTTGGAACCGAGGAGCGAGGAGTCGGGGGTCGAAGCCGTATTCTGGGTTGTGGGCGTAGACCCACTGAAGGCTACTGTACTTGTAGAGTTCTGTCTTGTAAGTGGACTGGTCGATGGCATCTGCCAGTCCCCCGGGTCCCTTGTGGACGAATCTGATGTGATAGTTGTCCATATAATTCCACACGTGCTGCTTCCAGTTTCCTTCAACAATGCGAACCTCGGCGTCGAGACGATGTCTCCTGAGATTGGATAGGTTGATCCCAGGAATTGACTGCTGAACGCTCTGCACGAACTCGTGAAAAGGTGCCAGTGGATGGTCAAGGGCTGTGAAGATGAAAGGCCCCCACTCGGCGACCTGAAGAGTTCTGAGGTGGTCTGATTCTCGCGGAAAGTTTTCCAAGCTCCCAAAGCCCGTCTGCGAAAGGAACCTTCCCTCAACGTCGAACTGGCGTCCGTGCTGGGGACAAACTATCGCTCCACCTGTAGTGGGTGAATTTACGAGTGGGTGCCAGGCGTGGGTGCAGACGTTGGGAAAACAGTAAAGCTGGGCCCTCTGGCCGCGTTGAAGGAAGAACGGCTTGCCCAACAGGGTGAACGGGGAACGCGATCCGGATGACTTTAGAAACCCGGTGAATGAGGTTGGATCTTTCCCGGAGATGTCTTGCTCAGGGACGAGAAGCCAGGTTTTAGCAAAGATAGTCCGGAGTTCCAGTTCGAGAAACTCCCCATCAGTGAAGGCGGAAGCAGGAAGCGACTCAGCCCTGCGAATATCGGGCTCTACGAGGAAATCTTTGGCCGAAAGGTTCTCTCTCATTGAACTCGACGCGGTCTTTCTTGGAATATGCTGTTCCATGTCTTCTTAAATACGCAATGGCTCCTGTAGAAGAATTTGGAGATGTTCCAAGGTCATGGGAGTGGATGAAAATCTTCGATTGATGAAAACGCTGGATGACGCGTGGAATGCTAAGGATTGGGATACTTTCAAGAAGCGTCATGCTGAGAACGTCGCAGTCTACTGGCCGGGCCAACCCGAACCAACAAGAGGACGACATGCTCATCATGAGGAAGCCATCACCTTCTTCAAAGCCTTCGACAACCACATCGACAACAACCCGTACAAGATCCTGTTCGGCTCCAGCGAATACACTTGCTCAGTGGCCAGATGGACAGGAACCAACATAGGATCCTTCACGGGCCTCGATGGACGCACGATTCCGGCCACGAACAAAAAATTCGAGTTAGAGTTCTGCACCGTCGCTCAATGGAAGAACGGAGAGATTGTCGAGGAGAAACTTTTCTATGACCTGGTCGGGCTACTGAAACAGCTTGGACTAACACTAACCGGTAGAACCCAAACAGCGGAAGTAGCGGCCACCTAGAAGGAGCTCCCTGTTAAGCACTCACACTCTCCTCTCTCTTTCCCGTATTCTTCGAAATAGCTTTGCTCTGGAAGAGCTCACTCTGTTGCAACTAGTTTAGGTGCTATGTCTAGGAGGAAGCTTCGCCCCCTGCCGTCCTTATCCAGGTTCGGATTGTAAGCCGTGAGGTCAATGGCATTGATCTTTCCGGTTTTGTGCAGTTCCCGGAAGATCGTTAGAATGTCATAGTCTCTTAGACCGCCTGGCTCTGGAAAGTCGACGCTAGACATGACAGATGGGTCGAACACGTCCACGTCCAGATGGGCGATAATCCAATCGCAAGAATCGTTCACGTGCTTGGCGGTTTGACGGGCGACTTTTCCTATGCCATCCTTCTTGACTTGTTTGGCGGTGATGAGTTTGACGTTGCTCTCGAGGGCCTTGTCTTCGCCGGGGTCGAGACTGCGCGAGCCGATGTGGACGACGTATTCCGGGTCTAGGAGGGGGCGTGCTGCTTCAAGCTCGCTGGTGAGTCTGGGGCCGCGGCCGCAGGCCATTGCGAGGCACATTCCGCCTATGAAGCCGGAGTCGGTGGTCTCGGGGGTGTTGTAGTCGCCGTGGGCGTCCATCCAGACAATTCCAGGACGCCCCTTGTGAACGATTTTGAGGGCGGCTGTGCTTCCGACAATGAACGAGCATTCGCCGCCAAGGAGGAACGTCAACCTGGTCCCATCGATACCCTTGACCAACTTCTCCCGAACCTTCCGAGTCCCTTCCAGAAACTCGTCAAAGTTGTGAAGGGTCTTGGAACCAAGGTCCGCTTCTATGCGAGGGCAATCAACATCTCCTAGGTCGACCAAGTTTGGGTCTGCAGACCTTAATCTGCTGAGGATTCCGGCGCTCCGGAGGTTTGTCACAGCCTCGCTCATGCCTCTGTACTTTGCAAGAGTATAGATTGGGATTCCGACAAACGAGAGCTTCAAATGTCAACCTTCGATAGGTGGATGAGACTTCTAAAAGAAATCGTTTCGGATTCTATCAGAGGTGAGCTCGGTTAGAGATGGCACTCCTCAAAAAACGCACCCCGGAGGCGAGGATTCAGACCTGTCCACCTATACTGGTGTTTTTCCTCTTTCTCAGAGTTATCAATACAGCGAGACTCATTATGATTGCGGTGATTCCTAGCACGGCATAGTAGAAGAGTGAAGGTGAGACGCCGAAGATTGTTGGGGTTTGAACCTCGGTCGGCGATGATGGGGCGTTCACCGTGACCGTCGACGTTGCCTGGCTTCTAGATCCTGCATTGTCGGATGCTGTGATGCTTATGGTGAAAGAGCCTGCGGAGGCGTAAGTGTGCATGTCGGAGGTAGTGCTGCTGCCTAGACTATCTATTGCGGTTCCATCCCCCCAGTTGATGCTGATAGAGGAAACGGTGCCATCAGGGTCCCTCGCAGAGAAGAGGACAGTTACACTGTTGCCCGCAACGACCGGATTCGGTGAAACGCTAACACTGCTCATCGAAGGAGGTAGATTTTTGATAACCTTAACGAACGTCTGCGATCCGAAAGAACCGCTGTTGTCCGTCGCATTCACAAGAATTGTGAAGGTTTGAGTTTGCGAGTTACCTGTGTTGGCATAGGTGTGGGTGGCGTATGTTGTTATTGTCGGCCCATTAGGAGGAGCGAGGCTAGACTGATAGACTCCCACGACCTGAGAGATGGGGAGGCCACAGCCCACATCCCAAGGATCATCAGCGGAATTGGCGTCACCTTTCGTATAGAATCCTACTTGGGAACAGCCTGACTGCGCACCCGCGGGCATCACGCTGACGACACGGTGGATCACAAGGTAGTTCGTGTCTGCCCATCCTACCGGTCTGAACGCGATGATGGTCCCTTGGGCGATCATGGCGGGGTCTTCCCATCTGACTAGTATAATTGCCCCTAGCGGGAGGACACAATTAGTAGCGGGACACATGCTATTAGAGGAAATTGTGAGAATCAGGTCTGGTTTTGAGTCGTCACCCCAGTCGACTCTTACCGCCGAAATTGTTCCATCTGAGTCTGAAGCGGTGAAGTTCAACTGGACGGGCTGGCCTGTGTTTTGAGGACTTGGCGATAGCCCGGTTATTGTAACTGTGGGCGGTCTGTCTTTCACATTTTCGTCCGCAACGGCGAATCCTCGTCCTCCGGTGTTGGTCACCGTCACGTTTATCGTGAATGATCGAGACGGGGTATCGCCAGTACTTCGATAGATGTGGCTGTCAACCCTTGCCCCTGTGCTGGGACGGGTTGTCGTTCCATCCCCCCAGTTAACGACAATCTCACTGACTGGGCTGGTGCTGTTCACGGCGAACCCTAGTGTTACCGTTTCTCCTGTGCTCGCTGAGCTAGGAGTGAGACTTGTAATGGCCACGCTGGGGGGAAGGTTGCCTGCATAGATCTTTACATCGTCCAGCCAGAATGTCTCTGATTTGACTGTCGGCCCGTCTTGCAGCACTAATCCTTCAAACATCACGAGAGTGAAAAGATGCTTGAGAGGGAGACCCAGTCTCATCCAGTCCGCCCGTAGGTTCCGGCTGAAGTGGTACCACTGGTCCGGCTGGTAACCGTGGAACAGAAACGACCCGATACCTGTCTGGTTCACAAAGGTGAGGGAAGGGTCAGGGTTAAACGCGTAGTCCAGCTCGGCCGTTGACTCGGCTCCGAAGACCCTGATGTCGAAACCCGCCATCCCGCTCTGATTGTCATAGGGCTGAAGCTTGAACCAAAAACTGAACCCATCCGGGCTATCCGTGAGGTCTGTAAAATTAACCGGGTCGGCCACAAACTGGCGAAACTGGGTAAAACCTACATTACGGGTCCCGTTGGTGGGAAGGCAATACGTCTGGGTTATCGGTCCAGAATAGACCTTCGAAGAATAGCCACCGTCAGTATAGGTTGTCGAGTCTAGGGTTGCTGTAGCGTTTCCCACTCCTTCGCAGATCTCAAAGTTCCAGTTTAGGGGAATCCCCTGCCCGTCAACACCGTTCTCAAAGCTGGGATTCATGATAAGATTCGTCGGAGATGTTGACGCTCTGACGGGAGCCGTGTTGGTTGGAAAGAGGCCGAGAATGAGCAGCAAAAGAACCGGTATGGTTGACAGTGCCCTTACTCGCAGACTTATGGTGAACGTCCTCCAGCTCTACACCCAACTAAGGCAGTCCGCGCTAAATACTGTTCGCATTCCGGAGCAATATTGAGAAACATGGAGGTTCTCTACGGGTGCAAGTCGTCAGAGCCCTAGTCTACGATGACTGGACCGAAGTACGATCGTTCTCTTGACTAGGATCAGAGTCAGGTCTGCGAGACAGCGGCACCAAAGATTGCCCACTCCGCTGCCGTGAACGCATTAAGCCGAAGCTTATGGCGTGGCGGGTGGTGGCAGTGCTGGTTTTTGATTGAAGTCAAAACAGTCCGACATTTCGTCCGCGTTCCGGTCGCGATTGTTTAGAGGGGATAGATTGAAAACTGATTCGCAGAACTTGACGACGCTGACATGCGAGTGCAGCATCTTAGAGATGTAGCCTTGATTCGCATAAGGACTCATCACTATGCACCCGACGCGTGAACCGTACCTGAACTGTGTTCCTTTGTAGCTTGGTTGAGGGTTCAGTCGCATCCAGGTTTCCACATTGGGTGGGCTGACTTGGTCATACCAGCCTGCCCAGTCATCCCAGGTGATGAACACCACGGAAGTGGGCCAGAGGCCCCCTTTGACAAGAGCGTTGACTTGATCGACGGTCCACTGCATTCCGGTCGTCACGTTTCCCATGGGACCCGCTCTTTGCCGGTCCGGTGGATGTTCGTCGTACTGGCTGGGAGCGTAGAGCCATGAGATGTTGGGCAGCTTGCCTTCGCCCGCGTCCATTTTGAATTGGTCGGAGGCGTGTTTTCGGATCCCTTGGATTCCGTTCAGGTACTGGAAAGCGTAGCCACCGTAGTTCGCCCATGTCAATTGCTGTTTTTCGAGACTCAAAGGTAGGGAGGTGTTGAGCCTTGACGGGTCGCCTGGTTTCGGGTTGTCGATGAAGGGTGAGTCCGCCCCGATCAACATGAGATGGTTTGGAGTCGATGGCCCGGCGACTTCGGTGAAGAAGTGGTCGCAGAGTCTGAACAGCTTGGCGTATTCAAAGTAGGCCGGTAGGTCGGCCTGGACGAACTGTTGGCGGACACTTGTCTTGTCGCGGGTCAACCAGACACTGTGGCGGTGATCCGGGTCGCGTGGTGGTGGATTGGGCGATCTGGGCATTTGAAATCCGTCAGCGTTTGGAAAGGTGCCGAAGTAGTTGTCGAAAGTGTGGTTCTCCTTGACGATGATGACAATGTGCTGAATCTTACCCTTCGACAAGCCGGAAGGAGTGTGTCTCGACATGCCCGATTTGGTGCTCTGGGCCGAATTTATGCTCTCTAGAACTCATACTCGGCAGAGACTCAAAAATCAACGGAATGAGAAGGCGGCACTCGCAATCACCACGCAAGAAAGCGTGCTCCTCAACATCATACTAGAATGCTCAAAGATTGTGAAGTGTTTCACTAACGAACGAAAGATTGATAATTTCGCGGACCGTTTTCAGAAATCAGATTAGATCTTGAGGACTGAAGCCCTAAGCTGGCTCCTCGAACCAGTCGACCCGGCTGTCAGATTCCAGACACTTACGGACATTCTGCATCTTCCTCCGGACGACAGAAGAGTCGTCTCCAGCAGGAAGATGGTCGAGTCGTACGCTCCCGTCAGAAATATCCTCAGGGCCCAAACCAGAGAAGGCTACTGGCCTCCAGAAAATACCTGTTACATGCCGAAGTTTACGGCCGCAGTATGGCCGCTAATCCTCCTCGGCGAGATGGGCTTGGCTCCTGGGCCGCGGATCAAGACCGCGTGCGAGCGTTTCCTTGATCTTCACCAGATGGACAATGGGTCGTTCTCCTGGATAAGCAATCGGGAGAATAGACGTAATTGGAAGATGGAGGAGGAGACCTGTTTGACCGGGAACATGGTCCGGACGCTGATAGTTTTTGGCTACGGTCAGGAACCTCGGGTGAAGAGGGCTCTTGAGTGGATGCCCGAACATCAACAGGAGGATGGAGGATGGAATTGCGACTACCCACACCGGATAGTCAAGCACAGCTCGTTCATGTCCACAATCGAACCATTGTGGGCCTATTCAGAGATCCCGCGGTCCGGATGGACAAGGAAGATGAAACGTGCGATAGAGCGCGGAGCAGAATTTCTACTGATGCACCGCATCTACAAATCCGACCATCACGACTGGAGACCTACAGAACTTTGGAAGAAAGAACAT
>VBBN01000056.1 GCA_005888735.1 Candidatus Bathyarchaeota archaeon
ATCTGGAAATTGGGGAATATTTCCTCTTCCCGATTAACGAGATCAGGAGACCAGCCTCCTCACGAAGTCTCCGATGTGGCCGGGACAGTCCACTCTCATCGGAAGATATCCGTGGAGATACAAGGTGCTCTCGCGGCTTCCCAAGTAGAAAACTCTTAAACCCGTGCGGAAGGAAAGATCATCCGATTAAAGAGAGTACTCGGATAGGAAGTCTCCCCAAGACGCATAGACGAGCCAGAATCCCACTACTGATACTAATTCTGCTGCTCAGCCTGATCCCCGTCATTACAATACCGCTAATCCAGGCCGCATCCTGGACCGGCCCCACCGTGGTCACTAGCAACAGTCTCAATCACTATTCCCCCGCGGTCGTACAGGACAAAACAGGGAACGTGTATCTTTTCTGGGATCAGAACCCAGGGATTTACTATATCGTTACAACTACTGGTCAGATTGCTAGTGGGACCTGGCCGGCTCCGAAGGTCTACACTCACGGTACCAATTTTGACGTGACCCCCGCACCTGTCGCATTGAAGAATGGCACACTCGTCCTCTTCTTCTCTCGCAAGAATGCAAATACCTACAACATCTACTACTCAAGATCCAACGATAATGGACTCACTTGGTCCACTGAGACACAGCTCACCGGTACGAACTTGGCCGATCAACACCCGAGCGGGACCCAGGATAATAATGGGAACATCTGGGTCGCATGGTCAAGACAGGAAACCGGAGACATCAAGATCAAATTCGTAGACTCCAACAATAATGGCGTCTTCGATCCAGGAGAAACGATAGTCTATGATACAAACGGTAGTGGAATATATGATTCTGGAGAGCCAGTAATTGCCGGAAACGCTCCAGCTTTAGGCACACTACTCAAGGTCGATCCTAGACTCGTCTTCTACGACTCGAACAACGACGGAGTCTGGACCTCGGGAGAATTTGTCGTTTACGATCCCAACCTTAACAGTATTTTCGATCCGAAGCTCATGTATGTTGACCCGAACAACAATAACGTCTGGGACTCCGGAGAGACGATAATCTACAAGGGCAAGACACCGAACAGCACACTCACAAGCATCGCGCTAGGCGCGGGAAGATGCGGTGGGTCTAGCCCGCCCACCACGGACTGTGTCATAATTGGTACAGCCCCGACCGTCAATACTATTTTGAAGACCGACTCCCATCTCAAATTTGTCGATCTCAACCACGATGGACTCTGGGAGCCTGGAGAGACACTTGTTTATGATGTAAACAATAGTGGACAATACGCGAGCAACGATCTTGTTGTCGCCGCAATGACTCCTGACACGAATCTCAGTTTCATCGGTCCAGGGACAAGCTGGGCATCCGGAAATACTGTCGTCTATGATAGCAATGCAAACGGCGTGTATGATGGGAAGATCAAGTTCATCGACGACAACAATACTGGTCACTGGGTCACCGGAGACACGGTGATCGCAGACAATAACCTCAACGGGCTCTATGACTACGCGGACACTCCAATTTACGATCCTGCCTGCGCACTAGGTCTTTCCTCTTGCGACTTCCTCTCGACAACGAAGACTCCAAAGAACGATCCAGGCCTTCGTTTCATCGACACAAACGGAAATGGCGTCTGGGCCCCGGGAGAAGCTGTAGTGTGTGATTCCAATCTGAACAGTCAATATGATGGAAGGCTCATGTTCGTAAAGTCGGGAACCAACACGACTTGGGTCCCGGGAGAAACAGTAGTGTATGACAAGAATGGCGATGGCAAATACTCCACAGGCAGATTCTACAATGATACAATAGCCACGGGAATTGCTCCTGCCAACAATACGGCATTAACAACCGATCCAAAGATCAAATTCCACGACACGAATGACAATACCCTCTGGGATGTCGGAGAACCGGTCGTATACGACGCGAACAATAACAACCTATACGATGCGGAGATCACAATCGGCAATCCGGTACCCAACCCAAACGCCAAACTGAAAACTGACTCGCTGATCAAGTTCGTCGGACCAGGCACAAGCTGGACCTCTGGTAACCCTGTAGTTTATGATTCCAACAGTAACGGGCGATACGATACGGGCGAACCCGTGATCTATGGAGCCGCACCAGCAAACCAGACCCTTCTCAAATTCGATCCAAACGTCAGGTATGTGAACGCAACGAACAGCCAGAGCGAAACATGGGCTGCAGGCAAAAGTGTCGTGTATGATGCGAATGGGAACAATGTCTACGACGCCGAGCCCATAATCACTGGCCCAGCAACACTTCCCTCGACCGGAATTACAACCGGCCTGGGAGAACCCATCATAGCAGGAGGCGCACCTGCGAATGGTAGCATGTTACAGGTCGACCCGAAAATCAAATACTATCAGACCGGAGCCAATACGATCTGGGTCCCAGGAGAAACAGTCGCCTATGACACCAACGGAAACGGAGTGTACGATTCCGGAGAGCCGATCATAGTCGGGACCGCCCCGCCAACAGGAACTATTCTAACGGTCGATCCGAAGCTGAAATACTCTGACAATGATAACAATGGCGTATGGGATTCCTCAGAACCTATTGTCTACGACGATAACAGCAACAACCTCTATGATTTTGGGGAATATCTTGTCCGTGGTAGCATACCGCGGCCCGGAGCGGCTCTCGCCGTCAATATTGGAGAACCGTGGATCGCCGGGTCTACTTCTACACCACCAGTTCCTGGAACAACACTAAAGTCAGACCCGCTGATCAAGTTTGACGATCTCAACGCGAACGCTCGCTGGGACGCAAACGTCACCCTGAGTTCTCAGTACACCTCTGGAGAGCCCGTCGAGTACGACCTGAATAACAATGGAGTGTTCGACGCCGGAACTGACACCATTATCGCAGGCTCCCCCGTCCCATCAGTCGGAACTGTCCTCAGCACCGATGAGGTCACGCTGGCCGGGACCACGATACCAATAGGTACGAAGAACCTGATCACGGACACCAAGATCAAGTTCGTCAACGCGACAAATACAGACAACACTTGGGCCCCCGGGAAGACCGTTGTATACGACTCGAACGGCAATGGTGTTTACGATTTAGGTGAGCCAGTGATAAACGGGACAGCTCCCGCGATTGGCACAAAAATAAAGAGCGATCCTCTTCTCAAATTCTTCGATTCTAGCGGAGACGCTCTATGGGAAACCGGCGAGCCCGTTTTCTATGATGCGAACAATAATGGTGTCTACGATTCTGGAGAGCCTGTTGTCGCGATCTGGTCGACGCCCTCCGCGTCTGCTGTGTTAACGAAGTCAGCACTGTTATCGGCGGACACTCATCTCAGATATTGGGACACCAACAGCACGGGCCACTGGCTTCCCGGATACTCAGTCGCTTATGATACAAACAATAATGGTGTTTACGAGGCTGGAGAACTGACGATCTCAGGACCCGTCCCCTCACCAGGGACTACCCTATCATCCGATTCCAAGATCAAGTTCGTTAATACTATCTCGGGAAGCAGTGCTTGGACTAATGGGGAGCAGGTGGTCTACGATTCTAATACAGACGGCAGATATAGCGTTGGAGAACCAGTCATCGCCACCAATACTCCACAACCCACAAGCTCCATGAGGACTGTCACACACATCTTCTACCGAGAGTACAGCGGGGGCTCTTGGCAGCCTGAACAGAGATTGACTACCCAACCCAGCAATGATGCTGCCCCATCAATCACTATAACTGAGGATGGACATGTCTGGATCGCATGGTCCGGTGAAAGAACAGGAGGCGCCAAGACCCAGATAGTAGTAAGGTCGACGGCCAACGGGTCAACATGGACACCGGAACAAATCATTACTAGTGTGACAACCTACGGTGACAAGTCACCCTCGGTAATGCAGGACCGGAATGGGACTATCTGGTTGGGATGGAGCAGGGACGTCGCGTGTAGTTGCGGTCAGGCCGCTTTCGAGGCCGATCTCTACTATGCGTACTCGATAAACAATGGCGCAACCTGGACTCCGGAGACGGCCTTGACCTCAACAACCAGCCAGGATGAGATCGGCGCCAACCTGTCACAGCTCAGCGACAAGTACCTGTACTTCTTCCACGCAGTTGTTGCTACTAGTGGGAGCACTGTTACTGTGAACCTCAACTATTACAAGGTGCTCATACAGATGCATAGTGCGAAGTTGTTTAGCTTCGCCACTAATGCCACGTCCTCGATCAGCTACGGTCTAACAGCCAGAGCCGGCCAATGGTTACGGCTGAGTATCAACGCTTCGAATACCGGCGACTTTGTTGATGCTCTCACCTTAACCATCAAGGCGAATTCCACCATCATCGGAACCAACTCCTCAAGCTACAACTCAGGCCAATCCAAAATGATTATTTTCAACTGGCCAACGTCAGGCCTCAGAACTGGAAAGTACATCGTCACCGCAAACGTTACCACGCCAGGGGAGGGACTCGCGAACCTCATCGACAATGCGATAATGATAACCATCCTAGTACGTCCGAGCGGCGATGTGAATGTTGACTGCACAGTCAACATTATTGATCTGGTCATAGTAGCTGGGTCTTTCGGAAAATCTGTTGGAAGTCCTGGCTACAATTC
>VBBN01000042.1 GCA_005888735.1 Candidatus Bathyarchaeota archaeon
CGGCACGAACTGGCGACGGCCATGCACCTCCTCTCAGCTAGTCCGGTAAGACCTTTAATCTGACCTTCATCCAACTGTCGCCCCTGGTAAGGTTCCCGGTGTTGACTCCAATTAAACCGCAAGCTTCACCCCTTGTGGTGCTCCCCCGCCAATTCCTTTAAGTTAACTGTCCCGGCGCGCGTTTTTGCACGTCGAGAATTCAGCCTTGCGGCCGTACTCCCCAGGTGGCAGGCTTAATGGCTTCCCTGCGGCACTAGGACGGGCCGTACCCGTTCTAACACCTAGCCTGCATCGTTTACAGCTGGGACTACCGGGGTATCTAATCCCGTTCGCTCCCCCAGCTTTCGTCCCTCACCGTCGGGCGCGTTTTAGTCGGCCGCCTTCGCCACTGGTGGTCCTCCCGGGATTATAAGACTGCGACGAGAAACACTGTTTCTCTTTTCGCCCCTACCCCGGGACTACCGCCGACCTCCCCCGCCCCCAAGCCGAAGAGTATTCTCCGCAGGCCAACGATTGGATCGTTGGGTTTAACGGAGAACTTTTCCAGCCGGCTACGGACGCTTTAGACCCAATAATCGTCCCAACCACTCGAGGAGCTGGTATTACCGCGGCGGCTGACACCAGACTTGCCCTCCCCTTATTCACCCGGCTGGTTAGACCAGGCAAAAGCCTTCCTCAGCGGATGGCACTCGGGATGACCCTGTCACGCTTTCGCGCATTGCAGAGGTTTCGCGCCTGCTGCGCCCCGTAGGGCCTGGGCCCTTGTCTCAGTGCCCATCTCCGGGCTCCCGCTCTCACGGCCCGTACTGGTTATAGGCTTGGTGAGCCGTTACCTCACCAACAACCTGATCAGGTGCGGCCCCATCCTCAGACAACCCTGGCAAGCATGCTGCCAGGGCCTTTTGAACGGAGAACCATTCCAGGCCTCTCCATCTATCCGGTATTAGCCTCAGTTTCCCGAAGTTGTCCCGGTTCTGAGGGTAGGTTAGCCACATGTTACTGAGCCGTACGCCACGCTTCCACCGTGGCTAGGATGCGTTTGACTCGCATGGCTTAGTCTCATCCCGCTAGCAGTTGGGTCCGCCAGGATCAAGCGGAGTTGGAACGATAGGGTTTTCGGACGCCTATCATACAGGAATTGGCTGGAGTTTAGCAGGTGGCTACGAGCCTCCCTTGGACCCAAACGTTCCAGGGTCTTTCTTTGACTCCCAGGGTTTTTTAGGTCTGCATCATGTTTTCGCCCACAGTGGAGGTCAATCTGTCATTCACAGGCGTAACGCCCTAAGCGTCGGATTGACGCCGCCGCCGGGACCGTGGGCTCTTCTCTAGACCTGCTAATGCTACCAAAAAGAATGGTTTGGCTTGGTAGTTGATATAAACGTTTAGCCTGGTCTTAGTTGGAATGGGATTCTGGTATGAAGGGATGGGCCTCCCTCGATTCCACTGCTAGGTTTCGTTAGGGTTCAGAGGACTTGTTGTTCGGGCTCGCGCGCGCGAAAACGAGTAGCCCCCCTGGGGGCCATAAAGATTTCTCGACAAAAAAGATTCACTGAAAAAAGACTCGCCTTTTTTTCGGTTTCACATTCTTATCTTTAGTCTCGTTCTATACGGGTCTCGTACTCGCCTCTCTCACGTCTAAAATGGACGCGTCCGTACCCAGTCAAATTTTCAGGGCTCGTTTTCTGTCTGGCGGGGAGAGTGGGCGATTTTTTCGCTGCCAGGGCTTGCCACGGCTGAGTGTGGAATTTTGGGATGATGGGATCGTTAGCATTTTCGTTCAGAAAGTCAAGGTGACCGTAAATAGTCGCTGACAGATTGCGATTCAGGGTTGTACTGGGCGATTTGTTAACGGTCTTGTGTGGGATTAGTTTCGGTTGCCGGTAGCCGCCACTGAGGACGGCCGCGCGACAGTTCGGAGGCCAAAGTGAAAGGTAAGTTTGAAACGGAAAACGTACCTCTTGACCCGGAGCAGAAAAGTTGAGAAAATGTTTCCAGATTATGCCTATAACTTGATGTGGTTTGACGCTCCCGTTCAGAGACCTTATCTCTAGAGTTTCGACCATGTGAGAGAGTTTCTCCAACGAGCACTTTCTGTTCGAAGAGACTTCCCGTTGGTTCTTTCCGAGCCTGCGATCGCGGGCGCCTTTCTTGACAGCGAACTCAGTGTATCAGAAGAATGAGGCTTCGATTTCCCCCAGTTCTTCCGGTTTGGAAGAGGCGTAGGCCTGAAGGGGCTCCTCGTTAAGGCTGAGAAAAGTCTCTCCCCAGCTGAATAGGCTTAGGACCCGCCTCGCTTCTGGTTCAAAACCTGTAATGAACAGGGCTGCCGCAAAAGCCTCCGCCGTGCTCAACTTTCCCGAGACGGAGTAGTTTGTCGGGTTCCCGGCCAACAGTTGCGGAAGCCGGCGCGTCTGACCTGGAATGTTAAGACTGAAGACCTGGTCCGACCTATTCCAGGAACAATCGAGCGCGACTAAACCGTGAAGTTCAACGGCGTCCCTGTCGGCGTTCGTTAGTCTCTGTTGAGATGTTGGGTTCAAGACGATGCTTGACGGATGGATTTGCTTGAGGCTTGTGATTTTTCGTGCAAGACCGAACGTTCGCAATCGTGCCGCAGTACATTTTTTCGGGTCATCCTGATGAAGCTCATACACCATCAGCCTAACGGGAAAAGTATCTATTTGCTGATTGCTGGATAAGGTGGACCTTCGATGCAATATCTCATCGCCTTCGGAAGATAATCGACCAGCGCGGACGGCGTTATTGTAGGTACCTTTTCTGAAATCATGATGTCGCCCGCAAGCCCGTTCAAGAAGACTGCAGCGCAACCAGCTCTGAAGGGCTCGACATGCTGGGCCAGGAGACCGCCTGCAAGGCCGGAGAGTATGTCGCCGGTTCCACCCACGGTCATGTAGGGATTGCCGGTTCGGTTTAGTCTAACTCTGCCATCGGCATTGGCGATGATGTCTACATGGCCTTTTAGCACGACTGTTGAGCCGAGCTCCTTTGCAAGTTGGGCCGCGGCCTCTTTGTTCAATTCAATCTCGCTGGACAGCTTTCTCTGGGCGACAGCCGCAAACTCTCCTGCGTGCGGAGTTATGATGCAGGGGGTTCTCAGCTTCCTCCGCCTGCGACCGAACACCTTGAGGGCATCCGCGTCTAGGACTAGGGGTTTCTTGAGCGACTCTGCTTCGGAAATCAGCTTCCAGACAGAGTCCGCGGTCTCATCATGAATGCCAATTCCCGGGCCTAGAACTATTGCATCCATGTTCGACGTCCAGCGGCTCAACTCTGGCAAGGCTCTTGGGCTGAGATGTTCTCCAGGGAGTTTGATAGAGATCAAGTCGGGTGAGTAGGAGGTGATAATCTCCGCTGTTTTCTGCGGTGCTGCGACGTAGACGAGGTCTGTTCCGATCTTAGTTGCGGCAAGTGCTGCGAATGCTGGTGCGCCTGTGAAGTTCTCACTTCCCCCGATGACTAAGAGTCTGCCAAAGTCGCCTTTGTGAGACTCGTCGGGTCTGGGCTTCCAGAGAACTTTGAAGTCTCCGGGACCCGTGAATAGCTCAGCCTCGAGAGGAATTCCTATTGGGAGGACGACTAGCGTCCCAACATACTGTCTTGCCTCTAGGAGACCTTTCTTCGTCTTGTGCAGGCAAATTGTCAGGTCGGCTTTTACAGCATCTCCGTGAGGCTCTCCTGTATCCGTGTCAAGCCCCGACGGAATATCAACCGCAACTTTGAATCCTCTGGACTTGTTCAAAGCTCGGACCGCCCCCAACAGCGGCTCTCTCAACGGACCTTTCACGCCAGTTCCTAGGAGAGAGTCGACAATTAATTCGGCTTCAATGGCCTTGAGCTGTGAGGAGTCGTGGGCGGCTTCGAATTCCACACTTTCCTTCATCTGAAGAATGGCCGTGAGCTGTTGTCTTGCCGCATAGTCATTCACCTCGGCTGTCCTGCTGACTAGTGTTACTTTGACTCTCAGTCCCATAGAGGTTAAGTGGCGGGCGATAGAAAACCCGTCTCCACCATTCTTCCCCGGCCCGGAAAAAACGTGAACTTTTGGGTTCGGTTTTCCTTTCGGCATTCTGGCAATAATTTCTGAAGCTGCCTTCGCGCCCACGGCTTCCATCAGCTGGAAGTTGGTCACGCCGAGATATTCAGAGTTCAGCTCTGCTACTTGCATGTCTTCGTTGGAGAGGACTTCCGCTGCTCTTGGAGACGACAAGCCCGTTCTCCGGTAGGAGCTGGTGATATAATTGTATGAAGCTCGGGAGTTCTGGGCTAGATGGGTGGCGTGGTGCTAATGACAATGCCTTGAGGGGTCATCTCATAGTAGTACCCTCGAGATGGAGTCGGGTTCTTGCCAAGCTTGACAAGCCTTAGAGTGCCTCCTCTGCTGATTCCCTCAGGGGTTTTCTTACGTTCCAGTTCTAATACGACGTCTGCGAAGTTCACCATGGCGTTCTCGATTGACTCATCTAGAACTTTGGTGTGAAGGGTCGCAACACCAATGGCTTTTGCAAAACGTGTAGCGTATTTGAGAACCTGGCCGAACTGGAAGACTCTCTTGGCCTCCACCATCAGAAAGAATGGAGTCAGGGAGTCCATAATGACGAATTGCTTCTTGCCTAAGTGCTTCAATGTGAAGCGTCTGCCTTGAGCTACCAAGTCTGAAAACTTGAAGGTGCTGTCGACGATCTTCTCCGGTTCTTCGACAGGATAGGCTTCTGCAAGTCTTTCGACTCCAAGAGCGAAAATGTCGATGAAAGCGAGCTTTCCCTCTTGCTCGTACTTCGGAACGTCGACTCCGTAGGTTGCGACTCCATCCCTGACATCTTCGGCGGATTCGTCAATAGCGTAGTAGAGGACTCGGAAGTCGCGTTCGAGCATGTTGACGGCGAGCTGTCGGACGAGGGATGATTTTCCACTTCCGACGGCTCCGATTATGCCTAGTGCGGACGGTCTTGGGATCCCACCACCCAGGAGGTCGTCTAGAACTTTGACCCCGGTGGGTTCCACGCCGGTCACCTTAGAGCCACCTCACGGATAGGCGATTTAAGCAGAGTGTACCCAACTTCCGTGAAAAAGTGAACTGGGAAAAATGCCCAAAGAAAATGAATGAATCGCCCTCGTTCCATCTAGCAGATCCTCACACGATGCTCGGGTGTTATGAGAAACCTAAACCACTTGGTCTCATGCAGACCCCTGAAGCTGTAGACCCGAATGAATCGGCGAAGCTCACCATCAGCTTCCTCAAGTTTCATCTCGATAACGCTATCGAAGGAAGCCCTGACCTCATTGTAGAAACCACTACTGTGTATTCCGGTCTCGAAAACGTACGTTCCGATGTTTCCACGTTTCTTCATACGAGCTAAGTGTGACTTGAGAAAGCGGACCATCAACTCTTCCGAGTTGTAGGCTAGGAGCGTTGAGGGAGAGTCGAAGACGAAGAAAGCCTTCTCTCCCACGGCGTCTGCTGCACCCGACAAGACTACGCTGAGCGATGCGACATCGGATGCGTTGTCAATCTGAAAACGTTCTGGAGACCGCTCCCCTAACAGCCACGAGTACATGTCAACATACAATACCTCATCAGGCTTTCCTCCTGGTATCGGGCCCTGTGCCCGTAGCTGCTCTCTAATGAGTTGGATCGGGTTGTTGGTGATTGCACAGAGGCCTCTGAGGCCAGCTTGAGTTGCTTCTTTCAGAAGGCATTGACACATTGTTGTCTTCCCAGCGCCAGGGGGACCCATTACTGCAATGTTGAGTCCCGTAGTTATCGGAGTGAGAATCACGCCTTTGAGAATGTCAAAGGAAAGCTCTCGCGCTGCCAGAGTGTTCAGTTCTTGGTCGTCCCCTTTTCCCAATCGCGGGCTTCAACCCGCGAGTCGACATGGATTCTGGAGACGAGGAGAGTCCAGACAAATGCTCCGACTGTGATTGTGAGAGACTGTAATGTGGGTGAGGTGGCTACGAGTGTAAGAAGAAGGAAGGATATGGCGTAGAAGAATCCGAGAGTGTGAGCCTTCTCCAGGTCCTCAGAAGTTCTTGCCCGCCGCATTTTCCTGAAGATGCTGAAGAGAAAAATTATGAGCACGGCGTCTGCCAGATAAACAGGAGATAGGAATCCTGTTGCCACGAGCGTGACGAGTAGGACATAGGGCGTGGCTAGGAGCACTCCGCTGAAGAGAACCGCGCTCTTCATGCTTGTGAATATCGTAGCTGATGTGCGGGTTCCCGTTTTCTTGTCACCGGCATAGTCGGGAAGATTCTTGACTGTGCCGTAGGTGAACATGAAGTAGGTTGTTAGCCACAGAACCGGGTTGAGGAGGTTGAGGGACCCGTTCACTGCGAGTCCACTGAGAAAGGCGAGACCGACCGCTCCCGAGAAACTAATCAGGCTTGGAACGGGCCGGGCCTTGAACCTTAGAGGCGGAAGGGAGTAGAACAGGCTGTTGAAGACTCCCAGCCCGAGGACGAGCATGTACAATAAGCCGAGATAGACAGAGAAAGCCGCCGCCAGTCCATAGAGAATGATTGCACTGGAGAGAGCTGTTCTAGGTCCAACTCTTCCAATCCAGAGTACGCGTGATGGCTGGTTGATGCTGTCCTCCTTGACGTCCGCGTAAGTATTCACAATATTGGTAGCTCCAGTAACGATGCACGCGATAGCCAGGCCGACCAGGAGCTGATAGAATGCTCCCCCACCTGTAATTGTGTAGCCTAGGAGGAAGCTGGCACCCGGAAACACCCAAGTTCTGGGCCTAGAAAGTCGAAAAACAATGGGCAGCGTGTGATTGAATATAGGTGCGGTCCCGAATGTTGGGAGCTGCGGTGCCCCGAAGGGTTCGAAGGGTTTCTTGGTGTTTTTTCCACTGGCCACAATCTACACCCTGTCAATGGCTCGTTGAACGGGTAAGGGGGAGCCCTAGAGCTCGACTGTTCTTTGATGGCAGAGTCCCGGAATGCTAACAACTTGTTACCCGAGGAGTAACAGGGAGGGTTACAATAGGGTTCAAAACGTCCGGGGAGTGAACATGCCCAAAGCGATTAATATGATGAACCGCTCCGTGGCGGACTCAGGCGAAGCTGGTCCGCGAAAGATGCCGATGATTGATAGAACGCCAACCGGAATCCCGGGACTTGACGAGATCCTAAGCGGAGGCTTTCCAAGGGGAAGAGTCATCCTTCTCGTCGGAGGGCCAGGAACAGGAAAGACCATTCTCACCTCCCAGTTCCTACTCAATGGGATCAAGATGTACGGAGAGAACGGCGCTTTTGTAAGCCTTGATGAAACAAAGCAGCACTTCTTCAGGGAGATGGCACTTTTCGGCTGGAAGTTTGAAGAACTGGAGAAGGGGAAGAAATTTGCCTTCATTAACGCCTCGCCGCTTCGGCACATGCCAGGCGAAGTCAAGGTGGGACGAACCTCAATCGGCAGAAAGGATTTTTCGATCCTCAGCCTCATAGAAGGAATAAAGACTCACACAGAACTCATCAACGCTAAGCGTGTCGTCGTGGATCCGGTTACATCACTGATCTTCCAGTATCCCGAGATGACCGAGCGGAGGACTGCTGTGTTGGACCTAGTGGACGCGCTCGTAAAGACAGGGGCGACGTGCCTCCTGACCACAGAGCTGCGCGCCTTCGGCCCTTCGGTGGAACGGGCGGTCCAACTCGAGGAATACTTGGCGCACGGCGTAGTGATCTTGTCCAATGCGAAGGTTGGGAAGACCTACAATCGGGTCTTGCAGGTCGAGAAGATGAGGGAGACTCCCATTGACATGCAGCCCCGGCCTTACAAGATTTCAGGAAACGGCATAGAGGTCTTTCCGAAAGAGACAATCTTCGTCGACTAAGGCCGCCCACTATGCGCCTGACCCTGTTTCCTAGGTCAGGCGTTCTCACCCTTTCGATCCATGAGTCGGGACGAGGGGCCAACAGCCCGTTGAAGCAAGCCCTGCCGTCCCCTCCGCCTCCTTCACTGGGTTCGTTCCCGCCGAGTTCTGGAGGGAGCTGTCGGGCAGATTGAACGAATCTGGTTTCAGCCGATTGAATAATTCCGAGGAACTGTATGAAGCAGCGCCAAACTCATCTAGAGAGGGCGAAGTATTGGAGCATCCCTTGCAATCGAGGAGTTACGCTATCTTAATCTGCGAATTCGTCGAGGGAGAGTCAACTAGCCCAGCGGAAGTCGAGGGAATGCCTCAGCCGTTGGCACCACGATAGTACAAGGACAGTGGAAAGAACAGTGAGTAACACAGGCAGCTCAGGTGGTAGGAAAAGTAGGCCATCTTCTGCCCGGCGAGACTTGCAAGCGAGCACAGAGGATGAAGTCCACGATTTTTACAGGAAGATTCTACAATCTCATTCACTCACTCCTGACGATAGGATAGAGCTTGAGCAAATAGCCGAAGCGCAAGCGCAGAAGCAATCCCTCATAGAAGAGGTCAGAAACTTTGCAGCTGAACAGGCCCGTAAGACGTACAAATGCGAGGTTTGCGGACTAGAATTCCTCGGCATTCTTGCCTTTGCAGAGCACGATGCAGAAACGTCGCACATGGCCAACCAAGGCAAGAGAGTAGGACTCGACGGTAGCCAGTGACAAACGCGGCGAGCTGCAGCTAAGACTTCAGATGAAAAACATTTTTCCAGTTCAGGGAGCCGCGAGCCACCGAACAAAACGCTCGACCCTAATCTGAAAAAGAAGCAAACCTGAAGCTTGCCCAACTGATTTCTACATTCCTAGTCTACCATAGTAGACTATCGGCGTTGGAGAGAACTGCAAGAACCTTGCGGCCGTCGTGGTGCTGACACTGAGTTTCAGGAGACAATAGTTCTTCTGGCCATGGCGCGCGTCCGAAAAAAAAGGTGCTCACCGCCCTCGAAGGCCAATGCCAGGTGAGTTACGATTGTGACGACTTGGTTGGATTCTGAGACTTCTACTGAGGAAGAAAATTGAGGGTGGTGGATGTGGGGACTTAGATGAGGAAGACGAAAACTATGAAGCAGATGAGCATCAAGAGCACTGCATGTTTTAGCCCGTCGCGAATATAGCCTGTCGCCATCTTGCCCCCAACAAGTCCTGCGAAGGCGGCTTCAATCATTGCCATGTAGAGGAATACAGCTGTTATCTTGTCCAGTGGGAGCGACACGAAGTTGAAGCCAACTCCTCCCACCGAGGCACCTGCACCGCCGAAGTTAGTGTTTGCGAGTTGGGTGAAGAAGCTGCTGATGAGCAGATAGACTGTAACTAGGAATACTGCGAAGCTGATGTACATGACCCCGATGAAAGGGCGCAGGGTTGCCCGTCTTTTCCTTTCAAGGTATTGAATGTCCTGTACGTGTTTAGCGACTGATTCCATGCTTTCCTGAATGTCTCCCCCGGACTTGTTGGCTTCTGAGATGAGCATGGCGCTCCTCCGAGAAAGCATTGTTCCAGTGCTGTCAGCGAAGTACTGGAGTGCCCGCTCAAGCGGGACCCGGAAACTGATCTTGGCGATGAGCCGCTTGATTTCCTTGGTTAATGGACCGTAGTCTCGCTCTGCTGAAATCTCGATGGCCCTTGTGAGGGTCATCCCGCTTCTTCCAGCGTCGGCAATGTCTCGAATGAGGTGCGGGATGTTGTTGTCGATAGAGTCGCGTCGTCGGGAATCGATGAAGTACATTATCGAAGGTGGGATTAAGCTGAGTATTCCAGCAAATAGTAGAAACCGGTCGAATGTGAAATTCCCCGTGCGTCCGATGAACGCGAGTTTGACGCTTGGTCCGTTTAGCCCGATTTCAACGAGGCCCCATGCAAAGATTCCCGCGAAGATTAGGCCGCTGAATACCCAGACCAGCTTTCTCGTGACCTTGCCAACTACGAGCATAACGCCTCCGCTGATGCGTCCCCTTGCCTTGCCCTTGCTAGCCTCACGCGCGCTTGCCCCCAGGGTCGTGTTTGGTTGCGTGTTTGGTTCTGACACTTGTTTTTCACTCTAACCTTTAGGCTGCATTGAGTCGAGTATGAAGAGGAATGTCACTCCGCAGATCGGTATCAGGATGAATGCTAGAAGGTACATGAAGGAGAACACGTCGATTCCTCCTAAGCTTCCACCGATTGAAGCCATGATAGAGAGCATCACGACGAGCATCAGTGGAAAGGCGATGAGCATCAGGACGTAAGTCTCGGCAATAATGCCGAGAGTGTCGATAAAGCCCTGGACGGAGAGAGCGCGCTTCTGGAATAGGTGCTCTGTCATGCCGTGGAAGAACTTCTTACTGTCTCCTCCTGTTCTGATGACTCCAGCGAAGCCTCGGAGGAGGTCCTGGTAATTGTTCGACGGTGAACGATCTACTTCAGCGTTCAGCGCATTGATTACGTCGTAACCTAGCAGGTCGATTCTGCCGATAACGGTTGCAATTTCGTCTGAGAGCATGAACTTCGGGTCTTTCTCCGCAGTCGAGCGGAGAATTCTTTCTGGAGTAACCCCGGCGGAGGCGAGGACAGTCATGTAACTTGAGGTGAAGGGGAGAAACTGGTCCAGCCGCTGCTTCCTAGAGCCCAGCTTCATGAACGGTATCATGTAGAATACGCCCAGGATTACGAAACCGGTAATCATTGAGAAGAGTATTGCCTGAAGAATTGTCCATGCGAAGGATTGACTTGCAAGCCCGAGCCCCAACGGATCGAAACCCAGCGAAAAAAGGACAAGCCATACAGGTATCGAAACGACGGTTCCAATCAAGGCGCCGAATATCATCAGGCTTACGTACGCCTTGTACCCAATCTTGATTCCCGCGAGAGTGAGAATTGACTTGAGAGAGTTGAACCAGGGTATGATTCGCTGTAGACGTTTTCCTAGGAGGGCGTAGGTGAAGTAGTAGAAACCTTCCTTTTCAACCGGCGCAAGCGGAGTGCCGGTTTTCTTGGCCTGCTCGGTCTGTTCGAAGAACCTTCGCAGCCTTACCCTGTAGTCTCCCATGTGTAGAACAGCCTTCTCGTATACGAACGTGCTGTAGACGGCTCCGAGGGGAGCTAACAGAATGTTCTCTAGGAAGAGCCAAGCAGGATGCGTACTTGTCAGGGGAAAGAGTATGTCTGAGAATAGGGTAATTGGAATCGATAGTGGGATGCTAATGAGCCACTTCCACTTCTTTAGACCTGGGATGTTGAAGTTGTAGAGTATGGCAAAGAACGAGCCTGAGATGAGGAGGTAGGTTATCGGGACGAGCTGGGAGATATCTCCAGTGGTTGAATCGACGTACCAGTTGCAATTGCAGAGGTAGTTCATCCCCCTGAACAATACTGTTAGAATTGACAAGGCGACGGTTGCTCCGACCCAGGCCTTGCTGGTGTCGAAAATGGTCTTCTTGGTAAAGTAGAGTCCGAGGCTGACTAGACCTAGGAGGGCGAGTCCGATGACAATTGTGTCGCTCGCTGCTAGGACTTGGCCGAACGGTCCAAGAATTGAGACGATGGGGTCAAGGAGGCTCATGCTGGCCTTGACCCTCCGCTTGGTGCTTCCATCTTTTCGCGCTTGACCCGCTCAAGCAGTTGCTGCGGGTTAACGTAGTAGGTTCTGATTACCTCGACCACGTCTTTGAAGTCGCGGATGTTGTTGCGGACCATCCATTCCAGAACCATGCGCCGATTGTTGAGCTCCTCCATGACTTCCTCGTGTTTGTAGCCGTGACGTTTCATGATGTTTTCGAGGACGTAGCTTCGGCCGTAGAAGACGTAGGTGTCGTTCTTCGGGTTCCACTTGAACACGTCATTGGTCAACACGTCTTTCGTGGTCGGGTCCAAGCCCACGACCTCCGCAACGTTGACCATGCGCCGGACACTTTTCTCGCCAACTTGCACTCGTGTCTGTACGCCTATGGCGTCGATTGTCGGGATGAGCGGTCTGGGAATGTTCATGGGCTCGCTTTCAAGACGGTGAATTGCAGCTTCCGCAGAATCAGCGTGTAGGGTGGCGAGGCCTCCGTGACCTGTAGCGATTGCCTGCATCAGCGTATAGGCTTCCGAGCCTCGAACCTCTCCGACGATAATATACTCGGGGCGTTGTCTCATCGCGTTCTTGAGCAAGTCGAACAGGGTAATCTCGGAAATCGAGCCCGAGACGCCGAAACCTGTCCTGACAACGGAACTCAGCCAGTTCTCGTGTGGCAGCTGGATTTCCGAGGTGTCCTCAATGCTCACGATCTTGGCGTTAGGCTTGATGAACATAGCGAGGGTGTTGATGGTCGTTGTCTTGCCGGACGCTGTTCCCCCGACGACTAGTACTGATGCCTGTTTCTCTATGACATACCAGTACCAGGCGGCTATCTCCGCGGATAGTGTGTTGTAGATTATGAGGTCTGTGCAGGTTAGAGGGCGTTCTCTGAACTTTCGGATTGTGAATGTGGAGCCTCGGCGGGTTACCTCCTTCTCATAGGTCATCTGGACACGGCTTCCATCCGGAAGTGTTGCATCCAGGACTGGCTGGGCGATGCTGATGGCTCGGCCCGTCATGTAGGCGAGCTTCAGGGTGAACTTGTCGAGTTCCTCGGCCGTCTGGAAGATTACGTTTGTCGGAATCGACTCGTGCTTCCGATGCCAAATGTAGATAGGGATTCCGAAGCCGTTGCACGAAATGTCCTCGATCCAGGGGTCCCGCATGAGCGGGTCTATCTTGTCGAAGTGAACAAAGTCCCGGATAACGTAGTACATCAGCCGGTCGAGACTGTCGGTTGTAAGCTTGATCTTGTAGTTCTTGATTATCCTCTCTACGAGCTTGCGGATGTACGCGGCCGCATTCTCGTTGCTGCCAAGACGTTTAATGTCAACGTCTAGTTCTTCTATTAGAAGTTCTCCAATCTCTTTCAGCTTCTTCTTCTCTTCATCGGTCAGCGTGACCTCGTCAATTCTGTACTTGATTTGTCCGTCTTCTTTTATGATTCGCGCCTTTGCGTAAGGCGCGTTGAGATCGTACTGTTCGAGAATCGGTGTGTCTGTAGCCTTGCGCATAAGGTCTACAGTCATCTTCTCGTATTCCATCAACATGCCGACAATGTTATCGATCTTGTCGCTCTTCTCTGGTTTCTGTACTTTTGACATGACTAGAGCACTCTCCCGAAGGTCTCGGCCATCACGCCCCGGTCCGTGATGCTGAATGGCAGGAGCAAGGGACGGAGGGTTGCTCGTCTCATCTTCCAGAATCGAAGCTTTCCCTCTAGGTGTTCTGACTCCAAGTCGAACTCGACCACTACGTCTGACAAGTGGCTGATAGTGGCCACGGTTTTTTGATCGTGCATATCCGAGAGGATGGGCATGAAGACCAGCCCGCTTTTCTCGCGAACCTGGCTTCCCAGGATTTCCAGAAGCTCGCGTACTGATGCTGTCTCGTGGTTTACCAGTAGGTCCGAGAGTGAGTCTATCACTACTACATCTCCTTCATCCAATTGTGACAGTATGTCCCTCCTCAGTGTGACAAAGAGGTCTGAGCCCAAGACTCTCGAGCCCGGGTGCATGCCCGGGGTCTGAAAGCCCATGGACAGAGGTCCTTGGCCACCTTGCAAGAGGGCCTGCACTCTCGGACTGTATGCGTCGATAAAGGTCCACTGTCCCCCCTGCTCCATCTCCACGGTATCCCAGTCGTACACCATCATCTCCTCGCGGATGTACGGGGGCTCCTTGACAATTGTGAAGTAGTGTATCTTGTGACCTTCAGTTCCCATTGAGTATGCGATTTGTTGGCAGAAGAGGCGAACCGGGCCTTCCTGGTTGCTGATTAGCAGAATTGAGCTGCCTGCAGGGATTCCTCCGCCGAGCTTCTCGTCTAGCCCGCCCATTCCGGTTCTGATCCGGAGGATCCGCTGGTTGGCTCTGGAGCGGCTAATCAACTTGTTTCGCCTTGAAAATTGCTCTTCGCATGCGCTTGGTCACTTCAGGCTCGGACTTGATCTCAATCCCTTGTTCCCCGATGATAAACGGGTGGAGATGATTGGAGTGCTGTGATCCACGCATCTTTGGAATCTCTATCTTTCGCGACCGGACTTTCATCGCGAACGAGTTGTCCTCAAGTGACTGTTCTTGAACAGCGTTCTGTTCAAGGGTAGTCTCTCCACTGAGGCTTTCCTCTAGGGTGTGGTGGAGCCGGATCATGCCATCGACTACGTATTCTTCAACAGCTTTCCTCCCCGACTGCAGCGATGTCTCCGTCTGACCGCTGACTAGGAGAGTTGTGCAGCCGAAGGACTTGAGGATCATAGTGAGGCGTTGGATGAGGCTTCGAAGGTCAACCTGTGTCAGCTCTAGACTCATCGCGTCGAGGGAGTCGATGACGACGCGGCGGGCGTTGACGGTTTGGATTGCAGTCTGTATTTCGTAGAGTAGTGCTTCTAGGGTGAATGGTCTCGGGACAACGAATCTCTCGTCGCTGCTGAGCCCTAGCCTGCTGGAAATCGCGTCGAGGACTACCATGTTTCCATTGTCTTCGTAGCTGCCGATGTCCCAGCTGAAGCTGTTGTACAGATTCTCCCGAAGCTGCTGGGGCGTTTCCTCAAGGACGACATAGACGCCGTTTTCGTTGAACTGTCGGAGACCGTTGTAGATGAACTGGGAGGAGAAAATTGTCTTTCCTGCACCAGCTGGGCCGGCCAGGAGGTAGACGCGGTCGCGGATGAGGCCGCCACCTACGATCTGGTCAAAGCCTGGAATGCCCGATTGAATCCTTTGTAGTTGGTGTAGGACCGGGCGTTGGCGTTGGTTTGGCGCTGCTTGTTGCTGGTAGCCGGAGTTGTCGTAACCCTGGTTCGCATAGTTTTGCTGCTCGTACCCGGTGTAGCCTTCCGCCTGTCCTTGGGAGGCGTTCGGGTCCTGTTCCTGGTAGCCAGCGTATGGGTCTTCGTAAGGCTGGTTCTGGTCATTGTAGCTCATGGGTCATCCCATGTCCCTCGACTAACACCCGGCTGGATAGCTGCTGATTGTTCTGAAGTCCATGAAGGGAATTGTCTGACCTTGAGGCTGATTTCTGTAGATGTAGTAGAAGCCAATGAACGTGATCCAGTTGTCCTGGTTTCCCATGGTTTGAGCGTTGGCCGCACCCTGGCTTGCAGCACTGAAGTATACGATAACGGAAGGGCCAGGACCGCTCGCGCTCGCAACAGGCAGTAAGTACGGGTTGGTAGCCTCGTTGTACCCAACAACATTATTCGGGTTCCGGGTTGATGGATCGTCAATCCACATACGGACAAACTGTCCGAACCCGTTGGCGCTGTATGGCTGCATCTGCATCATTGTTTGGGCTTTCAGTTTCACCGTGCTGTCTGTTGCGGTGTTTGCAATCTTGACCCAGAAGACAACAGAACCTGTCGACGGCATGCAGAACGCCGAGTTTGACGTGGTTTGAGAGCCCTGTGTGAAATTGAAGGATTTGAAGTCAAAATAGAGGGCTAGGGGCCCGATGTTTGTGACGAAGAGTCCGTTCCCACCGCCTGGAGGCGGAGTGCTAACAGGCCAGGGGTAGTAGAAGCTGAATAGTCTTCCACGAGTCGTTGACAGTACAACTTTGTACCCACTTCCATCGCCGACAGATATTCCATTAACAAAGACGTAGTGGTTAATCTCCCCGGCCTGAATATTGCCTCCGGTGAAACTGTAGGCTGTGCTCGAAGGAGCAGGGTTTGCTACGCAAGGCGCAGTTGACCCATAGCAATCGTTGGACCCTGTTGGTGAAAGATTGTTGATGTATATGCTGGCAATGCTGACGGATGTTCCTCCCAGATTGTTGACTAGTATGTTGAAGGAGTTACCTGCTCCGAGACCTGTGCCGGTAATGTTCACGGCTCCCGGGTTTTGCGGGAGCAGGTTCTCGGATATTGCCTGTTGGTCCCGCTGTTGCATGGTGTTAACGATGCTGTTGTATGCGTCCATTTGTATGAAACCCCAGAGCATTAGGTTGAAGCCCATGTGTGCGAGTTTCCGGTAGAGTCCCATTGTCTCAGGACACCCAGGTGCTTGTCGCGACGGTTCCGCGGAGAGTGGCGACTTTGATCGTTTGGACGTTACCGTGGACCCATGTTGGGCCTTGCCATCCTAGGTTGCTGCCTCCGCAGTTGAGGCAGATTGATTGTGTGACGTTGAGCGATGGAATTGGAGGACTTGGTGTTGCCAGAAGGGTTCCGTTTATGTAGACTGAGGATATGGTGAACGGAATTGCTCCGACGTTTCTAACGTATATCTTGTAAAAGTTGTTGGTGCCACTGACTGCGTTGAAGTACACGCTTTCAATTGAGATTCTCTCCTGGTTGGCGAGACGCTTGCTGGAGAAGAAGAAGCCTGCCCCGCCCTGGTACAGGCCGAAGCTGGTTATCGCCCGGGTGAAAAGTAACGCGGACAAGAATACGACTATGATTAGCATGGTCAGGTTGGCCATTATGGTGCTGATTCCCTTACGGGACCCCCGTTTGCTCCCGACGCGACTTTTTGCCCATTTGGCCAAGTTCCTACTGCTCATCGCTTTCTCATCTCAGTCGTTCGGTCTCAGGTTCCTATCTCGTAAAGGGTTTTCAAAAAACCGGGAAGTTCAGATTTGGCATCTCGACTCGCCATCAGTGGCCCTCACCTGATTATGGTGAAGACGAACTGATTGTTCCTGGTAGTGATGACGGTTACAGTGTAGGAATTGCCTGCAGTGTATGTGTACGGAGAGCCCTGGATGGTGCAGCTACCGCAGCTAGCACCGATATTGATGTACGCAGTTGCCAGAGAGTTGGGTGATGCCGCTGGTGGAGCATTCGTCCAAGTCGTCCTTGAATACTGGTTACCGGCGCTGTCCTTCACATAGTATGATGCGAAGCTAACCGATGCCGATCCAGTGTTCCTAATGTAGAGGGTGGCTGACGTGCCATTGGTGTTGAAGGCGTAATTCTCTTGGTTGAGGGCTTCCTTGCCTACATTGGGTGTGACCAGCAAGCTTCCGAGGAGGCCTGTGGACCAAGCGTAGACCATGACCGAGGCCACGACTACGATGACCACCATGAGCAGAGCGGCGAGGATGGTATCGATGCCTTTCTTATTCTTGAACAGACGTTTGATGGTTCTCATCATTCTCACCTAAGCACAGTGAAGACGAACTGATTGTTCCGCGATGTTACCACTGTGACAGTATAGGAGCTGCCTGCCGAGAACGTGAACCCAGTGCCTGCACCTGAGTAGGTGCACCCAGTGCAAGATGTGTTGATTGGAACGTTAGTAGCGTTGACAGCATTGGGGGCGATGATAGGCCCCGCCGTCCAACTAGTTTGAGAGTAAGTACTGCCAGCCGTGTCTTTGACATAATAGGTGCCTAGAGCCACTGACGCAGATCCGGTATTCCTGATGTTTATTGTCACGATCATATTGTTGGTGTTGAAGGCG
>VBBN01000028.1 GCA_005888735.1 Candidatus Bathyarchaeota archaeon
TCAGTCGCCAGTGAGAGCCTCGAGGTTTACCTTCGAGTCCCTCCGGAACTGGCCTGTTTTGTGTCTCAAGTGGCCGCGTCCGTACCCAGTCAAATTCTCAGCGGTCGTTTTGTGTCTGGCGTGGAGAACCGGCGATTTCAGGCTGACAGGGCGTGATATGGGCCAGTCCAGGATTTTGGCAGAGTGGAGTCGTTAGCATTTTCGTTCAGACCATCAAGGTGACCGTAAATAGTCGCTGACAGATTGTGATTCAGGGCTTGTTCTGGTCGATTCGAAAGGAACACGGTCCGGAGATTAGTTTCACCCGGGCGAGGTTTGAGGCTTTCTTCGAGCGGAATTCCTGATCGCTGAGCTAAGAGGGCCGGACGGCCTGGGTAACCTCTGAAAACTAGGCCTGGTGAAATTCGCCAATTGTCACAATCGGTCGAGTGGACCAGCGACCTGCTAGCCTATATCCGGGGCGAGCTGTTTTCAGGGATGGGCTCCTAGGTTGCCGAAGCTGAAGTATTCCAAGGACCAATTACAACGTCTGTCAAAGCCAGTTTCCACCCTTACGCCTCGGCAAATCGGCCGGTCTGAAGAGCTTGTGCGCTCCTCGGTCGTTGCGGACAACGCTCCGATCATGGTGGCGCGCTATTGTAACAATTGTGGGGCGGAGCGAAAGTTCCGCAGGGACACGTTGGGATACATGACCTGCACAACGTGCAGGGAGCAGGCTCCGGACAGAAGCGGAAGAGCAGACTAATCCTGGATTTTTCCCCGACACGTACCGTGATCAGAGTCGAACTATTTCTTCGACCTTGCTCACTTTGAAAGCCTCATGCTCGGTGGACTCGAAGTACGGATACAGACAGGGAAGGTCGACCCATGCATCCCTGAACGTCTCGACGTAGCTGGCAAGCTCTTCCTTCGTCGGGTTCGGGAGGGAAATCTCTAGCAATTTCTCTAGGTGGACGCTTTCATTGGAGGCCAATGCAGCGTTCGCGTTGGCTATCTCCCGCGCGACTCCCACTGACGCGAACATTTTGTGATAGCTTGGAATCCGGTCGTATCGAGCAAATTCCTCGACTAGCATTCGCCTCGCAGTGGTGTCGTCTCTTGAATAGAATATTTTCAGATAACACGAGACAGTCGGACGTTTGGTCGCACCGCCTAGGGATTTGACTAGTTGGCGCGCATGTTCGGGTGGACAGAAGTTGAGAAGGATTCCGTCCGAATGGCCGTTGACAGCTTTTGCTATTCCTTTGCGTAGCGTTGCGATGAACGTCTCAGGCATCCTCAAGCCAGAGCCTTGGGCATACTTCTCGAAACTCTGCTTGGTAGAGTGGAGATGGGCGAGCATTGATTGAATTGTCTGTTTTGGATTATTAGTTGGGCGGCCTGTTCCTATGCCGAGTATGAAACGGTTGTCGGACAGCTCTTGGAGGGTCAGCAGGCGGCTCGCAAGAGTGTCAGGATCGTGCTCAAGAATCCGGATTACTCCGCTTCCTATGCAAAGCCTCTTCGACACGGCCAGGCCGGCCGAGCTGATGTCGAGCGACGTGAAACCGCCTTGACTGCCCTCGGGAATGAATGTGTGGGATATGCGGGGAGCATCGTCTAATACCGTTGCGAGTTGGACGATCGTCCGCGGCGAGACAGTGGTCGACCTTAACGCTATTGCAATTTCTCCGTCATGCCGAATGTAGGATCACCTGACAATGTCTCGTGCAGGTGGAGCTGTTCAAGTCCTGAATTTGCAGGTCACGGACTAGTGGAGATTGTTACGCTTGTGAGAAACACTGCGTTGATTGGCTGGCTTTGGCCGTTGACTGGAGTGTTCGCTATCGCAAAGGCAGCGTCCACACCGCTGATTACCTGGCCGAACACGGTGTACTTTCCATCCAATGATGACGTGTTGTCGGCTAGGTTGATGTAAAACTGGGAAGTCCCACTGTTCGGGTCCGAGGTACGGGCCATCCCTAGGTAGCCCACGGAGTTGTGAAGAGAGCTGTCAATCTCGAGGGGAACTGTTTGAGATGACCCGCACTGTCCCCATAAGGACCTGTTAGCCCCACTCTTCGAAACCGGATCGCCAGTTTGGATCACAAAACCTTGGACAATCCTGTGCCAGACGAGGTTGTTGTAGAAGCCTGACTGCGCAAGGTTCACGAAATTAGTAACGGTCTTGGGAGCTGCGCTAGCGAAGAGCCGGACCTCTATCAACCCCTGAGCCGTGTTGAGCTTGGCGTACATGTCTCCTGTCGCAGGCCCTCCACCCGGCGTAGTAAATGTTGGGCAACTAGTCAAGTCTGTCGCGAGGGTCGCGGGTTGCGTTGTTGTAGAATAGACGTAGTAGGATACCCCTACGAGGATTATGAGGACAAGTGCACTAAGGATTAGATTTCTTCCTCGATGTGTTCGTCTACGCATCCTCTGAATGGCTCGACTCTTTTGAGGAGAGGGCATTGGAAGATGTCGACCGGTCATTGATTAGGCGTGCTGGTTGAAATATGATTCGGTCACATGGCAGAGTCCGCTTTACGGACATGTGTTCTCGGCCGTCGGTACCAGAATCGTAATATTTTCCGTCACAGCTCGATACACTGTCAGCAAATTTTTAGGAAGCGGGTTGTTTGAGGATCGTTCATGGCCACAAGAGGCCTTCTCGGATAGAGCGGCTCTTGCCGATGGAGCGGCTGGTGGAGTTGTTTGAGGAGAAGTTCAGCGAGCCATACTTCAATCCCACAGCCGAGTTGACCTTCTCCGAGCTTGCAACGGCGTTCCCCGATGTGCAACAGGCAGACTTGGAGGAGGCATTGTCGCACTGGGTGGATCACTCAGGAGAGAAGACACTGCAGACCAAACTGGTTGATGCTGATGGTGCGACGACTCGGGTGTGGTATGTGCACGGGCTTCATCCCGAGAACCTCCGATAGTTCGACGCCCAACCGCGTGAGATTCTCCCCGGAAACACTCCACTCGCCAAACACGGAGCTGGTAGCCATAGAAACTGCTAGGGCAAAGCTCCGGCCAAAATTATCGGAAGCGATTTTGACAGCCTTCATACAAGGTGCGTCTGAAGCACGGTTCTCCCCGTTTCAAAGGGTGAAGAGTAGCGAGAGCGGTTGTGACCTTGCTCCCCAGACTTTGGTTGAGTAGCACTATTATGTCCGGATACCAGAAGCAATTGGAGAACATCGTTGCTTGACCAGAGACAAATCAAGAAAAAGTCGAATCATGACGTGGCCTATCTCATCGTGCTCCTTGTGCTCTTCCTCGGGATTTTCCTCTTCGCCATAATGTTCGTCAACAGCCAATTACCTATCTTTAGGCAGTAGTGCCCTCGGTCGTTGCGGGTGACGGTTGACGAACCCGCAAAAAGATACGGGCCCCAACGCAGCACGCGATAGACTAGTAGGTCAGTCTCTTTCTCATGACTATCTCGATACCATCAGGGTCAACCACTGTGAGGCGTTCTTGGTCTCTGGCGGTGACTGAGCTGCCTAGTTGCGTAGCGAGCGCGTCTATGGAGGCTTGGTCTGGGAGGCCGATCGTGAAGTTCTCCAGCCCTGCTTCGCCTCGCCGGTGAGGCTTGCCGTCTTGGCTGTGCCAAGTGTTCATTCCTATGTGATGATGGTAGCCCCCAACGGAGAGGAAGGCGGCGCCGACGCTGGGCAGGTCGCCGATGATGTCTAGGCCGAGCTTTTCATGGTAGAACCTAACCGATCGTTCAAGGTTTGTTACCCTGAGGTGAATGTGGCCAATTCTAGCTCCGTTTGGAAAAGACACGGGGTTGTTTCTCTCATCTTTGGTCAACTCCTTCAGCAAAGATTCAATATCGAGAGGCCTGTTTAGGGAAAACACGCATTGCATATTACTGGACCCGCCTCTTTTCATCAACTCCATGAACGGTCCCCACATTTCCCTCGGCCGGTCAGCATAGATCTCTATCCCGTTTCTCTCTTCATCGCGTAGGTAGAATGACTCGGAGACCGTATGGTCAGCGAACCCCTCGTAAACAACACCCGAGTTGCCGAGTGCAAGAAAGGCGGATCCTAGGCTTTCCTATCCTGAACGAGGATGGCATAGTGGTACAGCCCGGCGAAATCGTGAGGAGTGTTTTTCGCGTTTGGACGGTGCTTGAGAATCAAGAGAGGCCTCTTGGAATCGTGGAATCCGAGCCCAACTCGGTCGAGGCCGTCCTCATTGTCCTGATGCTGTCCTTTCACTTCCAGTCTCATGTTTTTTTCGTAGAACGAGAGGGCCCGCTGAAGACTGCTTATTCTAATGGTGAGAGGCCGAGCTGCATACTAGCCGGCATTTTGTAAGTTCGAAAGTCGTCAACGGGTCTGATTCGCGCGGTCTCCGTGGCGGTCATACCGTTCTCACCCGCATTTCTAGACGGACGGGCCACGCATATATTGTCAGCAGTCGTTTGCAACTAAGTAGGTTTGGCGCAGTCACCGACCTCACCTGTTGTGAGAGAGCGAGACGGCTAGGGGTTTGCCGCCTTAACCAGAATCTCTGATTGGAAAAGATGATGAGGGGTTTTCTTCTCCGTAAATGGTCGGTTTCCCGTTCATAAGAACCCCCGAAGCTTACGTCATAACTCCCCAACCCCGTTGTTACAGCAGTCGGAAGTTAAATTGGTAGCAAGACACTCGACTGTGTTGGGAAGTCCCCTCACGGTGAGGACACCGCACCCACACATCGAAACTCCTCCCATAGGAAGTCTTATTTTTTGGGAAGTAGAATAAAACCAAGAAACTGAATGGTTTCTTGCTCCAGTTGTGGGAAGGAGCTCAATACAGTCTCCTCTTTCTGTCCTTGGTGTGGCAGTCCTCTCATACAGACTCCATCAGCAACGCCCATTCCATCGAGTCAGCCTCAGGCGTCTCCTCCAAAGCCTTGGACTGACCCGTTTTACACCTCACCCTACCGGCCCCACAGCCACCGAGGTTACCATATGGCAATCGGCATACTCTCGATCAGCCTCATTGTCCTATCTGTTATCACCGTGCCATTGGCCTTTCAGCGTTCGCTTTCCTCGTTCCTACCGCTGAACACTTCCCCCGTCAAGGAGAGGAGAATAAGCCAATACTGGAGCGGGTACACTACGGAATACTCTCGAGGTTCAGTTGTGGATGTGAGGGCCAGCTGGGTGATCCCTGTACTAAACTGTGCGGGCACCTCGGATGAGCTTCGAGCAACAACTCTCCTGAGCATTGGTCGTTCGGCAGAAAACAGTTCCCCGCAACCTAGCGTGGGAGTCGACTACGTATGCCGCTCCAACACTCCGGAATACATTGTTACCTACGGGTGGAACTTTGCGATCCGGTACAGCGTTTTGGACGTTCAGGCCAAGCCGGGGGATACTGTGAGTGCCGAAATTAGATGGGAACAGGGCAAGTTTATCGACACAATCGAGGACTCTGCGCAGGGCTGGCTCGTTGAAAAGGAAAACTCAACTTTTCAATCGACTCCCCTCAGGGCAACAGCGGAATGGCTGGTGACAAGCGTAGAAATCGGCAGCGAGCCTGCGCCGCTTGCCAACTTCGGCAGCGTACGATTCTTCAACTGTTACGCTACCATAAGCGGAATCACGGGTCCTGTGGGCTCCTTCTCCTTGGTCCAGTACACGATGATCAGCGCGAGTGGGGTGGCAACGGCCGGTCCGCAAGTTCTTCCATCGAGGGATGGGTCAAACTTTTCGATTCAATGGCTCGCCTAAGGGCCCTAACTGGCGCCCGTCCATCGCCACGGTCAACCTCACAGAGCAGCTGCATTCTCAGCTGTCCGATATGGGCTGAGAAAACGTTCTTTGCGCGATACACCATCAACGAGGTAAAGATAGGCCATGTCACAACCGAGTCCGGACGAGTCATCGACCCCGTTGGCAGACGAGCAGATAAGACGGGCCACCCATCGGCGAAATCAAGCCTCACGACGCCCCTATCAGCCTCGTCGAGTACGATCCCACGTGGCCTGAACGCTTCTCATGCGAGGCCGAGCATATCAGAACCGCCCTGGGCGAACGTGCACTTCGAATCGAACACATCGGCTCTACTTCAGTATCCGGACTCATCGCCAAGCCGATCATCGACATTCTCCTCGTGGTCGCGGACTCTGCCGATGAGCGGTCGTACGTTCCAGCGTTGGAAGCGGCGGGTTACGTGTTGAGAGTCCGCGAGCCCGACTGGTATGAGCATAGCTTGTTCAAAGGCCCCGGCATCAATCTGAATCTTCACGTCTTCACAGCTTGGGTTAAGGAGATAGAGAGGGTCTGATCCTGCGAGACTGGCTGCGGGAGAACCCTGGCGACAGGGAACTCTACGCCGAGGAGAAGCGAAAGTTGGCGGGCGAGAAGTGGCGGTACGTCCAGAACTATGCGGACGCTAAGTCGAAAGTGATTGAACCGATCATCTCACGGGCCCGTGAATCAAAAAGACATGGCTGAGCGGAAGGGGTCTCTATAGGTAAGTGCTGATCTCATCGTGAGAGTAATCCTGATTCACATCAGGTACAGGCTCTAGAGGTCAATCCCAACCTATGATTCTGAACCCTTGATGGCCAGGCGATCTATCAGATATGCAGCATCCAGACGCTGACACGCTTCTTCAAAAGATGGAGTCACCCCTCGCCAATGAACTTCGTCCGGCGATGCAATCGCGGGCTCCTTTGTCCGGAGGGTCGCGAGGTCGCGAAAGAGTAGTGCCAGTTTGAAGCTCTCTTGGAGGGCTGTTGCGAGCCGCTCCGCGCTGCGTACCTTGACCTGCCAATCGGCTGCGTTGGGAGGAACAGCCTCCAGATGACCATAACGGCCGAGAATAGCTGCTGTGGAGCGTTCCCCCCAACCCGGTAGGCCAGGATATCCATCAGCGCTGTCGCCCACGAGCGCAAGATAGTCAGGGATCGACGCAGGCATGACCCCGAACCGGTCTAGGACTCCTGCCTCGTTACGAAGCTGTTGTGCACGGCGGTCGAGCTGAACTACGCGGTCATTCCGAACACATTGCGCAAGGTCCTTGTCCGGGGAGCAAAGGTAGACACGTCCGACGTCGGCTAGCGCACTCAGAGAGACAGCCGCCCCGGCCATTGCATCGTCAGCCTCCAGCTCGACCATCGGCCAAACCACAATGCCCATCGCCTCTAACGCCTCTTCGAGCAGTGGGAACTGCGCTAGGAGATCTGGGTCCACGCCTTCGCTTGTCTTGTAGCCGGGCCAGAGGTTGTTGCGGAAGGACTCGATGACATGGTCTGTCGCCACGCCGACATGAGTGACACCGGACTCGAGCATACCCAGTACACTACCGAGTACGCCGCGAGTTGCCCCAACCTCCTCCCCCCTTCCATTCACGTGCGAGGGGAGAGCATAGAAGTGGCGAAACAGCTCGTAAGTACCGTCCAGTAAGTAGACATCCACAGGTCGAATGGCCTCGGCTTTGGGCAATTTCCTTAGCTAGATGATTAGGGGTACGAGTCGTATTGACCCTTTCCCAAGACTCGCCTAGTCCGGGCTGGCTCAGAGATTAACACCTCTTGAGCCTGACGACGTGACGGAGAAAACCATTTTCTCGGACACTCCTAACACTCGGGACCCTGAGGATGATTGACTAGGCCAACACTAGACCGGGATACTCTTGTTCAAGAGCTGGTTCAGCGGCTGCAGCCTTTGGATTACGTTCGTGCCTTCTGGGAGGGAGGCGCAGTGGCCTTTGGCCGTGTTGATGAATGGTCCGATGTTGATGCTTACCTGTTGGTGGACAATTCCGGGGTCTCCGATGCTTTCGTGGCGGTGGAGGAGGCCCTTCGGTCGCTCTCTTCCATTAAACAAAAGTACGAAGTGCGGCAGTCTCCATGGCCCGGAGTCTCTCAAGCATTCTACAAACTGGAGAATGCAAGCGAATACCTTGTGCTCGATCTTGCCATCCTGACGCTCGAGAGTCCTGAAAAGTTTCTAGGGCCCGAGATACACGGCAACAACCGTTTCTACTTCAACAAAGCCAACGCGGCCAAACCCACTCCATTTGACAGGCAAGAATTTCTTGAGAAATTGCAGGAAAGAACGAAGCTGCTGAAGGCTAGATTCGACATGTTCCACAACTTTGTCCAGAAGGAGATCAACAGGGAAAATAGTCTTGAAGCCCTTGACTACTATCGCTCAATTGTTCTCGGTTCGCTAGTAGAGGCGTTGCGGATAAGACACAAGCCTGTTCACTATGACTTCAAGATGCGTTACATCCACTACGAGCTCCCCGCTCAGGTCATCGAGAAACTTAAACATCTCAGCTTCGTCAGGAATATGAGCGACTTACGCGACAAGAATCACGAAGCAATCCGATGGTTCTACCAGGCTATAGCTGACATCGGGGACAAAGAAATGCAAAGTCTGATGTCGGAACTGCGATGAAGTTCGGCTAACGTATTGACCGGACCCGGTTCTATGCTGGGTTGTGTCGGGTATTGAGGCGTCGGGAGTGTCGGAGGCTTTCTTCTAGACGAACGGATCGCGAGAGCTACAGCACAGGCAAAGAGTACTATGACTAGGATAGCAAGAACTAGGACACGCAGATTCAGCTGGTCGACTGTTGCTTTGTAACTCGTAATCTGGGCCGAGTAGGGTACTGATACGGAGTATGGTATTCCAGGAGGCAAGGTCAGGCTGAGTGTGCGGGGTAGGCCGGTTGCAGGGGCGTTTCCTGGGAGCCAGCTGTAGATCGTCGCAAGAGCGTACAAGTCCAGAGTCGAGGGCTCTTGTACGAAATTGTTGGGGCCGCCGATTGCCTGGCCATAATCCTTGAACATCAACTCGAGGAAATTATCGCTCGTCACAGGGCTTACGGCGTGGTCCAGGCCCAAGGCGTGACCAAACTCGTGCATCGCCACGTTCTCCATATCAACATCGGTCAGCTGGCGAGTGTTGGAAGAATCGAAAGTGGCAAGTTGTGTAGTGACGGTTTGGAAGTAATTGTCAGCTGTTGGATAGACGAACTTCGTGACGCCGACAAAGCTAGGGTCTGACTGAACGAAGGAGATTGAGATGTCAGGGTTCAAAGTCTGGTTGAAGCCCGTAACATAGATAGTGTATCGCAGCTGTCGGAGGTACCGAAACCCATACGAGTCCGTGAATACGATGATAGACTCGGTCCAGCGTTGAACAGCTTTGCTCACATCCGTGGTGAAGCTCGGGTTGAACCAGTATTGTCCGGAGGCAGGCATAATCTGGATTGTTATGGTTGAGTGGTCCCAGGATTCACCCTCGGTGGGGATAGAAGCTGTAGCCCCGGCGGCGTGGGGGACAAGCATGGAGAATGAGAGAAGCAGAACTGTGAATGCTGGGAACGCGGGGGTTTTCATCAGGTTATCGCTGCCCTAAGCTATCTCTTGGAGAGTTTGTTCTGATTCCAATATCGGGGTATATGGATTGAACAGGACCTTTTTCTATACCGTAAGTTATACATTCACGGTAGAGACCCGAGTGGTGTAATGTCGGACAAGCGTTTTGTCCAGGGGTCCGGAAAGAACGTATTCAACGGAAACGAGCTAATTGTCAAAGGCGCCCTAGAGAACGCTGTCGGGCTCATGGCGGGATACCCCGGCTCACCAGTAGCTGAAGTCTTCACGATTATTGAGGAGAACGCGGACATCTTACGCGAGCACGGGCTCTGGGGCGAGATGACCAACGACGAGTCTCAGGGTGCAGCCGCCCTCAACGGCGCGCTAGAAGTCGGCGTCAACGGTGTCGCCGTTATGAAAAGCGTCGGCCTAAACGTGGCCGCGGATCCGATTAACATCATCAACTACACTGACAAGTACGGGCTCACCGGTAAAAGGGGTGGCTCAGTCGTCGTCTGTGGGGACGACCCCCATGCGTCCAGCACCCAGGTTGCGGGTGATAGTCGCCAGCTAATGGTCCACCTCAAGATGCCCATCATAGAGCCAAGCACCCCTCAGGAGACTAAGGACTTCATCGGTGAGGCTCTCAAGCTCTCCATCGCGTCAAACCTCGTCGTCGGCTATCTCATCACAACCTACCTCGCCGAGGGCGGGGGAAATGTTACACTAACCGAGAACAAGCCCCCCGAGATTAGCTTCAAGAACCCTGTGACGATAGACGTTTCCAAAGTCGACATCAAGAGAATGGTCAGCATCCCACCCAACACATGGGACCTAGAAAGGGCGATTGTCAGGGACCGATTTCCTCGCGTTCACGAATACGTGAGAAGCAGGAAACTGAACAAGATCCTCTACGCTGACGACAAGAAGCATCGCATCGGTTTCGTCGCCTCAGGCATCTCTTACAGCTATCTTGAGCAGGCTCTTTGGGAGTTGGGTGTCGACGAGCAGTTTCCAATTCTCAAACCCGCGATAAGCTATCCACTTGAACCCGAGATTGTCGGCGACCTCGCCCGAGACGTTGACTACATTGTCGTCGTGGAGGAGAAGAGCCCGATTATCGAGTCACAGGTCAAATCGATCGTCCAGGAGATGGAGCAGAGGGGAGAACTCAAAACCACTCCCCAGGTCTACGGGAAAGCGTTTGATGGAACCGACGGTTTTCCCGAGGAAGGAGGTCTGACACCATCAACACTCATCGAGAAAATCGGCAAGCTTCTCTTAGATATCGGAGACCCGGCAGCGAAGATCGACAAAGCCCGGGTCAACAAGGAGCTCGACCTTCTCGCCGAGATCAAAGCCTACGGACTGCTTGTCCCTCCCCGTTCTCCAGGTTTCTGCGCTGGGTGTCCACATCGGGAGACTTTGAGCGCAGTCAAAGGCCTACGAGAGCAGCCCGCTAACAAGGACATTTTCGCCCACGGCGACATCGGCTGCTACTCCATGTCCTTCCTCCCACCCTTCGGTGAAATGTACAACCTCACCGCAATGGGTCTTGGAGGTGCCGCCGGTGGTGGAATGGACCCCTTTGTCACGAACAAGCAGTACTCGCTGATGGGCGACTCGACGTTCTTCTGGAGAGGCATCACAGCCATCTCCAACTCGATCAAAGAAGGCCAGGACATACTCTACATCATCCTCGAAAACCGCAACACCGCCATGACCGGCCACCAGCCAACACCCGAATCAGGCCACAATATCATGGGAGACAAGACAGTCCCGCAAGACATCGAAGCGATTGTCCGTGCTATGGGCCAAGACGAGATCTATGTGAAGAAAATGCCCCCGTCGAACCGGGAGAAGTACATGGACGAGCTGGACCGGGCCTTCGAAAGGAGAGGAGTCAAAGTCATAATCGCCGACAAGGAATGCGGGATCACCTATCACAAGCGAAAACGGGCCGAACGCAACAGGATTATCGAGAGCCAAGGCTTCATCCGGCGGGAAACCTTCGTCAACATATCCCAGGAAGTCTGCGAGAACTGTCGAGAATGCACCAAAGGCACCGGGTGCCCAGGCCTTACCATAGTCCCAACCGACTATGGTGAGAAGATTGGAATAGACCAGTCGGTATGTGTCTCCGATTCGTACTGCACAAAGATAATGGCGTGTCCATCTTTTGAAAAGGTGATTGTGACACGAAAACGGCCACCTAGGTCTAGGGCTCGGAAGATTCCGTTAGAGAACTTGCCTGAGCCGCAACGGCGCGATTTCTCTGACAACTGGAACATTTTCATCACCGGAATCGGCGGTATGGGCGTCGGCGTCCTATCATCAACACTGGCGAGAGCTGGCACAAAAGAGGGTTACGAAGTCCGGTTCAACGACAAGAAAGGTCTCGCTATACGCAACGGAGCCGTTTCAGCCCACGTCCTCTACTCCAAGGGCAAGGCCAAAATCTCCACCATCGTTCCCAATGGCAAGGCGGACCTTCTCTTCGGCTTGGACATGTTGGAGGCGGAGAGGAGCCTCCTCTATGCCAGTCGGACTCGGACCACGGCCGTAGTCAACACTACGCCAGTCCCCACGATTCCCATGCTCGCCGGGATGATGAACTATCCCCTGGACGTAGAGGACAATATTCGCAAGCACACAAATTCAGATGAATACTTCGGCGGGCTACTCGGTGACATCTCAGAACTCTACTTCGGCAATAGGCTCTTTACGAACATCATAATGCTGGGCTCTGCGTTCCAGAAGGGCCTGATCCCTGTCAGCGAGCAGAACCTAGTCGACAGCCTGATGGAAACCGTCAGCCCCAGCCAGCGAACCCGGAACGTGGAAGCCTTCCGGCTGGGACGCAAACTCGCCGCAGAACCCGAGACAGTCGAGCTGAAGAACATCGTCAATGACAAGAAAATCCTCGAGCTCTACGGGTCAACCGAGGACTACCGGACTCTTCGCGAACGCAAAACCAAGACGCTCGAGCATTCCTTCTGGACTTGGTGGAGAAGCAAGCAGATCGCAGCTAGTTACAAGAGGATGGTCGAGGAGACCGTAGAAAAAATGAGACTGGACGACGAAACAAACAAACACCTCGCGCGACGCATCTATGACCTCATCATGTGGGACAACCTAGCGTACGCAAAGAAGTATGTCGACAGGGTGCTAGAGGTCTATGCACTTGACCGTCCGGAGAAAGGCTACCCCGCCACCAAAACGGTTGTCCGGAACCTGCACAAGGTCATGGCGATAAAAGACGAAATCTACACTCCGCAGCTATTGACGGATGAGGAGAAGTTAGACCGGGACAAGGTGCGGTACAATATCGATGAGAAAAACGGCGACAAGATAGCTTACGAGCACATCAACAGACCCGAATTCGAGATTCTCGGTCGACAGTGGCGTTTTGACTTGCCAAGATGGCTCGCTCACAACTGGTTAATGCGCTTGTTCAAGCACCAGAAGTGGGTCAGGCCCCTCCTGGAACGATGGGGCTGGCACAAGACAGAACTCGGCTTTCGCAACTGGTACAGAAGTGATGTCATAGACTTCTTCCTGAGAACCGCCCCGTCCAACTTTGACCTGGCCCTGAAGGGTCTTCGAGTCCTCAACGATCCCTATCGTCCTGACGAGTTTGTCGTGACGGGCTTCAGGGAAACAGTATGGCCGAAAATGGAACGAGCGAAACAACAGTTCGAGGAACTCCGTGCGCCCGGCGTTTCACTTCCCATCATGCCCACAACCATCGCGCCCGACCGGAGCCATGGCTGACCTATCTTAAGATAGCTTTGGCTGCCCTCAGGTATGCGCAGGTAATGACTATGTTAAATCCCGTCTCTCTGGCCAAACTTAGGCCAGATGTTCCCTCGTAACTTCATAAGCGGCATCATCATCCTAACACTGACACTTGTTTTCTGGATAAAACTCGACAATTTTCTCTCCGGACCCATTTTCTTCGTCTTCATCAGCATCGCCTTCACCACTTTTCTACTCATCGAGTTCGGCCTAGCCAGTTTTGTCTATCGCCCCGTCGGGGATAGGAAGTACTCGCCTAGAGTGAGCCTAATAATTCCGGCGTACAACGAAGAGAAGGTCGTTTACGAGACTGTCGCGGCCGCCGCCAAGTCGAACTACCCGAGAGACCTGTTTGAGATAATTGTCGTCAACGATGGCAGCACCGATGAGACCATGAGAGAGCTGGACCGAGCCCGGACCGATTTTGGGATTCGGGCAATCCACCTCGAGAGGAATCGGGGCAAACGCGGAGCCATTGTTGAGGGATTCAAGGAGAGCAGGGGGAAAGTTATCACAGTAATGGACAGCGACACGTTCCTCAGCCCAGACGCGCTGTACAACGGGGTCCAGTATTTCTCCGACCCGAAGGTCGGAGCTGTCTGTGGCAATGGCAAGGTGTACAACAAGGGAGAGAACACTCTGACGAAAATGCAGGATGCTTGGTACGACAGCATGTTCACAGTCTTCAAAGGAGCAGAAAGCGTCTTCGGAATGGTAACGTGCTGTTCAGGACTACTGTCTTTCTACCGGAGAAAGTCGATCGCGGGTATGATCGGCTCGTGGGCGACCGAGACCTTTCTCGGGGTCCCCGTTAAGGCTGGGGAAGACAGGTCGCTTACAAACATAGTCCTCCAGCCCAGAATATTGTACAGTGACGATGCTGATGATCGTATTTTGACGAGTGTTGTGGCGAAGAGGGGTGAGCTTGTCGTCTATGCGAGGAACGCCGTAGCGTACACCATTGTTCCAAATACGTTCAAGAAATTCATAAGGCAACAAATACGTTGGAAACGGGGCTGGTTCAGAGGTAATCTACTCGCGTTCACTTTCATGTGGCGCAAACACCCTCTAGGCTCGCTTCTCTACTACCTCCACACGATTCTCGCATACTTGACCCCCATAGTGGTAGCTAGAATGCTGCTTCTCCCAATTCTCAAAGGCAGCTATCTCTCGTCTGCTTACTACATTCTCGGGCTAATGTACGTGGGCTTTCTCTACGCGATCTATTACGCGGCGAGAGAACCTCGGGGCACCTGGCCATACAGGGTCCTGTTTCAGGTAACCTATAACTTGCTGGTCTCTCCCTTCCTCAGCCTTTTCGCTTGGATGACGATCAGGCGAGATTCCTGGATGACCCGATAGTCTTCCCTAGCTCGAGTCCTCCGGAAAGAGAGGCAGAGTGGAAGAGTGGCTAAGGGATTTAGCGGCCTTTATCGGATTCTCTTTGTTCGTTGACCCATTCGGGAATTATGACCGCTCTAATCAGCTCCTGGACAGTTATGCCCCGCTGTTTGGCCAACCTCTCCAGTTCCTTGTAAGAGTGGTCGTTGAGCGTTTGCATGAACTTGGGCAGTCCTAACCACCGTTTCCCTAGATATAACACGCATCTCTAGGAATTAAACGGATATACATAATGTAACCCCCATGGCAAATGCTCAGTAGGCAGAACCGCTTCAACGGAGTCAGATACCCGCCGAAAGGCAGCGGTATCCTAACGGGGAGATATGCCCGGAAGACCAACGGGCCCCTCAAGGCTCTGGCAATCAGGGGGAGTCATAGGCCTACTTCTTTGACAGGTTCAAGCGTGTTCAAGACGTTGGATGATATACTCCACAGGTTCTGGGCGGCAAATAGAGGAAAAATAGAAAATGAACATTCCGTCAAGACGCAAGCTAGCAGCGACAGCGCTCATAATCGCGGGACTCGGGGCATTTCTGGTACCCTTCCTACTCCGCGGGCCCAGCACCCAGGGCACCTCCACCAATCCAACCAACCCGACCAACCCAACGAACCCGACAAACCCGACGAACCCCACCAATCCAGGCAACAACGGCAAGGGGTCAGGCGAAGACACCGGGTCAAACGATGAAGGCGGCACTGGGACTTGCAATGCAACTGAATCAGCCACCTCTGCAAACTCGCAAGTACACGGAAACAGCGGTGAGCATGGCAAACACAAGGGACTCCTGAAACATCTCGAAGACTCGGCCCAGCACATGCTCGATAAAATGGCCAGGCACAACCCGGCTTTTCAAGAACACAATGCTACACGGACAGACAACGAATTCCACAGCAACAATGGACACCATAACAGCTCAAGCGGCCACCAAGACAGCTCCTGTACCAGCGACACCGAAGACGAAGACGACTAGACTCGCCAGAACTCGACTCTCACCAGACGACTATTAGAACGCAATCGGTCTACAACTCAGGGTCAAGTGTGCTGCGAAAGCGGAGAGTCTAATTTACAGAGTCCACTTTTTTCGAGTTAGAAATTATCCCCGATGAGACGAAGAGAACGACGAATGAGCTAAGAGTGGTCGGCCTCATTTCTAAGGCCTTCACCACCTACGTGGGGCTTGAGTCCCGCGTTAACGACAGTACTGTTGCTGGTTTCTCAAAGCTCCGGCTAGCTACCGTGGCTGGATGACTTCGAAGTCTCGCCCTGCGCCTTGGCGTTGTATCATCCAGTTTGGATAGATGACTTTGGGCTTTGTCGCATCGTCCAACTGCTTCAGCTGGTCTGGAGTCAGTTGCACGTCTAGGCTTCCAAGATTTTCATCGAACTGCTCCAGCGACCTCGCCCCGAGAAGGACGATGTGTCCCTCGTTCGCCAACCATGAGATCGCCACCTGTGACGGTTTAGCCCCTTGTTCTTTGGCGATCGTCTTGACTTTTTCGACCACATCGAAGCCTGTTGCCTCGTCGAAGAAGGGAAAGTAGAGACCACGGTTTCCCGCCCGCGTCCCCGACGGTGGCTTCGCGTCTCTCGAATACTTTCCTGAAAGCATTCCGCCGTGGAGCGGACTCCAGACCAATAGGCTCATTCCACTATGCTTCATGAAGGGAAGGATTTCGTGTTCAATGTCTCGGTTGAGAAGGCTATAGTTCATTTGGGCTGTCTCGTACCTGGAGTAGCCTCGCTCCTCACAACGAGTCTGTAGAGTCGCCATTTGCCATGCTGTAAAGTTGGAGACGCCTGGATAATTGACGAGGCCGTCATCGACAAGGTCCTGCATAGTCTCAAGTGGCTCTTCCAGCGGGACGTGCGCGTCCCAGGAGTGGAACTGGTAAAGGTCGATCCATTTCGTCTCGAGTCGTTCGAGGCTTTTCCGGATTGCAATTTTGATGTGGTGTCGTGATAGCCCGATTTCGTTGGTCCCGGGTCCGGTCTTCCCTCGGACTTTTGTTGCGATGAGGGCATGGTCCCGGTAGGGTTTGAGTGCCCTTCCTAGAGTCTTCTCGGACTCGCCCTCATCATAGACGTCTGCCGTGTCGAATAGGTTGACGCCTGCGTCGATAGCGTGCTTGACCATCTTGTCGACTGTGATCTGATCGAGCCCTCCAAGCTTCCAAGTGTTCTTCGCGCCAAAAGTCATCGCTCCAAGGGAAAGAACGGACGCGTATACTCCGGTTCTTCCGACAGGGGCGTATTTCATCTTGCCCATGAGGTCAGGTTCCCTTGAGTTTACTTAAGCCTCAGCCCTGTCCACCATGTAAGACTAACCTAGCCTGGGATTTTGCTTTGCGCTTTAGCAGCGGTCAGGAGACTGGAACCACCGAGCGCGGGTATTGGTTTCACTCCGTTTACCTCATGTGGCGGCTGCATTCTCGGTGTGGACGGGTTGCTGGACATCAGGACTGTCACGCCTCCTGGAATCGCTCTCATACTGGCAGCCACCCTAGTCTACACAGGATACTCAATGAATCGGCCTGAGATGGTGATCGCAGGATGGGTATTTCTCGCCGTAGCAGTGTTTCTCCAAATCGCTTACCTAATGCTGCGCAATTGGAGACCTAGCACTCAAACCGGCCGGGGAGGTCAGCGGATACGTCGAGCTCTATTCCGCCTGCTGGTCGAGGACCTGCCGAGCCTCTCAGAGAGAATAGTATTCGAGGATAGGCCTTACTGGTAACTCCGCCGCTTGGTTTACTTTTCGTGGTGGACTATCTTCAGCCTGAACGGTCCTTGGTTAGTCTTGAGTCCCTTGATTCCCCAGCTCCAAGAAGTGATCGGAGCTATGCGCAGGTACTTGCCGGGGCCGAATATTCCCTTGTGCTCTACAACTTCTGCGGAGCCGTAGACCTTCACGCCTCTAGGTCTCCAGGGGTCAACGGATTCTAGGTCATCGATGGCGAGTGCCACGTTGCGGTTGCCGTTTTTCACATTCTTGTATTTGAGTGTCCTATGGAAAATGTCCTGGCTGTGGCTGCCGACATAGAAGTATTGACCGTCGTACTCGAAAGCTACAGGAACGACGTCAGGACGTCCATCGCGGGAAACAGTTGCAATTCTCGCGAGCCGTTGGGTTTTGAGATACTGGATTTCCGGCTCAGAGAACGAGCCGCTCGCAGATTTCACCAAAGACATGACGCTTCAGGCGGAAAGCATCTCCCTTGATATTTATTGCCTCGTGAATGGCCCGGTAAGGAATCAGCGACAAGGTGTGACCCCCCGGGATATGTTTTTGCCGGATACTCTTGTGAACACCCGCCTAGTTACAATTCGCCCAAATCGCTTCTCTGAGATAGCGGAGGGAGTGGAGAGGCACGTGGAGGGACACGACCGCTCGAATTCAGGAAGGGCTGACGCGGCTTTTGTCCTGGCCTTCACGATTCTAGGCTTCCTTGCTGGATGGGTGGCAGTCGAGTATCTTCACAACGTATACTTGCAACAGTACCTAGGCAACATTGTTCGTTCTTCCGGCTCTCTTCTACGTTTTGGACTGCCAATGGGGGTCGGCGTCTTCTTGGTGACCGTTTCGGTCTTTCTGCGGGGGAGATGGAATCGGAGGTTTCAATCGAGCCTTGGGAGAGGCGCGAAGATACATGGGATCACTGTTGACCGTATGGTCTCCCATCCATTGTTCCTATTTGAGAGGCCGGCAAGGGACTCGAAGTTCATTCTCAGAAAGACTCGGACGTCTGGCAGGATTTCACGTGTCAGAGGAGCCGAACGACTCCCGCTCGGAGAGCTACCGTAGGCCCGTATTCATCAAGACGCTATACTAGGTCGCCTGCGGGAGTCTCAGTTAGAAGCTAAGGATTTCGCCAACATAGACTCCGTTCTCACCTGAAGAACTCTAAAGTTTCCCGTTCGCTCGGTGCTTCCCACGATGGCTATGAGGATATTTTCATGTCCTTCAGATTGCGAAGGCTGCTCGCCACTGTTCCCGCGTCCGGCCTCTGCCGAGGATCCTTTGCAAGCATGCTCTTCATTATGGGAATGGCCGACTGGAACTTTGCAATCCGGGCAAAGTCTGGGTCGAAAGAGTCCCAAGCGGACCTGAGTTCGCCTCCTCCTTTGTTTGAGCCTTGGCCGCGTGTTGCATTGTTCATCGCGTCAATGAGCCTCTTAGAGTTGAATGGTGTCTTGGTCATCATGTTGTACAGCGTGGCTCCTAGGGCATAGATATCCATCGCGGATGCTGCGCTGTCTCCAAGGACCTGTTCGCCAGGAGCGTACTCCGGGGTGAACTGGTTGACCTTCGCCCCTGCTTTTACCGCTGAGCCTAGGTCAGCGAGCTTGGGCACGAGGACTCCGGACTGCATCTTGTCCATCATCTCGCTCCCAGTAGGCTGGGGAATCGTGTTGAAGAGTATGTTCTGGGGTTTAACATCCAAGTGGACAAACCCTGCCTTGTGAATTGTCTCAAGCGCTGTGGCGATCATGTGGCCGATGAGCATGACAATTCCTCCCCATTTCTCCGAGTAGTAGAGCGACTCGTATGAAGGGTCCTCGAGGAGTTTCTTCGCCGCGCCGCCTTTCATGAACTCCATCACTATGGCGGGTGGGCTCTGCAGGTAGAGTGCCGCATCGCCCTTGAGGATTTCTTGGACGTTGAGGCGGTCTACAAGTATTCCTCGAAGTTGAACCACGTACTTGGATCGCTCCGAGAGTTCCAAGAGTCGTGTAGCCTCTGACATTGTCTCGTCTAGTGCGGTTGTGCCTGTTCCTTGTTTGAGAATTGGAATTTTTATCGCGACCTCGACGTTGTTGTGCTCGAAGATCGCGTGTAGGACGTAGCCAGTCAGCCCTGATGCAAGGTGTTCTTTGACCTTGTACCCGTGGAGGTCTCGGCCCACCCAGAGCTGCGGATTCCAGTTGTCAAGCTTGGGAAGGTTACTGGAGCTTTGTGGAACTGCGCGTAGCGTTGTTGGTGGGGATGGTGGAGGGGGCGGGGCGGGTGCAGGGTGGCCCTTGCTCGGTTGCGGTGGTGGAGGCGGCGGGTGATGGGTTGGTGGGGCTTGGACGTTGAAGGAGAATGATTCGTCTCCCATCAGATGGTCCTTGCTCGTGGCGGTGACGTGTACTGCGTAGTTGCCTGGCCCCTTCGGTTGATACGTTGTTTTGTACTGTCCTTCAGAGGTCTTGGACACTTTCAACATCTCTGTTTTTCCCCCTGGCTTTGTTACTGTCGCCCTGATTTCCGTCATGCTTCTCGGCTTGCCTCCGGACGCTGTGGTGATTCTGACTGTCTGCTGTCGGCCTTGCCGAATGGAAGAGTCTCCAATTACTGTGACTCTTGGCCGCGTAGTGCTGGGAGTGCTAGTAGCGCTCGGCACGTTCGCGGTTGAAGTCTTGGGGCCAAATCTGACGGAGCCCATTCCTATCATGGCTAGTGCTGGTAGAAACGCTAGCGATGAGAGGAAGGGATAGAGCCGGTTCACATTGAACGATGAGACAAAGCTAGCAAAGCTGAGCAGGTTATAGGCGAAAAAAGCCGTGGGCATCATTCCCAGCGAGAATCTTCTCGCCTTTCCCATCCTGCTCAATAGGTGCAGGAGGGTCATCTGAGCGGCGTTCGCAGGCACTCCGAGAGCGGCCAGGAACAGTATTGAGGAAGCAATCGAGCTGGAGTTGACGCCCGCTACACCTGTTGAGCTTATTCCAAACCCTACAGCTAGCGAGCATATGGCTAGGGCATTGGCTTTGACAACTTTGAGCTGTGTCTTATCGGAGAACAGGATCCCCGCCGCGAACACCGCTAGTGATGGGGGCAGTGAGGCCCAGAGTAGAGAACCGTCTGCCAACCCGAGCGGGGACAGGTTCAGCGCGGCGGTCGATTGCTGGATGACAAAGAGGAACGTGACAAATGACACTGCGAAGCCGACGGCGAGCCGTGCCCATCCGCGTCGAAGTTCGAGAGAAGTGAGCAGTCCTAGGCTTACTATGCTGATGGTGTACGCTGTCGGGTCTCCAGGTATTCCCAATACGAGCAGGGGGATTCCAAGCCCGAAAAGGAGGGCGATGGGAACTGATAGGGCGGCGCTGAGCCAAGGGCCAAAAGAATCCTGAGTAATCGGAACGCAGTGACGTTTGCCAAGCAAGCCGACACAGCTCCCATAGGACTCGGACGGATGCCCTGATGCTACGCTGTTCGGCTCAACGGAGCCAAATCCAAATCGGCTCGTTCCAGCTTACTTCCCCCTCGTTCTCTTTGTCGTTTCACTGGCCACTTCTTTCAACAGCTTGTTGGTCCCCTCGCTGGTTCCTCCGAGCCTGAGAGTCTCCTCCTGCTTCTCGTAGAGTCTCTTCGTCGCCTCTATCAGATCTGTGCGACGAGTCTGCTCCGCGCTTGACGATAGCTGGTTCATTGTTCGCGTGGCCTCCTTCAGTTCTCCCTTAGCGAGATGGTTGTAGTATTCTTCCAGTCCCTGGTAGTACTGGAATTCAGAGACAAGATTGTTATCGATGCCACTCTCGAATTCCTCATCGTTGTCCGCTGGCTTGACCTCCACGGGCGAGTTGATAGTCTTCTTCGAGCTATCGACGGTGTCGTTATAGGAGACTTGGACGTTCAGGAGGCGTCCTTTGAAGCCCGCTGGAACCGGGACCTTGCCCCAGACCTTGACCGTTGTCTCTACAGCATTAATTGTAACAGGGGGTCCTTTGTAGTTGAGCACTGTAACGTTCTGGGTTCCAAAGTCCACAATGACGCTTCTCGCTGCGACCTCGTTCACCGCACTCTTCTGCATAACGTCAGGCAGCGTAATCTTTTGCGCGTCCGTGATGTTGTGCAGTGTGCCTCCTGAGCCGTCCGCCAGGGCTTTCAATATTGAGTGGTTGTAGTCCGAGCCTATTCCGAACTCTATCATTTGAAAGCCCGAGGGGGTTTTCAACTTTGAATACTGTTCTGGTTGCGTGACATCTGTCGGCTCCCCGTCTGTTAAAAGAACAATCCACCCTGGAAGCTTGCTTTTCTGTGCAATTTCAAAGGCTGACTGGAGCGCTGTGTAAAGGACTGTCGTTCCTGTCGCTTTTATTTGGGGTAGGACCTCTCCCATCCGGGCCTCTGGGAAGGTTTGGACCGTGCTGGAGAACAGGATGACTGAGAGTTTGTTGCCCGCGGGTATGTTCTTCGCGTATTCTTGGGCCCCTTTCTTGGCGAGCTCGATTTTTTCCCCCGCCATGGACTTGCTAGTGTCAATGACGATAATGTGGTGAAAGCCCTTGGCCTGGGTTCTCTTCTCGGCGACAAGTGTAACCTTGAAGACCGCGTCCAGGCGAGAATCGTACGAGTACCGGTGGCTGAGTTCAGTTCTCACGGATATTGTCATAGTCTGACTCGCTCCATCTTATCCTGGTCGAGGATTAGGATGCCTGCCGATGAGTTGTGGTATCGGCTCGAGAAGACTGTGATTACCTTTCCATCCATGTCATCCCTAAAGCCGTCGACAACTTCGTGGCCTCGGATAATTCCCTTCAGAAAGTTCCTCGCAAGGAACCTTTCCGTCACATCGTTTCCAAAATAATACGCACCCTCGCCCCTAACGCTTGGAATGAAGCCTTCGATCATGTCCCTCGGATCGTTCCAGAGGAGCTGGAACGCGACCGGGTCATCAGGGTTCAGGTCGGGGTGTGGTAGCCCCGCTATCTCTGACACGTCCTCTAGCGAGGTGGCTATTCCACCGTGGACACAGAGGTAATTGTTTACCGTTACAGCGTATGGCATGGCTTGGAAGAAGTCCTTGAACTGCTCGTACCCGGCCGTTCCTAACTTCTCTGTTACCTCGTCGAGAAAGCCGTAGTAGGGGTTGGTCAAGGGGCTCTCATGGTTCCCCCGAAGCATAATGACTCGGAAGGGGTCCTCGAGAAACATTGACGTTATGAGCCCGAGGTTCTCTATGCCAGTACTCCCCCTGTCTACATAGTCGCCTAGAAACACGACAAGGTCAGCGTCGTCATAGTACTTGTCGAAGACTGTTTGAGTCACGTCAACTGCCGTATGCGTGTCGCCTACGAACACGGCTCTACCCACCTCACGAGAAGGAAGGAGCGGTTTTCCCAGCCTCCCTTTGGCTTCACCAATCAGCCTGGCTGTCTCCAAAGCTCCGGAATCATTCACCTGTGAGCCTCACGATAGTGCCCGTTCCGAACTTGACGACGCTGTTCGGTTTGACCTCGACACTACCGCTGACCTGTTGGAACTTCTTCCCGTCGTAGAGATAGGTACCGTTCTTGCTCTGCAAGTCCTTCAGCATGAGTCTATCTCCATCCATTGTTAGTTCGGCGTGTTTTCGGGAGACTTCCTGGTCTGGGAGGACGATGATGTTTTCGGGGCTGCGGCCGATGCTGATGGTCGGGAACGTGTCAAAGTCGATGGAGACTTTGGACTTGACGAGGCTCGTCGCGGGACTGCTGACGAAAACGAAGTAATAGCGTCCCTGTCCTGGTGTCGGGGATGTGAATGTTTTAGGCTCGGGTCTTGACGGGAACTCGAATTCTTGCGGTTGCGCCTTTTCCTCCTCAGGTTCCTGTATTGATTCTACTTTCTCCACCTCAGGTTCCTCTACCTCTTCAGTTGCTGCCTGAGACTCCTCCTTTGTCTCATCGGGTTCGGTGAAGATGTTCGACGGCTCGTCGATTGCTTTCTCTGCGTAGGACACATTGGTCTCAGGTATCTCGAAGTCTTTCACTTCATTTTCGGTGCCTCTGAGCTCAGGAGTTTTCGGTTTCGGTGGCATCTCGAGTCTCTGGGCTGAGCATTCGCTGCAAATCGTATCAGGTTCGTCGTTGAAGGCGCCGCAAGCGTCACATCTCCACGTTGCGCCCGTAGCAGTTTGGCGTTTCAATCGCATGCTTCTTTCCTCTCTCGGGCTGATGGGCTGTTTATCTAATGTAAGTCTCCTGATACGACAAGTGGAGCGTTGTCAGTAACAGGCCTATGGCCCCTGTCGGATAGAGACGTTGTTCTTGGGTCTGGCTTGTAACTCAGCTAGTCTTTGATTGCATGAACATGGCTCTCAACGCTTCCAACCACGCACGTTTGGCCTCGGCAACAGAGAGACCTGACACGATCATCGTCTCAAGTCCGTTCCAGAGCGCGATTAGTGCGTGCGATAGAGAACGCGGGTCCAGGTCTTCCCCGACTAGCCCCCTCTTCCGTCCCTCCTGCAAGAAACCCACGAGAACCCGCGTGAACTCGTCCTGGGTCTCTTTCAGGACCCTTTTCAACTGAGTGTTCCTCGAGGCTTCTGATAATATCTCGAAGCTGAGCCCGAAGTTGGACCCGTACTGGGCCATCATCTTGTCGAAGAACTCGACAGCGCTCTCAGCGGGGTCAGTCTTCTCTCTGAAGGTCGAGTAGAGAATTTCCTTCAAGGCGAGGGGGGAGGTCTTGCATATCGCGTCGAACAGTTCCTCCTTGCTTGCGAAGTAGAGGTACAGCGCTCCCTTGCTGACGCCCATCTTTCTGGCAATATCGTCCATTGTTGCTTGGCGGTATCCTTTTTCGTCGAAGATCTGTTTCGCGCTCTCTAGAATTCGGCTCTTCGCCTCCTCCTTATACCCGGGCACCACCCTCGGCATTTGTTTCAGAGTGAGGGATGTTGGGCGCCGTATTTAAAAATGACCGACGGGTTTAAATAATGACTTTTCAGTCAGTTTTACGCCGTCAAAAATGTTCAAGCTGAAATTCTCACCCAACCTCGTCACGCCAGCCCACATCGTTGGCGTAGTTGGGGCCTTCCTGCAGATTTCCGGAGGCACCTGGGACGTGGCCTCCCATGTAATGGGAATAGTCGAGACTTTCTTCACCATTCCCCATATGATTCTCTACGCGGGAGTCGGATTGTCGCTCCTCGCCAGCCTGACAGGACTGGCTCTAACACGAACTGTATCACTGAACAACAAACCGCAATCAGCCCTGCTGACCGGTCTCAAGGTGTCCCTAATCGGCGGAGTCTTGCAGCTGGTGGCCGGCCCGTTCGACTTCTGGTGGCACAGTACCTACGGTTTCGACCCGCACCTCTTCACTCCGTCACACAGCCTACTCATAACGGGCATCATCTTGAGCGGCGTTGGAATGGCGATTGGAACAACACGTCTGGTTCAAGCAAGTCGTTCAGGGCTCTCGTTAGGCCGGTTCGCATCCGTCAAGTTGCTTGGCCTACTCTCGGTCGTCGCGTTTTCCACTTTATGGCTGGACTTGAATGGGCTGGTTTACCTGATTACCGATGTCGATGGTTTGAACTACACCTTTCACCTGGGAGACGCTTGGGTCAACCAAGCAGGCCCGGTCCAGTTCGTCGCGATTGGGATCTTGCTCGCTGGTGTTGGTGGCCTTGTGGTCCTTACCACCAAGAGGACGCTGGGCTGGACAGGCGCGGTGTCAGCTGTCACATTGCTTACCGCGGTAGTCGTGGCCTCAGCGAACCTAGGCTTCAGAGCCTGGTACCTCGCAAACAGCGTGAACCCAGCTAATGTTGCGGCCGGTAATATCATCGCTTCCTTTATCCCGCTCCAACTTCTGTTCGTCGTACCGCTCATAATCTTCGACCTTGTACTGAGACCTGGGAGAGAAAGATGGCTCACCCTGGGTTCTGCCCTGATGGCTCCTTTCGCCTCATACCTTGACGGATTCTACTCCGTTGCACTGTGGACAAACGGAGTCCACAATCCAGTAATGGAACTGCCACTCTCGAGGCTCATCCTGATCGCGGCGATGGCCGCTCCGATGCTAGTTGCTGGCGCTGTTGGCGCGGGCTACCAGGCCAGGCTTGGTAAAGTCCTGGTATCAAGCGAGCTGAGCCTATCGCCGAGGCTCGGCGTGAAGTAATCACCTGGTGTGACTATGAAACGTGCCCGACCATTAAATGGAATATTGACGACAGGTGAGCTCTAGGTGAAAATTAATGGAATGTCAAAAGAATGGAAACATGCAAAACACTACAATATCAAAAGTCGTGCTGAACCTCAGCCTCTCACGAATATCCTTCAGGTAGAGACCGCCAGTTACGCTCAAGAGGCGAGGTAGAGAAATGCAGTCCCCGTCCGATAGCATCGTCAGCGTATCAGACCTTTCGAAGAAGTACCGAGCTACCGTTGCGGTTGACGGCATCTCATTCGCCCTCTCAAAAGGCGAAGTCTTCGCCTTCCTAGGTCCAAACGGGGCGGGGAAAACTACGACTGTCGAGATTCTTGAATGTCTCAGAAGACCCACAGGAGGGCAAGCTAGGGTCCTGGGCTACGATGTGAGCAAACGTTCCGACCAATCTGAGATTCGTAAACGTATCGGGGTTCTCCCGCAGGACTTTAACGCGATAGACCGGCTGACTGTCAAGGAGAACATTGACTATTTCGGGGCCATGTTCGACCACCAACTAGACGCAAACAAGCTCATCGAGCTCGTCGACCTGAAGGACAAGACCAACGCACAGTTCAAAACACTCTCCGGCGGTCTGAAGCAAAGAGTAGGCCTCGCCGCCGCGCTTGTAAACGACCCAAGCGTAGTCTTTCTTGACGAGCCAACAACCGGGCTTGACCCACGAGCAAGACGAGACGTTTGGAACGTCGTCGAGCGCTTGAAACAGCAGGGAAAAACAGTTTTCCTCACAACACACTACATGGACGAGGCCGAGTTTCTCGCCGACACCGTATCCATCATCGACCGCGGGAAAATAATCGCCTCCGGGACCCCCAACGAGCTGATAGATTCACATGGGGGCAAGAAGACCCTGGTCATAAGAGACGCGGGTGAGAACGGGCTGAAACTCCTACCACTCGGAGTGGAGAAGGCCGAGCTGAGAAATGCTGGGGACATCTATGTTCCGCTAAACAACGGAGCAGACTTGAGCCACATTCTTGTAAGCCTGGGCCAAACTGGGCTCGCCAATAAGGAAATCGAGGTCCGACGGCCGACCCTCGACGACGTGTTCCTGAACCTGACGGGACGGAGGGTTTCAGAGGAGGGGAACGGAGCATGATGCGACGGGTCTATACGATAATCAAGGGCCACGTGAAAACATGGTTCCGGAGCAAGAGTACGATATTCTGGACCATCGCCTTCCCCATCCTCCTCATCGTTCTCTTCGGAGCAATCTTCGGAGGAGGAAGTACAAAGTTCGACCTTTACGTTCAGAACCAAGACCTCGCTGCCAGCACACCGACTCCAGCGTCTCACGGCTTCGTGACCGCGCTAGCCAACACCACAGCGTTCAACATACGCACGGTACCCGCGGAGATGACAAACCCTCTCTCGTATGTTCGAGACGATGCTCAGCTGCACAACCGGGGACAGAGACTCTTGGTCATTCCTGCAGGCTTTCAGAATAATCTCACAGCCGGTCAAGCCCTGATTCAGCTGTACATGGACCAGAGCGACCAGGCCTCCGCATCCCTATCCGGGATAATCTACGCCGTGGCAAACACTTTCGCAACCCGATACAAGGGTATCACAGTCAACATAGGCGTAGACCAGGTCCCAATTGTCGCCCGGAACGTCCGGTACATCGACTTCTTCATACCAGGAGTAATCGGCATGACTCTGCTGACCAGCGGAGTCTTCGGTGCGGTCAACACAAACGGACGCTACCGAGAACTGAAGATAATCAAGAAACTCGCGACAACACCGCTCTCAAAAGTCGAATGGATCATGGGAATGATTGGCTACCAGATGTTCCTCAGCGCCATTTCCGTCGCAGTCATTCTCCTGTTCGGACGTGTCTTCTTCAACGTCACCGCCACCATCGACATTTACACTGTCGCCATCGTAGTCGCGGCCTCCCTGCTCTTTCCGGGCATCGGGATGGTCCTGGCCAATTTTGTCAAGGATGCTGATGGTGCAGAGGCGGCTGCGAACGCGATTACTTTTCCGATGATGTTTCTGGCTGGAACTTTCTGGCCCCGGGAGACGATGCCTGATATTCTGAAGGTTGTGTCGAGCTATCTCCCGTTGACCTATGTGAATGATGGTCTTCGGGACGCGATGATTTACCTGCAACCAGCCCAGGCCCTCACAAACACTGTCATCGCCCTAGGGCTGGCCGTCGGCTTTGTGATTCTAGGCTCGGTCCTGATGAACTGGAAAGAAGAATAGTTGAAGACTCGTCTTTCGACCGTGGACCATGGATGGCTTCTGGCCGGAATGGTCTCGTTTGTCAGGTCAGACTGACGCTCTCCGCCGGGTTACGTCTAAGCTCTGGGTTCCCCTGCGATACGTGCTGGCCCGTGAGAGGTCCTGGTGTACCCCTTTAGACCTCCAGTACCTGCAACACTTACAATGTTCAGAACCGTCGAGCTTCGCTCCTTGTTCGGATATTATGGAATGAAGAACCGGGTCCATCATTGAAAGATACGTGCAACAACCGCAGTGTCCATCATCTCGAGCCAAGTTTCAGCTCCTTCCGCGATTATCTTGTGTGGAGGAAGCGATAAGGGATATTGTTCCTGCAGTCAGGGGGTCGTCGGGAATGGGCCCGTTTTTCCACGTTCGGACTTAGTGTAGTCACCCGTTCGTTTCTCGCAGTTGGTTCTCTTCTACTCCGAATACCGAGGAGATTGTGAGGAAAAACAAGATCAAGCCAACTAGGAGACGTCCCGGTCTCTGGCATTGACAACCGGGTCTTGCCTACGCCTTTGAGTGACTAGGCCTTTGAGTGATTGAGTCCTGCGGCGTTGATCTGTTTCTCTATCTGTCCGTTTCGCATCAAGACGATCCGGTCTGTTTCCTGTGCCACGTGCTGGTCATGGGTCACGACGACTAGTGTTAGCCCATAGTCACGGTTGAGGCTTCTGAGAAGTCTCACAATCTCCTCCGAGTTTTCGGAGTCTAGGTTTCCAGTGGGCTCGTCGCCCCATACTATTGCGGGCTTGTTGACTAGGGCGCGGGCGATGGTGACTCTTTGTTGCTGGCCGCCGCTGAGTTCTGCGGGCTTGTGGGTTCGCCAGTCTTCCAGTCCGACCATTTTGAGGGCGCTTCGGGCTCCTGTCTTGGCCTCAGACTCTGACACACCGGATAGAAGCAGCGGCAGCTCTACGTTTTCTTGAGCTGTGAGAACTGGGAGGAGGTTGTATGCTTGAAAGATGAAGCCCATGCGTCGGGCTCTGAACTGGGCTTTTTGGTCGTCACTCATTGTGGCTAGATCTGTGCCTTCAATCGTGACCTTTCCCTTTGTGACGTCGTCGAGGCCGGAGACGCAGTTGAGAAGGGTGGTTTTTCCGCAGCCGGAAGGCCCCATGACGGCGAGCATCTCGCCCTTCTTGACTTTGAGGTTGAGGCCTCGTAGGGCTTCGACCTTCAGCTGGCCGGTCTGGTAGATTTTCCAGACGTCCGATGCGTCTACTATGACGGAATCCTCGATCGTAGTCATCGAGAACGCTTCTATTTCGACCCGGGCTCGGCGGTGATATTAACCCTGACGCTTGGAGCGCTTGCAACGCGTAGGTCTGCAATGATTCAGTGGAAGAGAAGTTTCCAGACCTTGTCCGAGGCGCGTTTCAACGCTTCATCGTCTTCCCTCCTGAAGACTTGAAGGAAGACCGGTGTGAGGATTCTCAGGATCGTCTCTCTAACTCGCCTGCTCGTAGTTGTGATTGAGGGCGAGGGAGAAAGTTTCAGAGAATAGTTGGGGCCGAAGACTCGTTTGAAGGTCGACGATGCTCTCGAGAGCTGATACTGGGACGTGACGAGAAATTCCGGTCTCAGGTCCAGCCGGCGACAGATTTGTTTTGCGTAATATGCGTTGTCTACTGTTGTCTTGGAATTTTCGTCGACGACCAGCCGACTCGGCGGGAATCTGTTCTCCAGGGCGGCGCTCTTCATGTAAGCTGTTTCTACGTGGGTTCCGAGGGCGACAATGATGTTGTCGGGGTAGCGCTTGGCTAGCGCAATAGCCCTTTCCATCCGTTGTCTTGCGTCTTGTTCTACGGGTGTGCCGAGTACGAGGGTTGCATGTTTCCGGTTTCGGGAGTCGGTGACGGCAGGCGGCGACTTGGATTGGTCGCTAGTGGGGAAAGGGGTCATTTGTGCCCAGATAACTGCAGCGTTGGAGCTTGGAGGCTCGTGGGCTCGGGAGGACTTGCGAAAAAAAGGTGGAGGTTCAGGGTACTGGTAGGGAAGGAAGGGGCTCAGTGGGTTTGCCGCGTCTGAACTGGCTTCTGAGAAGGACCCAGAGTGCCACTGCGATTGCTCCTATGGCTATGGTGCTGATGGGGCCGTAGAGCAGGAGGGGCGAGAGGATTGCTTGGACGGTGTTTGCTGGTCCTGTTGGGCTTCCGGGTGGTGTTGTTGGGCCTTGTGTTTGGCTTGCAGGTGTTCCTCTATGGTTGAATGGGACGTCTGTTGAGGTTAGTTGCATTTGGACGGAGATGTTGGCGGTTGTCTGGTGGGTAACGGTGGTCATCGTGGTCAGCTGGATGCAGACGTACGGGTAGCCGGTCGTGCAGAGTGATTGGCCTGGCTGGTAGACTGTTTCAGTGGTCTGAACAACGTTGATGGTGTTGTTTGAGCGGAGTAACAGGTCGTTTGTCTTGTCATAGTCGAACTGGAGTGAGAGTGCAAAGCCTGCGCTGTTTGTGCTGAAGGACGGTGGAAGCGTCGTTCCATTCCCAAAGGCCGGCTGAGGCACAGTTACCTTGACGGTCTGTGTGAAGCTGGACCCGAGTTTCCAAGCATCATGGTCGCCTAGGTTTCCGCCGAGGCTTACTATTTCGCTTCCGCGTACGCTCGAGTAGCCTGTTAGAATTTCGACTGGTGAGCCGTTCTTGAGCGGCCCGTCTACCCACCAAGTCGTGTACATTGGTTTGTCGGGTAGGTTGAAGTATGAGAGCTGTGAGTATTGTCCGTAGCTGGATATGCGGGAGATTGCCGTGGCGTACTCTTCTAGTACTGTTTTGATGAGGGCTGTTGCTGTGCCCGCGGATTCTTCTCTTGTGGATAGGTTGATTGACTGTTCGAAGCTGCCGGTTTCAGACACAGGGCTGAGTTGCACGACTCCGAAGTTGAGTGTGAGGCTTAGGTGATGGCTGACGTTTAGGAGAGCGGTGTTGCTGTCGAGCCCAACGATCTTCCAAGATACTGGTCCGCTGACGTCGAACTGCATTGTTGTTGGAGGAGCGGGGATTGGAGGTGGGGCTGAAATCACTTGGATCTCGCCTTTTATCCACGGACGGTATGAATCATAGTATTTGTAAGTGCCAGGGTTCTGGACGGTGGTGTAGCACGTGCTTCCAGGATACACGTAGCAGTAGAGGTAGAATCCTGAGCTGTTTGACGTTAGGAAATGGGTCAAGGTGCCTGTGTTAACCCATCGGACCGTGTAGCCTGCGGTGACGTAGAGTGGAGACGGGTAGAAGTGGCATGCTGTGCTGGTACTATTTGGCGAGCACACTCCGTCATCGAGGATGTTGACGGTGAGTGTGGAGTTTGGGGGTAGAGTTGCGATTCCGCATGCGTAGCCCTCGTTTGCTGTTGCAGAGCAGCTCTGGACGGTTTTGACTGATGCTGTTAGCGTGTAGGCTGCGGTGTTTCCTAGGCTGGGTGCTGGTGAAGCATGCGCGGGGGTGAGCAGGAGGAAGGATAGAGCGACTAGTGTTAGACATGCCAGGGAACGTGTTGTGAACTTCAAGGTGCTCTCGTACTAGTGGTTTCTTGGAATAAAACCTTGCTGCGAAGAGGGGTCAAAGCTGTGGATTTCCGGGTCTCGTGTCTCAAATGGCCGCGTCCGTACCCGGCCATTTTTCCGAGGCGCGTTTTCTATCTGGCGGTGAGTGTCGGCGATTTCAAGCTGACAGGGCGTGACATATGGGAGTCTGGGATTTTGGCAGACTGGAATCGTTAGCATTTTCGTTAAGGCCATCGAGGCGATGTTGTTGTCGGTGACAAATAGCGATTCAGGGCTGATTCTGGGCGATATCTTGCAAGAGTGACCGTTGTCTGTGAACTGGCTGGTGTACTGTTCAGCCCTTCCAGAGTCCGATGGCTATTCCGGCTAGGAGAGCTGTTGATGTAAGCGGGAGGAGGGTGGCGACCTGTGAAGTGGTGGATGCGATCGTGGGTGCCAGCGAGTAGGCTCGATAGATTGCTTGCCTGCTAAACTGGTCCGGGTTTATGTTGACGTAGCCTGTAAGGATGAGGAGGACAACGAGGGATATGATCGCCATGGCGAGTTTGAACACGCGCTTCACCACCACGCCTAACAGCAGTCCTATGGTGAAGATTGTTATTGTGAGGCCTATGCCTCCAGCGGTCAGGTCTAGGCCGAACGCCAAGGATTGTCAGCTACATGATGACACGGAACCCATTGTTTATGCCTATGGGATGTTGACGTGGATCTAATGGACTCGGGGCGGGAGATTTGCGCTCGGAAGGAATATTTTCCTACGTGAATTATGGTCTTCGGAGCCGTGCTACTCCGAATCGGCCCATTGCGACGTTGCAGATGGATGGATCTTCGCAGCCTCCCACTGGTATGTGGAAGAAGAACAGGATGCTGTGGGACGCGATCCGAGCGAGTATGGTTGTTAGCACGCAGTTACCGAGCCCCGGAGGCTCCCTAGAGATGTCGAACAGCAACTGTACGACCGGGTTTCTACTGAGACTGCTCGTAATGTGAAACCGCAGTATCCTAGTGTCCGATATTTGGTCTTCGCCGATTGGCTTGACCAGCATGCTCGTCAAGGAGGAGAGTGACTGTGTAGCGCTGGGTATTAATTCTCGGTGCGGGCCTTGGTTTGGTCCTAAACAGTGCCGCTTCGCAGTTCCGCTACTCTCCTCCAGCTTGGCCATCTCTTTTCGATCAGCTGGTCGAGGGAGAACCTGCTTGTTCCGTAGGTTGCGTTTGTGAGCAGGAGGAAGACGAAGACGAAGGCGTAGATTACGCCAGTGCCTATGTCCGTGGAGCCTGGGCCGTAGGGTCCGCCGAAGCCTTCGGGGACTGACCAGATTAGGAGGCTGAGGAAGAAGCCAGCTGTGTACGCGAGCTTTCGCAGGAAACCTGTGATGAGGCAGAAGGCCAAACCGACCTCCAGCAGGCCTATTCCGTAGACGAAGAGTGCCGGGTTGGACGTTGTGGTTGAGGCCCAGTAGGAGTACCATCCTGCGAGCCAGGCTGGTTGTCACGAGCCGGCACCCAAGATCATGCTCGGGAAAGATCCGACTAGCTCAGGTTGGAACTTGAAGGCTCCGTCTATTCCCCAGACTATTCCGAAGATGACCCTCATCACTGTCTTGAGCAGCACAGCGTTTCTCGTGAACCAGTTATCAAGGGCCACTTGAATCGTAGCCATCTAGACACCACTCTAGACGGTGAGCCGGGCAAGTTGAGCCTTACTCTATTCAATGCTTACCATACTGGACAGCATCGAGGGAGGCTTAGGTCCGGCTTTCAGTGTTCCTGAGGTCGGGTCTCTCTCACGTCTCAAACGGCCGCGTCCGTACCCGGTCGAATTTTCAAGGGTCGTTTTCTGTCTGGCAGGGAGAATGGGCGAGTCGGGGATGACAGGGTGCAAAACGGGCGAGTCTAGGTTTCTGCGGATGTGGGATCGGTAGCACTTTCCTTCAGGCTGGCAGGGCGAGCGTTAGTGGTCGCGGACAGATTGCGATTCGGGGCTTGTTCTGGGGGATTCACGCTTAGGAGTAATGCGCGATTACTTTCACAATTGCAAGCATTTTGCTTAGGACAATAGTGAGAGGCGGAGAAGGGCCCCCATCGCGAAGGCGAGGTTAGTTCTTGGCCTCCCTGTTCGGGCATCACCTAACCCATTGAACAGGCTTGCTAGAGAGGTACAGCCCTTCTCTGAAGCGAAGATATAGAATGACAGGTTCTCCAAGAGTCGCGATGGTCAAGCCTTTGTCAGTCAGGGCGTACTGCACCCTGGGTGGTCGAGTGTTCAGGACCTCTCTTTCAATGATGCCTTTCTCTTCCAGTATTTTCAGCTTTCTTGAGAGGACTCGGGGGCTGATTCCCCTCATGGATTTCCGAAGTCCTTCGAAACCTATCGATTTTAGACTGTACAGAACCGTAATTATTTCAATGGACCATTTGCTGAAGATGGTCCTGACGATTGTTAGGTTAAGCTCAGTAAACATAGACGGGTCGCGGGGGGTGTAGGGGTTGGCCATGGCGACCGTTTCCTTCGACCAGGCAGCAATCGCTTCTCGCAGCTCCTTGAATCGCTGGCGCAGAATGTCCGAATGGGTACGCTCCAAACTACAACCTTACGAGTCTTTCCATGATTTTGCGAAATCGTGTTTGGTCGCGTAGGCTTCTTGTCAAGGTGGAGGCGAAGAACCAGTACCGCTTCGTATGCTAATAAGCGACGTAGAATTTTTTCTGTTGGAAAAGTAGTCGAGCTTTAAAAATTGTCTGTTGGGCCGAGAAATTTTCCTCAGTTACGACGTAACGGAAAAGATACTTAGTTGTGTGTCACTGCTGCGAGGCTCGTTGAGTTACGAACTTACCAAAAAGTCAACAGAATTTATTTTGAACAACCCGCCCGCTGTGTTACATCAGCATGATTTTGCGTGCGGTCTAATCACATGTAAACGTAGTCTATAATCCATCATTTCCGACAACGTCTTCCGAAGAACATTGAAGGGAATGCAACCACAACAGATCAAGAGACCAGGGAAAGCGTACAGGATTCTAGCGGTCTTCATCACTGGGCTTTTCGCCGTGTCTTCATCTTACGCCATTCCTGCGCTTGCTGATACCCCCACTACCTTCAGCGGAAGAGCGTTCGCAGTATCTGCCACCACACCTCTAACAGGGACTCTGACGTTCGCTGACACAGGACAATTACCACCCCAAGGCGGAGAAATAGATGCAACAGTGGTGTCAGTCCAGACGCAACAAGCCCAAGCAGAGGTGTTTCTCTCGGTCACAATGGGATTTGACCACCGTGCGGAAAGCCAAGCAGCGATAGCTGATGCAACATTGCTCCCAGGAGACTCAAACCAAGTCACAGCAGAGTTTGTCGAGGCTCATTCTCTGGCAACCTGTACAGGCGTATCTGGTGGAAGTGAAATAGCGAACCTGAAACTAGCTGGCCAACAAGTCACTGTAACTGGTGCGCCTAATCAAACAATCACTGTGCCAAGAGTACTAACCCTAATCATAAACGAACAAATCGTTTCATCAAGCGGAGGAACTAACGCAATAACAATAAACGCTCTTCACCTGACGGCGATAGGTGGAATTGAGGTTATTGTGTCAAGTGCTCACAGCGACATAAACTGCGGAGCCAGCCCGCCTACACCGAAGGACTTCATGACCGGTGGCGGCTACGTTATTGGTAATGGCGGTGGTAAGGACAACTTTGGCTTCGTCGCAGGCCTCAAACCTGGCAAAACCATTGTGAGCGGTCACCTGAATTACATCGACCACTCATCAGGCGACCCTGTGAAGTCGATTGATGTGACTTCATACTCTGGTACAGGGCTCTGCAGAGAGTTCTCTGGCCCCGGCACGGTAAACGGACAATCTGTCACCTTCACAGTCAACGCATGCGACAATAATGAGCCTGGCAAAAGCTATGACACCTTCAGCATACATTTGTCAAATGGCTACCGTGTAGCAGGCGTACTAGCCGGCGGCAACATACAACTCCACACCTAGCTGGAAAATCCACACCTAGCTGGAAAATCCACACCTAGCTGCCAAACCCCATTTTTTTTTCTGATCTGAAAAGAGTCTCAGCAAGGAGCAAGGCCAGAGGCTTCGTTTGTGGGCAATACGTCCTGGTTGCCCTTTTCGCTTCGTCGCTCAGACTTAGGTGCCGAATCTTTCTGCCGCGCGAACTCTCGCTTTTGCGGCTTCTTCTTCTCGATTCTTCGGCGGTGCGCTCGTTTCGAGTGAGCTGAGAAGACGAGTCGAGATCGCGGCTATTTCATCGACTGCGGCTAGGAACGGGGCTTCATTTGTCTTCGACGGCCTGTTAAAACCGCTGATCTTCTTCACAAACTGGTGCGACGCGGCGCGAATCTCTTCGGGGGTGACAGATGGGTCGAAGTTGTAGAGAGTCTTGATGTTCCTGCACATTAGCTTCGTCGCAGTAGTAATGATCGAGGGCTGATTAGGGTTAGTCCTTGATGCTCGACTCTTTTGGCATGCGGAATCGAAGGTGCGTTCGAATCAGAGCTTGGTCCAGGCGATTTACCCTCGCCATGATTCGCAGGACGACTTTCGCGAGTTCCGTCTGGTGTAGAGCCTTAAGAGGGACGTTCGAGTGGTGGGTAAAGGATAGTTCTTGCAAGCAATGGCTGAGAAGCCTCGGAGTGTGGTTCCTTTCGAGACCCCGAAACGTCCTGTCACGGATGAGTATCACAGCGTGAGGGTTGTTGATGATTATCGTTGGTTGGAGGATTTGAATGACCCGGAGGTTCGCAGGTGGAATGAGGAGCAGAGCAAGTACAGTCGTGGTGTTCTAGATGCTCTGCCCATGAGGGAAAAGGTCCGCGAACGCGTTGCTGCATTGTACGGCGCGTCCTCTGCGGATTATCCCGATGTCAAGTTTGTAGGTGGCCGGTTTTTCGGGTTGAAGTTTCAACCGCCTAAGGAGCAGAGGTTCTTGGTTACTCTCGGGTCTGTGGATGATGCTGGTTCGGAGAAGGTTGTCGTTGACCCTAACAAGTTGGACAGTCGGGGGACGACTGCTATTGACTGGTATGTTCCGTCCTTGGACGGACGCCTGATCGCGGTTTCCCTGTCCCGGGGTGGGAGTGAGGAGGGAACGTTGCACGTGTACGAGGTGGAGACTGGGAGGGAACTCTCGGATTTCATTCCACGGGTGAACTATCCGACAGGCGGCGGAAGCGTGGCCTGGAACGCGGAGGGGAGCGGGCTCTACTATACGCGGTACCCGAGGGCTGGAGAGCGTCAGGTGGAGAACCTCAACTTCTACCAGCAAGTCTACCACCACTGGCTGGGTACGCCAACCATAGAGGACTCGTACGTGATCGGGAAGGAATTCCCGCGTATCGCTGAGATACGGCTCAGCAGCACGGAGGATGGTAGCTACTTGCTTGCTACCGTGGCGAATGGTGATGGTGGAGAGTTCGCACACTACCTTATGGACCCGTACGGCACGTGGGCGCAGGTTACCCAGTTCGGTGACCAGGTTACTGGGGCGGTGCTGGGGCGTGATGGCTGTCTGTATCTATTGTCCCGGAAGAATGCGCCGAAGGGCCGGATTCTCAAACTAGCACTGTCAGACCCGGAACTCTCCCGCGCTAGGACTGTCGTGGAGGAGGGTGCTGGCTCGATTGACAGTTTTGAGCCAGCCCGGAATCGCTTGTACGTTGTCGAAGTGGACGGGGGTCCGTCGTTGATTCGTGTCTATGATTTGGAGGGGCGAGCTGAGAAGCCTGTTCCCGGAGAGCCTGTCAGCGCAGTCTGGAAAGTGTTGAGGCTTGACGGTGACGTGATTCTCTTCCGAGAAGAGAGCTTCGTCACACCACCAGCCTGGTACCGGTACGAGCCCTCGACAGGGAAGTCAGTGCGGACCGCGCTGTTTGTCACCTCCCCGGAAAGCTTTGACGATTACGAGGTGGTCCGAGAGTTCGCTACGTCAAAGGACGGAACCAAGGTTCCATTGAACATTATCCGGGCGAAGGGTGTCAAGCTGGACGGCAAGAACCCGACGATTCTCGGCGGATACGGCGGCTATGGGATTAGTCTGAAGCCGTACTTCAGGATTCGCAGGCGGGTCTGGCTAGAACAGGGCGGTGTCATAGCGATTGCTAACTTGCGTGGTGGCGGGGAGTATGGCGAGGACTGGCACAAAGCTGGGAACCTGACCCGGAAACAGAACGTGTTCGACGATTTCGTCGCGTGTGCTAAACACTTGGTCGAAGCTGGGTACATGAGCGCGTCGAGGCTGGCGATTGAGGGTGGGAGCAATGGTGGCTTGTTGATGGGGGCTGTGTTGACGCAGCACCCGGAGCTGTCTCAGGCCGTGGTCTCGTTTGTTGGTATTTATGATATGTTGCGTGTTGAGCTGGACCCTAATGGCGCGTTTAACGTGACCGAGTTTGGGACCGTGAAGGACCCAGAGCAGTTCCGGGCCCTGTACGCTTATTCGCCGTACCATCATGTGACGGACGGAACCAAGTACCCTGCGATTCTGTTCATGACAGGGGAGAATGATGGGCGGGTGAACCCTGCTCATTCACGGAAGATGATGGCGCGTCTGCAGGCCGCCAACGGGTCCGATAGGCCGATTCTGCTGCGGACAAGCGCAACCTCGGGACATGGCGTGGATACGGGGCTCAACGAGCAGGTCGCGGAGGACGCGGACGAGTACGCGTTTCTACTGGACCAGCTCAGGGTGGACTACAAGCCGCGCGTGAACAGCGAATAGGTGTGGCGGTTTCGTTCGGGTTCAGTGATCTGTTTGTTCGGGCTCGCGGATGGGAGACAGCGACCCCCCCGGGCCCATTGAGAATGTTTGACTTTTTTCGACATGTTTCCCCTGACGAGTGCCTTCCGGGCCTAGCGTGGCGGCTAGGCGAGCGGAAGGAACTCTCAAGCGGCTTGTGGAAAGAGAGCGGGCTAAGCTCCCCGGCAAACCCCTTTTCTCCGTGCACGCCTAACTAGTGCTCGATGACAGAGGGTCTGAGGCTGCCAACGGTTCATGTAGGCCTATCCTAGGGCGGACGAGTGCAGTCTCAGGCCACGTTACCCGAAACTTCTCCCCGACTTCAAAGCATCCTGTACTCGTGAAGGGACGATTCATCACAGGGCTAACTTTTGTGCTGCTGGGTGTGTGTTGAAAAGGCTGCTAGGGATTCGAATCTTGTCCCGCATGTTGGACATGAGTAATGGGAGGTTCCCGTGCCGTGCACTTTAGCGTGCTCTCTCAGCTCCTCGGCTGATTTGAAGGCACCGGAACAGGTATAGCAATCGTACTGCACTGTTGTCGTTTCTGTCGGAGCTAACGCTATTCCACCTTCGCACATGTAAGTACGCCTTTTGCGAATAAAAATGGTTGGTTTCTAGACGATTAATTTGTGTTCTAATTTACTATAAGCGGTTCGAGTATCGATTTTCCGGGAGAGGGTAGCACTAAGTCTCAACGACGGCCATCGTCTCGAAGGTCCGTCTTGGAGCGAGGAGTGGTTCTTCGTCCAGCAGAGGGTATAGGGCCACCACGACGGCATCGGCTTACCCTAGCCCTCCCGCTCTAGGCATGCTCTCGGCTGATCTGACGTGTCCGAGAAGTTTCGCGGCGTCCTTCCAACAATTCTGGTGGTAGAAGGCGATCACCATGTCCGGCGTGAAGGATGGAGTCATGTGGCTGTGGACTGTTCCGACGACGACCCTGCAAGCTCTCTCTAGGTCGTTGATGGTCTTCCCGCAAAGCCCGCACATTCCGTCGGCGTTCCCCGCCACAACGGTCGGGGGGTCCTTTCTCAAGAGGCTATCCCGGAGGCCGACCTGTTCAAGCAGGTGAATGATGCAGGCATAGGGGTCCCTGCTGGCGAGCTGTTTATTCTCAACGAACGGTTATTAACGGTTGAGGTGGAGATGAACATTACAGCGTTGACCCCGGGAGCTTGAGTGTGTCGACCTAGTTGAGTCATTCCTCGCGTTTCGGTGATGTAATGTAGATCGAGTCGTCGATGCTGGGACCGTGTCTGGGCCTTAGAAGGTCGCTGATCACTCTCTCCTTCAACAGAGCGATTTGGTCTCTTAGAGACTCGCCGAAGGTGAAACCGGCCCTTTGAGAATATTCTTTGTAGAGTTCGGTCACTGTCTTGTAAACAAGGACCCGGGCGGGGTTTCCGAAGGACCTCGTTAGGACTTCGACCACGTCGTCGAACCTGCTGGAGATTTCCGACTGTCGGATCCCGTTTCTCTCCAGTAACTGGAGTATCTCATCCTTGACGGTCCGCCCGAGCATGTCTTCGACGACCGTAATGAAACACCTGTTCATGGTCGTTTGAAACGTTTCTACTATCGGCGGCCGCATTGAGGAACCACTGTGGCAGGTGTCACTTCTTGACTTGCACGTTAAGCGTAGTGTAACAGAGGCCTGTCAAAACGGGGCACGGGGCACGGCCGGAGTGTCACCCTAAAGAGGAGGGCTGGGTTGAACTCGACTCTTATCCACGTGCGGTTTCACTCTTGTAAGTCGAGTGAGAGGGGAAGGGTAGTGGGAAAGACTACTGGTTTCAAGGAAGCTACCTTCATCGAGGGAAAACTCGTGCGTATCGCGAAAAGTAAGATAGAATTCCTCTCGAAAGATGAGACAGGTGGACTGGCAATAGTCACGGCAAAACTAGGCGAAGGTGTGAACGTCGATCTTGATCACGTGGGTGAGGAGGTGAGAGCAGTTATTGTGGACGGGAGGGTGGCTAGAATTACTCGTTTGACGCCGAAACCACGCGAGAAGCCGCGGCAGGAACCGTTTGAGACCTCGAGTGTTCCTAGTGAGTTAGGGACAGACCTGGCTGACTAGCTTCCCTCGACGGAACCGTTCGGGGCGAAAAGTCGACACTGTTGTAGTTTTTTCTCTCCCCAAATGATCTTCAGCGTGAAATAGTGGGCACAAAACCTCTCTGTCTAAGTCAAGCCTAGGCCTCTGTTACAGGCTTCCTTTTGCCCGCCGTTACGACACTAGCCCTTGGTGGGGCTGATGCCTTCCTTTCGGCGTTCTCGAAAAGGAGTGAGCACAATCGTCGCCGAGCTTTTGATGGTTCTCATCGTAATCATCATGTCAGCCACGGCTTTCATCTGGGCGGTCCCTGTTTTCCAGTCCACCACAAGTGGGGACAACTCCAACCTTGCCTTCCAGGAACACTTCCAGACGATAACGGGTTCGTTTGCATCATTCGTTGCATCCATACCGGAGACCGTTCAGTCGAGTCCCGGTCCATTTACTCCCTACCAGACATGCTCCGCATCCTCACCGGTAACCTCGCCTACCTCGGCAAACATTTTCGTCCCCGTAAACGGGGTGTGCAGCATCACAGCATCCGTTGGAAACGTCTACGTGTCCCCTGGCGGTAACCTGACGGTCGTCGGTGCAACTATCAACGGAGACTTGTACGGCGACAACTCGCTAGCCGTCAACCTGAGCAACGTACATGTTGTCGGTTGGACCCACATGTCCAACGTCCAGAATGTGGTCATTGTTGGAAGCTTCCTCAACACTTCCGGCAACATGTCACACTGCACCGATGCCTGTGGCAGTGCTATGTATGAAGGTGGCCGGGGCCTCTTTACAATGGTCAACACAATTGTGACTGGACAGGTCGAGTCCGAGGTCAGTCACTACGCCACAGTTACAGGCAATACCATTTCCGGGAGACTGGAGGTTGAAAGCGCGGACTTTGGCCAGATCGCGAACAACTATATCGGTGGCGTTCTCGACCTTGACCAGAATGGTGTAATCGTAATCTCCGGAAATACTGTAAGCAGCAATCTTCTCTACGGCACCAACGGCTGGTGCAGCACTGGGTTCAACACCATCTCCGGTTCGACCAGTGGCAGTTGCGTTGGCAATCTCTCGGTTGATATCTTGAACACCGGGGATATACCTGTGAAGCTCGTTACAATCTACGTGTCCAACGCCCCCTTGGCGGGTGGTCTTTCGTGGGGTCTTCTCTCGGGAAAACAGGTCCAGTGTGGAAATGTGCTGGCTTCGACCTGCACGATTCTTCCTATCATAATTCCTGTGGGTGAGATGGCTCGTATTACGATGGGCTGGACCCCGCCGTCGACGACTTACCCGCTTCCTTGGAACTACATCTACTTCACGTTCGTCTCGCGATATCTGAACTTTGTAGACGGGTATCTCTACTTCACATACGGGCTAGGGGTGCAAGTCCCGTCGCGGCTTGAGAACAGGGTATGTCCGCCCTGCATCTAGTCCCCTATTTCTGTGGTCTAGATCTTCTCTTTTCGAGCGAGAGGGCAGCAGGCCTCACCAAACATAACTGTTGCAGAAAAGAAAGTGCCTGGAACTAAGTTCCGCGTTACTCGTGGCTTTTTCGAGGCTTAGTTCCAGTTTGCTTCTCGATGCTGCGAAGGTTGACCTCCCTTACGAATGCCTCTGTGATGAAGTCGAGGGCGTCAATCTTCTCCTGCATTAGAATATCGGTTATCTTCAGCGGGTGCTCGGGGATCAGGAGGTTGTCGTTTGAGGCCACGAAGTGCTCCCAGTTTATTCCTACGTCGAGAATTGTATCTGCGAGTTCTTCGTCTGTTAGAGTAGCGGTCTTGGCTTGGTTGACGAAGTTTTGAAATTCCTCGTCAGGGACTTGTAGGTCTGCTACTGTCCGAATCGGCTTGGGAGTCGTTCCCCCAAGCTCGTGGGCGAGAACGTGTGCGATAAAAGTGAAGTTTTCAATCTCGGTGAAGTGTTTCATCCGCATTTCTAGAGGTGTATCCCCTATGGGATTGGAGTCAGGAAACTCTGAGATTTGGGGAGCTCCTGTTTGCGGGTCGTTGAAGCGGAAGACTCTTGATAGTTTCAGCTGGTTCGTCCGGTTAATGTTTTTGCCCGAAGATTCTAGTTCAGTCCACGACTCTCGTTCCTTAGTTTCTGCGGCCATGTTTCAACCCCCTCTGTTACGGTTGCGGTGTTCATTTCTGATTTGTCACCCGCGCTTCGACTCGGCGGTTGAGTGTGGAGTGTTGTACGGTTAGGGAATGAGTAGACCAATGGTTCACCTTTCAACACTGTCTCACTGTTTCTCGTTCGGCTCTGTGAATTCTGAAAGACTTGTGTCCGCTCTTGTGACGAGTTTGATGCCCATGGGTTCGAGTGTTTGTGATAGCGAGCTTGTCAGGTTGCGAACGTAGTCCTCTGCGTTTACTTCGATGCTTCTCGTTTGGGATAGTGGTTTGACTGTGAAGGTTCGTCCCTGGTGCTTGAAAGGGTAGACTTTGACAAAGCCTACTGTGTCTCCCCTGGAGATTCGTGTTCCTTTCTCTCTGAGGAGCTGGGCTGCTTGGTAGGGCTGGGGCATGGTCTTGGCTTTTGACTCAGCCACGGGGTCCTCGCGGATTTCGACCTTGTATTCTAGGTCTTCTACTGGAATTTGGCCTCTTCTGAGCCTGTCGAAGGCCTCTTTGACGACTGTTCGAACTTGCTGCTTGGCCTGCTCGAAGGCTTCTGGGGAGCCGCGTCCCTGGGAGAGTGCTGTGAGGCAGTCTTGGAAGGTGTTGAGGAAGAAGCGTGGGCTGTTCGACTTGGCCACTGTGAGTCCTTTGATCTCGGGTCTTCCGTCTGGTAGTATGCCGAAGTAGGCTTTCATGGCGGTGCTGAGGACGCAGACTGCGTATTGGCGGTCGTGGGCCAGTTCTAGCCCGAACTTTCCTTGGACTTGTTGGATGAACTGTTTGACGTCTTGTTCTGTGGGGTTGTCGAGGAAGACGCTGTCAGTGTCGCCGTACTTGGGCCGGAGACCCTTGTCCTTGGCCATGTCGAAGGTGGTTTGTAGAACGTGACGGCCGTAGGCTGTGATGGCTTCGCCCAGTAGTGGGCTGGCTAGTCCGTGGATTCTTATCGTGACTCCGTAGCTTGAGACGAGGAAGAGTTTGAGAATCGCTGTTGCAGCTTTGGCGATCTTGTAGTCTTCTGAATCATGTGGGAGGGTCTTGGTGAGCGGTTTGAAGTGGCGTATGCGGAGGTCGCGTAGGCTGCCGATTATTGCGCTGTAGATTCCTCGCCGTCTGGTGCAGATGTGGTAGTCTAGACCGGGGACGATGTTGCCTTGGCACTCTGTGTGGGGGCACTTGACTGTTTCGTAGCTGAGATTGTATTGGTCTATGATGCCAGGGTAGAGGCTTTCGAAGTCTAGGACGACCATGTTGAAGTAGGTTCCCGACTCGGGGGTGATTGTGAGGGCGCCTGTGACAGATTTCTTGGTACTTCCGAGACGTAGCTCCTCTGTGTTGGGGATGAGGATGTTGTGGGTGCGGTAGTACGTGTGGAGGATGCTGCGTATCCATTCGCTAACGTTGTGGCTCCGGTAGGTTCGGGTTAGTGGAAGGTTGGCTAGGCGGCTTAGAGTCCAGGCTTTGTAGTACTCTTCCTCGGTAGAGTCTGAGTCTGTGAGGCCCAGGGTCCTGGCCGGGATTTTTGGGATGGGCTGGGTGGCATAGGCGTAGGCGTTTCGGAGGATTGAATGTTTCAAAGTGTCCTTGCTGTTGGCGTTGGGGAAGAGGGTGTTGAGGTGGGATTCTTGGCTGGGGCTCAATGGCGCGTGTGGGGTCCAGGTGTTGTCCTGGAACTGGTGTGTTAGGCCGAAGCGTAAGCCTTTGTCGTACGCGTAGCCTAGCGCTGGGTCAAGGTCTAGCTCCCAGCCTTTGACGGTTCTAGGCCGGGTCTTGGTGTATGTGACTCTGGTGAGGGTTCTTTCTTGTTGGGTGAAGAGGTCTTGTTTCTTGACGGTGTTGTCTGTGGTTTGTCTGTCTGTGAGGAGGTAGGGTCGGTAGGCTAGGTCTGTCCAGATGATGGGTTGTTGGTCGCTTTCCCGGATTAGGGTGAGTGTTAAGCGGCTGTTGTTGTAGGCGGCGTCCATGAGCCATGCTGGGCTGTCTGCGGGGTTGAAGCCAGCTCACCTGAAGGCCTGATCTTGTTCTGGTGCCAACCGGTTAACTAGGCGAGGCGCCTGTTTGTGGGCTCAATAAGGCTTGATGCCCGTTGTCACTGTGTCCTTCGTAGGACATGCGGGCTGACGGGCGTGAAGGGAGGGCTTGTCGGCGCGCCGAAATGGGCGGGGTCTGGCGCGCGAGACTCGAGTAGGCCCCGGGGGGTCTAGAAAGTTTTCACGCGAAAAAAGATTATCGCCAAAAAAGAGATTCTTCAAAAATGATTTCCATGTCTTCCCTGTTCACTAGTCATGAACAGACACAGAAAGGCGTTGAAGTGCATGGAGGCGCATAATGGTTTTCTTGGTTCGAGATGGGCGGGTGCGTCTGCTGACTAGTTGGATGGCGAGTGGGATTGTGAAGCCTGCTAGTACGCCTATGAAGACGAGCCAAAGATGTGTTTGGACATAGTTTGCGGCTTGGCATGGGAGGCATGTTCCCGATTGTTCGGCTGGCTGGGATGTGGATGGTGGTGTTTGGGGTGTCGGGGGCGGGGGTTGTGGTGTTGGTGACGGGATTGGTGACGGCGAGGGGGACTGGGTCGTGTTGGCGAGTTGGACGGTGTACCAGTCGACGTTGAGTGTTTGGAAGGAGTAGCCTGCTGTTCCGACTTCGACTCCCATGAGCTGGTGTGGTGTGACTGTGGGTATGTTCCAGTTGGTTGCTGCGTTTTGGAATTGTGTTTCAATGTTGAAGCTTGTCAGGTTGCCTTGTTGGCCGGGCTGGAGTTGGTCTAGGACTGTGTCGTATCCGTAGCTGTTGTGTGCGTCGTAGGTGTTTTCTGTTCCGGGCGTGGTGTCTGTTCCGTTTATGTTTTCTGCTAGGCGTGCTTCTGTGTCGAACCATTGGTATGTGTGGCATCCTTGGTTGTCAAGGGTGGTGCTGCAGCCTTGGACTGTGCCGGTTGGCAGGTAGTAGTAGAGGCCGATGTAGATTTGGTAGCGTGAGCCGGGCTGTAAGGTTCTGTTCTGGAACTGGAGGGTGACGTTGATCATGTTGTATTGTAGGGGCTGGGTTGTGGGCTGGCCTTGCCAAGGAAAGCTGCCTACCTGCGCCGTGTCATAGTAACTGTTAGTGTAGCCGGTGGCGTTTGGGTTAGACTGGCGGGTCTCAAGGACGCCGTTGATTATGGCAGACGTGCTGGGAGGGACGGTGGAGAGATACCAGGAATTGTCGAAGGTTCCTTGGACGGGAAGGCTTGTGGCAGCCGGCAGGACGGAGAGAATTACTAGAGCTAGCACTATTCCCGGTAGGACTTTGGAAGCGGGTATGCTACCTGCCGTACGCGCCAAGCCTGCGTCCTTTCCCTATTGAGGGAGAGTCGTTTTCGAACGCCATATAGGCTTGAGCGGGTCAAGATGGACGCGGAGAAGTACACGTTCTACTGGACCAGCTTGAGGAGGGATTACACGCTGTGATTCGGGATTAAGACCCGGAATTTCTAGGACAGAGTAAGACACCGCCTAATTCCTCTCGACTTCCGAAGGATGGAATGTGACAGTTCTGCACAACAACTCGCTTACCATCAAAGTCTGGTTCTCGTTTTGGGAAAGCGACTGCCGTTCGGAAGGGGCTGTATTTCGAGCGAGTGGATTGAGCGAGCGAGTTCGGCTGACGAAAAGTCCAGAGAAACGTGATGCTGTGGGGACAACGGTCTTCGGTTTGGGCTGTTGCTTGATCGTCTTTCGTATGGACAAGTTAGGTACGATTACGGGGCTCTTCTTGGTCGTGCTAGGGATATTGATGCTCTTGTCGCGAAGCAACAAAGAGGCTGTTCAGCACGTTAAGCTGCTCGTCGGGATTGAATCCGAAAACACCGAATTCCGGGTTATTTCAGCACGGGACAAGACTTCTGCGGAAACCGCTTTACCAGTAGAAAGGAATGTTTAGATTTTCACTGTCTTCTGCGCCAATATAGGCGTTCCGAGAACGCTCAAGATTGGTCGAGCCGAGTTTTCACGGCTATAGGAGCAAGGCAAGTCTATATCCTCTCTCGTTGGGAGACGAATCATGGGTACGGAGGCGCAGCTGGAACCGTGGTTCTCAGCACCTCCATCGCCGTATCTCAAGTGGGCAGGAGGCAAGAGTCAGCTTCTAGAAACCTTCACGGGATCCTACCCCCCTAGTTTTCGCAGGTATTTCGAACCGTTCTTAGGGGGAGGTGCAGTCTTCTTCCACCTATGCGGGCTTCGCAAAATTCAGTGGGCCACCGTATCTGATTCTAACAAAGCTCTGATCAATTGCTATGTTGCTATTCGCGACAATCTTGAGAAGCTCATTGGGAAATTAGCAAGACTTCAAGAGCATTCGAAAGACAAGGATTTCTACTACAAATATGCAAGACCCACGTTCAACGCCATCCGGTTGAAAACAGGCCTCGAAGGCGACATCGAGAAGGCCGCCCTTCTGATATACTTGAACAAGACGTGTTTTAACGGGCTGTACAGAGTCAATAGTCGAGGCCAATTCAACGTTCCCTGGGGAAGCCACAGAAACCCTCAGATTTATGACGAGGAAACACTTCGAGCAGTACGTGAATGGCTAAGGCCCACTGCTGTTCAGCTTCTCTGTGCGGACTTTAGAACCGTGCTGGTCACCGCGGAGAAGAATGATTTCGCTTACATAGACCCGCCGTATCAACCGATAAGCACAACCTCAAGCTTTACGGATTATACATCGCAGGGTTTCTCGTTTTCTGACCAGAAGAGGCTCGCACAGTGCGTCGCAGAATTGGATGCAAAAGGTTGCTATGTCATGGTGAGTAATTCTGCTCACGAATATGTGAAACGACTCTATGAGAAGGTTGGGAAAAAAGGCCACTTTGAAACGGTGTACGCAGCCAGGGCAATTAGTAGCGTTGGCACCGGGAGGGGAAACGTTCCCGAGTATCTGATTACCAATTATAGGACTCACTACGACTAAGAGAGATCTTTGGGAAAAAGTCGTTGAGGACAAAGGAATCGATCTGAGAGAAGACGTGTCTTTTGTTACAGCTCGAGAAATCAAGAGCTTCACAGGCCAAGCTGAACCGAGAATACTCGCGAAGATGGACCAAGAAACCGATTTGCCTGAGCTGTTCAGGCGATTCGGTGTATTCGTCTTACCCGTAGATAGGCGTAGTTACGCCATTGTCCATGGACAAGGTTATCATCGAACTGAGAGATAGATGATCACGAGCCTCAAACTCATGAAGCAACACTCCCCATAACCTTGATCGAGATGGCAGAAAAGTGTCCCCTAAGTGAAGGTCACCATCTTGTGCATGCGTACAATTCGGGACTGTTGGAACGGTTTCTCTCCCTCAGCCCGCTCTATGGATACCTGAGTGGCAGGACTACGACACCCGAGTTTTCCTTTCACATTGGACAGGGTGCAGCTGAAAGTAAAGGGGGCCCAAATAGAGCTCACCAGACATATGTTGATGGAGGACAAGTGGTTGTTGCTGAGGCAAAAATCGGGATCCCTCAATCTTTCATAATCCGATAGCTATACTACCCATTCCGAACTCTCCAGTTTCAAGAACCAACTAGACCCATACGAACCATTCTGTTTGCCTACGAACACCAGACAAAAACCTACAACCTGTGGGAATACAAGTTCAAGGAGCCATCACGATATGAATCGATCGAACTGGTAAACTCAGCACGGTATTCCTTTCGCGTAACACCGCCTGACCCAGGGCAGTTCGAGGTCGATGCAGATTTGACGCAAGTGATTCCTCAGGCTGATGACTTAGGGAAGGTCATGGATCTTCCCGTCCAGGTCAACATGGGCAAGGCGGATGGTCGAGCGATGGCGACATACTTTGATTTCACGCAAAGGCAGAGTTCCTACTATAGACAGGCTGCCGAGATGTTAGGACTCGTGGAGATGAAGGCGAACCGGTATTTTCTTACCAGTGTCGGACGGAGCTTCGTTAGCTTGGCCACCCCTGACCGAATTAGGGCCATGACCGAACTGCTGTTCAAGCATCGAATCATGCAAGGGGTGCTTAAGAGACTAATCTCTAGTCCGGAGAAACCAGTCACAAGAGAAGACATCACGGCCACGATCTCCCGCATGAGCGCTCTGACCGGCACAACTCTTCCGAGAAGAGCTCAGACTATCCTCTCGTGGTTCAGATGGATGCAAACAAACTTCGGATTGGTTGTGGTGGAGAAGGAGAAGGTCTGGCTCGCTACGCGGTTCCCAAACCTGAACCGTTTCTCTCACTGAGAGCCGGCGAGTCGACAAGAATGTGCAGAAGAAGAAGACTGAGTCCGATGCTCAATAGAAGAACTTCCCGTCTTCACGCCATTGGGCAGAAACGGCCCCTCTGAAGCCATTCGAATCGTTGAAACAAGTATTATCGGTGCCGAGTCGTATCCTACGAAGAAGGAACTGTGGCAGAGCCTCCCGAAGTAGGTCCAATACCAGACCTTCAATCGAATAATCGATTATCTAGAGAGTTCCCATCAAGATTCATCTCGGTAGGGACCAGATAGTCTGGACCTTTCCAAACAGTGCGTACGTATTCTCCTCTTCACTGAACCACTTTAGTGCCACGGAGGAGTCAATCACAGTTTCCGTCGTGTGTCCCGCCACTGTCTGATCTCTCCAGCTTCGCTCCAGCCTGGAGTCCTTGTGGATTCTCGAAACTTGTCCAATGCTTCGGCCGCCTCTCGCATCTTCCTCCGTCGTAAGGTTTCCTCAAAGACCTCCCCGGCCACATCGCTCCAGTTCATGCCGAGGTCTCCTCCATCTTTTTCTTCGAACTCTCCGGAACTGATATTCTTACGTTAGCCATTGTGCCCGGACATAAGCGAGAGCCTTGTCCCCTATTAGTGTTCACCAACGATGCAATAGACACATGCAAAGGTTCGCGTGCCAGAGGCCGACGCAGAGTTTGGCGCCAACCTGTCTGCATCTACCGCTAGGACCAGACATTACCGGACGCCGTGTCGTCCCATGCGACCGGGTATTCAACACTACTACTTTTGCGCTCGTTCTGGTTACAGAAGCGATTAGACCCGCCAACACATCTCTCTACTCCGATCTGAGGTGAAGCCCTAGAATGTCTTTCTTGGCGAAGAAGGCCCCCGTCTGGGCCGTGGTACTGTCAGCCCTAGCCGCCACGGGAATTAGCACAGTAGCCTTCATGGCCCTCCCTGCGCTGTCAGACGCCACGCAGGCAAGTAGAGACTTTTCCGTTTCCACCTCCTCCTCACCCGTTACAGTGGAGCAAGGCGCTACAGCCACCTCCACCATCACCATAACCAGCCTGAGTAGTTTCGACCTAGCAACAGGCCTGACCACGACAATATCCCCCCCGACAAGCGAGCTGACAGTCCACCTAAACCCATCAGTGGTCACTCCGCCAGCGAATGCAAAGACAACCTCATCCGTTACAATCACAGCCCCGCCCGGAACACCAGTCGGAACCTACACGGTCACCCTCACAGCCACAGGCGGAACAAAAACCCACACCGCCACCCTGACCATAATAGTCGCCGCGGTCCCAGACTTTACCATCACCTCAACACCAACATCGCTCATCGTATACGAAAACGCGGCTAACAGCACAACCCTGACTTTGACAAGCGTAGGCAGCTTCAGCGGCAACGTCTCACTCACAGTCACTGCACCCTTCGCTACCCTCGGCGTTGCCGGCGGCCAATCCCCACTCCACCTCGCGGCAGGAGGCGCTAACACGACAACTCTCGGAGCCTACGCAAGCTCCCAGACACCGCTCGGACCCTACGCGATCACCGTCACCGGAACATCAGGAAACCTCGTCCACACCCTCAACATACTCATCACCGTCAAGTCGGGAATCATCGGCTGCGGGCCCCCGATGTGCGGAACAGAAGCCCTCAACCTCGAAGCCTACTTCTTCACCTCGACAACCAACGTATCCCTCTACCTGCGAAACACCGGAAGCGCAAGCCTCGCCCTAGTATCATACTATGTCATGGACCCGGCAGGAGATCAGTGGATCAACCTTCGCTGGAACGCACCCACCATCAGCGTCAACACAGTGGCTGGGACACAATTCCTAATCGGAACAAGCTGTTCGAACTGCACCCTTGTCGGTTCCCCGTTCAGCTTCACAGGAGGCTACTCCTACACAATCACGGTTGTAACAGCCCGGAACAACCAGTTCACGTTTACAGTCACGTCCAGCAATCCCGTAGAGTCCCTCAGCCTTGCCACGTACAGCTTCCCGTCCAGCACAAATGTAACACTCTACATCAGAAACACAGGAAGCGCGTCTGTCAGACTAACCACCTACTATGTTCAAGACACGTCCGGCGATATGTACACTCGAACGACGTGGTCAGGCCCAACCATCTCCACGAACACCACCCTTGCGGTCAGCATCTTGATCGGCCCCAGCTGCTCACCCAACTGTTCGCTTACAGGCTTCCCGTTCAATTTCACATCAGGCCGCTCTTACACCGTAACAGTCGCCACAGCCAACGGCAACCAGTTCGCGTTCACAGTCGCGGACTCCACAGGTCTAGAATCTCTCAACCTTCAATCATACGTCTTCACATCCAGTACCAATGTAACACTCGATCTGAGAAACACCGGCAGCACGTCGATCAGTCTCGTCTCCTACTACGTCAGTGATACATCAAACAACACTTACGCTCGGGCATCATGGGCAGGCCCAACCATCACGGCAAACACCACGGCCTCGGTCAGCTTCCCAATCGGCTCCAGCTGCCCCGGCTGCACTCCTACAGGCACCGCCTTCACCTTCACACCAGGCAACTCCTACACGATAATAATAGTCACCGGAAGAAACAATACGTTCAGATTCACAATAATACGCTAGCCTTCGAGAATCGGTCTTCAAGCTTCAGTTGCTCCAACACGGTCTACGTTTGGGTGGGTCCCGCCGAAGTAAATCCTTCCAGAAGTTGGACCTCGATGGGTCTCTATTGGCATCCTTTGATCCAGCCGGAGATGCCCAGTTCTTTGACTGTGATCTGCACGGGTTCGGGCTCGTCCGACTTGTATATTCCGCTCTCGTCCAGTTACAATATTCTCGGTCTAAGGATGAAAGTGCCACGGGCCTCTGGCTTCAGGAGCAGCTTCACCTCCCCTGTCTTCAACGGGTCCAGATGCCTTCCCTCCAGGTGCAATCTCTACGGTTAAATCTTGGACCCTAACGCAATGGTACTCGACTCTAATTGTGTCATAGTTCTCGCCTCATCCTTCTATTCCTCCTAGCCCTGATAATTCCCTCCATACCAGCACTAAGACCAGCAGCCGCACCCGCCACACCTACTCAGCAGCAGACTTTCAACATCACACTACTAGTCCCAACGTCAAACAGTGCAAGACGGGCATGGGCAGCCATAATCCAAAACAACCTCGACTCATTAGGAATCAACGCGACCAGAGTCGAACTCCCGTTCTCCCCTGACATATTCAACAGGGCACTGGCACCCAGCCCAAGTGTCCTCGGAAAAACCTACGACCAAGGAGGCTTCGACCTCCTCTTCGTCGGCTACAACCTCGGAATCGACGCTGATCCCTGGTCGCTCTATCACAGTTCGCAGTTCGCCCCGGCCGGACAAAACTACTACCTCTGGAACAACACCCAGAACGACCTGCTGACATCTCAGATCAAAGAAACCATCAACAAGACACAGAGGCTTGATCTTGTAAGACAGTGGCAGGTTCTCGCCGCCGACGAACAGCCTTCAATCCCGATACTCTATACACATGAGATTGTCGCATTTGACAACAGCGTTTCCAACGGTAAGGCCATTTTCACTTCCTACCACGCACCATCATGGCCCCCCCTCGAACACCTCACGACCACCGCCAACGCCTCGCTAACTCTCGCCCAGACAGGCCACGCACCGGGCGAGGGACTGATACCAGAACTCAGCACCTCATACTACGACACGACAGTCTCCAATGAAATATTCAGCTCATTGGCGATCCGAAACGATACAATCCTCAAAACCATGATACCCCAACTGGCCTCCGGCACCGTCCAAGCGCCCGGCTGGTCTGTCACGCCTGACGGCAAGACCTGGATCGTGAGACTTCGACCGGGAGTGACGTGGCATGACGGAGCGCCTTTCAACGCGACCGATGTGAAATTCACACTCGACGCCATCCAAGACGATGCCCTAGCCCCGCCGACCGAAGCCTTCGTGAAGGGCATCCTCGGAGGGAAGAGTGACGTTACTGTTGTTGACCCGATGACAGTAAAGTTCAGCCTTCCAGCGCCCTACGCGTACTTTGTCGAGAACATTCTCACTTACCCAATACTTCCCCAGCACATTCTCAAGAACATCCCATTGAACCAATGGGTCACGAGCCTGTTCAACAAGCCCGACACCGGGTCTGGAGGAGTGCCCCCAGTAGGAACAGGACCCTACAAGTGGACAGGCTACGACTACGTGACAAGCACCGTCCACCTTACCAGGAACGACAACTACTTCGACTTTCCCGACAAAGGCAAGGCCGCCCTCCTCTCCAAAGGACAGTTCACCGTCAAAAACTACTACGTGAGAAACATAGTCGGCACTGATACGGCCATCACTGCGCTAGCGAATGGCCAAGTCAATGTCCTTGACGGTCAATACCATCTTGAAACCCAGCCCGCCTTCCTCAGCACCTGGGGCAGCAGCAGGTTAGCTGACTACGACGCGTTCGGGTCACAGGAAATCGGCGTCAACATGAGACACCCAGTCCTCGGCACGGGAGTCGACACTCCACTAGGACGCCAAAACCCGTCCAAAGCCGCCCTCGCCGCAAGATACGTGAGACAAGCAATAAGCTCTGCCATTCCGAGGCAGATGATAATCGATCAGCTCCTTAACGGGTACGGAAACCCCGCCATAACAACCCCTGTCGTAGGCAATTACAAGACCGGCTTCGCCGTCACAGAAGGCTTCAACACTGCACTCCAACCCTACAGCTTCAACCTGACAAGATCCAGGGAGCTGTTGAAGGCAGCCGGCTACTTCCCCAACCAGCTACCCGTCGCCTCTTTCACCTTAACACCGCTCTATCCAATCGCTGGGCAAACCATCTACTTCGACGCTACCGCAAGCTACGACCCTGACGGGACAATTACCAGCTACGCGTGGGATTTCGGAGACGTCCAAACAAGCTTCGGAGCCACACCTGTGCACGCTTTCGCCAGCCCAGGCACCTACCACGTAAGCCTGACAGTAACTGACAACGGCAGCGCGATGACCTCCGTGACTTATGACGTCATAGTGACCTCGCCGATCTTCGACTTCAGTCTCTCCTCACCTTCACCTAACAGTCTAACCGTGGCGCAAGGCTCGATCAGTCCCTCTTCATCCATAACTGTGACCTTGGTAAGCGGCACAACTACTCCGGTCACTTTTAGCGCGTCTGGTCTCCCTATGGGCGTGACCGCGACTTTCACAAACAATCCCTGTGGGCCAACTTGTACAGCCACAGTCACTTTCTCAGCTACTGCAACGGCAGCAATCGGAACAGTATCGATCTCGATCATCGCTTTTGGAGGAGGCGTCAGTCACTCGACCAGAAGTCACTGGACCAGTCTGTCGTTGAATGTTGTTGCAATGGCTTCCACGCCTACCTCTGTCACATGCTCTCCTTCTTCACTAAATGTTGGAAGGTTCACTACGTGCGCGGTCATCGTGACCGGTTCGTCTCCTTCCGGTGACGTGACCTTTACGACTAGCAGCTCGACAGGAGCATTTACTCCTTCAACAGCCACATGCACACTCTCATCGGGAGCGTGCTCAGCGACTTTTGCTCCTGTCCTCGCAGCATCCTCCAGCCTGACGGTCGTAATAACCGCCTCGTACTCCGGGGACGCTAAGAACAGCCCTGGCTCTGGAACCTTTTCATTAGATGTTTCTAGGCCGGCGGGATCGCTAGCGATTGGCACAACTTTGTCAACCGTGGTCAACGGCGGGGTCACTGCGAACCAGGCCTCAACCGGTATGTCCGTCACTATCACAGGGTCCACAGCGATCGATGGAACTCCCGTTGGTATCACAACCCAGGATCTCAGCATGCTAGACTCGGGCGTTGGAACTTCGAACTTGACCGGTCCATCATACTATGACGTGGTAGTGATGGGAATAACGACTGGCAACGCCCAGGTCTGCATCAGCTTCACCTCGGCAAGCTCGAGCACGACGATGCAATACTGGAGCGGAACGGCTTGGACAAGTGCGTCCAACATTACAATGAACGGACCAACAGTCTGCGGAACAATCTCCGTGTCCGCGCTAACCGGGACAAACATAGCACTTGGCAACGCGGTTCAACCGGTTCCCCCGGTTGGAGGCAACAACTTCCTCATCTACATAGGAGCAGGCGTCGTAGCCATCATCGTCCTGATCGGAGTTTTCCTCGTTCTCCAGCGAAGACGATCGCCAACACGAGTCACCGCATAGAACACAGCTCTAATGATTTCCACTGGCAGCCTCCTCAGTCGTGGATTTCGACATGGTTTCCTAGGGGTCGACCAGAGTTCCGTCATTCTTGCTCTGTCGCGACCCCTGCCTAAGGGAGTTGCTCTGTCTTGTTTCGAGCCCCCATGGCGCAGGTTTCAATTATCGACTGGGACGGAAGAACGGGTTCCTGAGTTCTGAACGAGAACTCTTGGGCCTATTTTCCTTCTAGGTATTTGCTAACTGTCTCATTTGTGAAAGTGTCAAGGTCCATGTTCAACGCTGCGCCGGGGTAGGCCCAAGTATAATCCTGTATCTCGTCCCGGTCGATTTTGACCGGTTGGTCTTTTGCTCTGCAGAGGTAGTCGAGGAAGATGTAGTGTCGTTTCTTCCAGAACTCAGTCGTGTAGATTGCCTCCTGCATCAACAACAATCGCTCAACCTCCACGTCCAAGCCCACCTCCTCCTTCACCTCTCTCCTAACAGCCTCCTCTGCTGTCTCTCCAAGCTCAATATGCCCCCCTGGAAGCGTATACTTGTCAAACCACTTGTGAGACCGGGCCAGGAGAATCTTACCCTCACCGTTCACTATCAACCCGCCAACAGTAGGCTCAGGATAAACCTGAACACGCGAAGCCTCCGACATCAACCGTCCAACTCAGCCAACCTCGTCTGACCATCATGAAATAAGTCTGTCAGATTATTCCTCGGAGGTCCGTTCACCGACTACTTGCGGATTCGTAATGCGATACTCGGGCCGGGCAAATCCAACAGTTACTATTGACAACAACAGACCCAGCACAGGTGACGGCGTTAAAGACAGAACTCTCTGCGATACAAGCAGTGCTTGCTACAGCACCTCTCACCGCAAACCTCCCAGCGCTCCCATAACCTGGGAGCAACCCTTCCTTTTTCAATCCCGACAAGTCAGAGTCTTCTAGAGGCCCGGCTCTGATCCTTCACTACTCAACCAACTCATCCACAACTTGTTCGGATTGAGCGGGATGGGCGTGAAAGCTACGGCTAGTTTGGCAGAGGCTCCGGGAACCTAGATGATTTCAACACTTTCTGCTGTGACGCCCAGCCTGGCAAGTTCGTTTCTCACATGGTCGCAGTGGTCCCCGTGGAGAATTATTCGGCCGTTCTCGACATCACCGCTTGTTCCGAGTCTCTCCTTGAGCTTGTGCGCAAGCAGGGGCAGGTCAACGCTGTCCTTGATCAAATCGTGAGGCTGGATAACAGTCACTAACCTACCAGAGTGGTGGGTCTCGAGTCGGACGACGAAATGGGCTGACTCCCTGTCAAGATGCTTCAGAATGTCTGCGAAATCCAACTCGTCAGTTTCTTTGGCGGGCCTATCCACCTTGTGTGCTGGACCGTTCTTAGGCTTCGACAAGCGTGTGGGAATGCTCCATTTCGATTGTAATGGCTGACAGTCGAGGGCGTGTGGAAAATAAGGTTATACACCCAATAAACCAGCCCGTCGAGCCCGCAAGGGCTGGCTTACACGACCGGAATACGATACCCTGAAGGCTTCAGTGATTTCCACGAATTCCTGTGCAACAAGTATGGTGTAGATCGAAGGCGGGTCTTCGTCGAGTACAGTTCAAACCCTCCTCCTCCCCTCCACGGAAATAGACCCGGATACTATGACGGACTGCTCTCCCAGCGCGAGAAAGACGGCCATCTTGAGTTCCTCATCACAGTCTTCAAAATCGCCCAGGATCCTCTGCTAACGCTCGGTCATGAGTTTGCTCACCTAGTGGAGGACTTGAAGCTGGACAACTTTGACAAGCATCTCGGTCCCCCGGACGATGCTCGCGAGAAGAAGTTTGACGACCTAGCCATACAAGATCTCAGCCAATTCCAGGCCCAAAGAAGGCAAAAGAAGAGAAGTCAAGGTTAGGATGAACCTTGGTCTCCCCGGAAAATCTGACTCCAAGTGAGTTGAAGAAATCCTTCGATGAGGCCGCCAACCGCGCTGCTACGTTTGTGAGGCGAGAATATCCCAATCTGGTCGGCGTTCTCGTTCATGGCAGTGTTGCCAGGGGAGAACCGGGGCCCTTCAGCGACATTGACCTGGTGGTTGTGACGGGTCGGGGAAAGAGACCCTCGCCGTTCTCATACTCTGACGGAGGCATCTATGTTGGAGTGGGTTTCCTCCGCGTTGCGGACCTTGAGAAGGAGTTCAGCGATCCCAAAGCATTCTTCTGGGCCCGTGGAAGCGCCCAGGCAACAAAAGTGCTCTATGACCCTAAAAATATTCTGAAGAGGATTCTACTACGCTGGAAACGGGCGAAGCCCTCCCAGCAAATCCTACAGACAACTATCTGGGACACGTACCACAACATCATCGAATACTCCGGAAAGCTGAAGAACGGCTGGCGCAACCGAGACGAGTATCTGACGAGATACGCGGCCCGAGTAATCGCCCAGTTTGCCCAGAGAGCCATTATCGCGCTGAACGATGTCTCGATTATCAGCGAGAACTACATTTGGCATCAAGTCTTGAAGGCAAAGAAGAAACCAAAGCATCTAAAAACAGACTATCCCATCGCCCTCGGAATAAGAGGGACACGAGAAACACCGAAGGTCTACAGCTCAGCCTTGAGGCTTTGCAGAGAAACCATGAGTCTGGTCAAGAATGAATATGGTGAGAAGGCCAAACATAGACGATTTAGGGAGCTGCTCGCGGAACCGATGGTCAAACGCGGATTGTAAATCCGAGAAAGAAACGTACCGCTCAAAGTCTCCCGAGCAGGGAGAGGGCGTATTTTCTGAAAGTGTTGTCTACCGGAAGACTTGCATGCCCCACTCGATGGCGGCTATTGCCACGTCGTTTATGCTGACCTGGCCGTCGCCGTTGAGGTCCGTGTCGCTGTTCCAGTTTGCATTGTTAGATGTGGAGCCGAAACTGAAGGCAATGGTCGCTACGTCAAGGATGTTGACTATTGGCTGGTCGGCGATGTCAGGGTCTTTCGATAGGATGCAGCTAGTGTCTGAGGTGCCGGTGTTAACCATGCAACCCAGGCCCAGCCTGTAGAGGGTCGCAGCGGACACTAGTAGGAATCCCGGTGGATTTCCCGAGGAGTATGCGATCGTAACGTTAAAGGTTCTTGAGAAGACCTCTTGTCCCGTTGTTGCGTTTACTACGCTGACTGAGATTGTGGCGGTTATTGTTTGGCTGGTGGAGTTGACCGCAACTGACCCGGTTGCTGTGACGTTGAGGCCGTGGAACGTGCTAGTGAAGATGAAATTGGGCACGCGGACGGTCTTGGAGGCTTGTGGGCTTCCGTTCGTTGTGATTAGCGACAATTGGACTCTGTAGATTCCAGGGAGCCTGTACGTGTGCTGGACGACTCTTCCAGTTGCGTTTGCTCCATCGCCGAAGGTCCAGAAGTAGTCTTTAATCGGGTTTTGCGGGTCGTAGCTCTTGCTCTCTGTCGCGTTGAACGCGAAGGCAAACGGTCCTGGGAGAACGATCTTGGAGGGCTGGATGGCGAAGGTTGGGAGGGCCTGGAACATGACTAGCTGGCTAACGGTGTCCGAGCGGCCTCGGCTGTCGTAGATTGTGAGGGTAACCTGCCATTGGCCAGGCTGTGCGGGGTAGACGTGGCTGATTGTCGGATCTGTTGTTTTGGCGAGTGGGCTTCCGTCGCCAAAGTTCCACGTGTAGACAATGATGTGGCTGAAGGGGCTGGCACTGTAGCTGGCGTTGAAGAAGATGGCGTCGCCTACAACCGCGCAGACCACGCAGGGAATGTAAGTGAACGCAGCTACCGGTCCGAAACGGATTGGCAGGGAGGACCCGTCAGAAGGGGTTGTGTTGAGCGAGTTCGATTGTTGACTAGGCGCATTTACCGTGGTTGATGCTGATAGTAGGAGCACGATTGCGAGCGCAACCGTTCCTGGTCTCATTATCTGTCCCTTTCCACCTTTGTCTTCGCATATTTTTGTTTTTCGCCTACACCTATCTCTAGGTAACTCAGGGTTACAGTAAGAGCCAGCGAGTGGGTGCACATTGCGAAGGGATCATTTGACCTCTTGCGTAGAGGTTCCGATGTTTTCGCGATCCATATAAACACAATAGTCCTCTTGGACACTATGCTTCCTTGGCAGACCTTGTTTGATCGCCTCGCAGGAAAAATAGAGGAATGAGCAAGAGAAAGCACAACGCACTGCCCCCCAGCCAGGCCGCAGAGTAATCGAATGATTTTGCAAGATACGAGAAAATCAACGGAGGCCAGAAGGCCCCGGTCAGGGAGATGCTGTTCACCCAAGCCACCGCAAGGCCCTCATACTCTCTCCCAACTCTGCAAAGATCCTTAGCGGCGGCGAAAGCGATCGTGTAGGCTGGTCCAACCACAATTCCCCCCAACACTGCACCCAAGGCTGCGGCAAACGGGTTCGGAGCGGCACAAATGACGAGTGCCACAACCATTCCGAGGCCCGACATGATCAGAAGTCGCCTCGGCTTCCTCGAACGATCATAGACTCTTCCTCCCCAGAGAGAGGTGTAGATTGGAAATACGACAATCATAGCAGCGACAAGACCCGCAATCGCAGCGGTCTCTCCAAGACTTGCTTGAAGGTAGAAGGCCATGAAGCTTGAGATCAAGACGCTGCCAAGGTTCGAACCCAGACACCCGAGCCCTATCAGGATCAGGTTTCTCTCCCGCAAAATCCTGCCGAGCTGGCCAGCGTCAAACCTGAACCGTACATTTTCCCCATCCCTGGGAACGAGAGCAACTACCAACAGTCCCGTAAACACTCCGAGACCTCCGCTTAGCGCTAGACTAGGCCTCCAGCCCATGACCGAGGCGAGCAGAATCCACCCGAAGAGTCCGAAGAGACCTCCCACGTCGAAAGCGGAATTGATGAGTCCGACCCCGGTGCCCGATTTTCCTCCGAGAAACCGGGTCGCAAGCACCACCGACGGCGCGAACACAAGCGCCATCCCAGCACCCACGACAAAACGTAGGATTGCAGCCTGAACAATAGCAGTCGCCACTGATGTCCCCAGCACGGCAGAGGACGAGACCAATATGCCTAGCACAACAGTTCTCTTCGGGCCCCACTTAGCAGCGAGTATTCCGCCCGGCACCTGCATCGTTCCCACGCCCAGGTAGAAGCTGGAGGCCAGAGTCCCCAGCCCTGAGACTCCGCTGTTCAGGTCAGCACTCATCAGATAGAAGATTGCACCAATATTCAACCAGTTTATGGCGTAGACGATTCGAGACGCGACCAGTGAGACGACCGCGCGCTGTTCAGAGAGTCGAGTCGACAAGTGATGAGCGTCGAAACGCTTCGCCAGTCTTGGAAATAATTATTCGTACTTGATTCTCGATGACTGCCTGATGGGGCCACAGTTGCCGTTCTGGAATTCCCTTATACTTGGGATACGTGCGCCGACTTGCCTAGGAAACAGACGGTCACGCGTTGCAGGATGAAACACGAGGGTTCAAGGAAGGCGAACGGATCGCCAAACTCTCCGTCTGGACCCTCCTAGCCCTAGGCTTCATTGAGATAGCGTTCAGCCAGATAAGCGGCAGCATAGCACTTCTAGCAGACGGCATCGACAGTATCGGCGACGCCACCGTCAGCTTCTTCGTCTGGACCGGGCTCCGATTCGTCCGACGCAAGCCCAGCCGCCGCTTCCAGTTCGGCTACTACAAAGTCGAAAGCTTCACAGCGCTCATCACGGCAGTAGTCCTCATACCCATCTCAGCCTACATCATCCTGCGATCCTACCGGGCATTCCAAAACCCGACCCCTATCCAGTTGCCCGTCCCCGCCCTCATCGTACTACTCACCGCCGGCTTAGGAAGTCTCTACAGAGCAGTGCAGATGCGCCGGGTCGCAAACAAGTACAACCTCCTGTCCCTCAAACTGGATGCAAAAAACTCGATCAAAGACGCCACCTCCAGCTTCGTAGCCTTCGCCAGCGTTCTTTTGTCAGGCTTCGGAATACACCACGCAGACTCCATCGGAGCATTACTAATCGCAGTCTACATCCTAACCGTCGCCTATGTCGCCATAAGAGAATCAAGCCTAGTGCTCTTGGACGAATTCCACGAACCAGACCTCTCCAAACAGATTGAATCTCTCATCAGGTCCCATGCTGACGTTAAAGGAATCAGGGACCTACGCCTCCGAAGAACGGGACCCTTCATAGTAGGAACGTTAGAGGTTGAAGTGGATGGAGCCATCAGCCTCAACCAAGCCCACGAGGTCACCACGGAACTAGAGCGCTCGGTCAAGGCAAAAATCGCTGGCCTCAGGCGGCTTGTCGTCACACCAGTTCCCGTGGTGGATCCTCACGAGCACCCTCACGAACACTACACAACCTAGTTGGCTCCCCTTGATTCTCTTCTCGAGAGGTCTGTGGCATTTTATTAGGGTGATGCGTTTCGCTAAGATAATGAAATGGTTTTTTCAAACCGTCGTATCGGTCTGAAAGCCTGTCTCGCCCTATTACTAGCCGTACTTTCACCGTTATTCCTTCCGATTCCTGTGCACGCATTCTCCAATATTCTCACAGCAGACCCTAACCCGACTAGTGCCCCCGTCAACTCCACCATCACCATTAGCGTCTCAGTCCAGGATTTCCAGCCGTTCAACGGGGTTTCTATCTCGCTGCAATACGACAGCATCCCAGGCATCCTCAATGCTGTTAGCGCAGACTTCGAAAACTCAATTATGCTAGCAGGGAGCTTCCCTCCACTTGTTCTAGTGAACTGTGTAAACGGCTCGAGCGGGCCTTGCTCCACGGGCCAGGCACATACTATGTAATCATGACAGGGGTCATAACCGGTGCTCCAGCACCCGAGTTCTAAGGGTTCGCTCAATTAGTACTGACGTAGGACATCTAGGGCTTCCGTCTCTTGGCCTTCCTCGGCACACTCCGGGATTCGCAACCCATACTTATGGAAACACGCCTAGTCACTCCTCAGCCCTCCCGTGACCTTGCGTTTCCAACAATCTCTCGATTCTCTCCTTTTCGCTAGGTCGGTTCACGCGGACATGTCGGTGCTTATCCTTCTCTCGCGAGTCCAATGTAGTCTCTGCCTTCTGTAGCGCCTGGATTAGCTTGTCCCTGCCAACCAGTTCCGCCGCCATCTTATCCGCCACCAGCCTCGCTCTCCCGTCTCCTGGCAGCGAGAGCCGAGCCACAGTAACTATGGCCGCGAAGGAGATTCCAAGGAAAAGCGCTAGCAATCCAAGCTCCCCAGCATCTCCGTACTTGGTCAAGACGGGAAAGAGAAGAAGAGAGAGCAGAACTCCAAGAGAACCGAAACCAGATACCACCGGCAAGACGATGCGGAGAACAAATCTCCGGTGTCCTTTCTTTATCGCAACAAACTTGTATGCGAGCTCGGGCGCAATCAGTGCCTTCCACTCGTCAGCGTCCAACACTCCCTGAGCTTTCTTCTCAAGAATGACTAAGCTAGGCTCGAAAGAGCAAGAATCCGCAAGCACAACGTCGAGGCTTACCTCGCCCTTGAAGGTTACCCGGTTCGTCCATTCCACCCTGTAAGGATTGTAAACGGTGGCTGGAATCCTCAGCTGGACGCAAAGCTGCCTGGTCGATTCTACAATCCGCCTGTCATACTCGTCCAGTTCGACTTTGCCCTGGCTCGCTCTCTCCTTCGCCTCCTCAAACCGCCTTCTGGCCCAGCCGGAAAGCTGGAAAACCGGACCTAGAGGTTTGTCCACCAATACTACTTTTCGGAACTTGAGCTCGCCCACGTCTCCCTTCACTCGAACTCGACGTGTCCTACGTAGAGTATGATTCCGAAGGCAAGGATTGTTGCTAAGATGTCAGCGTTTGCGGCTTTGTTCGGAGTTAGGTCGGGAGAGAGAATGAAGTAGCCTAGGATGCCCGAGGCGATTGCGAGAAAGCCGTAAACCGCGTCCACGTAGCTCCACATCTTATTCATCTCATATTGCCTTGAGATAGCGCGCGTTAGCCCAAAGTCGAGAACTCGCTTCTCCAGAGTGATAGCTCTGTCACTGGCTGCTCTGAGGAATAATTGGTAGTCTTTCTCGGTCAGCCTCAAAGCAACTATCAGAACGAGAGTGGCCATCATGACCGCAAACTTTGCTCTGTGAGGCACCGGAGGACTAGTTCCTCCCAAGAGGGCTTGCGCCGTAAGGAGACCAGCAACGAAGGTTACCCCGTACTTCCTCACATCGTGTTGGCGGTCGTCGAACTTCTCAAGGACCTCTCTAGCAGCCTTCCATTCGTCCAAGGCAGTAGCCGGTGCGGCAACAGTTCCTCCGTCGGGTACTGTGCCCGCCATGCGGGGAATTGGAAGGTCCGGCCTGGGGTCTCTCATCTTCATTCCAGTGATTGCGAGTGTGACGCCGACGACAGCTACCACAATTCCGGCCATCTGAGCTGTGGGGGATGATACTTGGGGGACGCCGACGACAATCACCATGAGTCCAACTGACAAGACTACTACTCCCAAGGCGAGTTTCTCGACAAGCTCAGAAAAGCTTCTGGCAGGCTTCCTCGAGGATTGGCTGCCAATTATGAGAAGAATCCCTACGAGGACTAGGATGGAGGCGGCGTCTCTGATCCCGGAAGTCTGGGTCTGAGGGATGCCGTAGGCATAAAGGGCAAATCCAATCGAGATGACGACTACTCCCAAGGCCACTCGCCTAGCCCAGTCAGACAGTTTTCCCCAGTGGCGTGAGAGTTTTTCCCAGATAGATGGCGGCTTCGGGTCCGTAGTCAATGTTGCAAATCTATTCCTATTTTCTAGGAAATTCATTTAGCCTTTGGGGAGAACCGCTTCCCTCAGCACGACTGCTTTGTCGCCTCCAAGTTCTGAGTTGTCAATTGCCTTTCAGTCTAGAACATTCGACCACACCAGTCTTGCCTCACTATCCCTTAGACTACCCGGAGCGGAATTGCACCGTTCAGCGCAGAAGGTCCGCTCTTTCACGAACAACTTCCGGTCCTCGGCAGCATGAAAAACACTGGCAGTGGTTCTGTTCGGCTAAAATAACTGGTCACTATCCCTTAAAGGGGGCATCACCGATGGCCAACGGCTTCAGCAAATGGGTCTACAAGTTCACACTGGCCAGGTGGTACTACAATTTCGCCTACACCTGGATCATCGGCTACTTTCTCAGCACCTTCGCCATGATCGTCACAATATACTACCTCATACCTGGATTGAGCGCTCAAATCTCCTTCCTACAGTTCCTCTTCGTAGCTGGACTGCTCCTCGTAGGAGTGGGATGGGGGCTCGGGAAGATACTAGTCAAAGAGCTCAAAGTCCAGCCCATAGAGAACTACATCTCCAGCGAGGTCAACCCGTTCACAAACGCCACCCTCACAGCCAAAGAACGGGTATTCTGGAAAGCAATGGCGGTTCTACTCAAGAAAGAACATGCGAAAGCCCCCGACCCTGAAATACTGACCTGCGTAAAACAACTGGAGAAATACATCCACGGCCAAGTCAAATTCGACTTCGAGGAACTAGACAAGTTCGAACTAGGAAAGAACCATGAGTTGGACGAAGAGTTCGCTGAGCCTCCGAGCGCGATTCCGGTGGTGTCAAACTCTCGAGCCTCAAAACCAGACCCGGCCAGATAAATCCGCTCAAGAGGCCAACCAAAGACCCAGATCGGCAGCACAGCCCCTGTCGCCAGATTCGGCGAGCATGGTAGTCTGCTGCTAGCTTTCCAGTTTCCAGCGTCTTCGTAGCGCGCTCTCCATCAACGACTGGGGAAGAATGTGCTTCAGAGCGCGGTATCGCCCTGCTTTGCCGGCGAGATATTCGAGTCGTGGAGACTTGCTCTCGATTATCCGGAGAACTCTCTCCGCGACGATCCTCGGGTCTCCTCCTTCTTGAACGCGTCTTCAAGAGCGCCGACCGCTCTTGTTCTCATCCCGTCATAGTCCCCAATGGTTTCTTTCGCCGCACGTCTAGTTTGTGCAAGATTGGTACGGAAGAACCCTGGCTCGACAAACGGACACCTTCACTCCGAGGCTCTTGACCTCGTGACGCAGCGCCTCGGAGTAAGCCAACAACGCGGCCTTTGCTGCCGCGTAGTACCCTTCAAACGGAACCGGTAGAACCGCCACCAATGAGGAAATGTTGACGATCTGCCCAGACCCCCGTTTTCTCATGGTGGGTAGAACCGCCTTGGTCATTCTCACTGCCCCGAAGAAGTTTGTTTCGAACTGAGCCTTCGCCTCTTCGATCGACGTCTCCTCTATGCCTCCAGTAAGTACGTAGCCAGCGTTGTTGACAAGAACATCCACATGACCAGCCTTCTCCTGCACCGTGTTTACACAACGGCTCACCGACTCGTCAGAGTCAATGTCCAGCTGGACCATTTCTACGCCCGCACGCGTCTCTGAGCCAGATGGTTTACGGCTCGTCCCGAAAACACGAAAACCACTCTGAGAGAGCAGACTAACTGTCTCTCGCCCGAAGCCTGAAGAGGCCCCGGTTACCAGAACAACCTTCGATGTCTGCATAAGGAGCCTAACGTCAGACTCAGGCTAAAAATTCGTTTCCAGGTCTAACATGTCGGCCTATCTCTCATCCTGAAACAGTTCCACTGATGACGAAGTGTACAGTTTTGGTCGTCAAGTCTTGCCTGCGATCGCTCCATGATGCTTTTATTTTCGGGGCGAGTTCCTCTTCACGCGCTAGCCCAGGATGGGGTCTTGCTCAAAGACCTCGGTGTTGCCCTGGGTGCCGCCCTTCTTCTAAGAATAGTCTCTAGCATAGTTGGGCTTCCTCTTGAAAACACTTCGCAACCCAAGGCCTTCACGAGGCAAGGAGCGAGAAAAACCGGGTGGACTGCAGCCCAGCAGCCATGTCGTTTCTCCAGAACATAAGGGACTGTCACCCGTATTGAACTGGCCCATTAATAACCGGCCTTTCTGACTGCGGATATCAATGACCTCCCTTCACGAGAGAAACGGATTTTGAAAGTTTGTCTTTAGGTGCTAGACGAATTCCCAACTTGACGAGGTAAGGAGTGAGTAGAGAGGTTATGATTACGACCACTCCAATCAGCGGAAACAGGAATCCCGAAATTGCATTCGCATCAGCGCCCACTGCCACTACAATGAAAGAGAACTCTCCAATCTGTGCCATCCCCAGACCTGACCTAACAGCAGTGCCTGCGTCATATCCGAACGCTTTCACCCCGAAGCCAACCCCGAACACTTTCGCACCAACGGTGGCTAGGGTAATTACAATCGCCGGGGCTACGAACATGGGAATCTGTCTAACATCCATTAGAGCACCTACCGATACAAAGAACAGTGCTGCAAAGAGCTCCTTGAGGGGCTCTATGGACTCGATAACCTGTGATGACGAGCGGGCACCTGCAATAACGACCCCAGCTAGGAAAGCCCCCGTCGCCACTGACAGCCCTATGAGGTTTGCCAGAGCGGAGAGCCCGAAGCAGATCCCGAGTGCCACGCTAATCGTGAGTTGACGATCCCTCTTCAGAACAATCTTATCCATGACCTTAGGAACCAGCAAAGAACCTATGATTAGGGTACCGCCCACGAAAAGTATCACCTTTCCCGCGATTGCGAGTATGTCAAGAGGTAAGAGTTGGCCTGCCGACACGAAAGACTGCAACGACGCTATGATCACAACCGCGACGAGGTCCTCAACTATGAGGACACCGATCATTATCGTCGACGAGATGTGGTGCAACACGCCAATGTCCTCAAGAACCTTCACGATGATGGTGGTGCTGCTTATCGAGAGGGCTGCCGCCAGGAACAGCGAATCGAGCGGGGACCAGTGGAAGCCCACGCCTATCAAGTAGCCTACGACTAGAAGCAGGCCCATCTCCAGCAAAGCGACTCCGACAGCGACCCTGCCTACACTGCGAAGCTTTGCGATAGGGAAATCTAGGCCGATAACGAAGAGAAGAAGGATGACTCCGAACTCTGCAAACACCTTCAAGAAGTCTATCTGGCTTACTAGGCTGAAGGGCGGGGTGTAGGGCCCGACAATTATTCCGGATAGAATATAGCCGAGGATTACCGGCTGCTTTAACAGATAGAAAATCGACGTGATTGAAGCAAGTACAGCCATTATCACCGCAAAGTCTCTGATAACTTCAGTCTCGAGCGTCATCTATGGCCAGACGAGCTTCTGACATGCCAAGATGAAGCTTTTCGTCGGCAAAAGTCATCCGTCAGGCAGAATTCTTGCAATTCATTAGTCACTAGAAGACAGTTGATGGCTTGTCAAAAATCACCTAGCAAATCGCCGAGCCTTGGCTAGGCATCCAAAACAGTCTACAGGGTCGCGGGGAAAGCGGGTCCAACTATCAGGGATGCCTAGACAGGGTAAGGTATCCTTGGAAAGATTGAGACAGACGGGTATTTTGTGGCACCTGTACCAAGACTTTTAAAAGCATCTTCCACTTCCACACGTCTTCAAGCGCGATGGAGTCGGCAATTCCCCTCCAGTCCGCGGACTTCCGAGAAGACTCGGGTTACGAAGGCGAGTTTGTTTTGCTAACTCTCCTTCTTACAAGGACACGAGGCTCAGTCTCGGCAGTTAGCGCGGCCCCACTTGAATCCTCCCTGCACGGTGTAAAAACGGGCACATACCTGCCCGTTTTCCACCCAAGCAACCAATTCTCGGGGCACCAATAACAACTAACCCCAAAGGGGGCTGCATCCACGAAAGATTCCTCACTTAGCGGAGCCTTTACACCAGGCAGGCTCGCGCTCGGAACATCCGCATCATTCCCCTCTAAAACCAGTTGCGGGGCCAGAACTAGTCCCGCGACTGACTCGGCCCCGAACCCGAAGTGGCATGGAGGCAACGGTCAGCGGTGAGAATCCTCCCCTCCCCATTGACCAGACGACTAGTCGTTCTCTTGCTGTGTTCCATCGCGATCCTCTCACTCGTGGTAGGCTTGCAAGCCCGCCAGACAAACACTGCTCTGTCACTCAGCAGTCCGCCCAACGCTCAAGTGATCCAGAGTGCTTCAAACACCACCTCGCCCTTCGACTACGTTGTCACGGTTCTGATGGAGAATAATGGCTATTGTGACGTGATGACCACCTGTGGTGGGGGCGGCACATACCAGACCACTCTTGCACAGCAGAATGGGATCGCAGGTAACTGCCAGTCGAACTCGGCCTGCTCCACCGGTGGATACACGGGAACGGTTCATCCTAGCGAGGGAAACTATGTTGCGTTGATCGGGGGGGATGATCACGGTTTCACCAGTGACTGCGGATACTGTCCCGCTAGGACTAGCGCACTGAACCTCATAGACAGGATCGAAGCCTCCGGCCGCACCTGGAATGCCTGGTTTGAGGGCGGTTCAGGTGGAGGAACATGCAGTGCTAACCCGCCTCGAGGAGGTGACCACTACGCGTTCATAACGTTCACCAATATTCAAACGAATCCTGCTCGCTGTGCCCACCTAGTCTCAACTACTCCTTCAACGGATACGCAATTCCTGGCTGAATTGAACTCGGCCAATCCATCTAACTACATCTGGCTCACACCAACCGACAGCAACAACTGCCACGACACGGCGATGAGCTTCTGCGACGCCTACCTCGCCGGACTCGTCCCGAAGATTCTCAGCAGCACCCTCTTCACAACCAAGAACGCAGCCCTATTCATCGTATACGATGAAGGCGGGGGCAGCTATCCATCCGACTTTCTCTACGCGACCTGGGTCGGAACAAACGTCAAGAAAGCCTATGTTGGAACAGGTTCTTACAGCCACTACTCCTACTTGAAAACTCTCGAAACAGTCTGGAACATGCCGACCTTAACCGCGAACGATGCAGCCGCATCCGCGATGACGGAGTTCTTTGCACCTTCTGGTCCGGTTCCCCTGTCAACCAGCCTCACAGTCTCAGCAAATCCCATCGTCAACATTCCAGTCACCTTCACATCAACAACACTGGGTGGAACAGTACCATACACTGTCACCTGGAACTTTGGTGACGGCACAACCGGAACCGGCGCATCCGTCACCCACAGCTACACCACATCTCAAACTTTCACCGTGACAGCGACCGCCACCGACTCATCATCACCAGCCCAGACCGCAACCAGCTCAAAGTCAGTAGCAGTCGCAGTCCCGCCGCCTCTCACGACGAGTTTCACTGTATCACCGGCAAACCCTGTGGTAAACACCCAAGCCACCTTCACCGCCTCGACTAGAGGTGGAACGGGACCATACACGGTAAGCTGGAATTTTGGCGACGGCTCAGTTGGCCCAGGCCTTACTGCCACCCACATCTTCACCAGCGCCCAAACATTCACCGCGATGGAGACGGTCACTGACTCGTCCACGCCAACCCAAACAGCCACTAGCACCAAACAGGTCGCCGTTGCCCCACCTCCCCGGCTCTCGGCAAGCTTCACAACCGACCCGCCCAGCCCTCAAACCGGAACGCCTGTCACCTTCACAGCCACAGCTGCGGGAGGAACGTCCCCCTACCAGTACGCCTGGAACTTCTCCGACGGGCCAACCGGAACTGGGAGGACGAGCACACACGTGTTCGTGGCGCAAGGAACCTACACGGTTACTCTGAACGTGAGCGACTCCTTCAACCAAAGCACGACCGTATCGCGCACAATCACAGTTTCTGTAAAGCCCTCAGTCGACTTCACCATAACAACCGCGCCGGATTCTCTCACCATTCAACAAGGAGATTATGGAACGTCCACAGTAATCGTGAACAGCATGAACAACTTCACGGGAACACTATCGTTCACCGCGAGCGTTGATACTGGGCTCAACATTGCCCCCGCCCAAGGGAGCACAACTGTCTCGCCGGGAAACCCCGCCAACCTCACATTGACAATAGGGGTCCTCACCGACACTAACGCAGGGTACTATAATGCAACAGTGACCGGTTCAGTCGCCTCCCTGCTCCACTCTACCACTCTGACCGTCAGGGTCACACTAAAACATCAGCCAATACTTTTCGTTCCACCCGCAATCTCGACGAGCCCAGGCTCTACCGTCAAATTCACAGTCAACGCCACAGACTCAGACTCCAGCTTAACACTTGCACTTTCAGTCAACAATTTCCCCGTGGGCGCGGCTTTCGACACCAAAACGGGCCTCTTCACCTGGACACCCTCGACGAGCCAGTCCGGGGCCTACAGCGTGACTTTCACAGCAACAGACAACGGCACGCCCTCACTGTCGAGCACTCAAAAGGTCGTCATCACAGTCGCCCAACCTCCACAGCCTCCCCCATCTTCTCAACCTCCCCAAACCCCTCAGCCCACATCCCAGTCCCCTCAGGGAACTTGCCTTCTCTGCCCGCTCGCAAACATCGCCACAGGTTGGTTGATGTTCACGAGTCTAATCGGAGGCATAGCAACAGCATTTGTCATCATCACCTTGAACACAGGAACCAGCCTAGCTATCTCTAGCCGGGTGGAGAGTCAAAGACAATCTAGGTCGAACGTTAAGCCCGGGGGCCCTGCTTCTTCGCCGAACCTGCCTCCCTTCCCGGCTCGGGTAAGTCGAGAAACAGGTCCTTAGGCATACCGCCCAAAACATCAGACATGGGCATCGATCCTCCAATGCCCGCAGTTCCTGAAGCGTACGGCTTGACCCTGTTCAACAGGTCGTCAATTTTCTCGGCGACCTTCGTCTTCTCCTTGATAATAACCTCCAACTCGGTCATGTCTGCTTCGAGGCGTTGCACTCTCCCCGCCAACCCCTCAATTCCCTTTGATACCTCAAGCATTCCGTGAGTCGTGTTTAAGGCCACCCTCAGACCTGTCAATTCCTTCTGCAGATACTCTCGGTGGCTGCGCACGCTCTCCAAGATTGGGTGGTAGAGCTTCACAAAATCCGTCATCAAATTCTCAAACTGCCGAATCGCGAGGTTGAATCGCTCATCTCTCTTTTTCTCAGCAAACTGTCTTGCGGTCTGAATCAGCTTCTCGCGCATGGCAACCCTTTCGATCACGTCGTCTAGAACTTCGCGAATATTGTACGTCTCGTCGAACATCCGCTCGTTCAAGGAAGCCCCGGCACACGGTCCCCACGTTCCTGCCTTGCGATAAGAGCCGCGTTACTCGAATGGCGAGCGCTTGGTAGTGGCCCCTGAAAACAGAGTTTGAGCCTCATGAAGAGCCCAAGGCCATGGCTACGTTAGTTCAGAGAAGGTTGCGCGGCGATAACGATGCCCTGTTTTTCCTTCCGTTTTCTGTTCACTAGGACAACTCCGAGGAAGATTAGGAGGAAACTCGCACCGTGCCAGAGGCTGATCGTCTCACCGATAAAAGCGGAGGATAGCAATCCGAAGACCGGAACGAGGTTGCCGAAAATGGCTGCCCTGCTGGCCCCGATTTGCACGACCCCCTGAACGTAGAAAAGATATCCGACAACGGTCGACAATAGGGCTAGATAGAGGATTCCAAGCCAGGAGTTCATATTCCACGGGTACTTCCAAGGCGTCTCGATTAGTGCGGCTGGGATGAGGAATAGCCAACCGAAGAGGGAGACCCAGGAGATTATTGCAAGTGAGCTGGGCCTAGCTCCAGCCATTGTCTTCGAGAAGTCTTTGTTGATAAACCTCCGAAGGAGGATAGTGTAGAGTGCATAGACGATTGCTCCTCCGAATACCAAGGAGAGCCCAAGCCCTCTATTCAAAACATGAACGTTAGGCGATAGGAGTGAGATTATTCCAACCCCGGAAAGCCCTGAGACCAACCCTAGAATCTTCAATCTCCTCAGAGGCTCCCCCAGGACCGCGGCGGCCAGTACGGCTATCAATACAGGGCCTACTCCAATTACCAGCGAGTCATCGCTGGCAGCAGCATACCGGACTCCGAACAGAAAGAACGCCTGGTATAGCGAGGTATTCAGTATACCCATCGCCAGGAATTCCTTAATCCAAGCTCGTGGAATCTTGACCGAGTGTTCTCTAATCTGGAGAAGAAGGAAGAATACCGGCACGACTATGGCGTAGCGTATGGCTGCGATGGATATTGGAGGCAGTCCAGCTGCGAGAAGCCTGCCCACAGGCCAGGCGATTCCCCACAAGAGCGCTGTCAGAACCAGTTTCGCGTACACCGTCCATGAGGAGCGCCATTGACTTCTCATTCCTTAACAGTCCCGAAGCAACTTTTCCCGCTGCGCATGCATCAGTCGACGATTGGTCTCGGGAAAATAAGTAGTTTGACTCCCATTGTTGCCTTCAAATGTTGGCGCAAACAAGCAGTATTCCGAGTTGCTTCGCTAGGCTAAGCTGAAGAGTGAAACAAAATATTGTGGAGGTTTTCCTGCAGACTCGCTGTCTAGTTGTCGCCTTCGTGTTCGTCCTCGTTTTCGCCGACGAGCTGGCCTCTAATCTCGCCCATCGGATGGGCTGTCGTGTGCACGTTGACGTACGTGTTCCCTGCTTGCAACGCGTTCACAAAGTCCGTCCAGTTGTTGATTCCTGCACCAGCATTGGGAATGAGGTTAGCGGGTGTTAACACTCCCTCTGAGAGCTCCGAGCAGCCCTCCGTTGAGGAGAACGTAGTCTCCCCTGCTTTGAAGAGGAAGAGGATAACCGGCCCGTTGGTGGTGGAATTCCCAACATGGATGTGTGCCTGTGTTACATTTGCAATGTCGCAGACCTGCAGTTCGAATCTTAGCGCTGTCCCATTCTCGCTAAGTTCGACCTCTGCCTTTCCGAATGCTGCCGTGTTGACGGCAGGCAACTGTTCCGAGCCTCTAAGCCGGATCTCGAACTCTGTCTCTTCATGCTCGGTCTGGTTCTCGCGATGGTCATCGTCCCCGCTTTGGCCTTCATGACTGTTGTGGTTGTCATGTTCGCCGTGGTCGTGGTCATCGCTTTGATGGTCGTGGCTTTGAGCACGCTGTCCGTCGTGACCGGCAGATGTCACTCGCGGAAAAGCAATGATAACGGAGAGGACTACTATCAATAGCAGTGCAATGGTTTTCTTCATAACTGAAATCTTCGAACCTACGACTCTCGTCATAGGGATATATCATTTTCCAGTGGTATCCCTGCGAGAGACCAGGCATTCCACGAGATATCCCAGTATATCCCTGGACGCCCTGGTGCTCATGTTCGGATTGACGGAGGACCGGGCAGGTCTCAGCAGCGGCTCAATTGGCCAGAATTCGACCGTGGCGAACCATTACTTTTCTTAATTTAGGCGTTTGGGGCCAAACGACGCGACAAGCTTCTTCCTTTGGACGAGCAGCCGATTCGCCACTCGCGATTCATTGGGCAAATGTTAATTCTTCCATGGCGCAAGCCAGGCTGAGGTTAAGGTCATATGCGGAGGACCCTTGCCGACAGAGTTGTTAACAGCAGCCTACGCGTCAAACCAGATGAGACAGTCATAGTCAATACCTGGCAACATACGATTTCGCTCGCCAACGAAATAGCCTTCGAAGCTCGGAAAGCTGGAGCAGTGCCGATTATCAGGCTGGAAACTGACGAGCTCTGGTGGAAGGCCCTCAACAAGATTCCAAGCGAGAACCTCCGAAAACCCGAAAGGCATGGGCTTCAAATGCTCGAGGAGACAAACGTCAGCATAATGCTCGGAGGACCAGAGGACCCGGCTACCTACCGCCGTGTCGACGGTACAAAGCTCGCGGCAAGCTTCGAATCCTTTCAAGCATGGTACGAGAAGGTCCGGGAGAAAAAGATCCGCGTCGCAGACATGCTTGTCGGCCACGTGACAAAGCAGCGTGCTCGCACTTACGGATTCAACTATGCTAGATGGCGGCGGACTGTTGAGAACGCGTCCAATGTCGACTATGCGAAAATGGCCCAGCTCGGAAAGAAAATCGCCAACATTTTCGACAGTGGGAAACATGTCGAGGTCACCAGCAGCGGAACAAAGCTGACAATGGAAATCGGTAGCCACCCTGCCAATGTCGAGGATGGAATCGTCGATCAACAGGACATGGATAGAGGCTTCCTCTTCACCAGCATTCCCGCTGGCCTCGTCGTCACCGCACCGCTCCCAAGCAGCGCACAGGGTATGATAAAGTTCGACCTGCCACGCGCACAGAAGGGCAGGTTGATCAAGGGGCTTACGTGGGAATTCCAGAACGGCCAGGTCGTCAAGGCCAGTGCCGACAAGTACGCAGACGCTTTCCTCGATCTTTACAATCCCGCGACTGGAGACAAGGACCGCATTGCAAGCCTCAGCATTGGGATCAACCCCGCTAGTAAACCAATAGGGTATACCAACGACGACATAGGACTAGGAATCGTCAGCATTGGAATCGGCGAAAACCAGTATCTAGGTGGCAATAACCGGAGCGAATTCGGCTTCACCGGCAGCTTTTCAAAAGCAACATTGAAAATCGACGGAAAGACCCTGGTCGGCAAGGGCAGACTGGTCCTCTGAGAGACAAACAGGTCTACATGAGCTGCCAGTTTTTCCCTGTGATATATCCCGAGATATAGAGAAGTATACATCCAAGACTCAAAGATAAATAGGCGGCAGGCCGAGCCAACCTCTCCCATAGTAGGTTGGAATCTGACAAAGAGCTTTTCCCATTCTCCGGCGGCTTCTCTTTCCTCTGAAAGAAAGCAACTTTTAGCGGAACGTCGGGGAGAAAGGCGTCCCTTCAGCAAGACTCGACCATTTGTCTTTCTTCTGGCAGGAATAATTCTCACCTCAATCATAGGAACGAGTCTGTACACTGGAAATGGCTCGAGCACTTCCCAGTTCCCCACGGCCCCCGGCTCATGGAATCCCAAGGTCCCCTGCGCCTCACCATGGATCGTGCGAATAACCGACGTAACCAATAACCAGACAGGCTCCGGATCGATGATCAACAGTCTCTTCAGCGCTGGAATCACGTCCCCTGTTGGCAACGCAAAACGATGGCTCACACCAGGACCCACCCCTCCAGGCTGGGTTTCCCCAGGCCCGCCCTGCGCCATAGCTAACAGTCACGGAACAGTGGCAGTGTTCGTCGAGATTGACGGGATAAGGCGAACGGGCATTACGAGTGAGGACTGCACGGGAAACTATGACACTGTCAACGGCGGAGGCTCGAACGGCGGCTCTTACTGCGACTCAACGTTCAACATGTACGACCCTGTCGTTCTTCCGAACTATTCAGGCTCCTGCACTAGCGCTGCAGATCCGACATGTTATGGAAGAATACATATCGAGATAGATCACGACTGGAAAGCAGCCCACTATTGCGGGCCGTCGACAACCTGCGACAACGCTGCCTTGGGCTCGCAAACCAACACGTCCAGCCTCATCGACATCCAGGGCTTCATCTACTGGGATCCCGGAAACGTTGCCCAGCCATGGCATAGCTTCAGCGGTTGGGAGATCCATCCCCTTACCGGCTGGAGGCTTCACCAGTCCTCTTCTAACCCCGACTTCAACATCAGCACGAGTCCCACGGCAGTCTCAATTAGCAACGGCAGCACAGGAACCTCCACGGTGACAGTCGCCCCCGTGAACGGTTTCACCGGAACTGTCAACCTGTCCAGATCAACCTCCCCCTCCACCGGACTTTCCTGCAGCCTGTCACCGACCAGCATCACTGGTTCAGGCTCGTCAACCCTTTCATGTAGCGCATCATCAAACGGCCTCTACACCGTGACGGTCTCGGGAACAGACGGCTCTCTTTCCCACTCGACAACTGTTTCTTACAACGTAACGTCGACCGCCGACTTTTCTATCACAGCAAACCCGACAGACGTCGCAATCAACCCCGGAACCCGAGGCACATCAACAATCACAATTGGTCCCCTCAACGGTTTCACTGGAACAATAGTCCTAACCTCAGTGGTCTCGCCCGGTGGTTTGACCTGCACTCTCTCCCCGAACAGCGTCGTACTGGGTTCGTCTCAGAGCTCAGCACTCTCCTGCTCAGGTCTAGGGGGAACCTACAAGGTAACTTTGACTGCGACGAGCGGGAGCATTTCGCACTCCGTCATCGTGAGCTTTAACATCCGAGACTTCACCGTCACCACAAACCCAGCAACAGTAGCGATTACACCTGCCGTCTCGGGCACATCGACAATCACCATCACCTCTCTAGGCGGCTTCACAGGAACCATATCGCTTGCGTCCCTCCCCTCCAACGGGCTGACAGCATCCCTCAACCCGGCCAACGTCACTCTGCCACCCGACGGAACAACCTCGTCGACCCTCACTGTCAACTCTAGTACACAAGGGAACTACACGGCTCAGGTCACAGGAACAAGCAGTTCCCAATCCCACAGCATCACTCTCAGCATTATCGTTTCAGACTTTTCAATCACAGCGAGTCCGAACTCTCTCAGCCTTCGAAGGTCGTCAACGGCTTCATCACTCATCACTCTCAAAAGCCTCAACGGCTTCAGCGGGGCAGTAACGCTCTCAGCGACAATCACGCCAACCGGTCCAAGGACCTCCCTAAGCCCAACACTGGTCACTCTGAGCTCCGAGGGTTCGGGCACGTCTACTCTGTCCATCAAATCACTAAAGAAAACACCAATCGGAAGCTACACAGTCACAATCACAGCCACCAGCGCCTCGTTATCGCACGTTATCACACTCCAGGTTACCGTTACAACTTAACGCCGAACCGTCCTCGGGCCTCTCGCGGGGCTCGTGTCATTTTTCCCAGGTTTCCCGTTACAAGCAGAGCCTTAACCGGGGAATAGTTAAATCGGGAGTCTCAGTACGGGGAGAAATCGGTCATCGGGCTGCGCGAGAAGAAGGTCCTGAGTGCAAACAATCCCGTGTGTCAGGGCAGCAGTATTGGCGAATCAGCGGCGCTGAGTTACCCCTCCGGAGCTCCATGAAGCGGCTAGAACCAAAGTCGACTCCTCCAGGTTCCAAACCTCCTTTGAAAGAAGGGCCGTTCTGTCCAGCTCCCGGAGAAGCATGGAATTTCTTAGACATGGGGTCCCGACCCCAGTGAATCTCCAGCCGACAGTGGAAGTCTATGAGTGTGGGTGCACAATCCATTATCAAGCAGTTGACTGCGGGGAATATGAGGGAGATCTGCCTCAAACCCTCGTTCTCGTTCCAGAGGTCAACGCTTGCGAGAAACACCAGGCTCATCGGCCGGGCCCTCCAACGAGTGTTCGCCTAGTGGCTGTCTTTCACGAGAAAGAAAGCTACCTGAACGAGTGACACTTTCCAGCTCAGCGTCGCGCGAGCGGATTAGATATTTTTTCTTCACTAGCACCGGGATGAAGCTGAAAGCGCTAAGCGGGTCCCGAAAAATGGGGGTTTTCTACTTGACTCCTAGCCAAACAAGGATTCGGTGTGTGCGCTCTGTACTATCTAGAAGTTTTTCTGGACTTGTTTTGTGTTGTGGCCCTCGAGCCGTTGGACCAGGCTAGCCAAGAATCGGATCGTTGGAACAATTGCCAGTGCTAGGAATATCATTGGGTAGGCCCAGGGTGTGTTGTTGAAATATGGTGCTGCGATTGACTTGCAGGCGGTGTATAGCACCCAAAGACTGGCCACTTGGAAGAAGTAAGTCAGCCAAGGGCTGTAGTCTTTGTAGGAGCGGTAGTTTTCACCCAACGCATTGGAGAACTGGGTGCCAAACTTGTAGACAACAACCGCTCCAATCAATCCTATCGTAAGCACGAGGAGGTTTGACACGGAGACCGTGCTTGAAGGAAGCGGCTGGTTTATTCCTGGAAAGCCGAGAACGATGCCTTGGACCACGAGCAAGACTATGACGCCTGCGAGGAGGCGTATTGCGGATGGCATTAGAGGCTGGAAGTCGTCCAATATTCCCGGATTCTTTGACATCGCTAATCACTTTTTCCCGAAACCCAATAGCCAGAACGGCCCGTTACGTATCGCGGAACTCGGTCATCACTCAACACGTTACAAACAGTTTGACTAGCTTGTCCCTTTACGGCTTGGGGGATAAGGTGACGACAACGGTAGAGCTGAAAGTATACCTCACGCAGGATCTTGACTCGAGGTTCCGCAAAGCCGCTATGTCGGCGTTCGGGTATGGACGAGGCAGCCTCAGCAAAGCGGCAGCGGAAGCCCTAGCTCGATGGTGTTCTGAACGAGAGGGCACCCCAACTCCAATTGCTACTTCTGCGCCCACGGATGAGACTAACTCCTCCTTCGAAGATGTCGAACAGGACAATATGGGGAACTCAGGCGAGGATAAGCTCAGACGGTCTGTTCAACCGGCGACCTAATCGACCGACCTGGTACCCGCTAAGTGTTCATCAGAGCGGTGTCGGACCGAGTTCCTCAATTTGTAGCGTTGAGTTCCTCGCGGACAGTTTTGTTCCTTGGTTGAGAAAAAAGGAGGGAGGGTCCGGCGGAGGGGTGGTGCTTAGCGTATGATGACTGTTCCAAGCATCCATGGATGGAACAAGCATGCGAAATTGTATGTCCCTGCGTTGAGTTGTCCAGTGTCGAGCGTCCACGATTGTCCTGGAGCGAGTGTCTGGTTGACGACGCCGTCGCTAATCGGAAGCATCAGCGTCTTGAAGCCTTCTTGGAAAGGAACTAGCGAACTGTATGTGGAGAAGGTGTGGAATATGTGTCCATCGTTTGACACAGTGACCTGGGTTCCCCTTGGAACATTGAGCGTGCGAGGGAAGAAGCCCCACCCAGCGCTTCCGGCGAAGAACTGGGACGTGTCGCCTTGGTGGTGGTCGATGTTCACACTGGCACTAGCCCTACCGCCTGTTGCTATTCGAAGGACGGCTTGCATCCACGGGTGGATCTCACAGAAGTATGTGTAGTCCCTAGGGCTAAGCCCTGTGGTGTCAAGAGTCCAACTATGTCCTGACTTGATTGTTATAGCGATGCCAGAGTCGAACTTGCCATCGGGTACCGGTACGCTGACGCTGACTCCTTCGAAGTTGACTGTCATCTTTCCCGTGTAAGAGGTCACAGTGTGTTCGTCATAGCCATTGTTGGTCCATGTCACGCTACCTCCTTGGCCGATTGATGTGACACCGGGTCTGAATTGGAATGCTCCTGCACCTGGGAAGGTGAACGTTTGAGGGTTAAAGTGAGCAAGGTCGTGTATCGATATGCTGGCGTTGGCGGATGATGCTGCGTGAACTGGCCCTGCAAACAGCATCATGGCAAGTATTGGGAACGCGAAGATTGTTTTTGAATATGTTGAGTCCATTTTCTATTCGTCTGAACCGGTTTCTCAGGCGAGTATATGAAGTCGAGCACAGGTGCCATATCTGTTTCATTCCATCGACTGAAAAAGATATCACGACCTTAAGGTCTTCATTCTTCGTTTCTTTGAAAGAGAAGTCTTTGGTTTCGGAGTAGCTGCCGATTTACGATTAGGGTAGCTTCGATAATGGGGCAACCACGGTTCAAAGGCTCGTGACAAGCAGGGGAGACACTTAGCGCATTGCTCGGGTGGTGATTGTCAGTGCTCAACCTTCCGTTGAGTCTCTCGGCCCCCGAGCACTATCGCATTTCCAGAATGGAGCCTTTTCTTACTTGGTCAACCTTGGACAGGTCTTTGACGAAGGACCCGTATAGCTCCGGCTGTTCAGTGTGAATTGGGACCAATCGTTCAGGTGCTACCTTTGCGATTACGTCCCGTAACTCTGTAGGCATCATGTGCCCGGAGCTGTGAATCTGGTATAGGGGCAGACCGAGATGGTCGAGCCAGTTAACGAGACGTTCATGGTCCAGGTCCATCTCCTCGCTAAACGGCTCCGACGTACTGTTGATGAAAGCGCTCCCTGGAGCAGGGCGAATATACATAGCTTCATTCATGTCATAGGAGGTCGAGACGAGAATCACCTTTTCCTGCATTTCCTTCACATCTTGCGAGTTCTTCACTACTACTTGGTCCAGAATGTCCTTTTCCCATTTGTAGTAGGTCTTCTTCGATTTCTGGTAGGCGACGATATTCGGGTCGTTAGTTACGTTGGGAATCTTCAGGTTTCGATCCTTCAATAGAGCCCTGAGAAGGAAGGCCTGCCGCAGAGATATAGCGAGAAGCCTGTTATTCCGACGGGCGACCTCGTAAAATGTTTTCAACCTATCCAAGTCGGCACTAGAGAAATTCGCAAGGACGAGTCCCTTCGTCTTCTTCACAACATGGTCTGCCTTTTGCAACACTTCTTCTTCCGTTCTTAGGTCTCCCCGGACTAGGTTCGTCCCCTCGCATAGGAATAATGTAGGCCCTGCTGCGCCAGCCTTCTGCGCGAAATCTTCAGTCATGTCGGCCCGTGGCCCGTGGGACCTGAAGTCACCACTATACGCTACACTTCCCTCGGAAGTGTGGATGACGAACCCATAAGCTCCCGGGACGCTGTGGTCCACGTGTACCGGTTCTAACGTCAAAGAGCCGAAGCCTACTTTGTCCCCCGTCCTGAATGTTTTGAATGATATTCCTTCAAGGTTGTTCTCGAAGTTAGTCTGCCTAACTTCTGAGAGGGCCTCTAGAATAATACGAGTGGTTTCTCCACAATAGACCGGAATCTTGCGGTTGAGAAGGGAAATACACATTGAATGGTCAATGTGTGAGTGGCTGAGAACCACACCGCTAGCGGCCACGTCCTCTTCTTCCCGGTACAATCCCTGGATTTCAGGAATTATCCCGAGTTCGCGCAGCGATTGTTCGTCGCGTGGTTGAAGGAAGGGTTCGGCGAAGAATCGCCCTCTATCACTCAGGCTCATTCCGAAATCGAGGAGAATCCTTGAATCACGATCTTCGAGCAGAATCTTGTTTCCGCCGATTTCGCCTGCCCCCCCGTAGAAGTTGAGTCTGGTCATGGAGGTTGGCTCTCAGCTGAGTTGGCTATGCTGAATGTTTCGATGGACATGGAGGACGAAACGGGCCGTCTTCCCAGAATCTCGTGACACGGCCACTCGGTCGCCAGCTTTCAATCCTCTAGTACGAACAAAGAAATGGTCGTGAGGTTCACTAGGTCCCCTGCAGGTGCAAGGGTATGATTCGACCCTCGCTTTGCGAGAGTGGCCGTCCTTTACAAGATGAAACGTTTTGCCTACGGCAGGGAAGAATGACAACCGGTTCTTAAAAACAAGAAAGTAGCCCTCTCTTCCCTCTTCAGAAGTTATCTTTTTCGTATATGTCTCGTTGGTTTTCAATGTCTGAACTATTCCCGAGTTCCGATTCCCATAGATGTACAGAGCAACCTACGGTTGTCGGTGGAACGTTCGGATTCGCCTGGAGTTGCCAACATCATTCGCAGAAAGTTGTAGAGTTACAAACCGTTATAAGTGCAACTAGACTTAATGTCGATGGAGCGATGGAAGGATCTCTGCCTCAGCCCGCTGTGCTTGAAAGCGGCCGGGACGCGAGAAAGGCGCTGCCCTTAATCGCCTTGCTAATCGGGACAGGTGAAGAATCTGCATCTTCATGTAATCCCTTCACAGCCTTGCTGCTGCTTGGGAGTATGCATATCGAGTTTACGAGACCCGTAATTGCCGATGGACCCGGAAACGCGATCTCCTAGGTCGGTTCTGACCGCCGCCTGAATTGCACAATCTGACGCCCTAACAACATCGGGGTTCGGTCTTCCACGCGTACGTTGTAGGGCAGGAGTCGTGTATTTGGGAGCTGGTAAGAGGGGCCCTCAGTAGTAACCCGAACCAAGAGAAGCTGTGCGCTCTCTTGGGTGGTCATCAGGTTGAAAATACTGAGGGGCACCCACCACATTTTCAAGAGGAACTATCAAAATAAGTTTATCCATTTCTACTCGCCTAGTTCTTGAGGAACAGTCTCGCTACTTCTTTCCAAAGATATCGTCGAAGATACGTTTCCAAAGTTTCATTTTCAACAAGTCTTAAATGAAACAAAGGCGCGATATGGCGATTGGTCATCAGGTTGCGTAAGGAAATTGGAAAATTTGCACGTGAGACGCTGCACACTTCCCACGTTCAATCTCGTGCTGGCCCAAGTTTTCCCATGCCCTTCTCCCTGAGGCCGGGAGACGCCCATAACTGACAAGAGAACGCAAATTCCTAGCGCTGCTGCTAGCCATAATTTTTCTGCTGAACGCAATATCCCTACTCCATCTTGCTAACGAGCAGCCAACTAGCATTCAGGCTGCCCTAAGCACAACCGCCGCCTTCAACAACGTTGTTGTTATCTTAATGGAGAACCAGGGTCTTAGCGATGTCATCGGAAGCACGTCCGCTCCTTATATGAACACCTTAGCCACAACCTACGGTCTTTCCACTCAGTATACTGCCATTGAACATCCGAGCGAGCCAAACTATGTGGCCCTCTTTGGCGGCGACACGTTTGGTATCGCGGGTGATGGCAACTGTTGCTGGAAGGTCAACCAGCCCAACCTCGTGGACAGACTCGAGTCCGCAGGGCTGACGTGGAAGGCATTTGCCGAAGACGCGTCAGGCTCAGGAACATGCGGTTTCAACCCACCAAGAAGAAGCGACCACTTCCCTTTCATAGACTACAGCGACATGAACACCCCAGCGAGATGCGCTAACATGCTAACCACAGCATCATCCGCCGACTCAGAACTTCTCACCGCGCTCAACTCACAGACACCTCCCAACTTTGCCTGGCTAACGCCGAACGACTGCAACAACATGCACAACTGCTCCGTCGCCACAGGGGACGCGTACCTGGGAGGGCTTGTCCCTAAGATTCTAACGAGTGCGATGTTTACCGCACAAAAGGCGGCACTATTCGTTGTCTTCGACGAGGGCAACGGGAGCTCTCCAAGCGACTATGTTTACGCCGTCTGGGCAGGCTCCTCTGTCAGGAAAGCCTACACCTCATCCACCCAGTACTCTCACTACTCGTTTCTCAAGACAATAGAATCGCTCTGGAACCTACCCTCTCTTACTCCGAACGATGCGGGAGCTTCAGCCATGACAGAGTTCTTCAGCAGCTCAACGCTTCAACCGCTATCAGCCAGCTTTACAGTCTCAACAACAACGCCTTTCGCCACACAGCCAGTTACATTCACGTCCACAGCAACAGGTGGAAAGACTCCGTACGCTATCACGTGGGACTTCGGGGATGGCTCTACTGTGTCAGGACTTATGGTCACCCATGTTTTCACAGGCGCCCAGACTTTCGCGGTCACCGAGACAGTCACGGATTCGTCCACTCCAATACAAACAGCAATCAGCACACAGTCGATCACTGCGTCCGCCCTCACTGCAGGGAGCTTCAGCGCGTGTTCCTCCCTTCCTCAAGGCTGGAGCTGTGGCAACACCAACGGCCTGACTGGCAGCTCGGTTGACATTGTCAACGGGGTCCTGCAGACCCGTGAGTCTAACCCTGGGGTTGGCAGTGACAACAGTTACTACTACTCGACGAGTCAGAAGGGAACTTTCCCATGGGACCCGTGCCGGGCACCCGCCAACGGATCGCTGCCCTCCACAGTCTCCTCCGTCAGCACAACCTTCACGCCTCTCACCATCACCACGTCAGGCAGCTACCGCTACCACATCTACGTCGCACTCTACTACTGGCTGCCTAACGGTCCTGTCACTGCGGGAGGCTCCACCTATCGATGCCTCGACACCCAGGTCAGAGTAGAGAACATCGGTGGAACATTCAGCCCTGTAGGCTCAACATCCACCTACGACCCGGGCGACTCGTTCGGCTGGGACAATGTTACATTGGGGTCAGTCACAATTGGCCAAACGTACACGCTTAAGGCGAATGTTGCCGATCAGTGCCAACAAGACCTTCTCGCCTGGGGACTTCCATCAAACACACCTTGCCAGCTCGCCGGTATTGAGGTCGGAACCGAAGGCTTCCAGTTCCAAGAGCTCGATGTGAACTGGTCCGACGTTCAAGTCTCGACACTCACTAGCTCCTTGGCGATCTCCTATACATTCGCTCCCGCGAATCCTCAGACGGGTCAAGCGATTGCCTTCTCAGCCATCGTGTTGGGAGGAACTGGACCTTACACCTACTCGTGGGACTTCGGCGATGGAAACACAGGAAGAGGAGCCAACATCACTTACATCTATTCACAGCCGGGAAACTACACAGTCACACTGACAGTCAGAGATAGCACCGGTAGAAACGCGGCGACTTCTCGAATCATCGCCGTCCCCAGAGACCGCGCTCTGATAGGTGATGTCAACGGGGATTGCGTAGTCGACAGGAGGGATGTCGCAATGGTAGAGCTCTCCTTCGGGAAATCTGCCGGAGATCTAGGCTTCGACCCTAGAGTCGACGCTAACCATGACGGAGCTGTAAACATACTCGACGTAGCCGCAGTAGCAATCGAGTTTGGACAGAAATGCTAGAACGGGCATTCTGGCTGTAAGAGACGGAATGCCCAAAAAACCCCTTTTGTTTTATTCCGGACTTATTTCCGGACTCGTATTCTGCTACCCCTAGACTCAGTTGTTCATTGCAAATTTCACTGACCATAAATCGATTCCCTCTCTTCAAGGTGGACTAGCATTCCTTCTCAAAGGGGTAGTCGTTACTCAGTAGAACGATTATCGCTCTTCGTCATCCAGAGCGACACGAGACGATGAAGGTTTCTGCCGGTAGCCTTATCACCGCGCGTTTCCAGCGCTCGACACAAGTGGGTCCGTATGGAAGACCTTGTCAAGTTCGCCGTGAACACAGCGGAGAAACTAGGCGTATCCTATGCTGAGGCGAGGTTCCAAAGAAACGAGGGGCTGCGCCTTGCGTTCAAGAACGGGGTTGCCGACCCAGCGGGGTTCCTGAAAAAGTCAGGACTAGCCGTCCGCGTCCTTGTCAACGGTGCCCTAGGATTTGCTTCAACCAATAACCTGAGAAGGGAAAATGTCCGCGAAATCGTCGAGTCCGCCTACCGCACCGCACGACAATCCTCCAAACTTGTCAAAAACCCCATTCGCATGGCTGGGGTAAGCAGCACGGAGGCGAAATGGGCTATGAGAGAGAAACAAGGTTTGGACGAGGTGGGAGTCGAAGAGCGTCTCGGCGTAATGAAAGACGTCGAGAAGACGCTCATGTCCACACCTATGAGTATGAAACTCGTTGCTCGTCTCTTGGAGATGACAAGCGAGACCGAGGAGAAACTGTTCACCAACTCCGAGGGAGCACTCATACACGGAATCGTGCCAAGAACACGTTTCTTCACACTTCTAACAGGAACATCAGAGAAGGGAGCAATTCAACGTTGGTACACCAAGGGCCAGAGCGGAGGATGGGAGGTGGTGGAAGAGTGGCAGCTTCCGGAGGCCACGTTGACCGAGGCGAGAAAAATGGCTGACATCCTCGACAAGGGGCAGAAGGCACCGGGCGACGATGTGGACGTGGTTCTCGGTTCGGAGATTGTCGGAATAATCTGCCATGAGTCATGCGGCCACCCGCAAGAGGCCGACCGGATTCTCGGAAGAGAAGCTGCCCAGGCGGGCGAGTCGTATCTTAAACCTGACATGATGGGGTTCCAGGTAGGCTCGCAACACGTCACAGTGGTTGACGATCCGACGCTAGCCGGCTCCTATGGATACTATGAGTTTGATGACGAGGGGGTGAAGTAGACCGTGGGAAGATATCGGGGCTGCTCCATAACCGTGAGACGGCGGCGGAATTCGACACCGAGAGCAACGCGGCGTCTAGAGCTGTTGGCTTTGACCGGGAACCCATCATAAGAATGGCGAACACCTACATGAAACCTGGAGACCAAACGTTCGACGAGCTGATAGGGGATATCCGTCATGGTGTGTACTTGAAGACTTTCATGGAATGGAACATTGATGACAAGCGCTTCAATGAAAGGTACGTTGGGCACGAGGCCTATCTCATCGAGAATGGAGAGTTGACGAGTTATGTGCGAAACCCAGTTTTGGAGCTGACAACTCCCAAGCTCTACAGCAGCGTGGACGCTGTAAGCAAGGAAATGGAATTTGACGCGGGCACCTGTGGCAAGGGTGACCCGATGCAGGGAGCGCCAGTGTACGAGGGAGGCCCGTCAGTCCGGCTGAGAAACATTAGATTGGGAGGAGGGGCTTGACCATGCAAACTACTGTGCAGTCAGGCGAGTCTCTTCTTCGCGATCTCCCTCGACAGATTGTTCAGAGAGGCGCCAAAGCTGGGGCCGGCGATATTGTCGGAGGAGTGGAGGTTGAGAAGCGAAGGATGGTCCGGTTCAGCAACAATGTCGTCACCGTTGTCCAAACATGGGACATAACGAGCCCAATAATTTACCTCGGCTTCGGTACCAGAAGCATCGCCAGCAGGCTCAGCGACACTTCCACAGCTGCGGTCGATGAGAGTATTCAACAGATGCTCCCCGCAGTCAACGCGCTTCCAGAAACCGTGGAGAGTCATATTCCCAGAGGACCCTTCCAGTACAAGAATGTCCCGGGGCTCTTTGACTCGAAGGTTCCTCGGCTTGAGGCTGAGCTAATGGACATGGTAGAGTCAGCGATTAACGCGAGCTTGGCTGAGGGAGCGAAGAGAGTGTCCGGGGTTCTGACCTCTTATCATACTCGGAAGTCTCTCTACACGTCGACTGGAGTCGACGCTTCAACAGAGTTGACGATGGTCGAGGTTTCTCTGAGAAGTTTCGCCGAGGATGACGCTAGTGGGCAGGGAGTCTCTGTCTCTACATCTCTCAAGGATTTTGACCCTGAGGGAGCAGGGCGTGAATCGGGCTCGTTCGCCAAACAATCCCTCCACCCAGGCCAGGGTCATGAAGGCAAGCACAACGTTGTTTTCGGTCCCTCGATCTTCGCGAACCTCCTCAACACAGTAGCCTTCTCAGCCTCGGCGTATGCGATTGACGCGGGCTATTCCTTTTTCGCAGACAAGCTGGGACAGAAAGTTGGCTCTGAACAAGTTACCCTTGTAGATGACCGGTTGAGACCCGCTGGTCCGGGAGCAATTCCGTTCGACGATGAGGGACACCCATCCCAGACCAATAACTTGGTTGCGAAAGGGACGTTCGAGACAGTCAGTCATGATTCTCGCACAGCTGCGAAACTGAAGACGCGCTCGACAGGCAATGCGACATGGTTCTCGGACATCGGACAGATAGTTCCAATTCCCACGTGCCTGGTCTTGGACGAGGGAGACAGATCCCGCGAGGACCTTTTCGAAGAAGCGGGAGATGGTCTCTACATTACGAATAACTGGTATACTCGTTTCCAGAACTATCGAACGGGTGACTTTTCGACCATTCCCCGGGACGCTATGTTCCTGATCAGGAATGGAAAGCTGGGACCGCCTGTAAAGGGGCTTCGTGTGAGCGACAACATGATCCACATCCTTCAATCCACCCGCGCTGTTTCGAGGGGCAGGAAGTGGATGCGCTGGTGGGAGGTGGACATTCCAACATACCTCGGCCACGTTCTAGTCGACCGAGTAGGTATTACTAGGTCGACCGGTTGACCAGGCTACGGAGTGGCTTGCTGACTGCGACGAGTGAAAACTTGTGAGTGCTATAAGGAAGGTCCGACGGCTTCGGGAAGCGTTTAGGGCTCTAGACGTCGACGAGAAACGCGGAATCATAACCGCGTACAATGAAAGGTTCCTCTTCATCCCGACGAAACTCATCCACGCGATAGAGGATCGCCTGTCGGAAAGTTTTGGTCCCGCCACGGCGACCAGTTTCGAGTATGAAATTGGCAGAGAAGGAGGAGTCCAGTACATGCGCATTGCCGAAAAGGCGGGGTTCAAGTTTAGAAACTTTCAGGATCTTTCTTCGGTTGCTGAACGGCTTGGAACGCTTGCTGGATGGGGGAAAGTCATGGTACACGAGTTTGACCCAGAAAAGAAGACTGTCAGTATGAGGTGGACTGATGGGGTTTCTGTGAGGAACAAGCGTGGAAATCTGCCTGTGTGCCATTTCGGGAGGGGAATTCTCACAGGGGCCATGGAAACCGTGTTCGGGACGGCTTGTGATTCGCTCGAAGTCAAATGTCAAGGCAAGGGGGACGCGTACTGCGAAGCAATCATTGGTGCCCCCGAGGAAATATCTCGGCTAGCTAACGGTCTAGGATCCTAGTCCACTCAACGTCCCGTCGAACCCCGGGGAGGACTTTAGAACTTTCTCTATTCCGCGGAATCCTTGGTCCCGGTACCTGATGCCCTGCTCCGTGATATTGTACACTCTACGACTCCTCCGGGTCGGTGATACCCATTCTCCGGTGACCAGCTTCCGCTCTTCTAGCTCGTAGAGAAGAGGGTAGAGTGTTCCGGGTCCGATGCGGGTTCCGGTCCCCGCTTTCAGTTCGCGCATGATTTCATAGCCGTGTCTCGACCCGTTGTTTAAGAGCGCGAGGACGAAGAGGTCTAGAAAGTTCTTGACCATCCTCTCTCCGATCGCTTTTGACATCCAGTCCCAGCCGAGCTATCGAGTTTCGATATGTTCGCCTCTCGATATAAAGCCACCTTGATTCCGGTATGTTTGGCATTGTGAGCGAGTAATGGATTCTCAAGGGCTTGTTATGACCGACGCGAAAGCAAATGAGACGCTGGCTCCCCAATCCTCCAAGATCCTGACCGAAAGATGACTCCGGCAAGGATTTCCGCTTTCACCGGGCTAAAGTGTACCGAGTGCCACACTAGTTTCGGAGAAGATGACGTCCTTGGCCGCTGCCCGAAGTGTGATGCCCCGCTTGACACTGCTCTTGATGAGGAATATCTCAAAGAAAAAGGAAAGCAAACCGGCAGCGAGAACGCGTCGTCAATGTGGAGGTTTCGAGCCTTCCTCCCAGTACGAGACGATACTAGGATCGTGACCGCTGGGGAGGGCGGCACCCAACTGAGAAAGCTCTCTTCTCTCCCCGGCCATGTTTGGCTCAAGGATGAATCGCGTAATCCGACTGGTAGTTTCAAAGACCGTGGAGCGTCTTTGGCTGTGACAAAAGCGCTCCAGCTGGGCATGAAACGTCTCGTGCTCTCATCAGAGGGAAATGCCGGATGCTCCTTCGCGTTGTATTCAGGGATCGGGCGGATATCCTGCAGTGTCTTTCTTCCAAAGCTGGCCAATGCGAGCAAGGTCGTCCTCACCAAGCGACTGGGAGCGACCGTGACACGTGTCACCGGCACAATTGCTGATGCGGGAAGAAGGGCTGAGTCGTCCGTTCAGAGAAATGGGGGATACAACGCGTCGACCTTCATAACTCCGTACAGGCACGATGGAAAGGGAACCATTGCCCTGGAGATTTGTGAACAGCTGGGATGGCGGTGTCCCGATTGGATCGTCTATCCCCTAGGCGGTGGAGTTGGCCTGGTTGGAATGTGGAAGATGTTCAAGATTCTCGAGAACATTGGTTGGGTCTCGGTAAAGCCTAGACTCGTCGCGGTCCAACCCGCAGGATGCGCTCCCATAGTCAAAGCGTTCAGTTCAGATCGTGAGGATGTTGAAGAGTGGCGATCACCGAAGACCTCGGCGCTGGGCCTGAAAATACCGAAACCTCTGGCTGGACGTTGGATTCTGAAGACTCTGCGGGAGTCGCACGGAGTTGCGCGAGCGGTCACGGAAGACGACATAAGAAAATCGACCAAGCGGCTCGCTAGGGATGAAGGGGTTCTCCTCGAACCCTCGAGTGCCGCGGCCTTCGCTGCGTTACCCGGTCTCTACGAGGAGAAGCTGGTGGACCCGTCAGAGCAAGTTGTTGTGATTGGAACTGGGTCCGGGCTCAAGACTCTCGAAAGCCTCTGATTCGACCGCGTTTTCGTCCTTCGACGCCCTCGCTCTTCAAGGGTGGGCTAGAATGGTCGAGGGTCTCGGAAGATGCGTGTCCTACTCGGCTCTCAGGGCGAGCCTTGACGCTAGCACTCCGACGATTGTGAACAGTAGCGCAAAGCCTACGAGGAATGAGACATCGAAGACCACAGTGGACATGTCTGTGGCGTTTATTGATCCCTGAACGATGAAGACTCTCGCTGTCTCGGCCGCTCTTGATATCGGGTTTACCTTTGCAACCATCTGGAGCCAGTCTGGCATTGATGATATTGGTAGGAGGGCGCTGCTTGCGAATAGGAGCGGAAGGTTCAGAAGGTTGACCACGGCAATCAGCGTCTCCTATTTCGCTATCCTGATTGAGATGGCGGTGAACATGCTCGCGAAACCAAAGGCGAGCAAGAACATCACCGAGAAGACCCCCAGAAGGTCAAGCCCGTTGAATCCCGGGGCAAGCCTCAGGCCATTAGGTATGACCAGCGCCAGGCCGAATATGACGATTGCTTGGATCATTCCCTTGACAACACTGGAGAGTACTCTTGAGAGGAAGATGGAAGTTCGGGGTATAGGGGCGGCGAGGAGGGCGTTGAGAATGCTGAAACGTCTGTCGAAGACGATGGACATGCCGCTAAACGCCGCGTTGAACATGAGGATTAGGCAGAGTATCCCCCCTGTCAGGTACGTGATGTAGTTTGGCGCGCCTCCGAAGGTCTGCGTGAGAATGCTCTGTCTGATAGTGTCGAGGTTAACTCCTGGAATGGAAATGTTCGGTACGAGGTTCGTTGGGTTGAAAGCGTTTCCGAACAGTGCAAGCCAAACCAGCGGCTGGAACAGTGCGGTGAAGACGAGGGGCGGTGTCCGTATCCACTTCTTCAGCTCTCTAACCGTTAGAGCCATGGTTCCCGCTAACATCTAGCGACTCCTCATTCCAGTGAATCTCGCCTTCATCGAGTCCTCCGAGCCAGCCTCCGCGTCCCTCAATGATCTTCCGGTGACCTCGAGGAATACTTGGTCTAGGCTCGGCTTGTCAAACGATATTCTGCCGATTTTTAGACCGCGCCTAGAGACCTCTTCGAAGATTCCGGGGAGAGCGGTCTCTGCCCCTGGTAGCTTGATACGATAGGTGGTTCCTTTCTGCTTCAAGTCTTTCACTCCCGGGAGAGAGCTGAAGAAGCCGAGTAGGTTCCCCCCGTCCGCCACGTCCAGTTCCAAGACTTCTCCGCCTAGCTTGGCCTTCAGTTCCTGAGGGGACCCTGAGACCTCGATTTTCCCGTGATCGATAATCGCGATTCTATCGCACAGTGAATCGGCTTCTTCCAAGTAGTGCGTTGTCATGAAAATTGTCATTTTCTGCTCTTTGTTCAGGGCCTTGATGTGGTCCCACATCACAGTTCGGGTTTGAATGTCGAGGCCGAGTGTCGGCTCGTCTAGGAACAAGAGCCTGGGCTGATGGATTAGTCCCACGATTAGCTGCAATCTTTTTCTCATGCCTCCTGAATATGTCCGGACGAGCCTACTTGCCGCATCCTTGAGTTCGACAAGTCCCAGTAGCTCTTCTGCTCTCTTTTTGGCCGCGGCACGAGGAACATGGTAGAGGCTGGCGGCTAGCATGATGTTCTCTGTTCCTGTTAGTTCATCGTCCACGGTGAGGTCTTGTTGGACGATGCCGATGCTCTTCCTTACTGCGTCAGGGTTCTTGCTGACGTCGTGCCCTGCTATCGTTGCTCTGCCTTGGGTTATCGAGGCCAGGGTTGTCAGCATCTTGATAGTTGTTGTTTTGCCAGCGCCGTTGGGCCCGAGAAAGCCGAACAGTTCGCCTTCGTTCACACTGAACGAAATGTCGTTGACAGCTTTCACCGTTCCATTGTAGACCTTTGTCAGGTTCTCGGCTTCGATAATGTTCGGCGTGACTTGTCGCCTCCCGGCTAGTTTGAGATTGCGGAGAGTTTGTTGGCGATACTCTTAATCTTCTCCTTGTATGGCGCTATCCTGGACTTGTCTGACTTGCTCAGTTCCTCCAAGTACGAAGCGAGGCCGCTGATTTCGCTCAGCATCTCCTCGATGCCACGGGCGCGTCTTCCGACGAATGGCCCGAAAGGAAACTCTCCCTCTTGCCTTCCCTTCTCGGTAAGCTCGTATCTTCCATCTTCTCTCTTTCTGAGGACGCCGTCTTCCCTTAGCTCCTCCAGGAGTGGGTAGATTGAGCCTGGTGATGGACGCCACCATCCCTGACTCATGGCTTCTATCTGGTCCATGATCTCGCTTCCGTTCATGGGATTGCGTGAAACCATTGTGACAACCATTGTTCTAAGTCCCCGTCTACGGTGGTGCTTCCATCCGCCGAATCCTCCAAACCACATCTCTTTATCGAATATCCGATATCGGAATACCGACATATAACGTTCACCGCCCAAAGCCACCCCTGTCCTTTTACTCGTTCGCGACGGAGTAGACCTCAACAAACAGAACCTCCGACAAAGAACAAGCTAATTGCACAGCGTCATTGATTATGAAATGGGTTCCTTGACAGTACAAATTGACGACGCGGGCGTCGGGGATCTCCTTTTCGGAGTCGTCGTAGGGGTGCACAGAAAAGAGACAGGAGAGTTTCACTACGAGGTCATTCCAGTTTCATACTTTCAAACACCTCAGTTCTCCAAGAAACTCTACCTAGACAAGGCGACGGAGATCACTCTAGACCTTCTTCACAAGATGAAGCTAGAGGATGTGGAAGATGTCGAGATCTGTAGCAGTTTTCTATTCGACAAGACCAGGCCCCTGCTTGAAGAGAGACTCGGAAAGGAACGAGTCCGAACCAGAGCTATCACGGGGGACGCTCAGGACAATGTCGAAACGGCCTATCTGGACGAAATTAGAAACCTCGGCTACGAACCTATCCAGGAAAGGGACGAGAAGAGAGCGAGGAGCTTCTTTCACATGTTGAACTGGGTTAAGAAAAACCCCGACCGGCTCAAATACGCAAAAACCGGATGGCCGCGACTCAGAAGGTACATTCGCCTCCGTTGATTCATAACTCGATTGGCGAGGCCGACCTCACCCCTCGCACCGCTCATGAGCGTGCCTAGCGCTACTAGGTAGTCATGTTTGAATCCGGACACGAAGGATGGCCGAGTAACTGTTCGGCCAGCGGAGGCTAGGGACAAGAGAGTCGTGCTGGATTTCTGCAGGAACACCTGGCGTGGGGGTGACTACATACCAGAAGTCTGGGACGAATGGATGAGTGGTCCGAAGGGATCGCTGCTAGTAGCTACCATTCGAGGAATTCCTATCGGGCTTGGCCACTGCTACTTCCAGACAAAGGACGTTCTCTGGCTGGAAGGGTTGAGGGTTGACCTTGCCTATCGACGACGGGGCATCGCAGGGAGACTCAATCGCGCCCTAACAAAGCATGGTAGGGCGAGAGGAGCTGTGCTATCGCGTCTCTGCACTAGTATACAGAACATCGCATCTCAGCGCCACGCGGAAAAGGTTGGATTCAGGATTCTTCAGCGGTTCGACAGGTTTGACTCTTCTCAGCCTCTCACACGAAAACCGGCAGGTGTATACCAAATTCGCAAGTATCGCACAGGTCTTTGGAGGCAAATACAGCGCTGGCCGGAGTTCTCGGAGTTTCGAGGGCTCTATTCGGACGGTTGGACATGGTATCCTATCACTCCTCGCGGCCTTCGAAACGCCGCAGAATACTCAAGGGTCCTCGTCACGAACTCGGATGGCGAAATTAGCTCTCTGGCAATCATTTCAACGGACAAAGGTCGGCTCACAATCGGGTTCTTCGCAGGAAAAAGGACGCAAGCAGAACAGAAAGCCCGCTACTCGAGATACAGGCTCGCGAAGGGTGGATTCCAAAGGGTTAGAGCTCTCATCCCGCATGGGTCCTCACTGACCGAGGCTTTCAAAGCTGCAGGCTTCAAGCCGACAAATTCCATCTTGGTTTATCAGAAGATACTGAGACCGAGCCGGGAAAAGAATAAGGACGGAAGAACATGAAGCGGCGACTAGTCTTGGGCATAATGGATACCGTGACTGGGGAGATGCTTCTCCTGCCTGGTGTCGAGAAGGCTGACCAGGGGTCAGATGATTTTGAGCTCCGGGTCGCAGGCAAACCCTTCGCCCACGTTCACAGCTCAGACAGAATTGATGTTCGGCTTCCGCAAGATGTCAAAGAATCCCTGATAATACAGGGAGTTGTAGCAAGGTCCCCCGAGATGCACGACCGCGAAGGGTGGGCCGTGATGAGACTCAACCCGTTGTCTACTCTAGCAATGACTCTGAGGGTACTCCAGGCCGCGTACAAGTACACGTCAAGTATGATCTAACCATTCCACTTCTTTTCCAATTCTTAATAGGCTACGCCGTCAGAACTTACGCATGGACCTGGATCGGCGTAAGGTCTTCGCCTACATAGACCAGCACATCCCGGAACATACTTCCAAACTACAAGAGTTGGTCCGCCAGCCCTCCATCTCTCCCGAGAACAAGGGTGTCAGGGAGTGCGCCGGTCTCCTTCTACGCTACTACAAGGAATTAGGGTGCGTGAGCAGTCTCGTCGAGACTTCTGGCAACCCTGTTGTGTTCGGAAAGTATGACGCTGGGGCTGACCGGACAATCGTAGTCTACCTGATGTACGACACAATGCCGGTGGACGAGCCCGGCTGGACCGTTGACCCTCTAGCCGGGTCAATCAGGGAAATGGCTCCGTTCGGGCGTTGCCTCGTCGCAAGGGGGGCGTACAATACGAAAGGGGAACTGCGGGCTTTTCTTAACGCGTGCGAATCCATCAGGGCGACCGGACAGGAACTGCCGGTGAACCTGTTGCTTGTCGCCGAGGGCGAGGAGGAACTTGGCAGCCGGCACCTTCCCGAATTCTTCGCTAAAAAGCAAAAAGACTTGGCGGAGGCTGACGCTGTGTTCTTCCCATTCTGCGGCCAAGACCGAAACGGCAAAGTCCTGCTCTTTCTCGGCGTCAAGGGCATTGTCTTCTTCGAGCTGGAGCTTGACGGCGCTAGCTGGGGGAGAGGTCCAAGGGAGTTCGGGGTTCATGGGAGCAACAAGGCATGGGTCGACAGTCCAGCCTGGAGAATGGTCCAAGCCCTTGCAACGATGACCAGCCCCGACGGCAACAGAGTTCTGGTCAAAGACTTCTACAAGAACGCAAAAGTCCCGACCGACGAAGACAGGGAACTCCTTCAAAGGCTTGAGAAGACATTCGACGAATCACCGCAGAAGACTGAGATGCGCGTCGACCGATTCATCGGGGACGCGAAAGGAATCGACGCTTTCAAGAAGTACTTGTTCGACCCAACATTGAACATTGACGGACTCTGGAGCGGCTATACCGGACCAGAAACCAAAACACTGCTACCCCACAAAATGACCGTCAAGATGGACGTACGCCTCGTACCCAACATGACAACCGCTGAGATCATACCAATGGTCCGGCGACATCTCGACGAACATGGATTCAAGGAGGTGAAAGTAAACCTGCTTGAAGCGGGCTACAGCTGGGCCCGGACGAGCTACAAGGAACCGGCGGTGAAAGCAGTCGTGAAGAGCTACACGGAGATGGGAAAAGAGCCGGAGATTTGGCCAACCTTGGCTGGCAGTGCGCCGTTCACCATGTTCAGCCAGGAACCTCTCAAGCTTCCCGTCATACCGGGAGGATTAGGACACGGTGCCCTGCCTCACTCACCTAACGAGTACATTGTCTTGGACGAGGGAGGACCCACAGCTGGGCTAGCAACGATGGAGAAGTCCTACGTTGCTATACTGGATAATTTCGGCAAAATGCGTCCCTGAAGACGATACCCTTGCTCGTCCAATCACGTGGCCACTCGAAAAATTCAGCGGGTGTGCGGTCTCACCCTGCTGGGTCTTCTAGAGCCAAGTGTCCGACGGGTCCGCTGCCTCCTCCTCTGTCGCCTCTGAACGTGCCGTTGACTCCCGTGGTGCAGCATGAGACCCGCGGGATGCGTGATCGGGGGCTATTTGTACCTTGATATTCGAGGGGTCTTTCAGACCTAGCTTATTGTTCGGAATATTGTCGGTAACCTTCTTAGCCTGACGGATTGCACGTGAGCCCCGAACAATGGAACCCTCTACGGACGAAGAGCAGGAGGAGATTGACGTCATCTGGGACGAGGCGGGCACAGCCAGGTATCGAATACTCAAGGATCATCGACTCGTCGACTTTGACGGCCACCAGATTGCCTGGTTGGACGAGCAGGGGTATGTGTTCGACTATAAGGGACATCACAAAGCATTCTATGAGAACGGAATCCTACGGGATCAGGCTGGAGCGGTTGTAGGTCTTGGACAAGACCCGGCCGGCCCTCATCCCGTCCTCCCCAACAAGGGACTGATTCCGAAGGGCACAAAGCCTGAGAAGGAGCCCGATAGGCCGAAGGTGAAGAAGACTCCTGAGAAGCCTCAACCTTCGCTCCTCTGGTCGCAGAAGACACTGGAAGAGCTCTAGACAGCTTTCAATCTGCGGGGACAGTGCCCGGAGATACTTCAGCAAGTCTCGCCCAGCGCTCTCCTAGTCGACTTCCCGGATTAGCGCTCAGTAGGCGAACTGGTCCTTGCTGAACTATTTTTCCATCGGGATCTTCGCCATAGTTTACCTGCTGATTATTTTCCGTAACTTCCGACGATTCCGGCTCCCAGTCTGGACAATCATGATGGCTGGAGCGGTATCCATGATTTTCTTCAACGCGATTCCCCTTAACGCCGCGTACTCGGCGGTCAACCTAGACGTGATCTTCTTTCTACTTGGAATGTTCACAGTCGTAGCTGCGATGGACATCTCGGGCCTCCTCGAGTTTCTCACCCTACGAATGCTAGTGTTCGCCCGGTCCCCACAGAGAGCTTTCGCAATCATCTTCTTCGGCATGAGTGCCTTGTCTGCATTCCTTGTCAACGACACTCTAGCGCTCATGGCGACTCCGATTATGATTGGGGTGGCGAAACAGATGCGGATGCGTCCAAGCGTCCTACTGATCACGCTCGCTATGGGCGTCACTGTGGGCAGCACGTTGATGCCTATCGGAAATCCACAGAACCTGCTGGTCGCGATATCAAGCGGCATACCGAATCCACTCTTCAATTTCCTGCACTTCCTGCTTCTTCCAACAGTTCTCTGTCTAGCGACGACATACGCCATTCTGCGGACGTATTACCGAAAGGAACTGAAGGGTTCCTCACTTGAGGGGTTCCAGGCGGCTCCGAAGCGAGCGGTCAAGGATGCAAAATTGGCCAAGTTGTCAGGATGGGTTGCTGTTCTCGTTGTGACAGGGTTCTTTGCGGTTGGAGCGGCCGAGCTTTTCGGGGTTTCGGGAAATTTCAACTTGGGAACTGTCGCCCTCGCGGCAGCGGTGGTATTGTTCGTCGTGAGCGAGAAGAGGCGTGAGATACTAGGGAAGGTCGACTGGGGGATTATCATGTTCTTCATTTCTCTCTTCATAGTGATGGAAGCTTTCTGGAGGTCGAACGCTCTTCAGGAATTGCTTGTCTACGTTCCTGCGTTGAATCCGTCGGACCAGAACGCTTCCCTAGGACCCATACTGATCACCAGTCTTCTCTTCAGCCAGTTGCTGAGCAACGTGCCATTCGTGGCTGTGTACATCAAGGTACTGCAAGCAGCTGGGTTCACCGGTGTCAGCGTCAAAGCATGGGTGGCCCTTGCGGGCGCAAGCACGCTTGCGGGCGGGCTGACGTTGCTAGGAGCAGCGAGCAACGTGATTGTTCTTGAACAGGCAGAGTCTAGAGGAGCCGAGTTCAGCTTTGTCGAGTTCGCCAAAATAGGGCTTATCGTCACTATTCCGAATTTTCTAATTCTCTTTGCCCTTCTCTGGATTCTCTGAGCAGTCGGACTTGTGAGACAACTATCGAGGATCTCTACATTGCTCTTCGAGAGAGGGGCTAGCGGCTGGGTTCTGTTAACTCTTGGTTGGTTGAGTTAGCTTCGGAGCATCGACTCCAGGGACTACCGTAGGCGTCGGGTTCCCCTTCACTGCTTCAACTGCTCCGCCTTGCGGCCCCTCATGGGCCCGTGAACGGTCGAACCTCACCCGTCCCCGCCGGGCCAGGTTAACCGCTGCTATCCTGTCCCGGTCCATTACTGCTCGACACTTGTTACACCAGAGCTTGCGGGTCAGTCTCTTGTCCGATTAGAGTTTCTCCCCGCATCTCGGACAAGTCATGCTGGAACCTCTGGTCTCACGCCTAGATAGACGGATGACTGAAAGACCAGTCCACCGCGCCTTATACTCTATCTGCCGTTGGGCTTCACTGAAGCTCCACGCGTTCATCCTACCCCGATACTTTCTACCCTGACCATTCCCCTTACGGTGGAGAGCACGTATGCCCCTGATATCTTCCAATACCATTGCCTGTCTCCGCCTGGACCGCCACTGCCACAATGGTCTTCGTGGTGGCGTGGAGTAGATGACCGGTCCTAGCGGTTCTACGCATTCCATACTTCGAGGCTATACCCGTTCTTATCCTAGAATCGTCTCGTTTGAAAGATGCGACTATGCGTGTTGTAGTACTGGCTATGCGCACAGTCCTCGAGAGGTCGTAGTGACGTGTCTCCTCCTCGTTTCCAACAGTGAGATTACGAAGATTACGGTCCACTCCGACCGTGGAAGTGCACTCTAACTTGGCAACGTCGAGAGCGATGCAGAGACTCAGCCTGTTCCTGGTGAGGGTGAAGGAACGGACAGTGACTCCTGGTTGAGAGATGACGTCTAATGTATGCTTGGTCAGGGGTATGCTGAGACGTTTCCCTCTCGCGAATCGGAATCTCCAGTCCTCCGTTCCTCGTCTTGAAGCCGTAGCATGATACGAGCTGCTGTCTAACAGCATACGGGGTCCTAGAGGGCAAACCTCTCCTTCGAGACTTCTTTCTGGACGCTAGTATTCCTGCTGCTCTGGATATGGCGCAGAGCTTGTAACAGCTGGGAGAATCATACTGGGCTAATTGGTTGTAGGAGAGGAGTGAGAGTTTTCTCAGCGAGGACGCGTCGTTGGCTATACCTATCCGTATGGACTCGTTGACCATCCCTCCTGAACACCTCCAGTAATCCTAGCCCTTCCCGTGTTGGAGCATAGTGTTGCCAAACAGACTTGACAGCTAACAACGCACAACAAGAGCCAAAACCCTCCACATACGTTAGAGAGGCACCCGACGATGAGTCAACAGAACTAGCGGCTGTAAGGTTTAGAAATACCCGCTCGCCAACCTTCTCAGTGTCTTAGAAATGCCAAACCAGGGAGAAAAAGCCCCCGCGTTCACACTCTTCGACCATGAAAAGAAACAGCGCACTCTCAAAGAGATCATAAAGCCGGAGGGAAGCACCCTTCTAGCCTTCTTTCCAGGCGCTTTCACAGGAGTTTGCACTCGAGAAATGTGCACTTTCAGGGATAGCATGGCGGAGCTGAACAAGGTGCACGCGCAAGTCGTCGGCATCAGCGTTAACGATCCCTTCACTAACCGGGCGTTTGCCCAGCAGAACAGCCTGAACTTCCCACTGCTCAGCGACTATAACCGGGAAGTGGTGCGAAAGTACAATGTCTTCCATGAGAGCTTCTCCGGTCTTCCAGGATACACGGCCGCGAAACGGAGTGTGTTTATACTTGACCCTGAAGGCGTGGTCACTTACAAGTGGGTCAGTGAAGATCCTACCAAGGAACCGAACTATGAGGAACTGAAGAGAGAAGCCGCGAAGATAACCGCTTAGACTCCTCAGTCAGAATCATAGCTGCCCGGCGAGTTTCTCGGCTAATAGAGCGTTCTCGCCCTTATCATCATGACGTAGGTATACGTACACCTCGTTAGCCGACTTGGCTGTTTCAGCAATTTTCTTCGTCCACTTCGCGACGGTGTCCGTGTCGTACCGGTCCTTTCTCAACCTAAAGTATGCAATATCACTGGTGACCTTGAACGAGGGAGCCATGTCCTCTGTCTCGGCGATACAAAACCCAGCCTTCTCCTTCTCCAACAATTCATAGGTGGATTCCTGTAGCCAGGACTCATGGCGGAACTCGAAGACTCTGCTCCCGATGGCTGGGGTCCCGTCTAGAAACTCTTCTAGGAGCTTGAGATCGGCCCTGGCAAATGGTGGAAGCTGAAACAGGATCGGCCCCCTCCTGGGACCGAGAAGGTCTAGGGTTTTTGACATGCGTTCAGATGCTTCCGGTGAGCCTTCTCCGAGCTTCAGAATGTGGGTAATCTGCCGCGGGGCCTTGAACGCGAACCGGAAATCCTCGCTGGTCTTCGACGACCATGACTTCACCATCATGGTGCTTGGCGGAGCGTAGAAAGAGCTGTTGACCTCGACACTGTTCAAGCGTTTGGAATAGAGGGCGAGAAATTCCTCGCTCTTCGAGTTCTCAGGGTAGAATTTGCCTTTCCAGCCCGGGTAGCTGAACCCGGAGACTCCCACGAAGACCCTCTTCCTTGCCATCCAGTCATGTCCTCAACCTTTCCCGATTGGCTCAGCGGAAAAGGTTTCTAAACTCCCTAAACTCGGCGTATGCTATGACCTCTCTTGAAGTAGGCACGGTCGGGCTTCCACTGGGAAGTCAGGCAATAGATTTCAAGCTAATGGGGATTGACGGGAAGAACTACAGTCTCTCCAGCTTCGACGACAAAAAGGCCCTAGTGGTGGTCTTCAGTTGCAACCATTGTCCCTACGTTCGAGATTACGAGGACAGAATGGTCCTGCTGCAACACGACTACGCTCCGAAAGGGGCTACCCTGATCGCGATTAACAGCAACGACGAGACAAACTATCCAGAGGACAATTTCCCTAACATGGTCCAACGCGCCAAAGACAAGGGCTTCAACTTTCCCTACCTCAGAGATGAGACCCAAGACACTGCCAAGAAATACGGCGGCATCTGCACGCCACACGTTTTTGCATTCGACCATAAGCGGGTCCTGCAGTACAAAGGCCGAATCGACGACAACCGCAACGCCGCGGCGGTCAAGACTACAGATCTCAAGAACGCCCTCGACTCTATGCTAGTGGGTAAGACGCCTCCAGTCCAGGAGACGCGCCCGTTCGGCTGCTCGATTAAGTGGAAACAATAACCCATCTGCAATCTCTAGTACTCTACCTTTCACTAGGGCATCTGGCTGGGCTTTAATAGGACCAGCTGGGTCTAGGAAGACGAGACGCTCGTATGGGAAAACGAAAAGTCCTCAGTGAGGCCAATCTGAGTGAAATGCTCACTCCGGGGCCTGGACAAATGTACGGGACTGTCAAGAATCTACTTGGCTACGACCGTGTTCTCGTAGAGTGCACCGACGGTGTGACTAGGGTATGCCGAATCCGGGGAAAGATGAAGCGCAGAGTCTGGATAAAGATGGGTGACCTGGTGCTTGTTGCTCCCTGGGATTTCCAGGACGAGCGCGGAGACATCATGTTCAGATACACCGCCGGCCAGGTTGAATCTCTGCGGCGCTCGGGCCAGATCAAATTCTAGGCTACTATCTTTAGGGGTTCTGACTGTTGAGCCCGAGGGGCTGGGAACTAATAGGACGTAAAACGGTTTTTTTCGCCGGGAAAGTGCATAATTCACTGTTCAATTCTTGAACAAAAGCAGCCTTTTAGACCCCGGCCAGGAGCCGCCCCGAAATCGTGGAAAAAATGCAAACAGAAACATACAGACATGCGTTGACAACTGCTTTCCGAAGCTGGCATAGCCTTGCGGTAGGCGCAGTCCTACTGGGGCTCAACTTCTACCTGCTAACTCAAGGAAACAATTTCATCAACACGGGCCAGACCCTCCAGGGGTGGGTCGTCAACATCATCGCCGGCTACGCTTTCGTCGCTGCAATATTCCTCGGATCCTCTCCACTATCAGAGAACCATACGCTGACCGAGGCCTTTCCAGGCGTGTTCGACCACTTCAAGACCTTCATAGTCGGCGGGATTTTCTGGGCACTTGGAACAGCGCTAATCACCAATCCTGTCACGCAGCTCAAGACCACCGACCAGATGGTACCTGGAGCCCTCGCACTGATAATCGGAGGCGCCTTCCTCCTAACGGCTGTACTGATAGCCGTAGCGGCCGCTTTTGTGCGCCCCAAGAAATAGCAGCACCCAACGATTTTCCCTCAGCCCCCTTTTTTTCTTATTTCGAACCCTAAGGCTTGGCGACCCATCGTGGTCACTAAGCGTCAGGGATAGACACCTGAGCTGGGACCCGGTTTCGTAGCACTGCCGAGACCTTCAAGGAGGAGGCAAGGAGCATTCTCATAAATATCGTCCCCTCTTGAGGGCAAGGATCATGCCGGCCGAAAAGAGGCTTCTGGCTCGGAGAGAGTTGACCAAGTATGAGTCCATCCCGATTTACTACTATACCGAGAAGGACAGTTTGAACCGGATTACTGTTCTCAAGGAAGCTGGCAAGGAATCGTACCTGGTCGCTGGCAGGTATGTCGGAGTAAACGACGACGCCCGACAGTATAATCCACTAAGCGACGAGGAGAGGGGTGAAGTCGAAAAACTGTTGAAGATAAGGAGCCGAGACGCGGCAATCAGTTTTCTCTAATCGTTTCCGGCAAGGTCTTATTACTGGTTGAGAACCGGCTGCTCTTCATGGCACCGCAAGAAGAACTTGCCAGGCTTATTTCCGAGAAGGGACGAAAGATACTGGTCGCGGAGAATCCTGTTGACCTGAAGTCTCTTCAGGGCGAGAACTTTGTCTACCTTCTCCAACTCCCTGAAGGCTCTACGGCTGCCGGTGGGCGAGCTGGGGGCTTCGGTGAGAGGCGGGTGGAGAGGCTCTACGCTTTCCACTACTCAAATGGTTCATGTCGGAAACTTTTCGAGGTTGACAGTCCTGAGAAGCTTGAAAGGTTCGAGCTTCCTTATCACGCGGCAGGAATGCAGGTTCTCCTTCCCGACGGGACTGAGCGGATTATCTCGGGAGTTGTGGATCCAGAATTCGTGGCCTCGTACAAGCAGATCGCATAGCCCGCCCCGAACCTCACTGTTCCGAAGGTCTCGCCTTTTTCTGGGAGAGAATTACTAGAAGGCTGGAGTCGCCTGTCTCTCTGCTCAGTCTTCGCTCAAGCGCCTTTTTTTCTTGAGCAGCCAATTCCCCGGAAGAATAGACCTCAATGCTGTATCCACTGGATAATGCCATATCTTCCAGTCGTGCCTGGACAAAAGATGAGGTCGGCAGGAACATGGTGTCGGGGATACGTTCAAGATCGATGCTTGCCAGTGTAGTCAGCTCTGATCTTGCGACGAGCATCTTGTAGAGTTCACTGATGTCGGGTAGTTCGATGCTCAACTTTCGATGTGTGAGGTCTCTGAGTTCAAAAACAAGTTCACCCCATCGGCCGCGTCCCCATCCGGACTTGTGGTCTTGCAGAGAGAGTCCTGACCCGAAATCGGCGTATTCGATTGTGATGTTGGCGTTTGCCATGTATTCGGACCTGACCGTTTTCCCTAGATAGCGATAGTTCGCTTCTCCCGCTGCTACCGAGGGTTTTCCAGAATCGTCTACTGGAAAGGTGTCGTCGGTGAGCTGTTGGATGAAGTCGGACTTGTCTTGGGGAAGCCTCGTGGAAGTAAGATACCTCTGAGCAATGGTGCGGGGCTCATCGAAAACTGCGGGGTCGGCGAACAGTCTTGGGAATCTGATCTTGACGTTGTAGATGTTGACCTCCAACCCTAGCTTGCCCCGCTGATCAGCCCGGAAAGTGTTAGGACCGGTTTAACAGTCAATTGCTTCGGTTCACAAAATGCCGGACAGGACACGGGCTTGAGTTGATTAGGTGTGAAACCTAATTGCGTGCGAGAGGCTTCGTAATCTTGGGGAAGGGCATCAACCTGTTCTTCTCGTCAACATGAACGACAAGCGGCTTCCAGTTCCGGGCCTCTGTCTCACTCATAATTGCGAAGGCTGCGATAATGATCTCATCGCCGACCTGGACTTTTCGGGCCGCGGCACCGTTCACGGCAATTTTCCCGGTTCCTCGTGGGGCTGGGAGGGCGTAGGTCGTCAGACGGTCTCCACTGGTGAGGCTCCAAATCTCGACCTGTTCGAAGGGGAGAATGCCGGCCGCGTCTAAGAGTGAACTGTCTATCTCGATGCTTCCCTCATAGTTTATGTCAGCACCTGTCACTCTTGCTCGGTGAATCTTGCCTTTGAGCATTCTCAGTTGCATTGCTTGCTACCCCTTCTGGTTCTACACTGTAGAATGTGGTGTGTCGGTTGATTTTAGGAGTGGCTACTGTCACTCTAGAGAACTAAGGAGAAGCCACTGGGAGAAGAGCCGAGCCACCTCACGGATGGTTTTTCGCCGACCTCTGCGAGTACGACGAAGGGCTACAACTGTAATGACAAGAACCGCTACTCCGCCGGCCAAACTAAGCCCGAGATACATAAGAGGAATAGGCTGAGCGATTGGGGCCGGAGGGGCGGTGTTGGGAACCGGCCCTGTCCATGTGAAGTTTGCAGGTTCGACCAAAGGCGCCAGAGGCCCTTGGTTGAATCTGAACGCGCCCATCATGCTGTTCGATATGGCGTCCCTTGCTCCCAGAGAGGGAACTCCGAACACTTCCTCCGTGAGCTTCAGGAGGGAGCCAAAATCGTACGTTTGATGGTCGATATAGCCTGGGATGACCCAGGGTGAGATGACTAGGGTGGGGACGCGGAAGCCGTACCCGAACTTGTCCACCTGGGGCGGAGCGACATGGTCGTAGAAGCCTCCGAATTCATCCCAGGTGATTATGATCGCTGAGGACTGCCAGTACTGGCTCTGCATTACTTGGTTTACTAGGTAGGCGACATAGTCCATCCCGCAGTCGCTTCTGGCGGGTGGGTGCTCATTGTCTGGGGTTTGAGATGAGCGGCAGAGGTCGGGCCAGGTCGGAGGGTGCCATGGTCCAGGCATCACCCAGGACACCTGAGCTAACTTTCCGTTTTGTAGGTCGTTTGGAAGGGCGGCAGTACTCTTCACGTTCGCTTGCAGTAGGTTTTGGTGGAGCTGGAAGTAGTTGAACGCTGGAAGCACGTTGAACGTTGACGGGGTCTTGGGGTCCGCGCTTCCGCCGTTATACCATGTCCAAGTCACTCCGTTCGTAGTCAGCGATTCGGGCATTGATGTCCAATTCAGTTTGAGGTCTGCAAGATTGAAGCTGTCAGGGGGAGTTCCGATGATGGTTCCGTTCAAGACCCACTTGGCGGTTATGTTCACATTCCCGCCGGCTGACCCGGAGGCTACGTAGAGATGGTTCCCGAAACTTGGCCCCAACTCTGACGCAAAGAAGCGGTCGTCTAGGACGTAGCGGTCTGCGTAGTCCCAGTAATACGGGATCAAGGTGCGATTGTAGTGACCCACGGTTAGGCTCGAGTTCTCCGCCTCAACGAAACCGTTCATCAGCCCACCATTATAGTCACTGTGGCTCGTGTACCAATCATGGGGTAAATCTTGGCCGATGGTCTCGTTGTTGAGAGAGTACGTCGTGACATTTCCCATGCTGGGCTGCCCAGGCTCTACAGGGAGTGCTGTTCCTGGGGGAATGCCATCTGCTCCGGGATATGTTCCAAAGTAATTGTCGAAGGAATGATTCTCCTGGACAATGAAGATCAAGTGCTGAAGTCTCGGCGTGGTCGACAGGGCCGGTTGGAGGATTATCGGGCTCAAGGCCAGAGTCATCGATAGCACTACCGCCCCAACTGTGGCTACTTTGGCGCGCCAAAACAACACTATCAAAATCACACTTCGTAGTATAGGACTTAGCACCAGGCTACTCGAGATTTGTCCATAATAAACAGACTGGTACATCGATGGCAGAAACCCACTTTTGGCACCGAAGTCCTAGAAAGGCTACGTTTTGCAAGCGTTCCGACTATGGTCGAGCGTGCAATGTCATGGAGGAGCTTTCCTCGTGGAATCGCAGGTTTGAGGAAGTGTCTAATCCAAGAGTCTGAACGGGAACCGGGTCGAAATCTGAGATGAACCTTGCAACCGAATTGGCGAGCTACGTCCACTCTGTGAACTACAGGGATATTCCCGAGAAGGTTCTTCATGAAACCAAGAAGCGAGTGATTGACAGTTTAGGCTGTGCCATCGGTGCCTTCGAGGCAGAACCTGTCAAGGCTTCTAGGAAGGTGGCGGAGGCGGTTGTCGCCCGGGAGGGCGGGACCATGTTCGGAACGAGACGGAGGACCGCTCCAGACCTAGCGGCATTTGTCAACGGGATAATGGTTCGTTACTTCGACTATAACGACACGTACCTTTCCAAGGAGCCCGCTCACCCTAGCGACAACATCGGACCATGTTTCTCAGTTGCTGAGTCCGATGGGTCGACTGGAAGGGACTTGCTTCTGTCAATTGTTCTTGCCTATGAGATTCAGTGCAGGCTGTGTGACGCTGCTGATATTCGGCACCGGGGATGGGATCACGTATGCTACGGTCTCGCCTCCACCGCGCTTGCGGCGGGCAGGCTCATGGGTCTAACCGTCGAGAAGATGACTCAAGCGGTGAACCTCGCGCTCAACTCCCACGTTACAATGAGGCAGGTCAGGGCAGGAGAACTGTCAATGTGGAAAGGCTGCTCATTCGCCAATGCGGCGAGAAACGGAGTTTTCTCCACACTGCTTGCCCGAGAGGGCATGACTGGCCCATCGCCTATCTTTGAGGGCGAAATGGGCTTCTTCAAACAAGTGTCCGGACCCCTCCAGCTCAATGTTGACGGCTTCGGAGGCAGAAACGGGTCGTTCAAAATAGCTGAGACATACCTGAAATTCTTCCCGGCAGAAATCCACTCACAAACCGCCATCTGGGCGGCCATGGAAGTACGTAAGAAGGTCGAAAAGCCCGACGACATAGAGTCGGTCGAGATAGCTGCACATGAAGCGGGCTACACAATTCTGGGCAAGGACCCCGAGAAGTGGAATCCACTCACCAAAGAGACAGCGGACCACAGCCTTGCCTACATCGTAGCCATGACGTTGCTCGAAGGAAGAATCGACAACTCGACATATTCTAAGCGGAAGTTCCGAGACCCGAGAGTTCTCGACTTTCTCAAGAAAATCACGGTGGTCGAGGACAAGAATCTCAGTGCGATGTACCCCGAGGCCGTGCCGAACAGGGTTACCGTCAAACTCAAGTCGGGCGAGGTTGTCTCAAAACAGGTTGACTATCACAAGGGTCATCCTAAGAATCCAATGAGTGATGGGGAGGTGGAAGAAAAGTTCCGAAGGCTCACTAGGAAGTATCTGAGCAAGAATCAAACGGTCAGAGTCCTTGACGTTGTCTGGGGCTTGGAGAGGGTAAAGGATATTTCGAAAGTAGCCTCGTTGATTACCCTCAAGTAGCACGAGGCCCTATTTCGTCCCAGGGTAGCTGAGCCTTTTTCCCTTCCAGATTTCGCTGTCTCCCCATAGTCCTAAACGCCAGGCGTTGAACTCGACGATTTGCGAGTGGTCGATGAATAAGTTCACGTCTTTTCCGAAAGTTTTCAGGTACCACTTGAACACTGGAGGATCTGAGGCTTCGAACATCCATGTCTTGTAGCCGAACTTTTCCACCAGCTTCTTGACCGCATTCTTTCTCCACCTTCTGGGTGGAAGGTCTTCGGTGATTCCTTCAGATTCCAGCATGAGTATCTTTGCACCAACGTTGAGATGCGCGGCGGTCTCCTTTGCGACGTCGGTGAAACTCCTCATTTTCGGTCGGTATCCAACGATATGGGTACCCGCTCCAGCGCCTATCATCATGGACACCTCAGGTTTCGCCTTCATGCCGAGTTTCTGTACTTGCTTCACAATCGCCACCTTGTCCTCAAGCTTGATTGGCGCGAGTCCGCTGGAGACTTCGATCATGTCGAATTCCAACGCTTTGCACTCCTCCAGGTACTTGTCTACGGCCTCGGGGCCTTGGGCGATAACCCGCTCCACGAAGCCTCCTGTTGACACATAGACGTCTTGGTCGTGGCATAGTTTGATGATCTCTCTAGTCTTCACCCGAGTGAGAAGTCTCATAGACCCCCCGGCGAACTTGAACCCGTCGACATACTCTCCCCAGTCGTCCAGGATGTCCTTCAGGTATCCATACGTGACGGATGTGTAGTACGGTCCCCGGATTTCAATAACTCCTGTATCCCGGGGCTTTGGCGCCAGCTTGCCTATTTGGACGAAATCAAACGTTTTCTCTCCCGTCGATCCGGTCATTTCTTGATTGGACAAGATAGGCGGTTGTTCGAATCCCTCAAGTCTATGAGGCTTACGCCCCGGAAAGCTTGACCTGGACACGGGCCGAGTTCTGGAATCAAGAGGTTCACTCTCTGCTCCAGAGGTGGGTGGAAAGAATCCTGTCGCTCGACTGTGTTTCCTTGGCAGTTGAATCGCAGCCGTTTTTCCACATACCATCAACTTGAGATTTCGTGGGTGCAATAACTGTCCCCCGTAATTATCCAATCACTGCGCTTTACGGTTCTCGCCCCTAGACTCGTTTTGAGCAGTTCTCCGTGTAAGCCTCGACATATTACTTCCTGATGGGCCAATGCTGTCTTGTACAGCGGACAGTTTCTACTGATGACAGTTAGGCCTTTGTTGTTTCTCTTCATTGAGCTTTCGAACCCTAATCGGTTTAGCTCAGTGAGCACGTGACTTGCATGTTGGTCGCGCGTGAGGTCATGGTCATCGATTTTCTCGGCGATCTCTTTCCCTATCATTTTCATAAGGGACTCTGCGTATGATGGACTTTCGACTTGGGCGAGCCTCTCTACTAACTGGTTCAGAATTGTGTCATACCGTCTGGGAAACATTTCTCTCCCCTTCTCGCTTAGGGCGTAGACTTTCTTGGGTCGTCCAATGCTCGCAGTCCGAAACTCCTTTCCGACGATTCCTAGTTTGACCAGACGCTCTAGATGCTTCCTCGCTGCGCTGGGTTGCATGTGAAGGTTGGAGGCTATGTCGTTCGCGGTTCTGGGTTTGGCAGCAAGTAGGTGGAGCATCTTAGCCTTCGAGGACCCCAGAAGGGATAGTACGGACATGGTTCCAAGTGTTTCAGATGCATAAACGCATTTATAGCACCTTTACCTCGAGCCATAGATACTAAACGGTGTTTAAATGAACCTCAGCCATTTGCGAACCACCAACCGAAAAGCGTTGGCGCTTACAATAGTTGCAATTTCCATCGTAGGCGTAGCTGGGATCGCTGCGACTCTGGGCACAGTCATGGCCGCGTCCAGAAACCCAAAGAGTTCGGCTCACGCGTTCCACGACCAGATGCGAAAACTGTGGGAGGACCATATCACTTGGACAAGACTGGTTATAGTAAGTGTCCTTCAAGGACTTCCCGATACAGGCCCTACCGTCCAGAGACTCCTGCAAAACCAAGTCGACATCGGGAACGCGGTCAAACCATTCTACGCAGATGCTGCTGGAAACCAGTTGACGGCTCTTCTACATGACCACATAACTATCGCGGCAGAGATTCTCGTTGCTGCAAGGGCAGGAAACACGACGGCACTAGACGACGCGCTCTTCCGATGGTACGCGAACGCCAACTCCATTGCAGTTTTCCTGAACAGCGCTAACCCCAAAAATTGGCCGTTGGATGCGGTGAAAGCCGCCTTGAAGACCCATCTGGACCTAACGCTGGGCGAAGCAGAAACGTATCTCAAGGCCAATTACACAGGGTCCACATCGTTCTACGACCAGGTCCACCTGCAGATACTCGGCTTGTCGGACACTCTCAGTTCCGGGATCATCGTCCAGTTCCACCGTCAGTTCACCGGCACTGCGGACCAAGACGGCCCTGAGAACAAGGACTAGAATCATGGAAAGGGGCGGTCTAACGCCCCTCCTATCTTTTTCCTGAAAGGGATTCTGATTCTCTTCCTAGCAACTCGTGTCGCTAGAAACCGAACAAGCCCATCTCTAGCAAAGGGTTCAAATCCTGGTCGGGACTACGATCGCGTAGCTAGGAGGTTTCTCCTGCTGGCTGGGCCTGGGCCGTGTTTTGAAAGCAATAGACTCCATTCTACTCTCCAAAATCTATCATGGGGGAAAGAACCCGGCGCTCGACCGGGTCTCGTTGGCAGTGGACACAGGGCAGATTTTCACGCTTTTGGGCCGGAACGGAGCGGGCAAGACAACGTTTCTCAGAATAGCCGCAACCCAGCTGTCTCCCACTTCTGGCAGTATCCTCGTTCTAGGCTCGGACGTGAAGCATTCTCCTCAGAACATCAGGAGGAATGTGGCGGCTGTCCCTCAGGAGGGTAACACGATTGGGCCGCTTACGCCATGGGACCATGTCTACCTGGCTTTGCTGGCTCGTGGAATGAGCAGAACGGAGGCGCGTAGACGAGCTAGGGACACGCTGGAGCGGATGGAGTTGGCGGATTACCAAGACCAGCCTGCTGACACATTGTCAGGCGGATTGAGGCAACGCATTCGCGTGGCGATGGCTGTTGCGACGGACGCGGAGCTGGTTTTCCTTGACGAACCAACCTTGGGGCTTGACGCGATTAGCAGGCGGCGGGTCTGGACCGTCTTGAAGGATCTCTGCAAAGAGGGCCGGACAATACTGTTAACGACACACTACATCGACGAGGCGGAAATCTTATCGAACAAAGTCGCCATCGTGAACAGTGGACGATTAATCACGTCCGGTACTCCAAGCGAGTTGCTGAGCAAGGTGGAGGAACGCGTCCGGGTCGACCTATCGGGCTCGAAGTTTAGCGAAGAAGAAGTGGGGACGTACGGCAGGCCTATCAAGGTCGCGGAGCGATGGCGTGTCTTCACTGACAATGTTCGAGCGGGAGAATTGACGCAAGAGGCAGTTCGACGTGGAAGCGAGGTAAGCGTAGCACCCGTATCGCTGGAGGACTTGTTCGTCGAACTAGTGGGAAGAGAGGAAGAGGAATGCTAGCGGCGAAACAGGTCCGGTCTGCAGTAGTTATTGGCTACATGTTGTCAATTACATGGATTCGCCGGAACCTGTTGAGCCTTGTCTGGCTGTTCGCGACACCGTTCAGCATTCTTTTCATCATTACAGTTACGACTCGAGGTCAAGCGTTCGTCCAGGGCGTGATAGGATCACTACTGCTAGTCCTTGTGACAGTCGGAACGGGGCTTGCAGGCGACGGGGCTTGGTACCGTCTGGAAGTGAAACTTCTCGACTACTTCATCGCCTCACCGGTTCATCAGATAGGCTTCCTGCTAGGAATCGCGCTGGCCGGGTTGTTCTTCACAACTCCCGCATTACTCGTCCTGATTCCGTTGCTGGTATACCTCGGACTTTCGCTGGCAAGTCTACCTTTGGCCCTGCTCGCAGTGGGAATGGTCTGGCTCTTTTCTTCTGCGATAGGATATACGGTGTCAACCTACGTCCGGAACCTTCGGAACGGCTGGCAGTCAGGACTCGCCTTGAGCGTGATCGTCGGGATTCTGCCCCCCTCGTTCTATCCTGCCGAGCTGCTGCCCACCAACCTGCTTTGGCTGGCGTACTTGTTGCCAACAACGCACGCAGTGCTGTTGCTACGCGTCCTGATGGGACAGACGGTCAACTTGTCAGGCTGGTCGCCGTTGCTCGGTTGGATAATGTTGACAGGGCTGCTGCTAGTCTCGCTATTTGCCACATCTAGGGCTGCCAGGTGGAGACAAACCTAGGCGAGCCCGAGTCCTCCACTTTTGAGCTCGGACAACCTAGGACATTATAACAGATTGCCGAAGCGTGTCATGCCAAGAAAGACGAACTAATTCTTACCTGCGCCTAACTCTAAATTCAAAAACTGGGGTCACTTTCAGTAATCGTACGCCTAAGGCGGATAATCCTTTCCGCATTGCCCAATTAATCAGCGTGGCTTTCGTGAAATTGACAGCGTGGGCGGCGCACACTTCGAAACGAGCTTCCACGTTTCCTATCGTCATTATCCCACTATCGGCCATTGACACGCTCCGCTTGACCTAGAAGTACAACCGGAGAACCGCTTTATCGCCTTTCTCGGTATAACACGCTTCTGGTTTCTAAGCTAGGGATAGACACTTGTGTGGTCTAAGCGCCGGTTCCCTACTCAATTCACTAGCTAGAGGTTGGCTCCGCAATGATAGCACTTGCCTATGCCCTTCGGAAAGATTGAGTTGCAATGTGAACAACGCACCATGGGCTGTTGGATCTCTCTGATTATCGTCGTTCTCTCCGGTCGCTTGGAGGCTTTCCAAGTCAGAGAGAAGATTGGTGAAGAAAACACTATGAATACAATACCAGCACCTAACGATGAATAGTTTATCGTCGAAACGCATGTTGCGCCAAAACCGAAAAATCCGCCCGAGCAAGATTGTGCCGTAAGACCAGAATTGACAAGTCCGACACGGATAAGCAAAATGATGACGCTAAGAAGAATGAATGCAAGCAATCTCGTGAGCTTTGAAGCCGAATCCTCGCCAGAATACCCAGAAGCATTCTTTGGACTCTATCAGGCAAGTCGCAGAGTACGAGACTAGACGGTACAAATCTAAAGTACTAGCAGGCCGGGATACTCGATATTGAGCAAGAAATGGCACGGAAGGGATTAGCTCTCAACCTCATCCTCTTCTACGTGCGAGACCTCAAGCGTTCCAAAGACTTCTACGTAAGGAAGCTAGGGTTCAAGAAAACATACGGCGACAACGATTACGTTTCCGTCAAAGCTCCCAACGGGGTGACTCTCGGATTGCACAAAGCCCCTAGAGGGACCGTGAAGCCTTCAGCCTCGGAGTATTATTTCCGGGTGGACAATGTGGACATTTGGTACGACCGTCTCAGAAGCAAGGGTGTCAAATTCTCCCGGCGGCCGAAGGACCAACCATGGGGCGACCGCACCGCCTATTTCAGAGACCCTGACAAGTATCAGCTCGCTCTACACGGGCCACTGGCGACGAAGAAGTAGAGTTTTCGCTCACCAATTAACCTATTCTGGATGTGCACCATCTCATCCATACTTCTCAAGTCATTTCCTCACACGTTACCGTTGTTCGATTTCCAAGTCTTCTCCAAATTCCTGATTCTTTCGCGGACTAGACCGTGAACAAACCCATTCGCGACTAGTAGTTCCCGGTTCAGTGTCACCCTTACGGATCCTACGCCGGGCAGTTCGTTGGCGGCTTGAATTCTACTCGTAACGTCTGCAAGATCGTTTGCCCTGCAGAGCAAGTATTTCATGCTCGGCTCATGAGCCTCGTTCACCAAAACCAGGTCGCCTAGTGTGCGGCGCAACTCGTTGAGGCTTACATCTCCAGTCACTGCTAGGTGGTAAATGACTTCTCCCGAGTCGGCTAGAGACCCAATCTTCGGGCTAATGTAGACGGCCTCTTCTCGAATTAGCGTCCCAAGATGTTTGCGCACTGTCTTCGGGCTGAAGTGGGTGGAGTCACAAAGGCCTTGCAACTCTATTCTTGGATGGTCCAAGAGCGCTTCGATTATCCTCCAGTCGATGAGAGAGAGGTCTTCCTTCGGCGGATGGTCTACCCAGGCTTGCTCAAATGGTGGCTCTTTGAGAACACGCGTAAGATCTTCAATCGACTCCTTACGACTTTGGGGCCAGACCTGGACGGTTAGTCCGCCGTCTACTTTCCACGCCACCCAAGCGACATCCTGTACCGCAAGGGCTCTAAGGGCATCTGATCTCGTCCATTGTCTGTCGTAGAAAGCAAGTAGGTCTTGGCGCCGAAAGATACTCGGATCCGGGGAAACCCAGTAGCCTTGAATGATGCCCTTGCTCTCTAGAGCTTGAAGCCTGCCCCGCGCCGCAGGTGCAGACAGTGATGTTCGATGTCCAAGGGACCTGTAGCTCTGAAGCGCATTCTCGTAGAGAGCTGCTAGTAGCTGGAAGTCCTTCGAGTCCACGTCCCAGCCGAGAGCTTGGGCTCGGTATAAGATTCCGTAGGAATCAGGGTCTCAACCGAATGAGAGGATCTCCAGCCATGGGAACCAGGTAGTACCAGCACGCCTATGTGCATCCCTCGCATCGATTGGTCTCGCGCTTAGGCTATCAGGGGCTCTTAGATGAAACCGAAACCTGGGTTTCTTGTCGTCGGTCTCACCGTTGCCTTCCTCGAGGAATTCATCACACAAGGTGTGCTGAAGAAAAATCCCGCGGGCTGGATCATTCCTACGATTATCGCATTCTTCCCTTTCTGATAGTGGTTCGGCTGATTAGTAAGCGGCTAGACAAGAGGATGGTTGAATCCCAAGCCGTCTTGGCCTACTATGCAATAGCAGGAAGCATCGGGTTGGCGGTAGAGTGGTTGCTCATCGGACTCTCACCATGGAGCAATACCTCGGCAAATCCGGTGCTAATGCTAGTTTTCCAGTTTGGGATTTTCAGCTTCTGGGGTAGCGTGGCGTTTGCCCTGAAATTGCTGATGGACAGGAGAGCTTCAGTCGCTCAACTGAGAAAGTGGTACAGGCGTTGTCTTCCTCTCGGCTTTGCGTCAATATATTTCGTCACTTTCACAGCTTCGCAACAGGCACGATTCATTCTTGGAGTAGGCTCGGTTTTGGCAACGTTCATTCTTCTGAACCCCTTTTACTTCCAGTACTTTCGGATTCTTGGACGGTCCGTAGGAACGGGCGGTATGAGCCCTGGTTCACGCGACTCTACCGCCATGAACAGCTCTAACATGTACGAGGCCCCCAAGAAGCTCGCGTGACTCCACAGTCTCACCTTTTTCAACAGTTGCCATTGTGGTTCCTAGCTTCAGCTCTCAGTGCTCCGGCTCTCCCTGAATCGAAAGTTTAGCCTAGCACAACACTAAATCCGGCGAGGCCGTACCCAATACCATGAAAGCAAATATCGAATCTGGAATGACCGGAAGAACGGTCAAGACACTCCATGTTCCTTTCTATGTTCCCATCTTGAACCCCTTGATCCACACTCTCCTCCGACTAGGAGTCCCAGTGGGCCCTATGGCGCTCCTCACTGTCCCCGGGCTAAAAACTGGCAAGAGCCACACAAACCCTGTGGCGCCCTTCGAACATAAAGGCCGCCGCTACCTCCTCTCCCCTTACGGTCAGGTCAACTGGGTCCGCAACCTCCGGGCGACTGGGCAGGCAACTGTCCGTCGCGGTTGGCATAAGGAGACTGTTATCGCTGTCGAGATGGCTCCCGAGGAAGCCGCCCCAGTGCTCAGAGAGGTGATTATGCAATACTTGCCCACAAGAATGGGTGAGATGATACTCCGGCCCAACTTCGATGTGGAAACGGACTCGCCGTTGACCGATTTCGTTGACGAAGCCCGCCGCCACCCAGTCTTCGAACTTCACGGGTCGCCGTCGGCGTAATTGGCCGGGAGGATTGTCGACCCTGCTTTTCTAATTTGGAAGTACAATCATTGACTTCAGACTTCGCGACCACCTCGCGCCAAGGGCTAATCCGGAGAGTTGAGGTTGAAACGACGTCTTGTCTCGAGATTCTTACTACGCTAGAGCGTCGTTGTAGAGTGAGTCTAAGACAGTGAAAGCTTCCTCGGGAGTTGACGGGGTCGTCGGGATGATCTCCTCCGCTATCGACCGTTCGAGTATCTGGCGTATGCAATACCGGAGCTTCGTGGGGGTCATCTTCCCTTCAATCTCCCACATCGGATGATCCATATTCACATAGATTGTTCGAACGCCGTTCTTGTCAGTCTCAACGTAAGCCTGCCCGCGATCCCCTGCGTGTATAACGTCGAACGCGAGCAGTTGACCTCCAAGCCGGACCATGCTTCGGGTCGGCTTCCGCGGCTTCTCCTTGTTCTCTCGCTCAAGCGTTCTCTTTCGTCCAGCCACTTTAGCCCCGTGTCTTGAAACAGTCTTCTCCGAATGGGTTGTCTTGGTGGCGACGGGGATTACTGGAATGTTGAGGTTTCGGCGAAGGCTCCTTCGCAACCTCTCAGCAATCTCCCGGTTCAGAACCCTAATTGTGCTAAGTTCCTTTGTGCTGGCTCGTTGTCTTAGGAACTTGTAGACCCTGTTTCTCATGAATCCTCTCATGGATTTCTCGAACGCGCGCCAGTGAGGAGTATCTCTCTCGAACTCGTTACCTCCAGGGAGGCGGCGGAGAAAGTCAGCGTTGACCCAACCCTGTATCCTTCCAAGTCCGTGCATCCTAACCTGGTCAAGGCCAAACAATTGGTTCTGAAGACAAGTTACGTGTCGCTGCTGCACATTGATACCTGCGCCGGCAACGCCTGCATGGGCTCTAGAGATGGGAAGAATCACCACCTCACCAGTAATCTTACCATACTCGGTCACGAGGTTCACCGGCGCTATTGTTGCCCCTCTCAAGTCCTCAGGTTTCACCCGCTCGCCGTTGACGTAGACCTCGAACGGACCGTAGCCTTGGAGGTTCAGAAAGTTAGCCTTAGCCAGCAGCGCACCTCGGACATCGCCCGGTGTGATTTTCTTCGTCAGGGAGCGAATCGTAAGCCGCAATCCATCGTGGTTCATAGGTGCTTTGACCACGCGTATGGGTCGCCAGGTCGACTGGTCCACGGTGTCCCAGTACCGGTCGATCAGTTTCTCAGTCAACAGTATTGTCCGGTCAAAATGACCCTTGTGAACCTGTATCTCTAGCTCGCGCCCCAGTGAGAGCCAGCCTAGGCTTCCCAGGCCGTATGACTCGCGGATGGGCCTCTTGTATTTCTGTGAGAATCCACTCTCGGTCGTCTTGCCTTTAGTGAGAAACTCTTCGAGGCCCTCGAGGTCCATGCCTTTACCCCACTCTTCATACTCGACCTGGTCCAGGTCCTCAGGAATCCTCACCTCTACCCTTGTCGCCTCCCCCCACATCCAGGAATTGACGACAAGCTCGAGAAAGAACTGGGACGCGTCCGTGTACTGGCGGCCGAGGGTCTTGATGAGTCCCTTGTGTGTTGAGAGCCGGAGCTCATTGTCCAGCTGTTTGTAGAGAGCCTTGGCTGAGTGGGGGAGGGTCCGCGTGGCCAAGTCGTGATTCAGCTTTCATGCGGGGCCGGGACGGATAATGGGCTGTTGTTACCGTTATCAATCGAGCAAGGGGCCTAAGCGATCACCCGCAAGCCGGAGATTGATTGATTCATGTTTGCTAGGAAGCTTTCATAGCTCCGCGTCATCTCCTTCGTCCCCGGTCGCTTGTTGCTTCGACCTATCGGGTGGAGCTCGGCTCCTCATCAATGACGATACAATCAACAAGAGGAGGGAGAAAGATTCCGATCCCGAACAGGGCGTAGCTAGGCGATTGCCATGCTGTAGAGGTCATTGTTGTAGGAGGCATTCCAGAGCATTGGACATCCACTTGTCGAGGAATTATCGGAGCGAGAAAGAAGACAACTAAGCCAGTGACCAGAATAAACGCCAGCGGCCTCTTCTATTCATAATTCAGAACCCCAGTGCGAATACCTTCAATACGAGGCATGGCGGTTTCGGTTTGAGTCCGCGTTCTCCGCGTGCTGGTTGTGGTGGATTTGCAGGTGGACGAAGCATCGCGGCACGTCTTCGCATTGGCGGCACAAATGGCCTCTCGCGCCTGGCTTGCCACAATCCACGCATTTCAGAATCATTGCGCTTTCCTTCTATTCTTCCTTCGCTTTCATCCATAGGCGTTTTCACGATAATTAGCAGAGTCCAACCCGATTGTGACATAAACCGTGACAGCATCGGAATATATGCGATGGACTCGCGAGGGTCATAGATACTAGCATTGGTGGGACAGGCCACAGGACCCTGTCTCACCCTGTTAGTTTCACTCGGACAATGTTATTGGTGCGGGAGGTGGGATTTGAACCCACGAACCCCTGCGGGACAGGCGCCTCAGGCCTGCGCCTTCAAAGCCCGTACGAAAAGGGCTTCTTTGACCTGGCTTGGCAAAACGGGCAACACCGTCTCCCGCGCACGCGACCAGGCCGTCCTCCCGCACATAAGCCCCCGGCACGCAACAAGGGCCCATATTGGCTTTCCCGTCATCCACAAAAACAAGCACAAGACAACCGCCAACGGGAAAAACGTTTAATGCCCCCGCAACCCCGCCGCACCCCAACGCTCAATAGCCCGAGCCAACCAAACACGACTATTCAAGAAAAAAGCGAGATGAGGATGGAGTGACAACCAGCCTTCGCCGAACACGACGACTACGCGGCAGCCGAATGCACGGCTGGGGCCGCAGCGGCCAACACCGCGGAAGCGGCCAACAAGGAGGACACGGCAACGCCGGCTGGAAACGGCACAAGTGGAGCTGGGTCATCCGGTATGGTATACAAATTCAGGAAAGAGGCTTCACACGACCGAACAAGAAGTTCAGCCAGGCAATCAACATCGGAGACTTAGACCAGCAAATCGATAATTACACCTTCAAAGGCTTCGTCAAACAAGTAGACGGTAAGACCGAAGTCAACCTGCCCAGCGCAGGGTACACCAAGCTCCTCAGCCGAGGCACAGTGAACAAACCCCTCCGAGTACTGGTCTATTACGCTTCAGAACGGGCCGCCGAGAAGATAACCGCGGCCGGCGGCGAAATCGTCCCCCTCGTCAAAGCAAAAGAGGAATAGTCGACGGTCCGTTTTATCGAGCTCTTCAGACCCCTAACACGCGTACTTCCCAGCGTGAGGCCTCCAGACCGGGAAGTAGGCTTCACAGAGAAGCTGATCTGGACCGCGTTAGCACTAGTCGTCTATCTGATAATGTCCGAGACGCCTATCTTCGGAATCCCTAGACCCACTGGCTCCCAGACAGGCTTGAGCGACCCGTTTGGGCCCCTACGCGTCATATTCGCCAGCCAACGAGGAACACTCGTCGAGCTAGGAATCGGACCAATCGTCACAGCCGGGCTCATACTCCAAGTCCTATCAGGCTCGAAAATGGTCAACGTCGACTTCACAAACCCGGACGACCGCTCGCTCTTCACCGGCGCCAGCAAGGTCCTCAGCGTCTTCATGACAATATTCGAGGGCTTAGCCTTCCTCATCGGAGGAGCTTACACCCGCAACGGAGTCGCACCAACACTCCAGGGAGAATTTCTAATCATAGTCCAACTAGTCATCGCCGGCATAGTCATCATACTACTAGACGAAATGCTCCAGAAGAAATGGGGCTTCGGAAGCGGCATCAGCCTCTTCATAGCCGCAGGCGTCGCCCAGAGCATCATCTGGGACAGCATCGGACCAATAAGCCCCGTCACAGACCACAAGTACCTAGGCGCCATCCTCGCCTTCTTCCAGTCAATCCTAGCACCAGGCTTCAACGTCGCAAGCTACACCTCCTGGGAGGGAGCTCTCTACCGAGGCGGCAACCTGCCAGACATGCTAGGCTTCCTCACAACAATCCTCGTCTTCGCCATCGTCATCTACCTCAACGGGCTACGCGTAGAAATCCCAGTCTCATATGCCCGCTACCGAGGCTACCGCGGCCAATTCCCGATCAAGCTCTTCTACGTCAGCAACATACCAGTCATCTTCGCAGCAGCCCTCTTCGGAAACATCTACTTCATCGGCCAGCTCGTCTTCAACCGGTACAACGCCCAATGCAGCAACTTCTGGCTAGGACTAGTACCCGGCTGCTTCACCCAGTCACAAAGCGGAAGCGGTCAACTAGTACCAACCCAGGGCCTAGCATACTACACTTTCGCCCCGCACCAGCTCGGAGGCTTCAGCAGCGTCCTGTCAGACCCTTTGAGAGCAGGAATCTACGCGGGAATATTCGTCCTAGCCTGCGTCTTCTTCGCCGTCACATGGGTCGAAGTAGGAGGAATGGACTCCAAAACAGTAGCCAAACAACTAATCGACTCCGGAATGCAAGTAGAAGGCTTCAGAAGATCCGGCGTCCCCATACGCCAAATCCTCGACCGTTACATACCAACAGTAACCATACTTGGCGGAATCATAATCGGTCTCATCGCCGCTAGCGCAGACTTCCTTGGCGCCTTTGGCACCGGAACCGGCATCCTCCTAACAGTCGGCATCATCGAGCAATACTATCAGATACTAGTCAAGGAGAGAATCACCGAGATATACCCGGGCGTCAAGTCCGTGCTCGGACAGTGACACGGCCCTGCCCGCCAAGGTAATAGTCGCAGGGATACCAGGGGTAGGCAAAACCACCGTTCTCCAAGAACTCGAAACCATCAGCAGCGAGAAACACATCCCGGTAAAAGTCGTCAACTTCGGCGACATCATGAACCGGATTTTCAAAAAGAGGGGAATAGACCTCCACCGAGACCACATGCGCAAGCAAGATCTAGACCTACAAACCCGAATCCAACAACAAGCCGCCCGAACCATATCAAGGATGAGAGGAAACAACGGCCTAGTAGTCGACACACACATGTTCGTCAGAACAGTCGACGGGCTCTGGCCCGGAACCCCCAAAAGAGTACTAGACGCGCTCCAACCAGACCTAATTGTCCTCATCGAAGCCACACCTGAACAGGTCGCCAAGAGACGAAGCCAAGACGCCGGCCGCGAACGCGAAGCCCACGAAGTCAACAACGTCCAAGCGGACCTCGAATGGTCCAGATACATGGCCAGCGCCAACGCCGTCATAGCAGGCATCCCAATTCAAATAGTCAACAACGAGGAGGGCCAACAGCACCAGACTGCAGAGGACCTGCTGAAGATAATACAAAAGCTGAGATAAACCATTGTCGTTCATCGACGATATCATAATCTTCCTAGCTACACCGTTCCGGGTCGCCTGCCCGCAGGCCGCCACCGGCCATCCCTGTACACCCGCGTCCACTCTGATCATAATCGGGGCGGCAATCCTGCTCGCTCTCTTGACGAACAGCGCGAACAGGTTCCTAGTGGACTACAAGATGGTCGCAAACTCTCGAAAGGAGTACATGGCCTGGACAAAATCGGTAAACAAGGCGCGAAAAGAGAAAGATGAGAAGACACTAGACAAGCTAATGAAGAAACAGTCCGCGATGGTAAAAATGAGTTCGAGAGCGAGCTTTGAACAGATGAAAACAACACTCATAACATTCGCTCCCCTCCTGTTGCTCTACTATTCGCTCTTGAGCGTCTTCGGGGGAGCCCCGGTCGGCTACTCACCCATCGCCATCCCTGGAGCTACCGTTGAACCGACAGCAGGCTTCAGCTCAGGCATAGCAGTCTTCAGCCTCGTCTACTGGTACTTTCTCTGCTCCTTCGCCATCAGCATACCTATATCCCGGCTTTTCGGCGTCCAAACCTACTCGCTAACAGGGACCCAACAATGACAAAACCGTCACAGAGAGGACACAGAAGACGACACGTGAAAGTGAGACTTCCATCAGGAAAGAGAACCCTCCATTTTCAACCACGCGCTCACTCTAGGCCAACATGCTCAAGATGTGGAGCCCAGCTTCACGGAGTCATCTCAAAGCGTGCAGGACTCCCGGCAAGCAGCAGGAGGCCCACAAGACCCTACGCAGGGGTCCTCTGTGGAAACTGTCTCACCTCTGAGATCAGACAACTCGTCCGCTCTGCCAGCACAAGTAAATGATCATAACCGTCAGCGGGCCACACGGAACTGGAAAGTCCACCTACGCGGCCAAGCTGGCCAGCGCACTTGGCCTTCGTCACGTATCAGCAGGACAGCTCTTTCGTAAACTAGCCAAAGAAAAAGGCTACTCACTAGAACAATTCGGACAATTAGCAGCGGAAGACCCTGCCATCGACCGTGTCGTCGACGAAGAGACAATGAAGGAGGCAGAGAAAGGAGACCTCGTAATTGATGGACAACTCACCGGATGGGTCCTCAGAGAAGTTGCAGACCTACGGATCTATCTGACTGCCCCCGAAAACATCCGATTCGAGAGAATCGCCGAAAGAGATCGGATGGGCATTGAAGAAGCGAGAAAACTGACTCTACAGCGAGAGAAGGTTCAGAACGAGCGGTACAAGAAACACTACGGGCTAAGACTAGAAGACCGAACCATTTACCACATTATACTGGACACGAGTTTTCTGCCTCAAGCAGACACCGAGAAGGTGCTTCTAACCCTAGCCATCTCCGTGAGAGACAACAAGGCGCGTAGAACAAAGAAGGCTTAAATGAGAACTTCCTCGCCCGCACGTCCCGCTTTAAGGTAGAACGGTCCATGCCAAGCATAGAAGTAGGAAGAATCTGCGTCAAGCTCTTCGGCCGCGAGGCAGGCAGAAAATGTGTCATTGTCGACGTGGTCGACAAGAACTTCGTTTTGATAACAGGACCCAAAAAGATTAGCGGAATCAAGAGGCGCAGAACCAATGTCAAACACTTGGAGCCAACAGACGAAAGCATCGACATAAAGAAGGGTGCCTCCGACGAGGACGTTGTCAAGATTGCGGAAAAGGCGAAGAAAGCCAGTTTTCTGAAGGAAATCGTTACGCCCAAGCAGATCACGGTCGCAGCCTCCTAACCAGGCAAACAATCTCTTCCGGAAGAAGAGGCCGCCCCGGCCTAGCCCACGTTTAAAGACAACAAGACTCTGCTTTCACGTGATATCAAAGTGTCTCAAACGCCCTCATGGGAAAGAACGCGAAAGGAGCAAGTCAAGATCGAGGAAGAAACAGACCCGTCCTACGGCTGCCTGCCTGAGAAACGAACACTGGACCAACACATCAGGTTCGGACTGATCAACTTGGACAAACCCTCGGGCCCGTCCAGCCACGAGGTCGTCGCGTGGGTGAAACGACTGCTGCGATTGAAGCATGCCGGCCACGGTGGAACTCTAGAGGCCGAAACCTGGGCCGGAGCAATCCAATGGTTACCGGCGTGCTACCCCTCGCCCTAGAAGATGCCACGAAAACAATCCAAGCCTTCCTCATAACCGGAAAAGAGTACGTCTGCCTTATGACACTTCACGGCGACGTCGACAGTAAACAACTCCTTAGGACATTGGAGGAGTTTGTCGATGACATCTACCAGAAGCCTCCAGTGAGGGCCGCAGTCAAACGCGAAGTAAGAAAGCGACGGATTTACTCGATAAAAGACATCGAGGTCGACGGGCGCCAGGTCCTATTCCGCGTCAGCTGCCAAGCGGGCACATACATACGTAAGCTGGTCTACGATGCGGGGGAGGTTTTGCAGGTCGGAGCACACATGCGAGAACTCCGACGAGTCCGTGCCGGCTCGTTCACCGAGGACACAATCTCCACCCTGTACGACGTGCTCAAACTGTCTCAATCCTCGGGAGCAGACCGTGAAGAGCTAGCACGCCGAATAATCGTTCCGATGGAAGCAGCATTCCGGCACATTTCCAAGATTTACATTCGAGACAGTGCCGTCAGCGCAGTATGCCATGGAGCCGACCTAGCAGTGCCAGGAGTGGTTAGGCTCACTGAGGGCATACGACAAAACTCCGCCGTCGCACTTTTCACGCTGAAAGGAGAACTTGTCGCCTTGTCCAAGGCCCTTATGAGCACGGAACAGGTTCTGGAAGCGGAGAAGGGTCTGGCCGCGAAAACCCTCAGAGTCGTTATGCCCCCGGAGGTCTACCCCAGGATGTGGAAGACGAAGGAAAGAGCCTTGATGCTAACATAGGGCTGGCTGTTTCTGAGCGAGAATGAGGTTTCGTTCATGTGCAACTGCGGAGAGGAAATTGTCGTAAGAGTGGATCCGGACGCTGAGAACGAGGTTACCTGTCAGAAATGCGGGCAACAATATCGGTTCTACGGGAGAAGTGTTCTGCGCTAGAAGCGTGAGCTAGATAAGTTGGAAGAAGAGAATGGCCAAGGTTGCAACCCATAGGGGAACTGAAACGGCCGCCCAGATTCGCTTGTCCCAGCTCATGACTTTCTGTCCGTCGAGAATGAAAATTGGCAGCATGTTGAATGCTCCTAGCCAGATGTTGAGAGCAACTCCAGACTGCAGGAACCTGAATTGCTGGCAGTTAAGACAAGCCGCGGGGATCGTGAGGTCGTGGACTCCAAGAGTCGTCGCAACGAGAAGTGTCACGCCAAAGATGGTGGCGACAATGACGTTGACAATAGGCCCGGCGAGCGAGACTAGTCCATTGGACTTTCGGTCGATTCCCTCTCCGAAGTATCCGGCCCGTGAGGCAATGTACACAGCGCCCGGCGCGGCGAATATGAACCTCCCTGAGCTGACAAAGGCAAAGAGGAGCGCCATTACTGCACCATAAGTCCAGAGTTTGAATTCGGCCAAGCATCCATATCTTTCCGCGGCGAACTTGTGAGCCAGCTCGTGTCCCAAGAACCCCGTTCCCACCACAATAAGCATCAGCAAGAAAATCTCGAGCGACTGGATGAGGGTTACCGATTCGAAGAACCGGAGGGAGAAACTGATGCCTAGAACAAGCAGCGCGGTAAGCAGGGCTGCTAGCTCTCGAACGGGGATTTTCGCGAGCCGATGAGTCTTCAAAAGCCGAATTGTTCCAGCAGCACGTGGCCTGTCAACACGGATAATGGGTCTTGGCGCTCTGGCCTGGTCGATGTTTGGGCATTCGTGATTCTCTGGAAGTCTATGATAGACACAGTGAACACTTCCGCAGTAGCGGCATATGTACGGAATGAACTCTTCCGCACCGCAGACTGCGCATCGTTCCATAGGCAGCCTAACGAATGGGGGGTTGGCCACTTAAAATCGTGCCCTTTGTCGGATTGGTGAAGCCTGAGAATCGTTACGCGCCATCCCGTTCACGGGTAACGACAGAGTTAGAACAATTTTCGACGCCTAAGTGTGTCACGAGTGGCGTCCCCCGGGAACGGACACTTGCCATTCGCCCGTCAAGGGCTTGGCTGGTCCGCACCCACCGCCACTCTCGTTCTCATCTCTTCTCAAGTCACCTTCCCCGCTCGGGCCTAATTACTTGAGACGCAGTTACTCGAATGACGTTCTCAAGGAGAGGAAACACGCACGATCATTCATCGAAGACACAAACCAGACCCAAGAAAAACTATCCGTCCGAGGTCCCTCCCGGGAGCAGCTCCGTAATTAGGACTGGAGACCCAAACGTGATAGATGAATCGTCGAAGCCGGACAGGCACTTGACCCTAGTGCGGCCGGAGACTCTGGAAGCAACGTATCCGGTAACGTGGTTTTCAATGGGAATATGGAAAGGAGGTAGGAGGGTTGTGGCGCCGGGAGTGGGATTTGAACCCACGCGGCCCAAGGGGCCACAGGCTAACAGTCGCCCTGATTTTCCAGGCTTGGGCCTGCTTCGTCGCAGACTGCCCGGTACCAGGCTCCGGAATCCCGGCTCGGAGGGATGTCTTCCGACGCACTATTTTCATCTTTGGGAAACAGGTTAGTAATGATTCGGTTTGTACGGTTGGAGGCTAGGGTCTCGTTCGTAGTTCCCTGTTGAGTCATGAGCCCTCCTTGCCCATTAGGGGCGCCCCCCTCGAGAGTCTCGAGCGGTTAGTGTCTTAGCGTCGGCCTAGAGCGTGCCACTATTTCCCTCGCACTCTCAATTTCGCGGGGGTATTCCTTGCCGCGCCCGGAGATTTTCTTGTCGGCTCTCCTAGCCTCCAGACTCGACACTACGAAGTTCATCGCCTTGTGAAGGTCGAACTGTTTGCAGCTGAAAATGTCTACGAAGGCATGCCCGTTGTCGGGGAAGGTGTGAATACTAACGTGGCTTTCAGCTATGATGACAAAGCCGCTGATCCCCCACTCGCCAGGATTGTGCGTGGGCCGGTACACGAAAGTGTATGGAGGGGTGATTTTGTGCATCCCGATTACGTCCGGAAGTTCGTCTAGGAGGTTGTAGATGTAAGTAAGGTCGGAGAGCTTTCGAGGGTTGCACTCCGACAAATCAAGAGTCAGATGTGGTCCGAACATTTGTAGAGTTTTTTCTCACAGAAATTTTTCGGTGCTACTATGTTTCCACTGTCATTCTCTATTTAAGAATTGTTTACACGACAACTAGACGCAGGAGTAATTTTTTCCGGAGAGAAAAAAATCGGCCAGCGGAGAAAAATTTCGTCAGGCGAACTTTTTCACCGCGGAGAAAAAAGGCGAACACAGCAACAACAAAGCGGAAAGAGAAATTGGCGAAGAATTTTCGCCGGAGAACTTGGCCACGGAGAGTCAGAGATCCTCAAACATCTGCCTGGCGAGTGGATTTGTCGAGGGACGGTCCCGGAACCGTGCCCAAAAACCGGGCTCCGAGAGTGGAAACGTTAAATTACACACGGTCAACCCACCCGATTATCGCTGATACCCAGGCTTGTCGAGAGAATTCCGACTCATACTTCGACTCATGGGAACTGACGTAGACGGGACTAAGAAGGTCGCGTTTGGGCTCAGCAAGATACGAGGGGTAGGGCACAACTACGCCCAGGCGGTTGTAAAAGCGACCAGAATCAACCCAGACGCGCGTATGGGCTCCCTTTCAGAGGGGGAGCTATCAAAGCTTGAGGATGCTATCCGGGATCCTGCGAAGCATGGTATTCCAAGTAGGCTCTTCAACAGGCGCAAAGACCTCGACTCGGGACGCGACATGCATCTTGTAGGTCCAGATCTTGCCCTCAGGACAAAAGCAGACCTTGACCTCATGAAAGACATTCGCAGCTGGAAGGGAATCAGGCACTCTTTAGGATTGAAGGTGCGAGGCCAGAGGACGCGGACTACTGGACGCAGTGGCAAGGCCGTCGGCGTTAAGAAGAAAGTCTTGATGGAGGCCGCGAGGGCCGCTGAGAAGAAGGGAGAAGAGAAAAAGTAAGCAGGAGTAACCGCAAGTATGGGTGACCCTCGAAAGGCGAGGAAGACATACGCGACTCCTCGTCATCCTTGGCGCAAAGAACAATTGGAGGAAGAACTTCGGCTGCTCGGAGAGTACGGACTCCGGAACAAAAGAGAGCTGCGGCATCAGGAAACGATGCTATCCGAGATCAGGGGAATTGCGAGGACTCTCTTGGGAGCTCCCGAAGAGCAGCGGGCCCGCCTAGAGACGCAGTATCTTGGCCGCCTTGCCCGGTTGGGTCTCCTATCCGAGTCGGCGAGCGTGGATAACATTCTTGACCTTAATGTGAAGGATTTGATGGAGCGAAGGCTTCAGACAATAGTGTTCAAGTCCGGCCTGTCCCGGACTATTCACCAGGCACGTCAGTTCGTGACACATGGCCATGTCAGCATAGCTGGGCAGATTGTATCTGTGCCCGGTTACTTCGTCAAGAGGGATGAAGAGTCGAGAGTCGCGTTTCATGCGAGAAGCGCTTTAAACAATGCGCAACACCCTGCCCGTGCCGCCCCCGGGGCGAAAAGGATAACGCGGTTGATTGAGGAGGTAGCTCCCGCCGTACCGGCTGGTCCGGTGCTGCCCGATGTCCCCCCCGAGATTAAGGCGATTGTCCAGACGGAGCAGCCCATAGAAATCCTGGAGCCTGAGGAAGAGACACCGGCCGAGACTGAAGATAAGCAGCCGTAACAATCCACTTAAGCATAACCACTTCCCTCCGTGACCGATTCCCATTGGCTGTTTCGGTAGGCTATCTGCTGATTGCAGCTGGAGTCTGCGGGTGTGCCCCGCTCTTCAAATGGGTCTCCCACGCATTGTCTCGGTTCTTCTCGGTGGTCGGCTTCTTCGTCGGGATCGTATGCGTTATCGTTGCAGCTGAAGTAGCACTAGGGCTCACCTTTCTGACAAACATCTTCTCAGTTCCGTCAGCGACGGGCTTGAACAGTGCCGGGCTATACTTGGCCTACTTTCTACCGGTCATGGGGGTTGTTGGGATATTGCTGGTGTCGAGGCCCATTAGGAATATTCGCTGGGGATCGCTTATCGGCCTAGGGGTTGGACTTTTGATCTCGGCGTACTTGAAAACGTTAGTACCTTCGATAGATACGACCATTCTCGTCGTGGTCTTCATTATCGCGACGCTAGCGATTTACACATTGCTGAGATTTGTCGAGGATCTTTTCGAGTTTGTCGGGACAGTGCTGGCCTTTCCACCGGTGGCAATCGCCATCGGTTTCGCCGGGCTGTATTTCGGAATACTGATAACTGTCAAGTTTTCGTAGCCGAGTCCGTTGAGAGTCGGGAATTTCTCTCGAGTCTCCTGGTAGGACGGCCAGCGACTGAGGGATCTTGCCTCCATCGCAGGAGAGTTGTCTATTCAGGAGATTTCTTCCGGAAGGCCTGGTACCAGAAGAACAACGTTGCAATCAGGAAACCTGCGGCGAGAATACCGAATATGAGAAGAGGCGTGCTGTTTGAACCAAACCCGCAGCTGATTATCAAGGGAAAGGGCCAGAAGACGCATCCGCCGCCGACTCTCTGTGCGCCAGATGTAGATCCGAGGGAGACCAGGATTACTCCTGCGAAAATCAACAGAAAGGCGGCCAGAATGAGAAACCTAGACCCACGCAGAATACCCATTTCATGGGGGTTGCGCGCATCGAGCTTTTCACTGCACTTTCGGCAGCTCGTACATTCGTGACAGTCGGAGCGTACGAGTGAACCACACGTCTGGCACACATCCACTGCCGGTTGATATCGCAAAGCTCGCAGGCACTAACAGTCGTTATTGAATCCTCTAGACGATTTGCAAGAGAAATAGCGCGATTAAGGTGACCACGAAGATTACAGCCAGGAGGAGGAGGGAGCGCGCGGCTTCCTTGTCGCTTCCAAGTACAATGGGGAAAGGACCGATGACAATCACTGCACCTCCTCTTCCACGACTATTCCCTGCCCGCTGAGACAGGAGGATGATTGAAACAGATGCAAGAATTAGACCGGCGACTATCAATAGAATGCCGATCGTGACGAGGAGCTGATCAGTCAATCCACTTGAACCGTCGATTATCATGTTCGAATAGCGCGCTTATTCTCCGTTATCTTTAAATAAAGTCCGCCGGCTCGCGCAAGCCACCTTCATTTCGGAAGCATGAAAGCGGCATGGACATCAAGATCCTGACAAGGGAACCCGAGACCCTACGCTTCATCCTATCCGACGCATCGACAGCATTCGCGAACGCCCTCCGGAGAATAATGATCTCTGAGGTTCCGATCATGGCAATTGACGACGTCATGGTTCTCGAGAACAATTCAGTAATGTACGATGAGATTTTGGCCCACCGGCTTGGGCTCGTCCCTGTTACGACAGACCAGTCCTACAACCTTCCTGAAGAGTGCAGTTGCAAGAGCGAGCTTGGTTGCGAGAAATGCAGGGCTTCTCTGTCCTTAGAGATAGAGGCTTCCGAGGCCTCCGAAGTAGTGTACTCTTCTCAGCTGAAGCCGGAGAACCCGGATGTGAGGCCTGTCTCGGACAAGATACCTATTGTCAAGCTGACGCAGGGTCAACGCATCAAGCTAGAGGCGTATGCGAGACTGGGACGGGGAAGAGTACACGCAAAATGGCAGCCGGTGTCAGCTGCGACCTACAGCTATGACCCAAAAACTCGCACTTTCAATTTCCTTGTTGAGTCAACCGGTACACTTCCACCCGAGAAACTGGTTTTGCAGGCTGCCAGGATAATCAGCCAGAAAACCCTAGGGTTCGAGGAAGGCCTCGGAGGGATTGGCCAGAATTGAAGAGGAGAATCGTCGCCGAGCCCAGTTCTGAAGAAATTGTTGACGCTACGAACCTGATTCTTGGGAGAATGGCAACCCACGTGGCCCGGATGGCGTTAGATGGGAAGCGTGTTGTTGTGTTGAACGCGGAAAGAGCGGTCATCTCAGGAACGAAGGCAAGGGTGCTCGCACGGGCAAAGATGAAACTGAAGACAAGGACCCTAGCGAGCCAGGACAAAGCGCCGACTCATCCTCGACGACCGGACAACTACGTGAGGAGGGTCGTCCGAGGGATGCTCCCTTGGAAAAAAACTAGGGGCAAGGAAGCCTTTCGGAGGGTGAAGGTCTACATAGGAACGCCCCCCGACTATGCTGGAAAATCGGCCGCAAGAATTGGGGATGCTGATGCTTCGAAACTTAGAGTCCCATATGTGACGATTCAGCAGTTGGCGGAGGAGATCGGGGGCGTGTGGGCTTAAGCGAGAAGAAGAAAACTGTATTGGAGACGGGAAAGCGAAAGACAGCCATTGCAAAAGCGATTGTGAGGCCAGGAAAGGGCCGTCTTTGGGTGAACGACTACACAATTGAAAGTCTGACGCCCGAATTTGCCCGGATGAAGATAATGGAGCCGCTCATCGTCGCCGGCGATCGTGCCAAAAGTGTCGACGTCAAGGTCAGCGTCGACGGGGGAGGAGTAATGGGCCAAGCCGAGGCTACGCGCATTGCTGTCGCTCGGGGCCTCGTGAGTTGGACTAAGAGTAGTGAACTCCGGAAGAGCTTCCAAGCCTTCGACAGAGTCATGCTAGCTGGAGACCAGAGAATGTCAGAGCCCAAGAAGTTCGGCGGGCCAAGCGCGCGAAGAAGAAAACAGAAATCCTACAGGTAGAAACAAGAGACAATGATCATCCCGGTCAGATGTTTCACTTGTGGAAAGCTGATAGGGGACAAGTGGGAGACCTTCAGCCAGAGGGTTCGGGCTGGAGACCGGGCTCAGAAGGTCTTGGATGAGCTAGGCCTGCGACGGTATTGTTGCAGGCGGATGATGATCACGCACGTGGAGATAATTGACGAGTTCCTACGTTTCTCCCAAGTCACAGCCAGAAGACGAAGCGAGATAGTGTAGAGGTAGCATGTTGGAGAGCCAGGACATAGAGGAAAGGGAAGCAATCCCACGAGCGGAGAACCTCCTCCTCTCGCTAGAAGAATTGCTCGCCGCCGGCCTCCACATCGGAACACGAATCAAGACAGTTGACATGGAGAAGTACATTTTCCGGGTTCGCCCCGATGGACTGTTCATCCTCAACATTGGCGATACAAACGAGAAGATTCGGATAGCCGCCAAGTTCATAGCCCGCTTCGAGCCATCTCGCGTCCTCGCCGTATCGTCACGGCTCTACGGCAAAGTCCCTGTCGAAAAACTCGCGGAGCTGACCAAGATCATGCCGATTGTGGGAAGGTTCATGCCTGGGCTTATCTCTAACCCTTTACAGCCCAAACACGCCGAGCCCCAGGTGGTGCTCGTTACCGACCCGAGGGCGGACTGGCAGGCGATCAAAGAGGCAACGTCTGTCGGTGTTCCCGTGATTGCCCTTTGCGATACTGACAACGTGTTTTCAGGAGTGGACTTTGTCATTCCCGTCAACAATAAAGGTCGAAGGGCTCTCGCGGTTGTCTACTGGCTCCTCGCCCGCCAGGTGTTGAGAGAACGTGGAGAGCTGTCCCAAGACGGGACACTAACGTCAACTGTCGACGATTTCGAGACTAAGCTCGCCGCCATGCCCATGGGACGTGGCGGTGGAGAAATGTGAAAACACGGCCTCCAGCTCGAGCAGGTGCTTTCTACGAGGACAGTGATGGAGCGCTTCGCACCCAGATACACCAATGCTTCCTCCATCAACTAGGACCCAGAGGCATACCGTCAGTACCGTCGGCAACTGACAAGGGGCTTATCGGGCTCATCGTTCCTCACGCAGGCTACACGTACTCCGGCCCAGTCGCGGCCCATAGCTATTACAAGCTGGCATCGGCGGGGCCGAGGCCATCCGTCGTGATCCTCGGACCGAACCACACTGGCTACGGCAGTCCAGTCTCGACAATGACGAACGGAGCGTGGAGCACGCCTCTCGGAGACGTCCAGCTAGATTCCGAGCTTGCTGGAAAAATCGTCAAGAGATCGGGCCTCATTGACGTGGAGGAGGAGGCCCACAGAAACGAGCATTCAATAGAAGTCCAGCTTCCGTTTCTCCAGTTCATTTTCCCTCGGTTGTTCCGCTTTGTCCCCATATGCATGGGACTACAGGACCTCCAGACCAGCGTCGATGTCGGCGAAGCCGTGGGAGACGCAATTGGTGAGGAAGGGGTTGTTGTGATCGCGTCTTCGGACTGGACGCACTACGAGCCCCAAGCCAAAGCCGTTGCCAGAGACAAGGAGGCGTTGGGCGCCGCTTTGGCCATGGACGAGAAAGGGTTCCAGCGAACGATTGAGGCGAAGCGGATTACGGCTTGTGGTTACGGACCAATAACAGCAATGATACACGCGGCTAAAATACTCGGCGCCCGGAACGGTGAGCTCCTGGCGTACCACACAAGTGGCGACGTTACCGGGGACAAGGAAGCTGTTGTAGGCTACGCAGCGGCCGCGTTTACGAAGTGACAAGCTTCGAGGACCATTCAGTCCAGCACGTCAGCCAGAGCTAGGGCCCCTGGAAAAATAATTCTCACAGGAGAACACTTTGTAGTGCTCGGTGCCCCAGCCGTTGCCATGGCGATAAACCTCTACACATACGCTGGCGTGTCGCGGGGTTGGGCTGGAACGATAGACGTGACAGCGGACATTCCTATGGACCTCGCTGGTAAGGAAGGGCCAGGTGAAGCGGTCAAGGACACTGCACGATTGCTGGAACCCCTACGGCTTGCGGCAAGAGAGGCGCTGGCCTACGTTGGCAGGAAGCTCGCTGGGGTCCGTGTCGAGGTGGAGTGCGGCATTCCGATTGGCGCGGGACTAGGTTCCTCCGCAGCAGCGAGCGTAGCCATTATCGCCGCGACAGCACAGTCTCAAGGAGTAAAGCTCTCGGTAGACGACATCATCAAAGTTGCCTTCACGCCTGAGAGCTATTTGCACGGCAAGCCATCTGGAGTGGACCATTCAACGTGCGCGACGGGTGGGGTCCTGACCTTCAGAAAACCCGACATTGTCAAAGCCTTGAACATTAGTTGGGTTCCGAGAATTCTTGTCTGCGACAGTGGGATCCACCGCTCAACAGGCAGTCTTGTCAGAGCGGTTATTCGAAAGTCTGAGTCTGAGAAGACATTGTTCGAAAGCCATGTTGCTGACGCCTCCAGAATTTCCTTGGGAGCGGCTCGGGCATTGAAACATGGCGATGGTGAGGAGCTTGGCATCTTGTTGAACAGAAACCAGGAATTGCTTGTCAACATTGGGGTGTCCAATCCGACTCTTAACCACTTGATCGGGGTGGCGTTGAAGGCGGGAGCTCTCGGCGCCAAGCTGACCGGCGCGGGAGGAGGAGGCTGCATCATAGCGGTCTGCAGGGACTCTAAGAGTGAGACGAAAATAGGCAAGGCACTTCGGCAGAGTGGGGGGATGGTCTACAAGGTGGGCATGGACTCTGACGGTGTCGTGGTGTGGAGCGGTGGCGAGCACTCAAATAGGCTGAGCGGAGGTAGCGTGTGAGGCCCGTGGCGTCGGCGGAGGCGGAGACTGAGCGGAGGAAGCGAAGCCACATAGAAACCACCATGCAGCAGGATGTCCAGTTCAGGACAAAGAAAACTGGATTCGATGATGTGGAACTAGTCCACAACGCCCTCCCCGCGATAAATCGGGATGATGTTGACCTTTCAGTGAGACTTTTCGACCACGAACTCTCAGCGCCCTTGGTTATCGAATCAATGACAGGTGGGACCGCGGCGGCCGCAAGGCTGAACGAGATACTTGGGCAAGCGGCCCAAGAGCTGAAAATCGCCATAGGCGTGGGTAGCCAGAGAGCCGGAATTGAAAAGCCGGAGCTGGCTTACACTTACAGGGTGGTTCGCGACAAGGCCCCTGACGCTCTCGTATTCGCCAACATTGGCGCACCGCAACTTGTCAAGGGATATGGGCTGAAAGAGATGAGGAAGGCTGTAGAGATGGTTGATGCTGATGCGTTGTATGTTCACCTCAACGGCGTGCAAGAATGCGTCCAGGTTGAGGGTGAACCGCTGTTTAGGGGGGCGATGGACAAGATTCGTGAAGGGGCGGAACAACTGGGTGTTCCGATCGTGCTGAAGGAAACTGGTGCAGGATTCTCACACGAGACTGCTGAGTTTGCTGAGAAGGCGGGAGTAAAGGCAATAGATGTGGCTGGGGCCGGTGGGACAAGCTGGGCAGCAGTGGAATACTACCGGGCGCGGGAGCAGTCCTCACAGATCCACGAGAAAGTGGGTGAGGTGTTCTGGGACTGGGGAATACCCACAGTTGCAAGCGTTGTCGAGGTTTCCCATTCAACCCATCTCACCGTAATAGCGTCCGGGGGAGTGAGAAACGGCTTGCACGGAGCCAAAGCTCTAGCACTGGGCGCTGATGCCTTCGGGCTGGCATTGCCCTTCCTCAAGTCTACCCCTGGTGGGGTAGAGGAGGTCACGGAGAGGCTGCAAACTATTCTCTTGGAGCTTCGGACAGCAATGTTTCTCACAGGGTCGAGGAACGTGGCGGAGTTGCAGACATCCCCTGCTGTAATACGAGGCCTGACACGCGAGTGGCTCGACGCACGGGGCTTTAACCCGGACGAATACGCGAAAAGAAAGCGCTGAGGGTCGAAAGTGCAGGCCCGCGCTGTGAAGAAGACTTCTGGTATAGCCTCGTTCTACAAGCTCTCGCAGGACGAGAGACTGAAGCTCATCAAAGACTTCTCTGGCCTCACAGACGAGGATGTTCACATATTGAAAACGGGAACTCTTCCATTCGGGTCCGCTGAGAGGATGATTGAGAACGTCGTGGGGGTTTTTCCAATGCCAATTGGAATCGCGGTCAACTTCCTCGTCAATAACCGAGATTATCTTGTACCTATGGCAATTGAGGAGCCATCAGTCGTTGCTGCGGCAAGCAACGCGGCCAAGATGGTGCGTCAACGTGGGGGTTTCAAAGCGACGAGTACCGAGCCGTTGATGGTCGGTCAGGTCCAACTCGTCAACTGTCCCTATCCGAGGGAGGCTGAGAGGCAGATTCTTGCGGGTAAAGCCGAGATTCTCCAGAAGGCGAATCAGCAGGATCCGACTCTGGTCTCTATGGGAGGCGGAGCCAAGGATCTGAGGGTCAGAATTCTCCCGAGTCTAACCGGAACAATGGTGATTGCGGAGTTGATCATAGACTGCCGCGATGCGATGGGAGCAAACGTTGTCAACACGATGGCAGAGGCAGTGGCTCCATTAATGGAACGGTTCTCAAAGGGGCGAGCTAATCTTCGCATCATCTCAAACCTCGCCGACCGCCGTCTCGCCCGGGCTACAGCCAGCGTTTCGAAGGAAGCTCTCGGCGGAGAGGAGGTTGTGGATGGAATTGTTGACGCGTATGCTTTCGCCGCAGCCGACCCGTACCGGTGCGCCACTCACAACAAGGGTGTCATGAATGGGATTGCCGGCGTTTGTATGGCCACGGGAAACGATACTCGGGCGATCGAAGCCGGAGCCCACGCTTACGCGGCCAGGTCAGGACATTATTCGCCGCTTACCACCTGGCACAAGGACGACAATGGCGACTTGGGGGGTTTCATCGAGTTTCCTGCAGCATTGGGAATCATTGGAGGAATAACCTCCGTCCATCCGCTCGCCAAAGTGTGCCTCAAGATTCTCGGAGCGAAGAGCGCACGAGAACTGGGGGAGGTGATGGCCGCTGTGGGCCTAGCCCAGAACCTCGCGGCTTTGCGGGCCCTTGCCGCAGAGGGGATTCAGCGTGGACACATGTCCTTGCACGCGCGAAACATCGCGGTTATGGCCGGGGCTGACGGGGACATGGTCGACCTTGTCTCTGACAAGATGATAGCTGAGAAGAAGGTTCGCCTGGACCGGGCAAAAGAGCTTGTCGCAGAAATGTCGAAGACTAGAAGCTGAATCCGCCGAGCAAAAAACCGACCAGTCCCAGCAGCATCCAAAGCAGAACCATCGTCTTAGTCTTCCGAACGCTCTTCGGCGTCTGATTAACAAGCAAACGGTAGGAGGAGTAGGCGAATCCCGCATCGGCCAACGAGATCACTGGGAAGTATAGGATTGATAGCCGGCCAGCTATCGGGGGGAGCAAGCTCAACACAACAGCTGCGAGGAACATTGACGCGGACGCAGTTGCCGCCTTTTTCGGTCCGGCAGAGACGGCCAGTGTTCGAACCCCAAGGGCTCGGTCTCCTTGGACATCAGGGATCCCCTTCGCTATTTCTCGGCCGAGATTTGCGAGAAGAGCGAGAACTGAGAAGACATAGAGGAGAACTGTGAGAGAGCCTACCGCGAGCCCCCCATAGAAGAAGGGGAGGGCAACATTGAAACTTACCACGAGGTTGCCTGGAAGACCTGTTCGTTTGCCGCCAGTATTGTAGTACGTCATCAGGCCCAGTGCGAGAAGCCCTGTAAGCGCGGTCCAAGGCCCTAGGAGTACAGCAAAGAGAATGCTCACTGCGGAGAACGATACCGCCAGGAGGTATGCTCCACGGTTCTTGAGTCTCCCTGATGGGATCGGTCGTTGTGGATTGTTGACTCTGTCGACTTCAACATCATAGATGTCGTTCAGGATCATGGTTCCAGCCATCATGAGCGACGCTGTCAGGAAACCGAAAGTCGCAGCCGTGTATGAAGGTAATCGTCCGAGGCCGATAAACTCGCCAACGATGACCGCCAAGCCGATCATCAAGCAATTTGGAAGTCTAACGATCTCTAGGAACGCCCTCAGTCTCGAGGTTGTGGATATGTTGGAAAATCTCATGGGTCGAAGCCTCAAGTCTTGGCCCAGGCCTATCCCTGAGGCCGTTCTGAATCTGGAGTTTGAACGCGTGAGAGGCTCACCTTGCCTATTGCCGGCCCGATTAGGACTGTCTCGGCTATAAATTGAGGTGGAATTCCTGCTTAGAATAAGCCTGAAATACACTCCGGCAAGTTAAGCTCGGCGACACCTATTGTCTATCAAAAAGGAGACGACTCTTCTCGAGGATCTTAACCAGGCGTTAGCTGCCGAGACTTTAGCTGCATTTCGCTACCTCTACTTCAGTCGGATTGCAAGTGGAATAAACTCTCCTCCCCTGTCTGAGATGTTTGAGGAAATGGCGGAGGGGGAATGGAAACACGCGGCCATGGTTATGCAGAGGATTGTCCAGCTTGGAGGGATACCTGTCTCCAAGCCTTCAGAATGGGAGAAAAGGAGCTTCCACCCATACAATGATCCTCCCCGTCGCGGGAACGACTTGAAGCTCATCATTAGGGATAGTTTGAAGCTGGAACGGTCAGCTGTCGAGTTCTATCAGCGCCTTGCGGGCAAGACGAGAGATTCGGACCTGATTACATACAGGCTTGCAGTAGACGCTATGGTGGAAGAGGCGGAAGAAGAACAGAAATTGGCCGCGCTGCTCGACTAGAGCAGGGCGGCGAGAAGACGGTTTGTTCTAGAACCAGCCGCGAATCTTCATCGCATCTCGGACTTTGCCGATGGCGTAGATGTATGCGCCGGTCCGCATGTCAACGTTGTACTCTTGGCTCGTCTTGTAGGCTTCAGCGAATGCTTTGACCATTATAGTCTTGAGGCGATGGTCCACTTCCTCGGCGGTCCAGTAGAGGTGTTGGAGGTTCTGGACCCATTCTAGATAGCTTGTGCTGACGCCGCCGGAGTTGGCGAGAATGTCGGGAATTACGGTCACGTTGTTCTTGAAGAGAATGTCATCCGCTTCCGGTGTGGTTGGCCCGTTGGCACCCTCCGCGATAAGCTTGGCCTTGATGCTCTTGGCGTTGTCGCGGGTGATGACGTCTTCGAGAGCCGAGGGTACGAGAATGTCAACGTCGAGCTCTAAAAGTTCCTCGTTAGTTATGGGTTGTGACCCCGGTAGATTGACAATTGACCCGGTCTTTTTCTTATAGGCTGCAACCTCGTTGAACCAAAGTCCTGTCTTCTTGTACGCGCCGCCTCTTGAGTCGGATACTGCTACAACCTTGACGCCGGCCTGTTCGAGGAACTCGAACGCCCAGGAGCCGACGTTTCCGAAGCCTTGAACTGCGCACGTTGCTTTCTTGAGGTCAATCTTGAGGTGGCGCGCAGCCTCTTCGATCGTGATTGAAACTCCACGGCCGGTCGCAGAATCCCTTCCGAGTGAACCGCCGATTATCAGCGGCTTTCCGGTGACTACTGCGAATGCGTTGTTCTTCTCCTGCTTGCTGTACTCGTCCATGAACCACGCCATCGTCTGCGAGTCTGTGTAGACATCTGGGGCCGGAATGTCGCGGTATGGGCCGACTATCTCGCTGATCATTGAGAAGAAAGAGCGCGAGAGGTTTTCCAGCTCTCTGTGGGAGAGCTGTTTGGGGTTGACTGTGACTCCGCCTTTGGCCCCGCCGAACGGGACGCCTGCGACCGCGCACTTCCATGTCATCCACATAGAAAGCGCTTTTACTTCATCGATTGTGACGTTGGGGTGGAAGCGTATTCCTCCCTTGTAGGGACCCAGGGCGTTATTGTGTTGGCTTCTGAAACCTTGGTAGAGGAGGATTCTTCCGTCGTCCATTTTGACGGGGAAGTTGACGCTTAGTATTCGTCTTGGTTTTCGGAGAATCTCTTGGACGTTAGGGTCGAGTTTCATAATATCAGCAGCGCGCTGGAATTGCTCAACGGCCATGTCGTACTGTGTTTTCTGCATCCCCATACCGGCCGGGGCGGCCTCCTGCTTCGACGTTGTTTCCAACATGATGTTGCTAGCCTTCGAATGACTGGCGGGCGCGGGAAACTCTACTTTTAGACCTTTCTTCGAACAATGACGGGACGCAGAGTTACAGCGTTGGTTATCGTGATAATGGTTTGTCTAGAAGGGACAAGGCTTTTTATAAAGACTGGGGCGATGTTCTCGTTTCATTACGAGTAGGAGTATGAACTAGAAGTGTCCAGCAACAAGCCCCACCTGAACCTCATAGTGATGGGACACGTGGACCATGGAAAAAGTACGTTGACGGGCCACTTGTTATTCGACGCCGGATACATCGACCAGAAGACAATCGACGCGTACGCGAAAGAATCCGAGAAGACTGGAGCGGGCGACACATTCAAGTTCGCATGGGTTCTGGACACGATCAAAGAAGAAAGGGAGAGAGGGGTCACCATCGATCTTTCCTTTCAGAAGTTCGAGACTCCGAAGATCTTCTACACGATTATCGACGCTCCTGGACACCGGGACTTTATCAAGAACATGATTACCGGCGCCAGCCAAGCTGACGTAGCAATTCTCGTCGTCTCCGGCAAGAAGGGCGAGTTCGAAGTTGCAATTGGCCCTGGCGGCCAGGCGAGAGAGCATGCTTACCTTGCTCGAACTCTCGGTGTCAAGAACCTCATCGTCGCAGTTAACAAGATGGACGACCAGACTGTCAAGTACGAGGAGCCTCGATATCTTGAGTGTAAGAAGGAAATCGAAGGCTTACTCAAGACCGTCGGCTTCGATATCAGCAAGATTCCTTTCGTTCCAACCAGCGGATGGAAAGGAGACAACCTTGCCAAGAAAAGCGCTAACACTCCATGGTATAAGGGAGCGACCATTCTTGACGCGTTGGACCAGTTCACGCCGCCGCCGAAGCCGCTCAACAAGCCGTTGAGAGTGCCGATCCAGGACGTGTACACTATCACAGGCGTCGGCACGGTGCCCGTTGGACGTGTTGAGACGGGCGTGTTGAAGGACGGTGACAAGGTAATCTTCTGTCCGTCGGGCAAGGTCGGTGAGGTCAAGACTATTGAGACGCACCATGTCCGGATGCCGAAGGCTGAGCCCGGAGACAACATCGGCTTCAACGTGAAGGGCGTCGCAAAGAACGAGATTACACGCGGCGAGGTCATGGGACACCCTGATAACCCGCCTACCATTGCGAAGGAGTTCGTCGGCCAGATCATAGTCATCTACCACCCGACAGCAATAGCCGCAGGCTATACCCCTGTCTTGCACGCGCACACGGCCACCGTTGGCGTAACTTTCATAGAACTGATTCGGAAGATTGACCCGCGAACAGGCCAGACTGTGGAGGAGAAGCCCTCCTTCCTCAAGCAGGGAGACAGCGCGCTCGTCAAGATGAGCCCGTTGAGGGGGATGGTCTTGGAAAGTTTCTCTGACATTCCTGAGCTCGGAAGGTTCGCTATCCGAGACATGGGCGCGACGATCGGTGTTGGCGTGGTCAAAGAGATAACGGCGAAAGGTTCACCGACAGCCTAGACCATTTTTTCACAGATTTTTCTCCACTTTGGTTGCATATCGAAGAGCATACCTTTTTAACGCGACTCCGGGCGGTCCTCTGATTCCGCTCTCGGAGAAGCATTGAAGGCATCCTGGAATGGTTTCGAAAGCTAGAATACGATTGTCAAGCACGGACCCCCAGGATATCAACACGATTTGTGGCGAGATTCGCGATATTGCAGATAAGACAGGTGTGAAGCTGAAAGGTCCGATTCCGCTGCCGACGAAGAAGTTGATGGTTTCAACGCGAAAGTCTCCGGCGGGCCAGGGGACTCATAGTTTTGACAAGTGGGAGATGAGGATTCACAAACGCCTAATCGATGTGGACCCGAACGAGCGATTCTTGAAACGTTTAATGAGGATACGCGCGCCGGACGATGTTTTCATCGAAATAGAACTGGTCTAACAGTTCACAACTGCAAGCTGACTCTTCGCCGCGGCATTCCGGGTGGTCGTTTTTGACTAGGGCGAGGGTGTTTTGTTCATGGCGATCCATATGTGACAATTGCCCACTGAGTCCTTACGGTCGCAGTTAGGTCCGACCACATACAAGAATTCCGTCGGAGCGTAGCCATCTTTCGCCGCACCTACATGGTAGGTTCCGACTGCTATTGGGCTGCTCGGGGCGAGGACCCCGCTGGGAGTGGTCTGCGTGAAGCTCAAAGGAGGACCGGCGAGAACTGTCGCGTTGGCCATGGAGATTGTCGCGTCGGCTACAAGCTGGTCGGGACTAGTAACCACCTCGGGGCTAGATGCAAGGGCCGCGTCATACGCGTGAATAATCACCGGGAAGGAAGCAGGCTGCGGGTTCAAGAAGCCGTTCAGTGCCCCAGTAGCCGCAACCCCAACTGCTGATAACACGATGAGAAAAATAGCAATTAGAACGTTGCGAGTAGCGTGGCTCGCCTCCCTCACGTGGACTCTACGCTTGCTCATAAGCCAGTTCCGTGTCTAAGGTACTGTTATCTCGTCCCCACAGAAAAACCCACTGCCCGACTGTTGGAATCAACCCGCACTTATCTTGGTCCATACCTCGTTATGGAGTAGCAGGGTCCTACGGAGTCTCTGTTATCACGACATCCGTTCTGACACATGGTGAACCGCCCGTGGAGTTTGCCGAACACGGCTCCGCCGGGTCGCCCGCAATCTTCGGAAGCTGGTAGCTCTTCATGTCGCCCGAGAAGGGGTTGCCGTTGACCGTCATTTTCACAGTGCCGTGAGGATTGTTGAAGACCTGTGTCGAATTGAGGATTGTGTATTGCGGATCATTTTTCCAGTTTCCCCATATCAAAAGGAAATCGCCTAGAGTATAGTCCCGGTTCTCATTAGGCTCAACATGTATTACTCCGTCGGTCGCATGGGTATGCAAAGGTCTGTTACAACCTCCCTGAAGTCCAATTCCAGCGTCAACAGTCACCGCGCTTCCACTGACACTTATCGCGAGGTGGACGTGGGCATGGTAGGAGGCCGAGCTTGCACACTGGTCCAAGTATCCCGGAAGAGTGACAAGGCTGGATTTTGGCGCTAGAAAGGCCGCGGCCGTGACGATGACGGCGACTAACACCACAGCAACGGTTATGCTTGCAATTGTTCGGTTGCGTCGCTGTCGTTGAACCTGCTGCATTATGGCCTTTTTGCGGGTCTGTGCCACACCGTTTCACTTGTGAATGAGCATGCATTGCTTAGGGGCGATTTTAAGATATACCCGTACCATCGCTTGCTTGTTTGTTTGCGGGGGTACCAGAGTCAGGTCAAACGTCAAGGACCAAATGGGCGGGTCGCGCCCTAGCATGCGCGCGCTACACTCAAGACCCCATTTCCAAAGGAAGTGTCAAAGATGATGCTTCCAAGGCAAGGCGCGGGTGTGTTATCCCGTGGCGTAGGCCTTCGTGGGTTCGAATCCCACCCCCCGCACCAGGAGCGTTACCCACTACAGGCCAAGGTTCTAGAACATGCATTCTGGCTGAAAAAAGAAGGATACCGGGAAAGCACCATAGTCTCCAGGGTAAAACTTCTAGCAGGACTGGCCAAGAAGTCGGATCTTCTAGATCCAGAATCAGTGAAGGAAGCGATAGCAAGATTAGAGGTTACAGAGGCCAGGAAAGAGAAAATAGTCTGCGTCTACGGAAGTTTCTGTAGACAGAACAGCCTGCCGTTCAATCCTCCAAGGTATCATCGAGTGGAACGCCTGCCCTTCATTCCTTCCGAGTCTGAAGTAGACCAACTCATAGCAGGCCTTGGAGGCAAGACGACTACCTTTCTTCAGACGATCAAGGAGACGGCCGGCCGACCAGGGGAGGTCTGGAGACTTAGATGGCTAGACTTGGACTTGGAGGGCCGAACTATCACAATCGCTCCTGAGAAGAACAGTAACCCTAGGCAGTTCAAGGTCTCGATCAAACTGATCTCTATGTTGAGTCGCCTCCCCAAGAAGAACGACTACATTTTCGGAGGTGGAGACTTGGAAAATTTCAGTCGTTGGTTCTTCATGAAGAGGCTAGAGCTGGCCAGGAAACTGGAGAATCCTCGGATGGCCAAGATCGGCTTCAAGACGCTTAGGCATTGGAAGGCCTCCACCCTCTACCACCAAACACGGGACATTCTTCTAGTAATGAGAACCCTCGGACACAAAGACATACGAAACACACTGGTCTACACACAACTGATCGACACCCGGAACGATGAATACGTGTGCAAAACCGCAAAGTCCCTCGGTGAGGCCTCCGAGCTAATAGAGTCAGGTTACGAGTTTATCACAGAGATGGAGGGGATCAAGTTGTTCAGGAAGAGGAAGTAAGAGACGAGTCAAGAACGAGTTAGGAATTCATCCAGGCAGATTCTTACTAGGATAGCAATTGTCCTCATTCTTGTCACTACCCCCTGGCTCCCGTTTGTTATGTTTCGGTCACTTGGATTTGGCGTGGCTCTCTCATTTATCTTAGGCTTCAGTCTCGTAGCGATAGTCCTCTTAGTTGGAACATGGGTTCCATCAATAACGTTTCGGAAACCAGAAACTTTGCCAGCGGGTTGCTTAGAGCAATTAAAGAAGTGGAAGGAATCTGAGACCATTACGAGTATAGTGGTAGACCTCACGAAAGGTCAAGTCAAGAAACTGGCTGAAGTCGTTGCGAGGTCATTCGGGGACGTTCTCCTGACAAGAGCAACCGGAGAACGGGTGAAGGTTTGGAGAGTAGGAATGCAAGTTGAACCTTCGGGAGAGAGAGATGGCAGGCCCCTCTCTAGGGTTATACTGTACAGGCGAGACCTTGCAGCAGACAGAAAGCTACGGAAACCTTGGAGAGTCGTTCCCAAACAACCATACCTAGCTCAGACGCTCGTGGAGCTTCCTGTGTGGATGGAGTGATGCCGTTCAGGAAGAGGAACTAGAAAAATCAACATTAACATCCACAACGCCTTTTGGCACTATCCTAGAATACTGGGCATCATCCAACGACATGACTGGGCAATTCCTTCAAAAACGAATTCTCATCATGCTTCTGAACAATTTTTGAAGTATAGAGGGTTTTGTCATTTTTCTAAACCAACGTTTGTTCATCTCGACTAGGAAGTCTTTGTTCAAAGGGTATCAAGACAGGGACCCAAGTACTGAATCAACAGAGCAGTAAGGACACACCACTGTCCCATCATCGAGCCATTCTGTGACCTCTGACGAAGAGAAAATCTTTAGACAAGAAAAGCATCCGCTGTGAGGGCTTTTCTGAACCTCCTCAATGTTATGACTGGAGTGAGAATGGGCGTTGACTAGTTCTTTCTCGGAAAAGCGTGAGGCACTCATGGTTTAGTCTTTGACTGGGACCTTGACGGACTGATGTCTGAATAGTTGGAGGGCGAGGAAACACAGACCTCCAATTAACACTACAGCACCTCCAAACAAGAAAGGTTGCTGTAGAGGATTCGGGTCAATTCTGCCATTAGGTATCGTTACGGTTCGACAAGCACATACCTCTTGCACCCCAACAATAGGTGGTAATGCCAAGCCGACCACCACAAGGACTAAGCCTACCACTCCTACAAGGATGGAAAATATTACGAACTTGGATAACATTGTGAGCTGGGATTGTGACATACCAAGAGGGGCTAGCTCGCTGTGATATTAAGGGAAATCCGCTCCCCAGCGTAACTTGGGCAGATTGAAAGTCATATGTGCAACAAAACAGTAACCAGTACCAAACCAAACGTAGATAGAGCCAGAAATGTAGTCGAGAATGCTAGAATTCTATTATGTCTCAGGAGGACCTTGGTCATTTCTTCTTGTCTCTTAGTCGCTTCCTCGTGTCTCTTAGATATTTTGTAGCTTAGGTATGTCTCTAAGACTCTCGTAGAGTCGCTAAGAATGCGAGTCAGGTCGGGTATTTTGGATATGAAGAGTCTCGCAGTTTCATTCAGTTCCTTCAAAGCTTCAGGGTTGTTTCTATTCTGCAGTAGAAGGGTGGTGTATAGCTCAAGCAGAGATTGAGGTCCTTCCGTGAGGGATTGCGTTAGAGAATTCAACATCTCCGTGGCTTTGTCTTCGAGTACATCTGTCACACTAGACCACAGCGAGGTAGTCTATTACATCAGATTCTTAAGAAGCAGTCAGACTCGGACCACTTTCAAGTATGAGAAAGAGATTGGCTGAATTCCTCAAACCCTATACTAGACGTGAGTCTGGGTTACTCTACCTCGCATTAACCTACCTGTTGGTTTTTGAGCTCTTGGTACAGATTCTTCTTCCACAGTTCATCAATGAGAGGGTAATCTATGAAGTTGGCACCCTCCTAGCAACTATCGAGGGTATCTTCATCGGTCTATCCGGTCAGATACGGATCAAAAGTATCCGGGACTGGGTAGCCGTTGGAGCGGGTATACCTGCCCTCATGCTCTCCATAATCACTGTCACAATAGCAATAGCATACTTCCAGTCTATCCAACTAGGTTACCTCTCCCAAGATGTGGAGTCTTCCAGCTGCATTCTTACTTTGACACCATTGAGTTCCTCAGGAGAGGCATCCTCCATGGGCAGGTGGACACGAGGGATGATGAACTTGGGATCTGCCTGGCACTGAGGACACCTGGATGGGACCTGTTCATCAGTCTGGTATGTCCTGTCAAACTTGCAATTCCTGCAATAATACCTGGTAGGGGTCACATTCATCAGATGCCTACCCTGCCTCCTAGGGAGTACATTCTCCCACCTATGACTTTTCTGAAGAGCTGAGGAGTTAGATAATTGATATTTCATGACTGCTGAAGATGTTTCTAAGTCCTCGAATGCGTCCGATCCTAGTCTAGTGGACCGTGGCGTAGGCCTTCGTGGGTTCGAATCCCACCCCCCGCACCAGGAAAACGATCTGCCTGCTGCTCCCTCCCCACGAAGATTTTCAAGGCAATCGCGTGTCTGAAACCGTCGTGGTGCAATGCCTCGCTATGCCCGGAAGGCTCCCATAGGATTGGCAAACATAACCGTTCGCCATGCGACTGAGTCCGATCTTCCGAGCGTAGAACGGCACTATGGCCGTTGGACAGCGTAGGCGATCCTTTCTGTGACGTTAGGATAATTCCTGAGGCTCGAATCGACTGGCTCATCATCGCAGAAATCGCAGGAGAATATGCTGCCTTCCTATACTGGCATCTCGGAGAAAGGCCATTCTTCGCTCCACAAGTCGAAAGGTTTGCCCACATCAGAGAGGTCCAAGTTCTGGAAAAATTCCAAGGGCAAGGAGGAGGCCGGAAGCTTGTCGTTTACGCTTTGGAACGGCTGAGGACTCTCGGGACCCAAAATGTGTTTCTAGCTACAGCTGAAACTAACAAGGCAGCAAGGCATCTTTATGAGAGCCTCGGGTTCAGAACGTTCCGGAATAGATTCAGTATACTCTAGAAATCGAGAGGATTGGGTCTGTCAGAATTCGCAAACTATTTAGCTAAGCCAAACAATCTTTGGACCGCCTAAATTCGGAACCGTGAAAAGGGAACCGGCTCGGGTTGTTGGAGGAAAGCAAGAGAAAGGGGAACATTAGAACTCTTGCTGGAGTACTTCTGCCAATAGCCCTTCTTGGAGTAGTAATCGCCATAAGTGGTTCGCTTGGACTGGCCGGACTCACAGGGCAGTTTTCCACTGAGGAAATTTCAATTGAACGCATGACCCTCGAACGAAACGCGATAGTTTTCGATGTGCGAAATGTAGGCCCAGTAGACGCAAGCATTGAGACAGTTTTCGTTAATGACGCCATTTGGACCTTCCAAGCACAACCCGGTCCGCGCCTCGCTAGGTTCGCAACGTCTAAGGTCATAGTGCCTTACCAATGGGTTGAGGGAGAGCCTCTCACAATCGCGATTCTGACAGGACCCTCGAACCTAAGATTCAGCAAAACCATCGAGATCGCGACTCTCACACCTCAGCCCAGCTTGTCGGGATTGGTTGACCTGGCGAAAATTGGAACTATAGTGGGCATAATTCCCGTCTTCTTGGGCCTGTTGTGGTTTCCGTTTCTTCGTCGAATCGGAAGCCGCTGGATGAATTACCTTCTGGGCTTTACCGTCGGCCTCCTGGTTTTTCTCGGGGTTGAATCGATTGCCGAGGCTATTGGAACCGCCGGAAACCTACCGAAGGCCTTCGGAGGCTTCGGACTAGTCGCCACCGGCCTAGCCGGGACGTTTCTGGTCCTGGCCATTATCAACAATCGGGCTATTGGTATGAGGAAGGAGAAAGATAGAACGCTCTTGTTCACCATAGCCTACTTGGTCTCGCTGGGCATAGGGCTTCACAACCTCGGAGAGGGCCTGGCCATAGGCGGGGCGATCGCGCTAGGCTCGATCACCCTCGGAACGCAGCTAATACTGGGATTCACTATTCACAACACCACGGAAGGTCTCGCCATCGTTTCCCCCATAATTAGAGAGCCTGCCAGCGTGAGAAGACTCGGAGCGATGGGTCTAATCGCAGGCATCCCAACTATCTTTGGAGCCTGGATTGGAGGGTTCATTCAGCTCGACATCATGGCGGTTCTGTTTCTCTCCATTGGCGCTGGGGCTATCCTAGAGGTCGTCTACGAAATATCGCGTCAGGCCAGGTCAGGCCTCAGCAGCCTCCACGGCTACTCAGGCATAATCACAGGGCTCATCTTCATGTACGTAACTGCTCTTCTGGTGGCAGCTTAGAATGACCGAACAGGAAAACATAGAGAAGCGTCGGGGTGTTACAAGGAGAGACTTTCTCAAGTACGCGTCGGCCTCAGTGGGAATAGCAGCTGGAACCCTTGCCATTACCAGCTCACTATCAAACGCCGTACCTCAATCGAAACCCTCCAATCCGACGGACTACATTCACGGCATTCATCCTCTCGGGACGGCGGCAGCTTCCCAGACTGTCGGCGGAAGAACCCCGATGGACTTCCTCACAGACTTTTACACCGTTCCTAAGGACCCCGTCACGGGCGAGCGCGTGTTCAACTTTGAAGCCTCATTTCAACCAATAACAGTCGCACGAGATGTTCAGTTCCCGGCTTGGACATTCTCGGGGCCGTCGCCGCGAGACCCGATGGTCCCTGGTCCGACTTTGAGATGTTCTGAAGGCGACAAGGTTCTCCTCAAATTCCACAATGGAGACCAACACCCACACACTATCCACCTGCACGGAATTCATCCAGCAGATGCCGACGGTGTCTTTGAGGTTAGAAATCCTGGACAAACCTACGACTATAAGCTCACGGCGGAACCGTTCGGATTGTTTCCCTACCACTGCCACGTCATGCCTGTGAAAAAACACATCGCGAAAGGTCTCTATGGCGCGTTCATCATAGACCCCGTCGACTCTATGGGTACGGTCACCAGGCCACCGGCCGACCGAGAGATGGTCATGGTGATGAACGGTTTCGACGTTGACTTTGACGGTGAGAACGAATTCTACTCTATCAACGGTATCGCCAACTACTATTTGGACAACCCCATACAGATACGAGTCGGAGAACTCGTTCGCATTTACTTGGTCAATATGACCGAGTTCGACCCTGTAAATTCCTTCCACCTGCACGGCAACATGTTCCGACTATACCGCAGCGGAACCAGGTTCGATCCCACCGCAACTTTTGACCGGAATACGTCTCGTCCGCTGGACGACAGAGTCAAAGAGTGGCTCTACAGGGACGCTTTCGCCGAGGTTGCCGACGTGGTGTTTCTAGGACAAGGAGAACGAGCAATTCTAGAATTCATACCAAAATACACAGGCAAGTTTCTCTTCCATGCACACCAGAGCGAGTTCGTCGAGCTAGGCTGGACCGGACTATTCAATGTAGTCTAGGCCTCGAGACGGGAGCTGCAAGGCGGCTATTAGCGCACATGTACACTCTCCCTATCGCCGCTGACTCCGTCTTAACCTTCGTAAAGGCGAGTCTTTTTGACTCGGGGTGAGCCTAGTATGGTATGGCGAAGGACCCCGTCTGTGGCATGTATGTCGAGGAGGGAGAGCTTGCCCTCAAGACTACACGCATGGGGACAACCTATTATTTCTGCAGTGAAGCATGCCTTGTTCAATTCCAGGCCCCTGAGAAAGCTGCTGCTCGTCTAAAGCGTCTCGTAGCCCTTGCAGCCATCCTCACAGTTCCAATCACTGCACTAACCTACCTGCCGATAATCGCCGACCAAACCACAAACAACCTTGTCATGTTCATCGTCTCACTTCCCGTTCAGTTCGTTGTGGGTTCTCGGTTCTACCGTGGAAGCTACGACGCCTTCAAGTCGAGAGCAGGAAACATGGATCTTCTCATCGGCCTCGGAACATCAGCGGCTTGGGTCTACAGCACGATCGTGACGTTCGTCCCAGGCTTCTTCCCGAATAGTGGAACATACTTCGAGACCTCCGCAATCATAATCACTCTAATCCAGACCGGAAACCTGCTCGAGCATATCACCAAGAGGCGTGCTTCCGAGGCGGTCAGGAAGCTGCTGGACCTTCAGCCTACAATGGCTAAGGTAGTCCGAGATGGAGCTGAGATTCAGATTCCGGTCGAGCAGGTCCAGGTTGACGATGTTCTTGTTGTCCGTCCTGGGGAACGGATTCCCGTAGATGGTGTGGTGGTTGAAGGAAGCTCCGCAGCGGACGAGTCCATGATAACCGGCGAGAGCCTGCCGCGAGACAAGACCGCCGGTAGCGAGGTAATCGGTGCGACAATCAACGAGACCGGGCTGCTGAAAATCCGAGCCACAAAAGTCGGACAGGATACTGTCCTCTCGCAAATAGCGAAGCTCGTAGAAGAGGCGCAGATTGGAAAAGCCCCGTTACAACGGCTGGCTGACCGAATCTCCGCCTTCTTCGTTCCATTGGTCATCCTGATTGCCACGGGGTCGGCTCTGACATGGTATTTTCTGGGCGGAATCGGCCTCGCCTCATCCTTACTCGCCTTCGTCTCGGTTGTAATCATTGCCTGCCCATGCGCTCTCGGAATCGCAACTCCGGCGGCATTGCTCGTCGGAGCAGGCAAAGGGGCGGAGAGTGGCATTCTCATCAAAGGGGGTGAGAGCTTGGAGGAGGCTCACAAGGTGGACACGATAATCTTCGACAAGACAGGAACCCTGACCAAGGGAGAGCCCTCTGTAACGGGCATCGTCGCTGTCGGAAAAATGTCAGATAGAGAAATTCTACATTATGCTGGATCTGTTGAGGCTGGAAGCGAGCATCCTCTCGCCCGTGCAGTCGTCAATGCAGCGAAGAAATCAGGCGTCCCGCTTGCCCCGCCGTCGAAGTTCGAAGCTCTACCAGGCTTGGGGGTAAGAGCCGAGGCAGATGGGCATCAGGTCCTACTCGGAAACCAGGAACTCATGACGAATTTCCATGTTCCAGTCTTCGGCTACACAGAAAAGCTCATGGGCCTTCAGAACGAAGGCAAGACAGTTACATTCCTAGCGGTTGACAGTGAACTCGAAGGCCTAATAGGGCTCGCGGACACCCCCAAAGAGACTTCGGCAAAAGCTGTCAAGCGGTTGAAATCAATGGGGCTAGAAGTCGTAATGCTCACTGGCGATCATGAGACAACAGCCAAGGCGATAGCTGAACAGTTAGGCATTGACAAGGTCATTGCCAACGTTAGGCCGGAACAGAAGGAGGAGGTTGTTCGAAAACTCCAGTCCGAGGGGAGAAAGGTCGCCATGGTCGGCGACGGAATTAATGACGCCCCAGCCTTGGCAAAAGCTGACGTAGGTATCGCCATTGGAAGCGGAACTGACGTCGCGAAGGAAACAGGTGGCATAATTCTGATCAAGAACGACCTGATGGACGTTGTAAAGGCTCTGCAGCTCAGCAGAGCGACAGTGCGCAAGATTAAGGAAAACCTGCTGTGGGCGTTTGTCTACAACATCGCTCTGATTCCCATAGCCGCTGGAATACTGGTCCCCTTCCTTGGGCCAGGAATCTATCAGGTTCTCCCGCTCCTCGCAGGAGGCGCCATGGCAATAAGCTCAGTGACCGTCGTCTCGAACAGCCTCCTTCTGCGAAGGTTCAAGCCGCGGCTATGATGGAGGTGATATGATGCAGAAAGACCCCTTTTGCGGAATGAAGGTAGACGAGAAAAAGACGAAGCTCACGTCAACGCACGACAACAAGACTTTCTATTTCTGCTCAGCCGGATGCAAAGCAGCCTTCGACCGAGACCCCCACAAGTACGGCCACCACATGACGTAGCTCGGAGGAAATCCTACTTGAGGTAGCTGGAACCGAGGCTCGTCTACAACTTTCCACCAAAACTAATGTAGAGAAGCAACGCATTGAGAGAGAGTATTGCAAGGACGAAGATGCCTGCGACGATAGTGGTTATCCGCCGGTTGACAAAGGGTCCCATCAACCGTTTGTCTCTCGTAAACTTCCACAGCGGTAGTAACGGTAGAGGCAACATCAGGCTCAAGGCGACCTGGCTGTAAACGAGTATTTGGAGAGGCTCAAGGTGGCTCAGGATTGCGATGGTAGTGGGAATTGTATTGATCAACCGAGTAACTATCCTCCTAGCCCAGAGGTTGACCTTTCTCGTCAACATCCCTTCCATTATTGCTTGACCCGCTAGGGTTCCAGTCGTTGAAGAAGACAGACCAGACGCTAGGAGGGTGACAGCGAATACAGTTGCCGCCGCAGGTCCGAAAAGCGGACCTAACGTCCTGTACGCGTCCTCAATAGTTGCGACTCCCTTATCATGAAACGCTGCGGCGGCCATGATCATTATTGCTGCATTAACGAAGCCTGCAAAGGTGAACATGATGATGCTCTCGAGACGGTGGAAACGCATCGCCATCTCTTTGACTTCGACGTGCTGGGCAGGGATCTTGTCGTTGGCAAGGGCGGAGTGGACGAATACCGCGTGTGGCATTACCGTGGCCCCTATCACTCCAACAGCTAGAAGCAGCCGATCGATAGATTGCAGGTTTGGAGTTATTGACCCCGCGGCCAATGGACCTAAGCTGGGGCCTGAGATGAAAATTTCGTAGATGTAGCCGATCCCGATTACTGATACGAATACCATGAAGGCGTATTCGAGACGTCTTATTCGCCCGCCTGACAGTCCCAGAATTAGGAGCACGTCTAGAACAGAGAGAAAGGTTCCAATTATCAATGGGATATTGAAGAGAAGGTTGAGGGCGATGACCGTGCCTAGAAACTCGGCCAGGTCGGTCATAGCCGCCGCCACTTCAGAGCCTAGCCAGTAGGGAATCACATACCTTGGCTTCTTCAGGTCGAGGCGGATTAGCTCGGGTAGAGAGTGTCCGGTCGCGATTCCGACCTTGCCAGAGAGGTATTGAAGAAGCATTGCCATGATGCTTGCGAGCCATACGACCCAGAGCATGGTGTACCCGAACGTGGCTCCTCCGGTGATGTCGGTTCCATAGTTTCCGGGGTCAATGTATGCGACGCTGACGATTAGGGCTGGCCCAAAGTAGGTGGCGAAATTTCGAAAAAAGCTCTTCGAACTGTAGTCCTGAATGGTTGCCTGCCTTGTCAAAGTCTCACCGGGAGGGCTGCAGTTGCAGTCCCTCGAAAGTATGGAAATTGGATTTAGGTCAGTCTAATAAAGATAGGTTACCCGAACATGCCTTGGCTGCGGAGGACTCACGATAGAGTGGATCCGCGACGGCTGCCCGAAGAATACCACTCTCCTCGCGCAAATTATCGGAAACCGTTAGCGGCCTTACCGGCTCAGACTAACGGTCTAGAAAAAGCCAATTGCAGTCCCAATCAGATACAGGACTCCGGACGCGCCTAGTCCAAGGACTAGGGTTTCTAGCCCTCCCTTCCATGGTTGTCTTCCCGCTAATCTTCCCCTCCACGCACCCAACAAGAAGAGGAAAAATGGTGAGACTATGACCGAAACGCTGAGAGAATATATCCTCGTCTGTAGGAGCAGAAAAGGAACGAGGGGAATCAGCGCACCCATAAGGAACGAAAACCCGATGACTCCCCCCATTTTGATAGGATTGGGGAGCTTCGTCTCGTGAACGTGCAGTTCATGCATAAGAATGTCCTCTAGGAAGATCTTCTTGTTAGAGGCTATTCGGTCGACTACTATTTCCGCCTCGTCCCGAGTTAGTCCCTTAGCGGTGTAGAAGTTTTCTAGCTCGCTCTTCTCTTCCTCAGGTTCATGTTCAATCTCGTCAGCCTCGCGATTTGCATCAGCCTTGAACAGGTCGTATTCGGAACGTCCCTCTATGAACCCGCCTAAGAACATGGAGATAGTTCCTGCCAACATTGACGCTATCCCGGCGAATCGAATCAAGGCCAGCTGGGTGTCGGATACAGCCCCGGCGAGACCTGCGAGGAAAGCGAGGTTCGTAACTAGCCCGTCTGAGAGTCCAAGCGCCGCGCTGCCAATATAACCGCGGGCCCGAATGTGCTTGTGTATCTCCCTAGACGCCTCTTGCAACGAAACCCTCCTCAAAGCCCGCCATTGTTTCTGCCGCTATTGTGAGCTGTATGTTCTTCTTAAGAACAAATTCCAGTAGGTCATGGGCGGTTTTCAGATAGTCATGTTCTCCTCAAACCTGCCCACGTCTTGGTAATATTGTTGGACCAGTCCGGCGGAGGATGGGTTTGTGTAAAGCTCCGCGACGGGATGTTCTATGAGTGCTGTGATTTGACTTGCTACCTCCTTCGCTGACTGAATCATCACTCGTCCAGTACGACCTCCCGGTCCCACGAATGAGGGCGTCGAGGCGACTTTATGAAATTCCGTGTCGACCATCCCCGGCATTACCAGCGAGACATGGATTCCGGGATACTCTGTTTTCAGGTCCATTCGCAGATTGGCCGTGAGAACATTGACCGCCGCTTTTGCGGCACTGTAGATTGACCGATAACTTGCAAGAGGGACTCTGCCGAGAAAAGATGAGATGTTGATCAGATGACCCTGCCTCCGTTCTTGGAAGAGTGGAATAATAGTCTGCGCTCCGTAGAGGACTGATTTCAACACGACAGCGACTATTTCATCAACCTCTCGGTCGGTCAGCTCCATTACAGGCTTGGTGATGCCTCGTCCTGCGTTATTCACCCAAACATCTACGTGCCCGAATTCTCGAAGGGCAAGTTCACGAATCCGTTCAACGTCGCTTCTGACGGTCACATCGGCCCTAACGACGATGGCTTTGGCCCCGGTTTCTCCTGCGACCTTCTTCAGCTCGTCTACCCGCCTCGCGGCGAGAACTAGTTGATGGCCTTTCTGCCCTAGCTGCTTGGCGAGGGCTGCTCCTATTCCACTGCTCGCGCCTGTGATGACGGTTACTTTGCTCATCATTAGCTGAGATGATCGTAGGCTCAAGATAACTCTTAGATTTCGTGCGGTTCAACCCTCCGAAGGGAGCATAGTCGGTTACCGCTGGGGGACCTGCTTCCTTCTGGCTCTCTTGTAGCCCGCGGCTGACAACCGGACCAGGTTCCCTAGGAACCGATTCTTCTTTTGCAGATTACTCGAGAGGATAGCTTCCTCCGACACGAACAGGGCTTTCAGGTGGCTGATATCCGTTTTGGGCGAGAAGAAGACGTAGAGCGGGATGCCGAGCAGGACTACGATCGACCCGGCGATCTTGTCTAAGAGAGTGGTTGAGTAGAGGAGGTATAGGCAGATGCCCACTCCAAGCCAAGGGAGAACACTCTGTCCATAAAGCCCCTTTTCACCACTCTTCTTCAACACAGAGAACGACAGGGAGACAAGAAGGAAGGAGAATGCGAGGTTAAAGACCGCGAATGAGATCAAATTCTGCAGCCCGGAGAAGGTTGAGAGGGCGAATGCGATCACCGCTTGAACGGTGAGCGCAACGTATGGCGTGTTGAACTTTGAGTGGAGGCGGGCGAATGCTTTCGGAAACAATCCGTCTATCGCCATCGCATATGTAAGTCGCCCGGTTCCGAGCATCCCAGATTCATCGGAACCTGAGACGGATACAAGAGCACCGACACTTATGATCGTGGCGCCCATTGCGCCTAGGAGGGCTAAGCTGACTATAACCAGAGGGACAAGTGTTCCCGCCAGTTCTGGGGAACTTACAGCTCCGAATATTACGAAGTTTGTTGAAAGGTAGAAGAAAGTGACGATGGCCATGCCGCTGACTATTGCCTTAGGGATTGTTTTCTTCGGGTCTTGGACCTCTCCTGCTGGTAGCGTTCCCAACTCGAACCCGACATACGCCCAAAAAACCAACACTAACGCTGTCCCGAAATTTCCCAAACCCGACGGGAGAAGGGGAGTATAGTTCGAGACGAACCTGGAGGGAGCGTAAAGAAAGGAGCCTAGGCCAACAGCCACGATTAGCAACAACGGCATAAGCTTGCCGAGCGTCAGCACATCATTGAGCCTTCCCGCTGCTTTCACGCCAAAGATGTTAACCGCAGTGAGCCCGAAAAGGAAGGCTCCCTTCACGAGAAGCTGTCCGGCCAGGTTCAGCGGCACATAATATTGCAAGTAGTTTGTAAAGGTCAACGCGAAGACAGGTAGCGACAACACTTCCGCGACCCACATGCTCCAGCCGGCAAGAAATCCCCAGAATTCGTCAAAGGCGGCAGAGACATACGCGAAGGACCCGCCTACCCTCGGCACATAGTAGCTGGAATAAGCAAAGACCATGGCTAGAATAGTTGCGACTATTCCCGCGACGACCCAGACGATTATTGAGAAGGGTCCGATGAGCCCTGCTGTTATGGCTGAGGCAATGTAGATGTCGCTACCGACGATCGCTCCAACAACAATGTTTGTCAGGTCGAAGTAGGACAGGTCCTTTTTGAGCGACATCGGTCGACCTTGGCTCGTGCGCCGTTCTAAGAAGTCTCTTTAGAGATTGTTCCAGTCCTCAGAACGATTCTAGATGCGGTCGAGCCATCTTGGGGGGCGTTTCAGGCCTGGTAGGACTTCGCCAGAGGGCATGTTTAAGAAGGGCACCGGCATCCTCGCTCGCGCTGATACCAAATGGAAGCAACAACAACTGTTACCAGAGCACCACCCAAGGAGCATACTCTCGTACACTTCGAGATACCCGCCACAGACCCATCGAAAGTCGCACGGTTCTACGAACAGCTATTCGGCTGGAAGTTTAACAAGTGGGAAGGAGCAAACATGGACTACTGGCTTATCAGCCATAAGGACGCCCAATCTGCCGACGATACTCTGGGCGGACTCTACAAACGCAACATGCCGCAGGAAGGATTTCTCAACTACTTCAACGTCAAGTCGATAGACGACTCGATCAAGAATGCGACCAATCTCGGAGCCAGCGTCATCATGGCCAAGCAGGAAATTCCGAACATCGGATACTCCGCAGTGCTCAAAGACCCCGACGGCAACACATTCGCCCTCTTCCAGTCCGCAGGCAGAATGTAGCCCTCACAAAACCATAACACCCCAAATCTATTTTTCTTCTCAGTCCAGTTGGGACTGGGCCTGGTAAAGTCAGAAACCTTCCATCCTCAGCGACAAATTAAAGAGGATTCGGATGCCTAGGGTCTAGATCGGTCTCTCCTAGTCGGACTCCGTCTTGAGAAAGGAGAGTTTCAGTTGCATTATCCCTTTGAGGTTCCGCAGCTGCTTCTCGAACCCACGCACTTCTCTCACCCGCCCCCTGACCACCAGGACTTTCAAACAGTGGGAGGGTCCGAGGTGCATGTGGGTTGATGAAGCGATAATCTTCCTGTTATCATGCTCCAAGTCCGTGAGCCTTGCATCAATCCCTCGAGTCTCATGATTGTAGATGACTAGGAGGGCCCCCGTAATAGAACCGGCGGTGTGAACTGACTCCTCTTCGGCGATAAAGTTCCGCATTGATAATTGCAGAGCTTTCGACCGGTCCTTGAACCCGGTCTCTCCTGCGACCCGGTCAAACTTCTCAAGCAGACCCGGGGGAAGGGAGACGCTAACTCTAGCGACGGCGTCGGGCTTGCTCAATGCAGGACACGGAGGGTGTTTGCGGGACCCGCTTATTAGTCTGAATCCCGCCAAGGGTCTGCGCTAGGGGCGATTGGCCGGTATTACCCTTGTGAAATCTAGTATGAATCTGGTAATAGTTTAAATACAAAAATCCGCGGGTTGGATTCGGAGTTATGGGTCTGTTCCTTCCGACAGCCGTCATTGTTTCGATTCCGATAATGATATTCTTTGGCATGCGGCACGCGGTTGATGTTGATCATATCACCGCGATAGACAATCTTGTCAGAATGCACAGCGCTAGTCGCAGGGCGAGGCTCGTCGGAACAGCGTTCAGTGGAGGCCACATGTCGGCCGTCCTAGTGGAGATGATAGCGATAATTTCCCTCGTAGGTACGATCGCAAACTCAGAGCAGCTGGTGAACAATACGCTAGTGCGCAGTTTCCAGTTTTGGGGTGGAATAGTTGGCGCGCTGGCCCTCACTTTAATCGGCGGCTTGAACCTCTACAGCATGAAAAAATGGGGAAAAACAGGCTCAGCAATTCTCTCCACGAAAATTCACGAGCGAACCAAAATAGCTGGAACCTTCGGCTCAGCGTTCATTACTGGTTTCATTTTCGGATTGGGGTTTGACACCGCAACCCAGATTTCATTCATCATACTCACTACAGTTGTCTCCATAACTAATCCGATTTTTATCGCACTGATCCTCTGGGGATTCTTTGCCGCAGGCATGATTCCGACCGATACGCTGGACAGTTTTGTCCTGAGAGAGGGATTCTCCAGAATCCTTGGAACCAAGGTCTTCCGCTATCTCTCTTATGGACTCAGCGGAGTCGCACTGTTCGTTGCGTTCACTGAATCCTATGGTGTAATACTCAACACAGACATTCTGCCCCCTTTCACCGGAGCGTTTCTCGCTGTGGGGTTAATCGCCTCCACCTTCCTCTATGCCTACGTACAGAGTAGGCGTAGCTACCAGACGGAGATTCGAAAGTCAACAATCGACTAGCCCAAAAAATAGCTGCCGGAACCAACTGATTTTTTAGTTCTCAAGTGTCCGAAGAAAGGGGTAGGAGCCAGTCTGAGATTCTGCAAGACCTCAGGTGATAGTTAGAGATGCGCTTTGCATGAAGTTGTGGACCGAGCATTGGGTGTTGCAGTAGACTCTGAAAACGCCCGCCTTCACTGCTTGGAAGGTGATTCTCTGGGTGTCGTCTTTAATGACTTCGATACCGTTGACTGCATAGAAGGTGACTGCGAGCCCGTGAGCTTGAAAGTCCCGGTTGACCAACCTGATGGTAATTGTGTCACAGCGAGACGCAGTCATTGACGGTTCCATTCCTCCCCGGAGTTTGCTCCCGTTGTAGCCGTCCAGGTCGGCTATAATCGTGAAGGTCCTCGCAATTCCTTCCCCTCTTGGGCACGAAGGGTCGGGGGTTCCCACTGTCAAAGCCAGACCTCCAATCACCCCACTACCTGCTAGGATGAGAGTCAGAATCACTGTTTCGTGCACGCTGGGAGCCTTCAAACCTGTTATCTCGAGGTTAGAAATCCCACAGCTCTATGAATCTGTCACTGGCCTTCTTGAGCAGACTTGGATTGTGGCTGCCTAGAAGGCTGCGGATTTGCTCGCGATGTTGTAGCTCATAGACGACCCTCGCTTCACCCATCTGTCGGGTCTTCACTATACCTAGCCCAGCCAGTTCCGCCAGATGTTTGCTAATTGTTGATTTTGCCAGGCCTGTCAGGTTAGCCAATTGTTTGTGCGAAAGCCATGAGTTTGCAGAAAGGCTCTCTAGGATTTTCCGGTCCGTCTCTCCTCTAACGAGGGCAAAGAGGGGTCTTTCCGCATCACTGATTCCGGCGGTGTATATTAGCGAGTAGCCTCCATCTTCTACTCTAACAATCTCGCCGGTTTTGGCAAGCCTATCGACATGGTATCTGGTAGAATTGAATGACATGCCTAGGAGTCGTTGGAGTTCCCTCAGGTGAACTCCCGGGAGGAGAGAAATGATGAGTTTGACCCTTACTCTACCGTCTCGCCGCATTCCCGAGGTTCTCCCCTCTCACGATCAAGGCCAAGCTGAAACTGGCCAGCATCAGGAATTCTATAAAGTGGGATAAGTGTATTCCTGTCAGTGGCATGAGAATCAGTTGGTTTGACAAGAACATTGTCTCAATCAGCCCTTCTACTTCGCTCAAGGCAAGGAACGCGAATGCTAGAGAGAGGAACAGGTACCTCGTATTTCTCCGACCAGCATATGCGAATAGTGAAATCAGGAGAACCACGGCTGAGAAGGCCACAAGCAGAACGTGCACCACTGCGTCTGTGACGCTAAACATGAAGTCTCACTTGTTCATCGAATGATTCATGAGGGGTTGACGTTGAGAACGCCATCCTGCATGTAGAAGTGTATTGAGCACTCGATCCAGCAATATACTTGAAAAGGCCCTAATTTGTCCGTGGTAAAGGTCACGTCTTTGCATTCGCCTGGACGTAATATGAGACTTGGGGGGAAGTATCGGGTTATTGCAAATCCATGGGACTCTACAGTGTCGATATTCACGACGTGAAGAGTCACGCTCACTCCCAATGTGACGTTCATTATGGGCCAGGGTGCACTGTGGTATCTGCTACTGTTGAATCCGACGTTCATCCCCTGGTTTTCCATCAGCACTACGAGGTAGGCTGAGTTGGGGGCGTTCGTTGGATGGCTAGCGCAGTCAGGGGCTCCTAGGCCCAGGAAATGAAATGTGTATGCTGCAGAGAAAAACCCGGTGACCGCGACAACAATGACCATTGCTGCCAAGACGAGTCTAGGACGCCTCTTTAGGTGAACATTTGGCTTGACTCCTCCTCCTGTTGCACTTGTCTCTCCGTTACTGGTTCTTGAATCGACGGGCAAGATGCGTCGCATGGAAATCTAGCGGTGCTGGGAATATAGGGATATGGACAATTAGAGTCGGGATGATTAAGAGGCTTATGGCTCAACTGGCGAACTGATTCTGTCCATTGCCAAGCTCGCTGGCAGTAATCAGGTCTAGGCTCATGTCCCAGAAAGCCTGAGTCATCTCTTCCCAAGAAAAGCCGGTCAACTGTTCGAGGCGTGTTCGTGTGTTGAGCCACAACTCTTAGAAAGATTCAGGTCACACTCGATTGGTCATGCTGGGATTCGCCGATAGTTTCCTGCTGTGGACAGGGGCGACAATGATCCCAGCGTTCTTCGGACTACTCTTGATCGTAACGGCAGGAAGAGTGTTGAAGCCGAGATATCTTGCAGCATTTGCAATCGGGATTTTCCTCTGGTTTTTCGTGGACACTATCCAAGGATCAGGGACCCTCGATGTTGCAGCTGGCTTTGCAGGAGGTGCAGGTCAGGCTGGAATAGTAGGACTCTTCGTAATTGGCGTGGTGTTCTTCTTTTCACTTGATCATAATCGGAACATCTTCGCTCCTGGGTCAGCAATAGGGAAATACGGGATGGCTATACCACTCTTAGTCGCGGCCGCTCTGGGAATTCACGGGATTGGCGAGGGAGCATCTTTTGGTGGAACCGCCGCTCTGACGTCAAGCACTACTCTCCCAGAGGCGTTTGGAGGCCTAACAGGAGGGGTCGCATACGTTTTGCACAAGGCGCTTGAACCTATGATGATAGGAGCATGCTACTGCGTATACTCCCCCGAGCGTACCAAGAACGCCACCGGTCGCCTCAAAGACCTAGCGTTGCTGAGCATCACCTTCGCGATTCCCTCCTTGGTCGGTGCCGCCAGTGGCTACTACCTTACCTACGATAGCAGCTATTTCTACGCACTGGGGACAGGAACATCACTCTACGTCGCTCAGAGGCTTAACGGAGCATTATTCCATCCGACGGAACCTGCAAGCTCAAAAGAGACGGTTACAATAGCAGTCATGTCAATGCTCGGACTCCTCGCAATATATTTCGCAGCTCTGTTCCACTCGGGTTAGAGTTCAAAAGACCGGGCATGGTGCTCTATCGGGTTCTCCGTTCTTCGGATAGTCCTCCTGTTGAAGAAATGGCAGACACTTTCAGGGAACTCGGTACCCGGAAAATCACTGCGAATCAGGGAGGGATGTGGGCCTAGAATGCGCGCGTACAAACGCGTCTTGTTCTTAGGATTACTCCTGTCCCTAATCCTATTTTCCGCCCTCGCCGCCCCTTGAACGGTTTCAGTTCTACAGAAGCTAGCACGATTTCTCGGATGGTCCCGATCACGCAAACATCTAATCAGCCCGGCGCTTCGTTTGTCGAGATTAGCATTCCCACAACCAACTCGGGGTCCAATGCCATCGCAGCGGGTCCCAACCATACCTTTTGGTTCACAGAGTTCAACATAAGCCGGATAGGCGAATACACTCCATTCAACATGTCGTATCCCTTCCACGAGTACCAGGTTCCGGAGGAAAATGCGGTACCTGCCACAATAACTTTCGACAACTCCACGGGCAAGGTATGGTTCACAGATCAGAAGAACGGCGCTGGGAGTGTCTGGATGTTTGACCGTACCAGACCTCTAAGCACAGCTTTTACCCAGTACAACACCAGCATCACGGGCTCTGTCCCAGTCCAAGTGATGGTGGACGGGCAGGGCAACGTGTGGTTCACTGAACTTGTCGGAAATAAACTCGGCAAGCTAAACTATCCTAGTTACAGCCTAACGGAGTACTCGCTCCCGACCTCGAATGCTGGCCCCGCGGAAATCGCCTTCCAAACAGGACCGCAAGGCCAGCTATTGGTGTGGGTAACCGAAACCTACGCTGACAAGGTGGCCAGGCTCGACACATCAACTAACACATTCAAGGAATGCGTTTCTCCAAACGGCATCCACGCTCCTGTGGGAATCGTCGTTGACGACAACGGCACTGTCTGGGTTTCCGAACACGGAGGAAGCTTCATCGTCAGTTTGGACACGACGACTTCCAGCTTCACGAAATACCCCACGTCGCTCCCATCCAACTACGACATTTCTGCTCCTGCAACGCTCAACTTGGACAACAACGGACGCCTCTGGTTCGTGGAGCATTTCCTCAACAGAGTCGGCCGGTTAGACCCTGCTTCGAGAACCATCGACGAGTTCAATATCCCCACGTCAGCCTCCGGCACACTCTTGGCATACTCGCTCCAGAGTGCTCTTGACCAGAACGGTGACTTCTACTTCACAGAATTTTACCCTAACAAGATCGGGATGCTTTTCTCAAACGCCACATCGCCCGTCACCCTGGAGACTCCTCGAACACGGATACTTGGTCTGGTCGCTGGCCAGACGGCGACCCTTGAACTGCCTATTTCTAACAAGCTTGCGGCACCCTTGCATGTCGGGCTGGGTGTTTCAAGTTCCTTTACGCGCACCGGAGTTACTTCGTCAAAGCAAGCATTCGTCAACCCAGCACAGATTTCCCTGGGCCCTCACGCTAACGGGACGACAATACTGTCAGTAACTCCTGGCCTACTCGCGTCATCAGGGCTCTATTCAGTGAGTCTATCTGCAAGCGACGGGAACGCTTCCAGTATCGGCATCTTGTTCATCAAAGTCAGCCAGTCATTAGCGGGCATCGTCATCACCTATCTTCCAGTGATCGCCATCATCTCGGCAATTGTCGTGGGAGGAGCATACTTGTATGCCAGAAGAAGGCCCGGGCAGCGTTCCACACCGTCTCCCAGAGCGAACTTACAGCAGCCGCCAGGGAGCCCAACTAGGCTTGTTGTACTCGTCGCGGCATCTCTGTTGCTCACGCGGCTGGCAACATCGCTTCTTCCTGTAGCCCAGATTCCTGTCTATGTAAACGCGAAATGTCCAGGTCTGCCCCCGCCCTCACCCTCGTTCAACGGAGGAGTAGCTGGGCTGGACTATGGTGAGATCCTTGATATTGCCGCTATCGCGTTCTTTGTTCTTGTACTCTTGTTAGCGTTGAGGAAATGGCGCAACGATTGCAAGGCCGATAAGAATAAGCTGTGAATCTCCGCGCCGTTTATATCAACAGAAGCCGAGAAGTGTACTCTTGCCGATGAGCAGGGCAAAGCCTCGAAAGCAGAAAGACCTACCCCAGCCCAAACCACTCGCAAAGCCAAGCTGGGTCATGCATGGAAGGCGCGGATTGGCTATCCTCCTAGTAGCATTGGCAGCCGGCGTGGCGGTCGGTATCTACGCATTTCGAGGCGGGCTCTCGAGCCCCGCTGGAACAACTCATCCATCCGCTCCATACCAGGTATCGACGAACCCATCCAACCTGCAGGTCACTGGACCAGGCATCGTAAGCTTCGACGTCAACGTATCATCTCCAACAGGCTACTCCAATCCAGTTTATCTCAGGCTCAGCTTCGACACACCAAGTTGGGTCAAAGCCGTATTCCAACCCAGCACGGTCATTCCCTCCAGTCTAACACTATCACGTGTCGTTCTTGTCGTTGGAGGGGCAATGTCTCCGGGCAGCCTGAGTCTCAGAATAGAGGCGGTGAGTTTATCATACAAAGCTGTGACTATTCTCAACGCGGGAATAACAGCCCCTAACAGCGGGACCGCGTTCTATCTTTACGCAAACCAGACAGGGTTCAATGACACCTCCACCTCGACCCCCAATCCCCGCTTACCTTCCATGTCGGCGAAACGTTCGGAATCAGACTATACATTTCAACCACTCCGAACGATATTCATCACTATGTGGGCATCTATCCCGGAGGAACCCAGCTGGCACAAGTGAAAGAGCAAGGTGTAGGCTCCTATGCCCACTCGTCAATGATACACACATACCCCCAAAGTACAGCAATCACTTTCACCTCCTACGTCCCCGGCATGCTGGAGTACTACTGTGACTCCCACCCGAACTCTATGCACGGCAAAATACCGGTCGTTTCTTGAGAGCCACGTCTACACGCCTTGAGACACCTCGCGGAACGATTGCGGAGAATCGGAAGTCTTCTTGTCGTCCTCATGACACTACTCGTATTCCCTATCTTCCCCCGCGGCAACTTAGAGGGCTCAGCTATCACAAGCCCCGCGCCAATTCAGCAAGCATCGCCGACCAGTAACTACGTGACTACATTCAGGCTGGCCGACAGTAACTTGAGCCTCTCTCCAGTCATCGTGTATCCTACGCCCACGCGAGTATGGGTTCTAGCCCAGAACTATGGCCAACCCTTCTACTCCCAAATCCTGGCTTTCACACCCAAGCCTCAGCCGCGCTTCGAGGTTAGTGTTTCCCTGACCGGTGTGTTCGTTTCCAGTTCCATCACGGTCGACGCTCAGAGCGGGAGGATCTGGTACGGAGTTGGCAAAATGCTCGCATACTATGACCAGTCAACCGGGAAGAACCAGACAGTGGCAGGTTTTCCCGGCGGCGCTCTTGGATATCTCACCGTTGACGGTCGAAGCAGGGTCTGGGCCACGTTAACCGGAGCGAACAGTGTCGGATTATATGACCCCGCAAGGCCCGGGAACACTACCTACAGGGTGCCGACGTCAAACTCGGGTCTCCAGGGCATCACCGCTACAGCTCCTGATGGAAGCATCTGGTTCGCAGAAACATCGGTCAGGAAACTCGGACGACTTGACCCTAATACGCTCAGCATAACGGAGTACACTGCGCCATCAGATGTTGCCGCTCCAACCCAGCTCGTGGTCGATGCGAATGGCGTCGTCTGGTATAGCGACCATGCAACCAGCGATTTTGGAAGCTTCAACCCGGCCACGGGCGAGTGGCGGAAAATCCCTGTAGGGTACTGTCTCGGTGACTGTCCAGTCGCGCTTCCAAACGCTATTGCCCTCGACACAAATGAGAGACTCTGGTTCTCGGAACACTTGCGGGGGGTCATTGGAGAATATGATTCCGTACTGGGCCTTCTCACCGAATACACGATTCCACTCCCTCCCTCCAACACGCTTCAATTCCCAGCGACATGGTGGACGTGGCCTGGACCAGACAGTCTAATCTGGTTTGCAGACTTGTCCTTGAGAGAAATCGGATATGTCAACTCAAGCGTTCCAATCCCCCTGACAATAAGCTCTGAGAGGGGTGCCTCGGCTTTCCAAGGAGGACAGGGCACGCTTCCGGTCACAGTATACCATCAAGGCCAAGGCTCGGTATCCTTGGGCATCTCCACCACGTCTTTCGATACTCGAAACTCGCAGATTACAGCTCACGCCGAGAACCTCTCGCCTGTAGCGTATCCCGTGCAAGCTACCGCCAAATTCACGGTTGGGTGGGGCGCAAGTCTCCAATCCAGGTACGTGACCGTCACCGTTCAAAATGGAGAGATTGCCGTGAGCATTCCTGTAAAGCTCACAGTTCGAACAGCCTACTTGACCGTCGGCGTTGCTCTTGGCCTGACTGCAATAGCGGTCTTCTCCCATCGTCGAGAGAAGAGAAGCAATCGCGAGGAGGAAAATGCCGGTGAGACGAACGGGTCCTCTACAAAGACTGGTGAGGACCTTCACTCTAGGATTAGTTTCACTCCCTAGGCTAGAGGATTATCGCCATCTCGCCACAAGACCTGCTTGGACGGAGCGCGAAATCTGCCAGTCCCAATCTCTCTGCTGAAAATCGCCCGAATCAACATGCAGACGGCGATTTCAGACACACAAGAGGATTCTCGTTGTCCCGCCCCCTCAGCCCGAATTACTTTCACACGATGGTTTCAGGGTCAACTATGGACAGGGAGACAAGGAAGAGCTCGGAACGAAGGAGCGTTGAAAGTCGAACAGTGAGATCTTGAAAGACTCTGAAACCTCCAGCTCCCATGGGTGCACCGTCATGTTGACCTGGTTCACATAGATAGCAAAAGACGCGAGGGTAGTGCTTCTGTGTAAGACCGTGAAAGACCGCGTGTCTCCCACGGTGGTGTAGTCAGACCATGACTGGTTGGTAGCGACAACCTTCCAACTAGCATCAACATCAGTGGACGACGTATTGTTGACACCAAAAGTGACCAGATAGTGTGTGAAGGGTGTCTGGTGCGAATCGCCGCTGAACACGTGGGGAATCTTGGTGTAGGTTGAGCAGTAAACCGAGAGCCGGTTGAAGGCATCGCTACTCTCGGAGTAGGATACTGCGTAGACTGCTGTGGATAGAACCGAAACAATCGCGACTGCGAGAAGCAACACAAGTAATCTTCGTTTTCTGCTATGTTTGGCTCGTTTCTGCTTCTTGCCCACCTATGGGTCCCTACTCCACTTCAGACAAGCTTGAGGAGGTTGAACACTTGTGCTAGGGATTACTGTGTTCTGAGGGATAAACTGTTCATCTCATGAGACCAGAGTCCAGCTCGCTTCTCTTACACTAGACCTATGAGCTTGGCGTTCAGAGGAAATCTTTGGCAATCATTTTCAATCCTTCAACCTGGCTAGCGACACTGGTTTTTCCGTCATGGCTCGGCACTACAATGACATAGGAGACTCCGAGCTCTTCTAGCCTCTTCAATATCAGTTCGTTCTCAGTCTTGTTCGAAGAGAGAATCACCCTCCTCTGCCCTGTCACCGTGACGTACTCGCCCTTCTCACTCTTCAAGTTCAAAGCAATCCTAGCTCCGATCTCCTTCCCCTTCGCTCTTGGAGAGCTGTCCTTGAACTCTGAGACGAGCTTCGCAAACTCGTCTAAGGGTTGAACGTTCGGGTGCCATCCATCTCCAAGATTCACCGCTCGCTTCATTGCGGCCTTGCTTGTTCCGCCGATCCATATGGTGAGGTGCTTCTGAACCGGCGGAGGTTCAAAGACTGCATCGTCAAATTTCTGGCGTAAGAGTCTGCTTTCGAAACTCCGCCCTCCACTCCACAATGTTCTGATCAGCCGGATGGACTCATCCAGCCTCTGGCCCCTGTTGTGAAAGTTGGAGCCGAGGTTGGAGAACTCCTTCTCATTCCACCCCGCGCTGGTTGCCAGCATGACTCTGCCATTGCTGAGGTTGTCGACTGTAGCGAGTTGTTTTGTAACAACCACAGGGTTCCGCATAGCGGTGATGAGGGAGGAAATTCCCAGCTTGACCTTACTAGTAACTCCCGCCAAGTAGGCGATTGACGTTATGCTCTCGTAGATTCGCTCGTACGGAGTTCCACTGTCTCTCGGTATGAGGATGTGGTCCGTGCACCATACAGAATCAAACCCTGAGCGTTCAGCCTCGGCCGCAACATTACGAAGCGCCTCGGTGGAGCAAGTCTCGCCATAGTTCGGAACACAAACTCCGAATTTCATAAGCAAACGCGATGGGACACTAGGCTCTTAACAAGCTTCGGCTCATGCCCGGGGCGAACCTCCATGAAGTTCGGTGTTCAGATTGAGAACCATCTTGGCTTCACGTTCGATGCTGTTTCAGGAATTGCCAAAGAAGCTGAACAGCTCGGCTTCAATGGGCTCTTCATCTGTGACCATCTAACAGGGCGAAACGAAACGGCGGCTAGGCAGCCCTGCCTCGACCCATGGGTGACCCTAGGTGCACTAGCACAGACCACGAAAACTCTGCAGCTTGGCACACTCGTAACCGCAGTCGGCTTCCGCAACCCTGCGATACTTGCGAAGATGGCGGCAACTCTCGACAATATCAGCAATGGTAGGCTACAACTATCCATGGGGGCTGGTTGGTACGAGCCAGAATACAGTTCCTACGGTATCCCATTTCCCTCGACGAAGCAACGCATGCAACAACTTCGCGAGGCAATTCAAATAATCAAGGCAACCTGGACCCAGGACAAACCCAGCTTCAGCGGGAAAAACTACACTATCAAAGACGCGTGGTCCTACCCGAAACCGGTACAAAAGCCGGAGCCAAATATCTGGGTAGGAGGAACCGGCGAGAAGACGCTCCTGCGAATCGTGGCTGAGCTAGCAGACGGGTGGAACGCCACTGGAACAGCACCCGAGGAATACGAGAAGAAGCTGAAGGTTCTAGGCTCTTTCTGCACCGCCGCGGGGAGAACTCTGGAGTCCATCGAAAGATCCTACTACGCATTTGCCCTAACCGCAGGGAATGAACCTGAGTTCTCAAGAAGCTTTGAGAAATACTACTCGACCTTCAAGCGGCCAGAAGAGACTGTCGAGTCATTCACGACGAGAGTAAGGGGAAGCGGCCGATCTTTCGTTGGAACCGTCACCGAGATTGTCGAGAAAGTCGACAAGTTTCGAAAGCTAGGAGTCACCTATATGATCCTCTATTTTCCGGACAAAGACCAGTTGGGGATAATGAAACAGTTCGCGAAGCACGTGATTTCCAGGTTTAGAGATTGCTAGTCTTTGCTTACAATGGGGCCTGCTCCAGAGTCTCATCTTAGCCCGCCAGGTCGACTCCAAGGGGGCTGGGCGCGTTCACGGTAACAGCATGCTCAAACGTGCCAGAGTATGAGCCTCTTTGTTCTCACCACAGGTTGGTCTCATCTGGCGATTCAGAGCACGGAACTCGTCGCACGCGAAGCAGGCAGCCGGTCACACGAACTCGTTTTCGGCTCAATAGATGGGATACTAGCCGTTCTAGGAATAATTTCAGCCGCAGGCTCAGCGCTCCTTCGTCCCGAGCAGATTTTCACTACAGCTCTGGGGGGAGCAGTTGCCGGGTCTCTATCGGTGTTCGCAGCCACTTATCTTTCAGAGACGACAGAGAAGAAGGTGCGTCTATTAGACGCGCTGGAAAGTACGAGAAGAAAAAGGAACGGGAGGACCTTGCCTGCTCGGGGAATAGACCACCCCCACGTCCGTCGAATGCTCGCTCGGATTAACAGGAGGGCACTTATCTCCGGGACAATAATCTCCTCAACCTCGATGTTTTCATCCCTGGCACTCCTGTTACCTCTGATTCTTCTCTCACCGAGCTTCTCAGTCACGGCCTCCATGATGCTCGGGATATTCCTCCTAGTCCTACTCGGCGCCTTCCGAGGCCTGGCCCTGAAGCAGTCGGCAGCCAAGTCAGCCGCCAAAATGGTCGTCCTGGGAATCGCAATAATCCTACTCAGCAGGAGTCTCGGCACATATGTTGAACAGTCCTTCCTGCGATGAGCAGAAATCTTCCAGCAGGTGAGACGTCACCCGTCTGCTAGCAAACCGTGCTTGTGTTTGGCTCGTGCTCTTGGAGCCGTGTGGCTGTCATGTTACAGAAGCTGACGTTCCATCAGTCTTGCCTCGATTGCTCGAGACTCATACCTTTTGGGATTTGGACCACGCAAAAATGGTTGCCCTCCGGATCCACTAATATCTTAAAGTCCTCATCCGGCTTGTACTCTCTAGGATACAACGTTGCTCCCGTCTTTAGCAATCGCTTCACCTCACCTTCTTGATCATCAGTGTAGAGGTCCAAGTGCAGTCTGATCCTCCCCTTGACCTTTTTCGGAATCTGATTCAAAGACACGTTCGGATTCATCCCACTGGGATCCCGAAGAATCACCCACCCATCCTTCGGTGGCCGCTTGGGAACATAGTGGAGCATCTCCTGCCAGAAAGCCAGCATTTTGTCGAACTCATTGCAGTCGATAACTATCGAACCGATTTTCACATGCTGCAAGACACTTTCCCGCCAGTTAACAGCACAATAATTAACGATTGTTTATGCGCCGTCGTTGAAACAGAAAAACCGCCGGGGAAGCTGTCTAGAACTCAGAAAGCAGTGGGCCGTTACTTGGCCCAGACGCACATCTTCCCGTCCACAAGGTGCGCGTGCATAGGATATGCCTCCTGCTCAAACATCTTCAGCCTGCACTGCACTCCGTGTTTCGGGCAAGCACTCGTGCACTGTCTCATGTCCCTTGCAAGTGTAGTGACTGTTGTGACTGTCACTGTCTTCCACGTTCCCACTCGAAGCGCCCGGTTATCTACTTATCCCCTGGCAGGCTAGCTCCGAGAATTCAGGTCGCCCACAAGCAGAGAGCCAAGGGCTGATGGCTCGGCAGGGTCAACCTAATTGTTGGATTTCGCATCTCGCAGACACTCAGCTGGGCGCGGCTTTACTTCTAGCCCGTCTCCGAAGACCCAGTACGCTGGCAATCACGAGAACAGCAACGGCGGCTAGAATTCCGTAGAAGACTGGTGGATCCAGGCCCAGAATCTTGGAGAATGGACCCGTCGAAGCCGACCCGGGTCCGGCTGTCACTGTCACATTCTCAACCCTCGAATGGAGCAAGGCGCCTTTCGTACCCGTAATCGTCACCGTGTACGAGCCCAGCACAATTCCTCGATTCGCGGTCACCGTCAGGTTCGTCCGGGACGGCGTCCCTGGTGACAGGGCCAGGCTACTGTTCGCCACCGCAGCCTTCAGCCCGCCTAGTGAAACACTAACCGTCACCGCGGCCTGTCCAGAGAGACCGAGACTGTACAACTCGACAGGAATCGTCACCGCAGATCCTGTCTGAACCGAGAGCGAAGACGTGCCCGTGGAAACGGTAAAGTCTCCGACCACGTTGATGGTAAGCTTGACGGAACTTGACGGCCCACTTGTTGGCCCACTCCCCTTCGACCCCGCAACCGTCACATAGTATCGTCCCTCAGCCATCGACGGAGGAACGGTGATCGTCAGGGTCGACGTGGCCGAACCATTCACGGGCACGCTCAGGATTGATGGGTTCAGGCCAGAGACCTGGATTCCCATCGGAACAATAAGGACGATCGTGACCTGTCCCCCAAACCCGCCCAAGGATGAGGCCGTGATAGGAATGTCCTTCCCCGACGCAGACTTCAATTCCCAGACCAGGTTGCTCGCGTTCAGCTTGAAACTCGGCGTAGCCGACCAGAGGTTTGTCTCTGTGAGCCTCACCGAGCCCGAGCCTTTCGCGTAGAATGTTCCGAACGGAGTTGCACCGTTGTATGACAACCTGAAGTCGGCTGAAACGAGAATCCCGGTGGCCTGGTCCCAACAAGCAACAATGGCAACGTTTGCCCCAGACAGCGTGAGGGTTGCGTTGTAAACGTTCAACAGGCGCGAGACGGCCGCGAACACCCTGGTCACAGTGTAATTGATCGTTGGGACTCCGAACTGGCTATTGGATGAGGCGTAGAGATGGTCTCCCGGGTGAAGTCCTCCAGCGACGATCCAGAGTGTTAAGTTACCTCCATCCGTCCTAACATCGCCGATTATCGTGCTCGTCCGCATGGTTCCATTAGGGTAGCTGAGAGTCTGAAGCGCCGTCACCGACGAACCAGAAACCGTCTCCACCACAAGCCCAATCTCGCTCGCATTGAGAAACGGCTGGATAATTGAGGGAACCGCAACGAGTGCGGGTGGAACATTGGAGGCCCAGGACGCGGAGACATTCCCATAAGTCGCCTCGTCCCCCGGCAGAACAGCCGGCTCATAGCTTGGAAGAACCTGTTGCGCAGCCCTTCCGCTGGAAATCGTAACCGTGGAGGCCGAGGGCCCCGGCAACGACGGTGGAAAAGCTAGGGCGAGAATAGCAAGAAACAAAAGTCCGAGTTTACAACGTCTCGAAAAGAACAACTAACGCCTTTACAGTTGGAGTCCCCGAATATATCTGTAGGCCTCCCCACGACAATCTGAGAGAATCAAGAATTACAGCAACAGCGGAGACCCGCTACTCCCATGTCCGGTTTCGACATGTCTAAACGTCAAACCTCTCAGGCTCAAAACAGTCAGCTCACCGGAGCCAGTGCATAACCCTGGGCCAAAATACCTCAATCGCGAAACTCTACTCCGCGCTCAGCCATCCAATTCGGAGACAGATTGTCGACCTTCTCAAGACGCGGGATGGGGCCGGGTTCAAGGAGCTCCACGACCAAATCAAGATAAGCGTCGGAGCACTCTATCACCATCTAGACGCCCTAGAAGGAATCGTAGGTCAAGGCTCCGACAAGAAATACTATCTAACAGACCAAGGACGCTCCGCCATCGAGGCCCTCAGCGTCAGCGAAGAAAAGATAGCAACAGGAACAGTCCAGCCAGATCTTCCAGAGACTAAGCTCGCATCACTGGCGAAAGAAGCCCTCTTCGGACGGTCCATCTTCCACTATCTCAACCAGGAATCTCTGCGAAGCCTCCCGCTGGCCGTTCTGATTGTCGCGTTCGGCGGCTGGATCTCCGCCCAGGCAAACCTCGAACCCTTCCTCCTCTTATACCTCAACCCCCCAACCGGCATGGACCACACCCTGCTCATTCTCCTCTTCCCTCTAAGCTGGATCGCCACCTTCACCGTCACGGAAGCCCTCAGCGTCGCCGTCTTCAAGCGGCGAGGTGGCGAACTCAGCCTTCTCAACGGCATAGCCTTCGCAATGCTCCCCGTCATGATCGTTCCCGGAGTACTACTCCTCACCCAGACCCTATCCTATACACTCAGAGCCGAGAACCTGATCATCGTCGCACTTCCCATCCTTTTGCAAGTCTGGGTCGTCTGCCTACTGTCAAGCGCAATATCAACCGCGAAAGGCCTGAGGCTCGAGAGGACCGCGCTCATCAGCCTTGGAGTAGTCTACCTGAACATTATCGTTCTCGTAGCAATCCTACAGCTCAGCATATTCTAGACCGGGTGAAGCCTGCAGTTTGGTATGCTGAAGCAGGTTCTAGTTATCTAGAAACGGTAATTTCGCCTCTTCTCGAAGAAAAACGCCTAAATCAAGTCGTAATCATAGTATCTACTTGGAAAACGGCGTGAAAGGAAATGCGCAAACCAAACATAACAATGCTGCTCGGAACCTTCATCATAGCCCTCGCAGCTCTCGCAATTCCCGCAGTCGCTGCTACTGAAGGACCCAGCCACACAACAAGCGACGGAGTCATCGTGTTCAAGAACGGACCCCTTACAGGCGAGTTCGCTGGCAACGCTCCGCACTTACGCTTCTACGCTACCAACGACATGGCCCGAACAGTCTACTCGGTCAACTTCAGAGCTCTCACAGAATTCTCTACGAACAACTCTGGGGAAGAATACGCGAGCCACCTTATGGTTGCCCGCGCAGACTTTGACTCAGCACAGTGGACCCCCACTAGCTTCTACCCGTTGAAAAACCAGAACGGTGCCACAATCGGCATCGGCTTCAACTTCACACTCAACAGCTTGCTCCAGGTCGAAGGCGGAAGCGGCCAGCCAAAGTCCCTCAACTCAGGCGACGTCGTGCTCGCGGTCAAAGCCTACAACACAACCCGGACAATCACCGTCAACAACCAACCAGTCACCATGGGCAACGCGGAGATGAAGATCGACTTCGCACTGAAGAACTGGCCCTTCGCCAACGCCAACGACAAAATAGCCCTACAAGTCAACCTGCACAGCGACACGGGCCGCTTCGACCTCCACGAGCAAGACGGCACACGTAGCGTTGACGCGACACACGACGAGGGTCCAACGGTTGCGGAACACTCCTTCCATGAGACAACAGACGTGGAACAGGAAGTCCGCTTCGTCTCTGGACCCGTCACAGCTAGCCAGAACATCGGCTTCTTCCACTTCGTCAACAGCGCCACAGTCACAACCAGCAACGGCCAGACCTCCAGCGTGCCAGTAACAGCTTCCTACAAAGGCGAGAAGGAAGGAAACGAGATGTTTTTCAAACTCTACCTCGCCTACCCATCATTCCCAGCAGGCGCCACACTGCTCCATGACCCAAGCATCGGCCTCGCAGGCGGACTACCAACACTCTACCTAATCCTAGGCGGAGTCGCAGTAGCAGGGCTCGCAGCAGTCGTCGTCATACGACGTCGACATCCACAAGTCCAGAAGGATTCCAAGCAGAACTAGAAACCCTTGGGGCGGACGAAAAAGTCCGCCTCACCTCTTTTCCTATTATTCCACCCTCAACAGCAGAAGACCTAACGCTCACTAGGATGAGTCGACCTAGCCAAACAGCGACCTAGCAAGAAGTAGGATGTTCCTCTTCCTCTCCCTCATTCTTCTCTTACTGTAGTTGTACCACTCAGGGCCGTATGGTATGTACTCGCCAACACGGTGGCCCTTAGCCACAAGCTCCGCTTTCATGTCATCCCTGATTCCTTTCAGCATCTCAAACTCGAAAGTCCTCCCATGCTCCTTCCCCAATCGCTCAGCCTCTTCAATCAACATAGTATCATGCGTGCCGACGACAAAATTATCCCCCTCGCTGAAGAGAATCTTCAACAAAACAAGATAGTTGTCCTCGACTGTTCTCCGGTCCTTGAAGGCTATCTCCCCGTTCTCCGGATAGGCCCCCTTGACAAGCCGAACCCTTCCTCCGATCGACACTATGGATTTGACATCTTTCTCGGTCCTCTTCAGGTTCGCCTGGAGGCAGACTCCCATTTTTGGGTGGTCTTCGAAAAGCTCCCGATATACCTGCAGTGTATGTTCAGTGTAGGGCGAGTTCTCCATGTCAACCCATACATCAAGCCCCCTAGCCTCAGAGTTCTCAAGTATCCTAACCAGGTTCTTCTTGTAGAGCGGAACCTCCGCGGCGAGTCCCAGCTGGGAGGGCTTGACGGATATTGTCCCGTCTATGTGCTCCTTCTCAAGCAGTTCTGGAATTCTCAGGTACTCCTGCGTGTAGCTCTCAATCCGGTTCACGTCTGGCGTGTGCTCGCCCAGCCGGTTAATTATTGCACGGATCTTCCGGCTGTTCGCATCTTGGGCCGCCTTGATCGCGTCTCCGAGCTCGTACCCCGCAATCCAGCGTTTTGCAACCGGGTAGAGCAGGCGTTCTCCAATTCCGGGCATTGGGGGGTCCAGCTCTTCGAAGCCCAGGCGTTTACTATTTCACAGTCGGTGTGAGCCAGCTGAAGGGATAGGTCGCATCATCAAACCTCTCAGCCACAGACGTAACCTTCAACGCCTTCCTCGTCTCCACCATTATCGCCATCTCATTGGTCGCCTCTTTCCCCACGCTTGCCTCTAACGCTCCAGGCTGCGGCCCATGATGAACGCCCCGCCTGTGAAGGGTAAAGCTGCCAATCTCAATCCCTTTACGGCTGGTAAAGTCTCCGCTAACATAGTAGAGAATCTCATCACTGTCAATATTGCTATGGTTGTACGGAACGGTCACAGCTAACGGATGATAGTCCAGCTTCCGCGGAACAAACGCTAGCACGTCAAAGCCCGGTGCCTCGAACGCCTGGTGAACGGGCGGCGGCTGATGAACACGCCCCGTAATCGGTTCGAAATCATTAACGTTGAAGATCCACGGGTAGAGATATCCGTCCCAGCCCTCGACATCAAGCGGGTGGAAATTGAAAATGTACGACATCAACGAGTTCTCGACCTTGACCTTCACCTCAAACTCTCCTGCCTCATCATGCGTTACCAGCTTCTCCGGCCGGCGAAAGTCGCGGTCGCAAAAAGGAGCAAGCTCTGTCAACTGCCCGTAGTCGTTCCGGTAGCGCCGGGGCACTTCAACGGGTCCGGCTGACTCGGCCACTAGAAACCTGTTCTTCCGGTCCTCTAGGCTAAACCGGTAAGTCGTCCCTCTTGGAACGACGATAAAGTCCCCGGGCTTGAAAGGCAATACTCCGAACACCGACTCCAAAACTCCTCTCCCTTCGTGTACGAAGTACAATTCGTCTCCCTGCGCGTTCCGGAAGAACCACTCCATTCCCTCCGTTGGACGAACGGAAGAGATGAAGACATCATTATTGTAGAAGAGGGGTTGTCGTCCTTCAACAGGGTTTCCCGCAGGCTCTAGATCTTTCGTACGAACATGGTGATGCCTGTGAATGTCAGGACGCCAGGGAATGACAGCAAGATCCTTCAGCTTCTTGATGTGCGAGACCCTTGTCGGGGGGTTGTAGTGGTAGAGAGTGGAGTAGACCCCCGAGAAGGCTTCGGTGCCGAAAATCTCCTCTTGAAATAGCCCACCATCCGGCTTACGAAACTGCGTGTGCCGCTTCGGTGGCAGTCTTCCGAGGCTGTAGTAGCTTGGCAAATTCCATCTACCCACTGGCGTCTAGGACTGTATAATTCTGTTTGTCCCGCATATTTCTGGGCTATAACTAATCTCTTGAGTAGTGTGGCCGGCTTTTCGACCGTCACGGTCGCCGCTTGGTTTGGCGGCGTACTGACCACATTGGCCATCGGCTCTGAGCGTTCGCCTTCGGATTCGGGTTTCAGCGTTCTTTACAGTTCTGTCGGGCTCTTTTCAATGTGCGTCGATAGGTCTCAACATGTAGAGACCTGCCTAGTTTTTCAGAAATACTGTCTGTACCGCTGGATGGCGAATCTGAGCATTCGACTTCGAGATTCGAAGTTCCTTATCTGAGTCATGGAGCCCGGGGGTGGTAATCCAAAAGAAGCCTGATGTGCCAGGTTTTCCTGGCTCATTTTCCTTCTACCCTGCTATAGGTGATCTAGAAAGATAAGCGTTCTTGTCACGCGAAAATTGAGCTTAATGCGAACTGTTCATATTACATCTCAACGTCTTTCAAGAGACCAACCGTCTCATTCTGGGTCGAGCAAGAAACGAACAGCCTTGAAGCGAGGTCCTAGATTTCGCGTTGGCCCCCGCTTGGACTCGCACCTAATCCTGACCTAATCCTGACCTAATCCTGACCTATCTTCTAAAGGAAGACTAGTCTCCCTCTAGTCTGGCCAAGTCTTAATGCATGTCATGGTTGGGATGATATCCAGGACGGCAGAAACGTGGGGATGCCCAGGTCCAGTTCGGAAGTATCGTGGAAACGTCTGTTGTGGTATGTTCTGGCCGGGTCCCGAGGAGGTCCCAACCGTGGAAGAATCATCAACCTCCTACGAAGAGAACCCTACAACATCAACAAGCTTGCAGAAGCTCTCCAAGTTCACTACAGGGTTGCCGAGCATCATATTCGGGCTCTCGAGAAAAACCATCTGGTTTCATCCGCTGGAGAGAAATACGGCAAGCTCTACTTTCTATCGCCTGAAATGGAAGCACATCTACCCCTCTTCGACGAAATATGGGCACAGATCAGCCGCAGGGTTGAGCGAGAAGTGAAGAGATAATGTCTCTCCTTATGGACCTTAGCATGTACACGGCCGCGATAAGTGCCGTTCTCCTATTGGTCTTGGTCGCAGTCTACCTTCGCGTTTACAGGGACACTCACGCCCAGTTTAGCCTAGGCTTGAGTGTTTTCGCATCGATCCTCTTCGCCCAGAACATTCTCGCGGTCTACTCGTTCCTCACCATGGCTTCGTACATCCAAGACCCATTTCTTCCCTACTTATTGGGCATCAACGTTGCCGAGGCCCTAGCCATCATCGCTCTCCTCCGAACCTCAACGCGGTGAAAACTACACCTGATCTACACTTAATCTCGCTAAATCCGTAAAGTATCCGGTCCCAGAAACCTACCTACGAGAAATCTGGGAGGTGAATTGTAAGAATGAAAACTCTCACCATGACGATCTTTTCGGCCCTTGTTATCGCACTCGTCCTCTCAGTAACACCAGCTTTTGCAGCTACGCCAGGCTTCGGTAATCTCTACTACAACGGCACCATAGTCCGAACCGTGGTTCCCCCAGCGGCTTTCCCCAATGAAGGCCGGGACAATTTCTACAAGGTGACAAACGGCGCCACAGGACAACTCGGGATCGCAGCTGTTGCTCCCGGAAGTTCAGACTATCACGGCGGTCATTGGAAAGTATTCACTGTAACCTTCAACTCAGAAATCACACCCGTACTACTCACCTCGGAGCAGGCAGTTCTCTCAGCCCAGAACGCAGGAATGGTCACTGTGACTCGAAACGCTGCCGCTGACTTTCTCTGCCCGGTTCAACTATAACATCGAGTCGAAGAGCTTCAGCGCCAGCCCGGAAATGCCGGGGTATTCCTATTTTTTCTATGAGGAATATAATCAGGCCTCGTCCTTTTTCTTCTCCCATTCTCTGTTGAACCACGCCCACCACTCTTCTTCGCTTGGTCCCTTGCCTGGTTTTGTCATTTGTTCTCTCATTTGTTTATGAGCATTGTCAGTAGTAGCCATGATATGAACAAAATTTTGTTTTGCTATTTCCATTGCTGTGGGCTCCTTCATGAACTTCTTCGCAGGGTCCACCCATTTCTTTACACGTAAATTTCTTCATATCGCGAATCCTTCCTTCACGCGCCCGCTTTAACTCCCTCAATATCAGACTTTTTCATCTGGCTACGCGCCGTATCAAGGAGTATTCTCACGCTTCATTTATCCGGAATAACCGGTGCAGCTTGAAGATCGAAATCGAATAAATGTTCAAGCTCGTTGTTTCCTGTCGTCGAGTGTCCCACTGCCAGACTGTGTTCTTGTGACCGAGTGAAAGCTCATGCTGGTGATACCTTCCTCGGCAGCCGTTTGTTCAGAGAACTCATGTATTCGGGTAGCGAGACCACTAGGCCCTGCTTTCCGGAATAGGTTGATAGCCACTTGTTGGGCACGTTTTGGAACCACCATTTCCCCCGACGGGTCGGCCGGCTTGGAATGCTTGTTCTCCAAGTCTCCAAGTCTCCAGGCTTTCTCCAAGCCAGGCTTCTTTTTCGCTTCTTTCTTGACGGTTTTGGTCATTCTCGTGCTTCACCTACGGCCATGTCAGGGGGCGGCTGCTGTTTACTAGGGCGTTTTACGAACACGTCTAGGAACTTCTCGAAATCCTCTAGCGTAATCGCCCCGGCGGCTTCGCGTCGGCCAAGTCCTTCCATGAACATCCGCAACTCGACACCTCTCATGTAGGCGCGACGGAGCACTTCGGTAACCTGCTCGCCGCCCCATATCGCCATAGCTTTCTCTCTCCAGTACCGCGTCTCCTCTTTCATCTTCTCTATTTGCTCATCCGTAATCGACTCCTTGGTTGGGGCCGACCGCTTCGAACGCTTATTTTCAAAGCTTCGAAGCTTCAAGGCTTTTTCAAAGCCCGGCTCCTTTTTAGGCTCTTTTCCCAGTTTTTACTGGTCCCTAACCAACACTAAGGGCTCTTGCGGTTAAGATCAACAGCATCGTCCACCGGGGCCGCAAACGATGATACGGACTAGTCCTAGCTACATAGAGTCCAGCCGATGTATACCAGCTCATCTCCTAGTCAGCTCGCCGAACCTAAGCCACGCTCGCCGAGCTTGGGCCAGAACACTCACCCACTAACGCCTAATTTCACCAGTTGCTAACGTTCGAAGGTTTGTGCCTAGGTATTCGACGGCCTAGCTTTGACCAAGGAAACCCCAAAAAGCAAGACGCTCAAGGCAAAAAATTGCTACCCCAACCGTCGCAAGCGCAGGGTCGGGGCTGGCCGAGAAGAATATCGGAATCTCTGAGCCGACAAAAAATGCGACTCCGATGATTAACATCCAAGCTGCAACGCGCAGTCTTCGCTGAGCAGCAACGTATCTTGGACGTTCATTCAGAATGCCTTTGTAGATGAAGTAGCATAACAGGGCCGCTCCGGCAGGGGCCACGAGTAATATCGAAAAGTCGATTCCGATTACATTCTGAAACAGAATCCCTACAGTCGAAAAGACAATCGCGTAGAAGCGAAGAATAGAAAGTTCCTGCTGGTTTCCACGACTAGGAGTCCCTCTGTGTCCCGTATCTCAGATACGGAGAGGTCTCCGGTCTCGCCCTGTTTCTTATCGTACCAATCAGAAAGGTTTTCCCAGTCTTGCAACTCTGAAACTCCTATGATGGTGCGGCACCTTTACGCAATGCCTCTAAAGCTGTATCCCCACATCACATCTGTATTCCCACATTGTCGAGGGCGAGCATGAGGTCAAACGCCAATAGGCGGAGCAAGCCGATGGCGGGGCAGAGCCTATCCAAGCTTGCCAGAAAGGATCATAGATCGGTCGCTGCTTCGAATTCGAAAGCTTCTACGAGGCAAGTAAAACTAGGAAACTGTCTCTTGCTGACTCGTACTAGGCTTTGTCTTTTCATAGCCTACTCTTGTCGCTCGAAGAAGGATGAGCGAGCTGTACCACGCAAAACAACTTCCCTTCAGGGTCCGCCATAATAACGAAATCCTCACCTTCCCGTGCAGCCTGGTGAATGGTTGCGCCAAGCTTGACCAACCTCTCTACTTCGGCCTTCTGGTCGGTGGCGTAGAGGTCTAGGTGCATGCGGTTTTTGCCGAATTTTAGCTCGTCCGTTGCTTGCACGGACACGTTCGGACTGTTGCCCGCAGGATCCTTCAGCACCACAAAATCTTCGCTGGCCGGCCTTCGGGGAGCATAGTGCAACGCTTCCCGCCAGAACGCGACCGTCCTTTCAAAGTCCTTACAGTTGATGACGAACGAACCGATTCTCAGCGTCATTGCTCCCCAGAAATATCCGGGAAATTATCAGGTTTTGCTTTCAGCCACAGCCAAGGCCGTCTTGATTAGCGCGAATTAATCACGCTTCTCGGAGTACTGTCTTACGAGAAGAAAGTCACCGGGCTCGAACGCTCAGTTTTCATTTCGCCACCCTCTAACTTGTTGGAATTCCAACTACGAGACGGGCCAAGCAGAAATTGAGCGTAAGACTATTCATAAGAAAGCCAAGTCCTCTAGAATGACTGGAAGATGGCAGATCACGAGATTCTCGTTCGAGAACTGAAACCCAAGCTCGTCGCCGATTATCTCGGCTTCTTTGATGACATCTACGACAATGATTCATTTCTTAGATTCAAAGATAACCCTTGGTGGGGAGGGTGTTACTGCAGTTTCTACGACGACCCTCGTACTGAAGACGAAATCAACGCCTCGCGTGACAAGCGGTCTGAAAACAGGGCCGCCCGCGAGAAGACCATCGAGGAGGGGAAGGCGTCGGGTCTGTTGGCCTATGCAGGGGAGAAAGTCGTTGGCTGGTGCAACGTCGCCCCGAGGGGAAGCTATGTCAATCCTCGGTACCTGAAGCAGGCGATAGTTGATCCCAGCGAGAAAGTGGGCTCGATAACCTGCTTTGTTGTCTCTTCTGAGCATCGAAAATCGGCAGTGGCACAGAAGCTATTGCAGTCCGCGTGTGACCTGATTAAGAGATGGGGGCTTCCAATTGCAGAAGGGTATCCAAGGAACCCGGAATTGAGTGGAGATAACCCGTACAAGATTCCTCAAGACAACCTTAGTTTTCGCGGCTCGCTGAACATGTTCCTTCGTTCAGGCTTTCGGGTCCACATGAAGCTTGAAAGGTTCACGATCGTAAGAAGAGCCCTATAGGCCTGTATTAGCAGAGAGTGAAAATATCGATTTGAATCATTGACAAGCTGGCGATACGACAAGACACGGACATCTAACAACGCCTCAGGGAGGATTCTCAGCACACGGACATCCTCTAAAGATTCCGGAATCTCCGATTCTTTTTCGCCGCGGGCCGGTTGAGAGTAGCAAGATAAAAGAAACCGCGTTAGACGTTTTTCTAAAAACTTGCTTAGCAAATAATCGTTAGCTCCTATTACCAACGTAAGTCAATCTCGAGTAGGAGTGGTAAATGATCAGAAACCTCGTCTTCGAGAACATGAAAGTCTAGAACTCTAACGTCCGCTGAGGTGGAGATATAGTCTGCAAATTTCCCGTTCTTGGAGTAATGGCTACTGCGTGTTGACGTGACTGCGTACTCTCTTGTGAGATTCCTCAAATGCTGCTCAAGCATATTGATACAGCGGGTTTGTGGTAGTAGATTGAAGTCGCCACAAAGTATCTTGGCCCCTTCCACATGCGTGATGAATCTCACAATACGGTCCGATTGAATCAGCCTTTCCGAACTATCCTCTTTTCCACTGGGCAACCACATTCCGTGCATGTTCGCAACTGTACACCATTTCTTGCCGCGATGGAATCCGATCCACTGCAACCTTGACCCTATACTGAAGCTCCTCTTGTCGACAACGACATCTCTTTGAGGACATAGTATGGTGTCGCCGTAATTATCGATCTTGACCGAGTCCCTTACAAAAAGGGCGAGTCTCTCGCCAAAAGAAGTGTATGGTTCGGTGAGATATCCTGTGAATCCTCGCAGTTGTCTTTCCAATCGCTCGTACAGGTCACCCACCCTTTCCGGGTCACCTGTCTTAAAGCCTGAAGTCGGTGGATGTGTGAAAACTTCTTGCAAACAAAAGAGATCCGTTGTCTTCTGAAATCGTTGTAGAAAGGATGAGAACTGATCGTAAAGCTTTCCTCCCCAAGTGTTCAGGCAAATGAGTACAGAAGGGTCAGGAATCCCACTTGAGTCTGGATGATGACAAATCCGTTCTCCAAGGACGTGGAGGCACCATTGCTCAGGAAGTTGATTGCTTGGAAGAATAGGAACGCGAATATGATTATGCTCATGATCCTCCCAGCGAGCGTGAGCAGCTTAACGCAGACCAGAATCGCAGCAAGACCCAGAAACTGCGTTAAAGGCCGTGCAAACCACTCGATCTGTAAGGGGAATCGGGCAGATTTGGAACAAGGTCAGAGCTCGCGGATTCGAGATTCACCCACGGTCCAAATGTCACTCGTCCTAGTCTCGGTCTACCTTCTATTCGGGGCTTGGGGAGGAGATTTCTTGAACCTCGTTCAACCTAAGTCTCCTGCCTTGCCCTTTGTTCAGGACAACGTGGCTGTGAGGCAGGGAGGAGTCTGGATGCTCTTCACCTCGATGTTCCTCCACGCCAACCTCCTCCACCTCGGAGGGAACCTACTCTTCCTTCTGATCTTCGGAACCGTTCTTGAAGAACAGGTCTCGCGTAAAAGATGGCTTGTCACCTTTCTCGTCTGCGGCCTCCTTGGAGCGGCAGGGGGAGCCAGGGGGGCAATCGCAATGATTTTTCTCCTGGGACTCAACCTTTTCGCAGGGGGAGGAGAGCTAGCACATACCTTCGGCCTTGTATCAGGTATCCTCCTGCACGAATGGGGAGACAGCGTGCGTCTTCTCCATGGACAAGCCTCGGCTAAGTCTTGATTCTCGAAGTCGACTGAGGACTAGCCGGTACCCAAGGATACCTAAATCAGCTCAGAGACTTCGTAGGCGTACTCAGCTCCGCTGATTCGTTGAATGGAAAAGGGTGGAAGGTGAAAGTGTGTTAGAGTTCGCTGATTAGTGGAGCGTTTCTCTTGGGGAAGGGTCCTCGGCCTCTTACTTTGAACGGTGGCGGGCCGCTGAAGGGCAAGGTCTGTAGGAATTGTGGTTTCTGGCGTGCCTGCGTAACGGCTTCGAAGCCTGAGGCGAGCTTGATCAGTGTGGGTTCGCCGAAGGCTGTGCCGATGAAGGAGATGCCGACTGGAACGCCGAAGGTCATGCCCGCTGGGACGTTGATGATCGGATAGCCTACGATAGCGGCGGGTGAGGAGGTTCCGAAGACGAAGTGGTCGCTGTTGATTAGGTCAGTAGGCCAGGCTGGGTTATCGGTGCCGGCGATTAGCGCGTCAAGGTTGTTGTCGTTCAGCAGCTTGTCTATTCCCTCCGTCGCTCCGATCTTCCGGTCGATGGCCAATGACTCATTGTATGACAGGCCAAAAGTCTGTGTGGCGTTCGGGTCGGAGCTGAATGTGTTGGCGAGGTCGAAAATTTCCTGCGCGAAGAAAGGCATCTCTTGGTCGGCGTGGGCGTTGTTGAAGTCAATTAGGGCTTGGAGAGTTGGGCTGGTGATAGGTACGCCGGTTCGGGTCTTGAGATAGTTCTCTATGTCTATCTTGAAATCGAAGAGGAGCACGGTGAACTCTGCAAGGCCGCTATTGATGTTGGCGAGATGCGGGAAGGACACGGGGTCCACAAGGGCCGCCCCAGCGTTCTGAATTGCTGTAACCGCTGAGTCGAAGATGGCGTCGGCGTGGGGGCTGGACCCTTCAAAGTCTCGAACAACTCCTATCCTGGCGCCCTTGAGGCCCTTAGGATTCAAGAAGACTCTATAGTCGGCCGGCAAAGCAGGTCTCGGTTGGCCGAGCTTGCCGAGCGGGCTGGTGCTCGTAGCAGGGTCCCGCAGGTCAGGAGTTCTCTGCACTATAGCTGTTAGTACGGTTGCTGCATCTGCCACTGTTCTAGCGTGGGGGCCAACAGTGTCCTGAGTATGCGAGATAGGGATGACACCAGCTCGGCTAACGAGCCCGACAGTTGGTTTGATACCTACGACTCCGTTAGCGTTTGCCGGACAGACGATGCTGCCGTCAGTCTCAGTTCCGATGGAAACTGTAGCAAGGTTTCCGGAAGCTGCTGCCCCGGACCCCGAGCTTGACCCGCACGGATTGCGGTCGATCGCGTATGGGTTGTTGCACTGGCCGCCCCGTCCCGACCATCCGCTTGAGGAGAAGAACGAGCGGAAGTTTGCCCACTCGCTGAGGTTGGTCTTACCCAGGATTATGGCGCCCGCCTCGCGGAGGTGGGCGGCTACTGTCGAATCCTGCTGAGCCGGTGCGCCGACTAGGGCGAGTGAGCCTGCAGTAGTCTGCATCTGATCATGCGTGTCAATGTTGTCCTTCAGCAGGACAGGTATTCTATGTAGCAGGCCAGGGAAGGGGGGAGTTTGCGCATCCAGTTGACGAGCTATGGTGAGGGCGTCGGGGTTGATTTGGAGGATTGAGTTCAGCCTCGGGCCACTCTGGTCGAGGGCGCCAATCCGTGTCTTGTACATGTTCACGAGGGAGGTTGCGGTTAGGGTTCCAGCAGCAAACTGCGCTTCAAGCTGTGCTATCGTGACCTCTTCAATGCTTGGGTTCGGCGGGGTCTGGGATATCCGTGTAGGGCTTGCTGTTGGCGATGGAGGGAGCGGAATTTTTCCGAGTAACCCGCTGGCCCCGGAGATGACGGCAGCCACGCCTGCACTATACTTGAGGAAGTCTCTCCTTGAAACTCTCCCTTCTGTCGACTCGTGATTGTTCTCAGTTTCGGTCAATATTCTCTTCTCCTATAAGTCCGTAAAGCGGTGGTAGCTTGGGAATGAATTTTTAACAGTTTCGGGCCAATTTCTGTACAGGATATACAGCGCTAACTCCAGCCTGAGGTTTCAAGCTGGAGTTGGGCGTATCATGGTGGGGCCGGTGGGATTTAGACCTGAACGGGTATAAATCTGGTCGCACAAGGGTGGCGATTCCTTTTCTGGTCCCTCACGACCCTGTAAGGCATGGGGTTCGACCTTCAAGTTGA
>VBBN01000058.1 GCA_005888735.1 Candidatus Bathyarchaeota archaeon
TCTGGCGTTTCAACAGCAAACCTCTCTCGAAGATAGGATAGTGTTTCGTCAGGAATCGTATCTCCAAAGCGGACTCTCCACTAGAACGGCCTGTTTCACGAAAAGCCAGTTCCTATTCTACTCCTCCCCGACCGGGGTCTTCAGGTGTAGCTCCTTTGCAAAATGGCAAGCTGCCCGATGGTCGGGTGGCTCTTGGAACTCGAACTCGGGAATCTTGTCGACACACAGCTGCTGAGCGTATTTGCAACGTGGGTTGAACCTGCATCCTGTTGGAGCATGGATGAGGTCCGGAATATTCCCAGGAATGACATCCAATCTTTTCTGGATTAACCGTGGATTAGGGACCGAGGTCAATAGTGCCTCAGTGTAGGGATGCTTTGGATTCCAGAAGACTTGATCCGTAGTTCCCGTTTCGAACACTTGCCCAGCATATAGGACCGTGACGCGGTCGCAAGTCTCCGCGACTATTCCCATGTCATGTGTGATCAGGATCATGGCCATGCCCAAACGCTTGATTAGATCCTTCATCATCACAAGTATCTGGGCCTGGATTGTCACATCCAGCGCTGTCGTGGGCTCGTCAGCGATCAATAGGCTGGGGTTGCAGCAGATTGCCCGGGCCACGGCAATCCTCTGTTTCATCCCGCCGCTTAGCTGGTGGGGGTACTGGTTCATGCGAAGCTCTGGGGCAGGGATTCCCACCATTTGCAAGAGTTCCAATGCTCTATCATAGGCTCCGTCTTTTGTCAGTGGCTGATGCTGCATTATCACCTCTACCAGTTGCTGTCTGATCGTGTAGACTGGGTCGAGGGTAGCCGTTGGATCTTGGAATATGTAGCCAATGCGATTACCCCGGATCGATTGTAACTCTCGCTGGGATTTGGAGAGAAGGTCTTGTCCTTCAAACCTGATCCTCCCCTCCACAATCTTCCCTGGCGAGGGGACGATCCCCATTACTGACAATGCGGTAACGGTTTTTCCGGATCCGGATTCGCCAACGATCCCGAGCGTCTCGCCTTTCTCAACGTGAATGCTGACGTTGTCAACTGCTCTAACGACGCCGGCCCAGGTGAAAAAGTAGGTTCTCAGTCCGTCAACTGTCAATAAAGGCTCGGGCAAGTATCGTCCTCCTTGACAGTCTGGTTTCCATTTTTTCTCTGGCTCACTCTCTGAGCCTCGGGTCTAACGCGTCTCTCAACCCATTTCCCAAAAGATTGAAGCCCATGACCAGTAGAGTGATGAATATCCCCGGGAAAGCTCCTGCCCACCATGCCTGCTTGACATTAGAAGACGCGTCGGTCAGCAGTCGGCCCCAAGTGAGGGTGTTAGTGTCTCCGAATCCGAGAAAGCTTACTCCAGCCTCGGTCAGGATGGACCCTGCGATTTGCAATGTTGCCAAGACGATGATGATGTGCAGGACGTTGGGGAAGAGATGTCGGAAGAGAATGCGCCGAGCCGACGAGCCTATCTGGCGAGAAGCCGCGACGTACTCAAACTCCCGGACATGAAGAACTTCTCCCCTGATAATTCTCGCGGCACCAGACCATGAGAACACTCCAATGATTGCGATTATGATCCAAAGGGCACCGGTGCCGGATCCCGTTCCAGCCTCTAACACCCGGAGGAAGACTAGGAGTATGAGGAAGAAGGGTAGCACGAGAAAGACCTCTGTGATCCTCATGAGAACATTGTCGACCCAGCCACCCGCGTAACCTGCGACAAGCCCGATCAATATGGCGAGGGCCATGCTAATCGCTGTCGCCCCAATTCCAACAAGAAACGCCGGCCTCGCCCCATACACTATCTGGCTGTAGACATCGTATCCACTACCATCAGTTCCGAACGGGTCGTGGAGGCTTGGAGGCACTCTAATCTGCCAACTATCCGTCCGGCCGGAAGCCGCAGGGCACTGTGGTTGGAGACCAACAAGACATTTCGCCGGGTAGAGCGCAATGTAGTTCTGGAAGATTGCCATGACCCCAATGATTCCCACGACCGCTAGACCGGCAAGGGCGGCCTTGTTCCTTCTGAGCCTCCGCCAGGCTAGTCCCCACTGGCTTACCCCAGAACCCCTCCAAAGTGGGGTCAAGTCGCGGAGACGCTTGTACAACCTTGAGCTGGGACTAGCCTCCGTCGTTATAGCTTGACCTCCTCCTGTTTATTCAAGACGGATCCTCGGATCTATGTATGCATACGTAATGTCAGTGATTATGTTGGCCACGAGAGTCATCAGGGTGATCAAGACAACTATGCCCTGCACGATCGGAAAATCGAGGACATTGGTCGCATCGACAAACAATCTCCCCACGCCCGGCCAGTTGAAGACGGTCTCTGTGATTGGCGCACCGGCCAACAAACCTCCGAAATACAATCCGATATATGTCACTATGGGTATGAGCGCGTTCTTCAAGGCGTGTTTGTAGATGACGGTTCTCTCGCTCAGTCCGCTCGCTCTCGCAGCGAGAATGTAATCTTGCCTAAGAACTTCTAGCATGCTTGACCGAACTAGCAAGACTATCGGCGCCAGCAAAGCGAAAGTGTAGACTGCAGTTGGCAATGTAAGATGCCAGATATGGTCAAGGGTTTGGTCGCCCAAAAAATACTGAGACGGTATTGTCGACTGCGCTCCTCCTGACGGGAACCAGCCGAGATAGTATCCGAAGCCCAGAATGAAGACAATTCCGAGGAAGAAGATAGGGATCGATGTTCCTACAAGAGCCGAACTAGTTATGGTCACGTCCAGGAGTGAGTATCTCTTTCTCGCTGAGAGGACGCCGATGGGGATTGCGATAACGAGGGAAAAGACAAATCCCAACAATTGGATCTCAAGAGTTGTCCAAACCCTTGTAGCCACGAGGTAATTCACTGAAACGCCACTGTACACGGCATAAGAGCTTCCCAAGTCGCCCATGAAAAGCTCGGAGAGCCATAACAAATACTGGGCATAGACTGGCTTGTCAAGTCCGAAATAGTGTCTCAGCGCCTGACGTTGTGCCTCGTTTATTTTGGGATTTAGCTGCGTGAGGAGTTGGATGGGGTCGCCTGCTAATCGTTCAATCGAGAATACGAGGAGAGTGATTCCGAAGAAGACAGGGATGAGATATAGCGCCCTTCTTAACACGTACTTGATAATCGACACAGATTAGACCACTCTCGGGCGTCTCTTGTCACGATTCTTGCTCTTGGCAGATGCCGGTGAGACAAGGGTATAACCGATTATGATTTGGAAACTGGGCACATTCGTGGTCTATATGCGTATCCATTTGCTTATGAGCAATTTGAACATGGTCTATGTTCTGAGATAGTGTTGAAAGTCGCCACAACGATTATACCTCTCTAACTATCGAGTCTCCTCGAGTGAAATACACTCTGAGAACTACAATCGGAAAATCTGTGTGCGCATTAGCGATTTCAATTTTGATGCTGACGCCCGCACTCTTGATTACGCCCCAATTATACGCGCAGACCGGCAACGCAACCTTAATCCTCGCGCAGACCGGACAGGCACCAGGAGAAGGCTTGATTCCGGGATTGAGCACATCATACTATGACCTTGCCGTCGTCAGTGAGGTATTCCTCGGCCTCGCGATGAGGAATGACACAGTCGTAAAGTCAATGTTGCCAGCCCTCGCAGACGGAACTGTTGCAAACCCGGGCTGGTCGGTTGACTCAACATACAAAATATGGACGGTCCATATCAGACAAGGGGTCAATTGGCATGACGGCGTCTGTTGCGTCAACGCTACAGATGTGAAATTCACCTTCGACTCTCTCCAAAACGCCGGTCTGGCCGCGCCAGTCGAGTCGTTCTTGACGGGAATAATTGGCGGCCCGAACAATGAGACAATCGTGGATCCCTACACGGTGAAGTTCACATTGCCTGCCCCATATGCTTACTTCGTCCAGAACGTGCTCACAACGGGCATAGTTCCTTACCATGTCCTCCACACTCGGCCGTACAACAGTACGAGCGGAGTTGACTGGCTACACAGCGCGTTCAACACAGGCGTGAACCCAAGCTCAAGTGATCCCGGACCAATTGGTACGGGACCTTACAAGTGGGTAGGTTACGATGTGACGACGTCAACGGTCCACTTGACGAGAAACGACAACTATTTCGACTTTCCAGTTCGCGGCAAGTCGGACCTAGTTGCGAAGGGAGAGTTCAATGTGAAAGACTACTACGTCAAGAATATAGTGGGTTCAGATGCTGCGATCACAGCTCTGAAGAACGGTGAGGTCAACGTTTTGGATAATAATTACAACCTCGGCACTACGCCAAGCTTTCTCAGCGACTGGGGGATGGACAATCTAGCGATTTACGATGGATTTGGCGTTCAGGAAATGGGTGTTAACATGAATCATCCGGTCATAGGAACCGGGGTTCAGACGCCGGCGTGCCAAGCTATTCCGTCTTGTGCAAACGGGTCGAATCCATCACTCGCAGAATCCTACGCAACCGACATTCGCAAAGCTATAAGCTACGCGACGCCCAGAAACCAGATAATCAACTCTTTGCTCAGCGGCTACGGGAACCCCGCGATAACCACTCCAGTTGTTGGCAACCCGAACACAAACACGTCCCTAACAGAGGGATTCAACACAAACCTCAAACCCTACAAGTACAGCTTGGCACTTGCAAACCAGAGCCTCGTAGCGGCCGGCTACACTTTACCCACGGCGAAAGGAGGTCTTGTCTCACTCCGAACCTACACATAGTTCTACTCGTGCCAACCTCGAACAGCGCAAGGCGAGCCTGGGCATCATTGATCCAAAGCCAATTGATCTCGATTGGAGTAGATGTTGGCAAGGTAGAGCTACCGTTCAGCCCTAACATCTTCGCTCGGGCACTGACACCACCTGCGAGCTGCAACTGCTTGGGCAAGACCTATGACCAAGGCGGGTTCGACATTCTATTCGTCGGTTACAATCTGGGTATTGATGCGGACCCATGGTCATTGTACGACAATACACAGTTCGCCCCGACAGGGGGCAACTACTACCTCTGGAATAATGCCACCAACAATGGCCTCGTCGAACAGATCAAGACAACAGTTGACAAGCCAACTCGCCTGAACCTTGTGAAGCAATGGCAGGTCTTGGCCTACGATGCATTGCCCTCGATACCAATCCATTATACCCGCGAGATTGTAGCGTTCGACAAGAGCATCAGCAATGGAAAGGCAATCTTCACCGCCTTCAACGGGCCTGCTTGGCCGCCAGTTGAACTCTTGAACGTGGGACCTGCGAACCAACCGTCAAACTTCCTGACCACATACGGGCTCTACATCGCCGCCGGAGTCATAGCCGCCGCTGGAGTAATCTTAGGTGGTCTCCTATTCAGAATGAGGCGCCATAGGATTGCAAGAACAGGCTATACACGCCCACCGACATCGACGACACCACCGGCAAGCGGACCTCCGCCATAGAGAGGAAACTAGGGCATTCCGAACAATCTTCTCTTTTTTCTTTGGGCCCATTCTAACGATCCCAATATTTCAGATGGCGGATATTGCGAACCCTAGAAGCACTAGAAAAGTAGCCGTAAGCATCCACTTCAGCCCAACTGACTCAGCATGTCTTTCGGCCTCCCTCGACCAGGGCGAGGTATGGAACAGTTCTTCTCCCAGCTTGGACATCGAGGGAGAAGATGAAAGAGAGATGGCAACGCCGGACAGGAGTCCAATTCCTCCTTCGAGAAACAAAATCAGCGTTAGGGTCGAGCCAGATATTTCGCGCGTGAGGACCAGGAGGACTATCAAGTCTCCTATCATGATGATGGCGGCGTGGACGAGACTTCTTGCGAGATTCGGGAGTCTCTTGCGGAACCAACCTTTCCTTCTTAGTCTTTCGAGATTTCTATTCAGGTGGGCTCCCAAGACTTGGGGCGAGGCCCGATCCTTTCTTTTCTGATTCATATTATGTCCAATTCTTTTCCAGTCTTTTCGAACGCGTTGAGGGCTGTGTCAAGGTCATGCTTGGAGTGTGCACTGGTCACGATCGTCCTTATCCGGGCTTTCTCACGAGCTACCATCGGATAGACAATGGGCAACACGAACACTTTCAACTCAAACATCCTATCGGCGAGCTTCCTAGCCGTTCCACTATCGCCTACCATGACGGGTGTAATTGGTGTCTCGCTCTGGCCAGTGTCGAATCCCAGATCTCGAAGGCCCTTCTTGAAATAACTTGTATTGGCCCAGAGCCTCTTTACCAGTCCAGGTTGTCGTTTCACAAGTTCCAGGGCTGCGATGCAAGCCGCAGGGACACTTGGTGGTTGTGACCCTGACAAGAGGTAGCTGCGGACCTTGTTCTGTAGATACAAGCAAAGCTCTTTCGAGCCGACAACATAGCCTCCGACAACGCCGAAGGCTTTCGAGAAAGTTCCCATCTCTATATCGATCTCGCCGTGCAGTTTGAAGTGGCTTGTTATTCCTCTTCCTTTTTCTCCTAGGACACCGTCGCCGTGGGCATCGTCAACATAGACTACAGCCCCGTTCTCTTTCGCTAGTTTGACGATGTCGGGGAGTGGTGCTATGTCGCCGTCCATGCTGAATACGCCGTCAGTCACGATCAGTACTCGCCTGTACCGCTCAGTGTTCCGTAGTTGGTGCTCAAGATCTTGCATGTCCTTGTGTTTGTATACGCGTTTCTCTGCCTTGGTCAGGCGGGAACCGTCTATGATACTACCATGATTCAACTCATCGCTAATGATCAGGTCATCGTCACCAACTAAGGCCATGATCGTTCCAAGGTTTGTCGCGTATCCAGATTGGAAGGTTATCGATGCGTCCGTCTTCTTGTACTCTGCGAGGATCTTCTCCAATTGTTGATGTATGCTCATGGTTCCAGCGATGACTCGTACGCTGCCAGAGCCAGCACCGTATTTTCTGGTGGCGTTGATAGCAGCCTGTTTCAGCCTTGGATGATTGGCTAGACCCA
>VBBN01000055.1 GCA_005888735.1 Candidatus Bathyarchaeota archaeon
CAAACTACATCGCAACCGCAGCCGGCTAAGACCGATGAGCAAATCGCGCAATAATATCCACCTCAGGATGCTCCCTTCGTCAAGCCTTCTCCTGACTCCAGCTCCAACTTGTCGTCGAAAAGGCTAACGGCGAAAAACCGCCTGCACGGTAGCCGCCGTTGCCTGCCTGCGCTGCCGTCAACCCGGCTGGATGCGGGTGGGGTTCATGTTCTCTTGTGCTTGAAAAGTCGGCTTCGAGTGGGATACCCCCTCCCCCTCTTTGTATAGTCTGCACGAAGGAAGAATTTGGTTTTTAGCGGTTTTTGCGCGGTTCTGTCATCGTTTTTCGGGGTTTTTGCGAGAGAGACTGTTGCGGGAGGCGGCCTCGCCCGAGGGTTTCAGGGTGTGGAATGGAATTGGGTCGAGGGTCTATTCGGACAGATGGGAAGGGGTTGAGTGATCGGCTGTCTGGAGGGTGGGTTATACTACTGAGAAGCCTCTTCGGCTCTGGAAGCTTGTCCCTGATATCTGGGCGACGTCTCGATAGTCTGCGACGATGGGAGGCGGTGTGTAGGATAGTGAGACTCTTGTGGTCGACATTGGGTCGAGCGTGACGGACTGGGTTAGGGTGGTGACTAGAGCGTTGGTGTGGCCTGTGATGTTGAAGATTTGAATGGTGAGGACTATGTTGGCTGTGTAGGGTGTCGGGTTTCGGACGAGAATGAGGAAGTTCTCAGTCTCGCCTCTCGCTATGTGCTCTTGTACTGATTGGCCGATGATGGATGGCATTACTACGGAGAAGCCTCTACGGCTCTGGAACGGTGACGTTCCCGCTACACTCTCAGATGTGCCATCACCGTTGAAGTCGCCGAAGCTGTGGCTGTAGCTTATCATTGCTACGTCCCGGTAGTCAGCCACGACGCTTGGAGGTGTCCACTGCAGGACCACGGGCATGCTCGAGGAGGGTCCGACTGTGAACGTGTTCGAGAGAGTTGTGACCAGATTGTTGGCGTGGCCTGTGATGTCGAATATTTGCACGCTCAGTGCGATCTCGACTGTGAGGCTGGAGAAGTTTCTGACAGTGATAGTGATGTTTTCTGTCTGGCCGGGGAGGATGCGCTTCTGAACTTGCTGGCCGCTTATTCGGGGAGCATTCTGCACCCTTACTGGGCCAAAGGTGCTGGCGGTTGCGCCTGAAGAGTCTGTGGCCGTTAGGGTGACGTTGAACTTTCCAGGGTTTGTGTAGAAGTGTGTTGCAAGGCACGCTGTTGCTAGGGCTGAGCCGTCGCCGAAGTTCCAAGTGCAGCTGAACGGGGACGAGCCTCCGGTGATAAGCGGTACGAAGGCTGTGTTGCCGACTATTGTCAGCTTGGGAGCAAAGTCTACTGTGAACTGTCCGGCAGTAGTGGTTGTTACGGTGACTGAGGCTGTTGTCGAAACCTGGTTCGCGTCCGTGACGGTCAATGTCACATTGAACCGCCCGGCAGTACTGTATGTGTGCTGGACTGGGTTGCCGGTGCCTGTGAAGCTGTCACCAAAGTTCCAGCTGAAACTGTAAGGCGCGGTCCCTCCCGTAACGGTCGCGGTGAAGGTTGCTGGAGAGCCGACGGGCGGGCTGGACGGGGAGACTGTGAATGTCGTCGTAAGGGACTGCGCGGACACAAGGACCGAAGCTGAGCCCTGGCCGGTCGCACCGCTTGAATCAGTGGCAGTAGCCGTGACTGAATTGGTCCCTTTGACAGAATAAGTGGTCGTGAAGCTTGCTCCCGACCCTGTAGATGGGCTGCCACCCGGTGCTGACCAGGAGAATGTGAAAGTGCCCGTGCCGCCGGTGGCGGAGGCATCGCACGTTACCGGCTTACCTGCTGTGGCAGACCCGCAGCTCACTGTGACCGTTATTCCGGAGATACCCGGGATGACGGTAACGTCATGTGTTGCAGTGGCAGTGGCGCTGTTTGCATCGGTCGCAGTTAGCACAACGTGGAATGTGGTTGTGGAGGTGACGGTGTACGCGTGCTGGACTGGGCTGCCGGAGCCAGGAGCCGAACTGTCACCAAAGTCCCAGCTGAACGAGTACGGGGATGAGCCTCCTGTTCCTGAGGCCGTGAAGGTGACGGATTGCCCTGAGCTTGGCGTTGCAGGTAGGAAGGTGAAATCAGCGGTGAAGGGTTTGCCTGCTGTGAGACCTGATGTTGGGCATGTGGCGGTGACGGTGAGGGCTTGGCCCGCGACGGTGACGGAGGCTGAGCCTGGGCCCGTGGCGCCTCCCGAGTCGGTGGCGGTGACGCTTACTGTGTTTGTTCCCTTCGTCGAGTAGGTTGTTGTGAAACTAGCGCTGGTTCCGGTGGCTGGGCTGCCTCCGGGTGCGGACCAGGAGAATGTGAATGGTCCAGTGCCCCCGTTGGGGGTCGCGTTACATGTGACGGGTTTGCCAACTGTGGCGGACCCGCATGTCACTGTGACCGTGAAGCCGGCGGGTGGACCCACAGTAACGGTGTGGGATGCTGTCTGAGTGATGGCGTTTTGGTCTGTTACGGTGAGGACCACGTTGAAGTTGGTTGTGCTTGCAACTGTGTATATGTGGTGGGCGGGGTTGCCGGATCCGGCCGGGGAGCTATCGCCAAAGTCCCAGCTGAACGAGTACGGGGAGGTTCCGCCGGAGGTGGCTGCTGTGAAGGTGACATCCTGACCAGAGGTGGGCGAGGTGGGGCTGAAGGTGAAGTCTGTGGCGATTGGCTGCGCTGCGACCATCAGTTGCGGTGGCTGTCACTGTCTGCGAGCCTTTAGCTGCAAATGTTGTCGTGTAGCTTGCTCCTGTTCCTGTTGCTGGGCTGCCGTTTGAGGACCAGGCGAACGTGTAGGGTCCTGTGCCGCCGGTTGCAGAGGCGTTACAGGTGACCGGTTTTCCGGCTGTAGCTGTGCCACAGGTTACGGTGACAACTATTGGTTGGCCTGCGACTACGATGTTTGCAGTGCCTTGTGCGGTCGTACTTGCCGCGTCAGTGACGGTTGCGGTCACGACGTTAGTTGCCTTGATGGCGTAGGTTGTTGTGAAACTTGAACCTGAGCCCGTTGCTGGGCTGCCTCCGGGTGCTGACCATGATACGGTTCCGTAGGGTGTTTGACCGCCGGTTACTGTAGCCGTGCAGGTCACGGGTTTACCGGTTGTTGCCGTGCCACAGCTTACACTTATGGCGAGACCGGGGCCCGCGGGTGCGACTGTTATCGTGTGGCTCGCAGTCTGTGCGACGCTGTTCAAGTCGGTGGTTGTCAGAACCACGGTGAACGTTGTCTGGACGGTGACCGTGAAGATGTGATGGGCGGGACTGCCGGATCCGGCTGCTGAGCCGTCCCCGAAGTTCCAGCTGAATGCGTACGGGCTGGTTCCACCTGAAGCGGATGCTGTGAAGGTGACATCCTGACCAGAGGTGGGCGAGGTGGGGCTGAAGGTGAAGTCTGTGGCGATTGGCTGCGCTGCGACTGTGACGCTTGCAGTTCCGCTCATGGTGACACTGTTGCCATCAGTTGCGGTGGCTGTCACTGTCTGCGAGCCTTTAGCTGCAAATGTTGTCGTGTAGCTTGCTCCTGTTCCTGTTGCTGGGCTGCCGTTTGAGGACCAGGCGAATGAGTAGGGTGTTGTTCCGCCTGTGGCGGACGCGTTACAGGTGACGGGTTTTCCTGCGGTTGCTGTACCGCAGCTTACTGTGACCACGATGGGTTGAGCTGCGACCGTGACGGTTGCCGTTCCCGTCTTGGTCACGCTGTTACCGTCTGTGGCGGTTGCGGTGACTGTTTGTGAGCCTTTCGCTGGGAAGGTTGTCGTGTAGCTGGCGCCGCTGCCCGTCGCCGGGCTTCCGTTAGACGACCAAGTGAATGAGTATGGTGCCGTTCCGCCAGTGGCGGATGCATTGCATGTGACCGGTTTGCCTGCTGTAGCTGATCCACAGGTTACCGTTACCACAATCGGCTGTCCGGCTACTGTGACGATCGTGTCCTTAGAGCCCGTAGCGCTGGCGCTGTCGGTCGCGGTTGTAGTGATTGTCTTGGAGCCTTTTGTTGCATAGGTTACAGTGAAGCTCGCGCCTGTCCCTGTGGCGGGGGAGCCGCCGGGTGCGGACCATGAGAATGTAAATCCGGTGCCACTGCCGCCTTGCGCGGTCGCGCTGCAGTTGACTGGTTTACCGGTTGTTGCGGCGCCGCAGGTGACCGTTACGGTGATAGGTGTCGGAGGACTGACTGTCACTGAGTGAGAGGCGGTTTGGGTGACGCCGTTCATGTCTGTCGTGGTTAGGACTACGGGGAAATTGCCCGCGGCTGTGTAGATGTGCGTGGCTGGGCTTCCTGTTCCTGCCGGTGAGCCGTCGCCGAAGTTCCATGAGAACGTGTATGGGCCGGTTCCGCCGGAAGCGGTTGCTGTGAACGTGACTTGCTGGCCGCTTTGAGGCGATGTGGGGCTGAATGTGAAGTCTGTAACTATCGGCTGGCCAGTTACTGTAACGGTGGTCTGCTTGGATCCCGTATTACTGGCGGAGTCTGTCGCTGTCACCGTTATGGTCGGCGTTCCCTTTGCCGAGTAGGTTACTGTGAAGCTAGGGCCGGTACCTGAGGCTGGGCTGCCTCCGGGTGCGGACCATGAGAATGTGAAACCTGTACCTGTGCCGCCAGTGGCTGAAGCGCTGCATGTGACGGGTTTGCCGACGGTTGCCGCCCCGCAGTTTACGGTCACTGTTACTCCGGCTACACCGACTGCTACGGGTGCTGTGAAGGCGGCTTCCTGGATAGCTGACAATGGTCCGAGGGTGCCTGCTGCAGTTCCAGTCTCCTGGACGAGGACCGCGGGCTGGAAAGTTCCACTCCCGGTGTAAATGTGACTTGTTGTGGCGGTGAAGCCGCCTGTCGAGGTTGAGGCGAGACCGCTTGAGATGGTGGTCTGTGTGCCGTCGCCGAACTTGAACGTGAACGATAGGGATGCGTCATAGGCGCCTCCTGGAGTGGAGAGATCCCAGTCATAGATAACGGGATTACCCTGGGCGAAGGTCGTTCCTCCGGTAAACTTGATGTGTCCATCTGCTTTGGTCGCCGTGCCTGCGGGCGGCTGGGCGACAGTGCCTGTGTAGATTACAACTGCCCCGCTGGCGGGAAGTGTGGCGCACGTTGCGGGACAGAAGAATATCCACTCTGACGGGTCCCAGAGGCCATTAATCAAACATCCAGCGCAACCCGCCTGCTCAACGAAACGGATGTGCGTGCTATCCTGGGCTAGAGTTGTGCCTAGGGCTGGAGCAGTTCCGCTTACGAGAATGTCAGCTGATGCCGCGTAAGCTGGGTATGTGCCTGAATAGGCCGCGGTGGCTGTAAAGCTGACGGACCCCCCCGGGGAGACTGACGTCGGGTTGGCAATAGCCGTTACAGCAAGTGCTGCAGGAGTCCCTGTGACATTAGTCACCTGTGTGGCAGTAACGGACGTCCCGGCCACGCCTCCTGAGGCGGTTGTGGCTATTGTGAGCTTGTTTGTGAAGACACCGCCAAAGTGGTACGTGTTAGAAACCGGAGCGGTTTGGGTCGGAGTAGATGCTATTGCCGCGGCTGGATTGGTACAGACAAGCGTTTGAGGAGGCGTCAGTTGCCCCGGACAAAGACGCACACTTCCGGAATAATTGGGCGTTCCTCCAAGCCAAAGACCGTTATAACTTGCAGCAGCACCGACGGCAATACTAGCAGGACCATTTAGTGCTACGGCGAAGGGTACCAGCCGGACCAAGGTAATCGAATTTGCAAGGCCGTCTGTAATTGTTAGTGTAACGCGGTTAACTGCCGGGGGTGGAGGAGTTATGGTCGGAGTGTTCGCGGTCGAATCAGTCACTCCGTGACTTGAAAAGTCCCAGGCATAGCTCAGAGGCGATGTACAGCCTGGACAAACCGCGGTGGGGGTAAACGTCATCGAGGAGCCGGGAACAGGAGGACTGGGTGTGAAACTGAAACTAGCGGCCCAGCCCAACGCTGTGGGGTCGAAGAAGGTCGTGTCTTCGAAAGTTGCGGCTTGCTCGGTGTGAGGAATCGAGCCTGGGTTGACAATTTGTCCCGACGGGCTGATCGTGCTGCTTCCGACACCGACAACGTCGAACCTGATTCTGAAAAGAGTCACGCCCTGGTTGCCGGCGGTGTCTGGGAACGTTGTGACACCGAGAAGTGCCTCGGAAAGACGTGCCTGGCCAACGGTGTTGTCGATAGTAGAAGCGGTGAGAATAATACCACCAGAGCCCAGAGGTTGACCACAGTTAGAAGCCGTAGCAGGAGTGGCACCGAGTGCCGGGCAGAACTCGGTTCCGTACTGGTCAAACGAGACAGCGTTCAAAACCTTCGGGTTATACGAAACTGTAATGTCGAAACCGTTAGGACAGCCAACTGAGTTAACGTGATTATTACATGTCGCGTCCAAACCCGTGACCCGCACCTCAGCGTTAAAGCCACCGCCATAGTTGCTCGAGACACAGCCTGCGGGCGTTCCTGCGGTGCACCCGAAGGCAGCGGCCGTCTGCGGCTGGTCCATAACAAGGGGTTCGAGGGTCCCATCAGGAATACCACCGTTGAAAGTGAAATCAGCATCACCAGCAAAAGAGCAACTGGTGGTAAGAATACCGGCTCCCGCTGCGGGAATATTTGCGGGACCGAACGAGTAAGAGGCCGCGTCAGTAGTATATGTCGTGGTGGGAGTTGGAGTTGATGAAGCCGTAGTGCTTCCAAGTCCACAGTCTATTCCCAGTATGGGCTCGACCTGTGCGTGTGCGCGCGGTACGTTGGGGAGCAGAGAGTTACTCCCTCCAAGCAGTTGGCCTGCTAGGCCTATGGCAAGCAGGGTGCTTGTGAGAAATATCGCGACAAAGATTACGGACCTTAAGGTGAGCTTATTGTTCATGGACACGCCTATCTGTCTCTGTGGTCAAACTGCTCTTTCGCCAAATAAAGACTTTCGTACAGAATCGGGCGGTCTATAGCCGTAGAAGACTGCGGGTGTAATTAGTTATCCGGAGGTTGCGGAATAATCGGTCCCAAATTAGTAGTACACATAGGGCTATCGCTGAGGAGGACGATTGAACCAAGTTGCTATCGGCTCACAAAAACCTTAACTCGCACAAACCCCGAGATAACTGCTCAGCTAGCATCTGGAGAAATGTAATTCCTTTGAGACCTCGCCTCAAGCCAGGTTTGATACTAGTCGTAATTTTGATCCTCGGTTCCACAATCATTGGTACGAGAATTGGTCAGGTTCAGGGTTCTGACACTGTTTTCAACTCGGCGATAAACCTCAGCACTGACCCCGCCTTTGACTCCGACTACCCGATCGTGGCCGCGTCAGGGACCGGTATCTATGTGACCTGGCTGAACAGCACGTTTACTTGAGCAAGAATCTCCCCGCGGGCAACAATGTGAACCAGCAAGTCGCCGCTTCCGGCAACTATGTGTACGTCGTCTGGCAAGAAAGTATTACCGGCAACGATGAGATCTGGCTGAGGACTAGTAGTAACAACGGACAAAGTTTTGGAGGAGTGGTCAACCTCAGTAACGACGCGCAGTTTTCAGCCCTTCCCCAAGCCGCCGTCTCAGGGAATTTTGTGTACGTGGCCTGGGCGAGCCAGTCAACCACGGGATCAACGTCGGACGTACTGTTTAGCGCCAGTGCCGACAACGGCCAGACTTTCTCGGTCAGCAAACTCAATCTTAGCAATGACCTGAAGGCAACCTCTCCTGAGATGGCGGCCTCGGCGAACAACGTCTACGTTGCCTGGCAGGACAATAGTACTGGAGCCTATGACATTTTTCTCAAAACTAGTACGAACAACGGATCCGGATTTGGGACAACTCAGAACTTGAGCATGAACACTCTGGCTTCCGCCGCTAGATCTCTAGGCCAACAAATCGCGTCCGCAGGGAACAACGTTTACGTGGTTTGGACAAAGGTCACACCCACTACAACCCCGGACAGTACGATGCTCGCGGTTAGCATGAACAGCGGCACCAGCTTCACCACGGCAACACAAGTCACGACAGCAAGCACCACGCTTCATCCACAGGTCGCCGCTACAGGGAACAATGTCTACATCCTGTGGGAGGACGACTCTAGGGGGGGAACTGCTGTGGCCACGCTTGCCGCGAGCTACAACAACGGAGCCAGCTTCAACACTCCCTTTTCCCTCAGCAGTAGCGTTGGGTTCTCCCAGTTTCCTCAACTCGCAATATCCGGTACGAACGTTTACGTCACTTGGTGGGACAGTTCGTCGACGAACAGGGACGTTTTCTTCCGTTCAAGCTCTGACAACGCTGCCACGTTTGGTGGCACTGTGAACGTCAGCACCAACCTTGGTCGCTCGTCGGGGCCTGTGATAGCCGCGTCCGGGAGCAAAGTCTACGTTGTCTGGCAGGAAGACACGCAAAGCTCGCAAGTAGATGACATTCTCTTTCGAGCCAATGTGGGCAAGATCAACCACATCCCCTTGCACCAACCAAGGTTGCAACCCCGGACTGGTCAGATTCAAAGGCAAGTCCTTCGTAATCGAGATCATCTGGCAGGACCTAGCCCAACAGAATATTGCAATCTACACCAACGGAACGAGTCCGGGCAGCGTCTCGCCGTCTGACACTTGCAGTCTGACCAATTCAGTCGGCTGTCTCGCAAGGTCCCAGCGTGTCAACTCTACCAGCACGATCGGGGTCCTAATCTTCACTCCGACAATGCCCGGGCGGGACTTTACTGGAATAGGGAGGTATGAGTACTATAGCCAGTATAGTCCGACTAACATGCACGGGCAGATTCAGGTGTACAAGACACCGGACCTTGCTCCGCAGCCTAACGGGGACGGGGTTGTGAACATTCTAGACATGGCCACTGTCGGGCTCGCGTTCGGCTCGATTCCTGGAGGCGCACACTGGAACATTGCGGCGGACATGGATAACAACGGCAAGATCGACATTCTCGACGTTGCCTTCGCAGCCATCTACTTCGGGAAATCAGTCTAGCGCGTCTATCCGCGGCTTTCCAAATGTTTTCGTGGCAGCAGAAGGTTCACTGGCTAGCTTCTACGACTTTGCTAGTGAGCCTGAGCCTGACCGGTTTCATATCAGTCCCTCACGCGGCACAGAATACAACCGACAGAGCCACATCCGCTCCTCTTCTTCCCAGCGGTAATTTTGGCTCTTGCACTCCGTTACCTCAAGGTTGGAGTTGCGGAAACGGCAAGGGTCTGCCCGGAACTTCAACCGCAATAGTCGGTGGAGTGACGGAGACCGTCTTGCATGCGCAGGGAGTTGGGAACAGTACCAACTACCAATTTGCCACAACCCAGAAAGGAGAATTTCCATGGTCGCCTTGCCAGGCCCCAGCCATGGGGGTGCTCCCGGCAGGGCTAACCTCTGTAAACACAACCTTTACCCTGAATTCCTTCACGCCTTCAGGCGCATACCGTTACCACGTCTACCTAGCACTGTACTATTGGCTTCCCAATGGTCCTGCAACCGCCCATGGCCTCACCTACAGATGCTTAGATACTCAAGTTAGGGTTGAGAATGTCACGGGATATTCAGCCCGGTCGGAACCGTGGCCACCCATGATCCAGGGGATTCTTTCGGATGGGACCAAGTGACTATCGGTTCGATCTCCACTGGTGGAAGCTACACTTTGACAGCCAATGTTCAGCAGCAATGCCAAAACGATCTCGTAGCGTGGGGACTCCCAAAAAACACGCCCTGCGAACTCTTTTCAAGGGTTCGACTGGGACGGCAGCGGCGAGGAGAGCCTTACAATGAACAATCACTTGCTAGCCTCTCTGCCGACAGTTGACAGTGGTCAGAATCGCCAGACTTACACTACTTTCACGATTAACGCCGACAGTTGACAGTGCTCAGAATCGCCAGACTTACACTACTTTCACGATTAACATTACATCCTTCGTTGCCTCCGGAATCAGCACGCTTGTTTTCACGCATGGGAATTGGGACTGTTCAGTAGATGACAACGTGAGGAACCTACAGGTCAGGGACAGCCGCAACATCATACTCTTCAGCGATCCAATGGTCAGGATTCTAAACTGCACTACCTCGATTACCTACACTTTCTCGCCGATTCAGGCAACATTTGGTGTCTCGGCGATTCCGGTGGCTTCGCGTCCCGCCAATTACACCGCCGCGGCATCAGGTGGGACCGTTCCATACAAGTTTTCCTGGAGCTTCGACGATGGGTCTTTCGCGACCGGCGCTTTCGTGAGCCATTCGTTTGCTGCGTCAGGTTATCATAACGTCACTTTGAGGGTGTCGGATGGTAATGGTGCGGTCGCAACCGTGCAGGAGCTGATCTTGGTTTGGAAGAAGCCTAACGTGACGGGGAATAGCTGCGTAAGAATTTTTGACGTAGCTCAGGTGGCACTTGCCTACAACTCTGTCATCGGAGAGCCTAGGTACGATCAACGATTGGATATGAATGCTGATGGGAGAATAGACATCCGAGACGTCGCGTTTCTCGCATTCTACCATGGCTCCTGTGGATGGCAATAGTGCAAAAAAATTGCCCTAAGTAGGTTTCAGGTCCTAGGGGAGTTCGAAGACTATGGCACAAAGGTAGAACGCCGAGGATGCGTGCTTGACTGTATAGGAAGGGAAAAACCGAAGGAAGCTGGTCAGCCTACACTTGCGAGTTAGGTGAGGACGACCAGTCTGTCGACTTGGGTCGTTGCGATCTGGATTTACGGGTATACTTAGCTTCCTGACGGCAGGGAGAGACGAAGAACGATGCTGAAGTGCCCCGGTGTACATGCTTGGGACATGGAGCATCAGTTCAAGTCGGTTGGCGTGACTCTAGCTGTCCTCTAGCTTAGTCGTCTACAGTTGCAGAACGCATCGTTTTCCAAAGTGCGGTCTGTCCACTAACAAGAAGAGGAAAGAAGAAGGTGGAGAATTGGGGGTTTCTAGAACTCGAAGTTCGCGAGTACGACCTGGTTGGTCTCCATGGTCGTGATTTGTATCTGTGACTGGACTGCGCTTCCGGGCACGCTGGCGTATACGTAGAAGGCTTTCGTTGCGCCGGTGTACTTGTACTGGAACGAGTAGAAGCCGTACTGGTCCGTTGTTGTGATGCCGAGGAGGTTGTTCTTGTTGTCATAGATGCTGATTGTCACGCCTGCCAGTGAGTTGCCGGTGACTTTGCTGGTGACTGCGCCTCCGAAGCCGGGGTCTTTCTTGAACTGGTTGACGCTTGTCACGCTAGCGCTTGCTGAAGCGGAGCCGGTGAGGGTGAAGGTGTACGATTGTCCATTGTTGAGAACCAATCCAAGTCCTGGGTTGAGGGCTTGGAAGGAGCTGCCTTGAGCTGCGCCTTGTGTCCATCCGGTGGTCTTCTTGAGGCCATAGTCCATGTGGACGTTCACGTATAGCATTCCCGAGGATGGCATATTGCCGGTCACTCTGATTGTGGCCATTGAGCCGAAGTTCTGCGGGCTGTAGCTGCTGAGTGTGACTGGTGTTCCCGTTATGGTGAAGCTGCTGAGTTGCCCTGTTGGCATGAAGCATCCGCCCATTGTCGTGAAGCCGCTGAAGACCTGGACTGACGTATTGCCCTTCGTGACCATCGGGTAGGGTAGGTTGATGTTCAATGTGACGGGTGTTCCCGCGGCGCCATTGACGAATACGTTGTCGTAGAACTCGCCTGGGATGCTGGAGACGAGGCGGAAGAAGCCTGGGCTCTTCGGGTCATTGACGAAGTTGAGTGCGAACTGGTTGTTGGTAAGCGGGCAGAGGGATCCATCAGTGATCGTGATGCTGCCTGTGAGACTTGTGGTCTGTATGACTTCGGTGAAGGTGAACGTGTTGCTCGTGGCCGCGTTAGCGTCCCTCGCGACTACTGTTACCGTGAAAGTTCCGATGGCGGTGTAGGAGTGGGTTGTTGGGTTGCCGGTTCCAGTGGTCGTGTCGCCGAAGGTCCATGTGACCACGTAGGGCGAGGTTCCTCCGGTGATTGTTGCGCTGAAGGTTACTGGCTGGTTGACCTGTCCTGGATTGGGTGTGCCTGTTGCCCCGCTTATGGTCAGGGTCTGCGCCGTTACGATTACGCTGTGTGTAGCGCTTACCCGTTGGTTGTTGCCGTCAGTTACGTTGAGACGCACCTGGTAGGTTCCCTTGATCGCGAAGCTGTGCGACGGGTTGG
>VBBN01000057.1:0-6709 GCA_005888735.1 Candidatus Bathyarchaeota archaeon
CTCCGTCCGAGAGCCCGTCGCCGTCTGTGTCTGGATTATTGGCATTTGTATGAGTCGAGTCCGGCCCTAATGTGCCCTCCTCTCCGTCGAGTAGTCCATCATGATCCCCATCTCCATTAGTCGGGTTAGTAGGGGGACTGAGGCTTAGCTCTCTTCCATCGCTATTGAGGATACACGCACTGTTCGGAGCACAGTCCCCTGTGTCACTGTCTGTGTCAGGATTAGTTGGATTGGTTTGTACCAAGGCAGGTGGAATCAATTCGCCTGAGGTGGCATTGACCAGGCTAACTCGACGCCCTCGGACTTCGGACCCATCATTCATGTCAAGATAGAAAAGCCTCCGACCCGATACTGTGCCGTCGGAATACTGCTCATACGAATCGTCGTCAGTGTCATAGTCTAACGGGTGAGTGTAGCCGAAGTTGAAGAGGCTCGGATCAGTTCCATTCAGTGCTCTATTGCCATAGTAGGGTCCTTTTCGAAAGCCCTCCTCTCCGTCAAGCAAAGAATCGCCGTCGGTATCTGGGTTCAAGGGGTCAGTGTGATAGGGATACACGACCCCGCCAATCATAACGGACCTAACGGTGAGGGTGACCCTTGGATCGCTAGGTTCAAGCGTTGTATTAATCTCATAATAGTCGGTTAGTCCATCTTTGTCAGTATCGAACAGCAACGGCGACGTCCGATAGACCATGAGTTCGTCGTAGTCGCTCAGTCCATCCCAATCTGTATCATTGCGCAGGGGACTGGTCAAATACAAGTTGACCTCTGCTCCGTCGCTAAGCCGGTCCCCATCGCTGTCCGCCATGTCAGGTTTCGTTTTGGAAACGGAGAGTTCAAACTGGTCACTTAGCCCATCATTGTCTGTGTCGGGATCGTGCGGGTTGAGTCCAACCGTTGTCTCAAAATTATCAGGAAGCCCGTCTCCGTCGGAGTCGAGTCCGAGGGCATTGTCTTTGTAGTAGGGATCGTCTCGGCTGACTGTTTTCGTAAATCTAACCCGATCATCCCATTTGCCGATGTCGAAAGAATGAAACCGTAGGTCCACTGATGCCTCAAAGAAGACGTAGAGGAGAAATGATGCTTCCAGCGCAGGGTTTGCAGCTGAGTCTTGCAGGAATCTTAGCGCAACCTCTAGCCCACCCTTTAACGTTATGACGGCGACGGTAAGGTCTGCAGACATGCCTACGGCGACATCGAGGACAAGTCTAGAGGATTTGCTGAGTGCCCAGACTATTTCCAGAGCGACCCGAACGAACACATCGACATGAAACCGGCTTAGTCCAACGTAGTCCGCTACTTCTGAGAGAACGTGTCCCCCGGTCCCAAGCTTCTCGAAGAAATCGGACAGTGTGAAGGAAAGACTGGCACCCAGCGAAAATCGAAAGGCAAATTCCAAGACTCTTAGGAGTCCTATTGAACCTAGTCTTGCGCCGATTCGGAAGAGCTCAACTGCGAGCTTCGCCCCTCCGCTGAACCTTAGTGATGCACCGAAGAAATCCAGGATCTGCTTCAAGATCCCTTTTTCCGTTCCAAACTCTGAGATTTTCAGTCCTACAATTAGGGTAGGGGCGATCTGGAAGGCTGAGAAAATGTCAAAAAACGACGGCGTTGACCCTCCCGGAAGCCTCCCGAAAATGCTGAGAACCTGATTTGAAAGTTGAACCAGTGCATCGCCGTCTATCGAAAAGTGAAACGATATGTCCAGCAATCCAGAGAGTGTTAAGAGGCTCAAATCGCCGAGCCCAATCCGCAGAGCATTGATTGGAAGATGAATGCTAGTGAGCCGATTGACGATATTACCTATGGCGGTGCCAATGACTGGAATAGCTTTCTCTACCGAACCTACTTTGGCACCAGTTACGGCCGATGCACCCAGCTCAAGAAGTGGGGAGAGGACGTACATGACAGCGTCTTCTATTGCAATGAGGATCTCTCCCGCGATTCTGAGGACAGCTCCCACTCCTGTCTCCAATAGACTGGCGAGATTATCGAGACCCTCTAGTAGAAGATCAATACTCATTCCAGCACGTCCCTCGATTCCCGAGGTCCGTGGTATCTTGATGAAGTCAAACTGATCAGGCGGGTCTGAGCCTACAGTACGACATTCGGCACTGAGTTCCTATAGACGCAGTGCCCTTTGATATTCGGGTGGAACACCCCGTTTTTGTTCCCTTGGTAAATGAATGACTCGAATATGTGGCGGATGTACGTGTTACTCGCGCAATATCCGTGTCCAGTAAAGTCGGAAAAAATTCCGACTAGATTCCAACCATAGAGGATTGATGCGTTGCGAACGTTTTGGTTTAGGCGAGCAACAAAATTTTCGTTTAACCAGTTCGTCTCATCTGGGTGTATTCCAGCCAAAGCGGAACAGAAATTTCCATTTTCGTCTTTGAGAGTGTCTGGATATTCAGTTATGAAAATCCGCGATGGTGGTAGGGCATTTCCTAGCTTCTGCGTGATATTACCATTTAGCCACCGGTAATGGTCCGGCAAGGAATCGAAATCCGTTTCTACTTTGTCTAGAAATGAGGGTGTCTTGTAGCAGGGGGATTTCAAAACGCAATCGATTATCGCGTCCCCGAATTCGACGTCGTTGGCTCCCATCGATAGCGTGAGTGCATGGACCGGCCGCAAACTGACAACATCGCCGTTACCGTTCCTGCATGTTTGGCCAACCTGAGTAGCAGTAAAGACCGTAGGAACGGGGCAAAGAAGTTGCGCCAGTTTGTCGATTTGTGGTGGAAGTTTGGGAAAGCCTTCTTCCTGACCCTTATACTCGCCTAGCAGTCCTTCTGGAATCGACGCTCCGGAACATGCCAAGTGGATGAAAGTTACGGAAGTGTGCGGATCGTTTCTCTCAATTTCCAATGCGGCCAAGGCGGGTCCAGCGTTTGCTGATCGATCGCATTGTCTGTCCTCCCACTTCGCGCCGAAACCTAATCTAGCTTTGATGTCTGGATTGCCCTGACCGGATGCTGCCGAGTCGCCTATTGATATGATGAGCAGGTCTTTGACGTCTATGCTTTGGGTTAGCGAGTCGGCTTGCCCGTTCCGGTCGGTAACCGTGAATGTTACGCTGTAAGGCCCTTGGGCTAGAAAGGCCTGATCTATGGCGCAACCATCGGTGCGAGTCGTGACGGCTGGAATCGTCCATTTGTAAGAAGCTCCCGCCCTGTTAGACTCCGGCAGTGACGAACAGCCATCAAGGTGCACTGTGAATGATTGAGGATGAACGTACCCGTAGCTATAGTCGTAGTCGATAAGGCCGTCGTTGTCCCGGTCAAGCCCATACCGGTCGTTCATTTTCCATTCAAAGCGAGCAGAGGGTCCACTGCTTGTTGCTGCAACAGAAGCGGACGTTGCCGCAAATTCTGACGAAGTGGGCGAGGCATCGATGCGGGATATCGTTGGAAAAAGGGTGCCTAGGGTGAAGAGCGGGGAGCGGCCGGGAGATTTCTCTGCCATGGGATAGAGTAGGGTGGCTCCTTCCGATGGAACCCTATCTCCGTTGTCCCCTGTCTGTTCTCCGAGAGGTTCGATCGGTTTGATAGCTCTGTAGATTAGACTGTTGACGTCTTCGGCAACGTAGGCGATTGCGGCTTTCCTTAGATTAATACCTGACTGTGCGGTTTCCTGCGCGCCGGGAAGAGTATCCTGAGCTAGGACTGAGGCTATAGTCCATAGCTGGAAGACGAAACTCAGGCGGATGTCTATGATTGAGCTATTCTCTACGTAGAACCCGGGGTACGGCTCCAAGAGAGGTTGCAGAATATTTCCATCCCCTGTTGCGAGAATATGGACCATGGGACCCAGGGGCGTCTCTGTCCTGTGCTGGTTCAGAATCTCTGCAATCTGACTCCAAGCGGCGGTGTTGAGTCCGATGTTAACTCCGAGTAGTGTTCCGCGTAAAACATATGTGTTTACGAAAAATCTGTTTTCGAGTTGGTTTTCGAGGTCTTCTATCGAACGGACGAGAATCTTTTGAGCGTTGGCATAGTAGCTCTTGACAACTCGGTAGAGGTTCTCGGCTAGAGAGTTAAGAACTGGGTCGCTGCCATCCCAAAAAATAGCAACACTTTCCGATGCTTTGTTAGACTGTGCTGTCTGGAACCGGACGATAGGAGCGTAGACTTCAGAGGTAAACAGGACAGTCATACATAGGGCCGTAAGGGCAAAAATTCCGGCACGATGAGCATTTGACAAGCAGAGTGTAACTCACGGATTCTTTTCCGTATGTCATTTAACACTATCGATTACATCAAGTGAAACTTACAAGCTAAGGGTCTCCTCTCCGACGCTAGAGCATCTTCAGTAAGGATTCTATCTTTGGCTACCTGTTTCAATCCTAAGGCTTCTCTACGTTTAGAACGACCCATGGTATGAAGTTGATCCGAGTCAAATCAGTGCCCTGCTTGCGGGATCTACTCTACTTCGCGAGCACTTTTTCCTGTATACGGTCAGAACGCTTTTGGTAACAAGTGGTGGTGGTACAGAGTTCCGCCTATTGAGGCGAACCGTCTCATATCGTCGTGACAGTTCATTCACCGGTCCTTATGTACAAGTTGGTTGGGGCAAAGTCCGTTTTCGGAGAATTGTTCACATGACACGTCGAGTCGTCATTGCTGGCGGTAGCGGCTTCATCGGCGGTTTTCTCAGGAGGAGCTTTGTCGCTAGAAATTACGAGGTCGTTATTCTCACCCGTTCGCCTGGCGCAGGCGAGGCCGGCGTTCGCAGGGTCCATTGGGATGGGCGTACTCTGGACGATTGGGCTGGAGAGCTCGAAGGTGCCCATGCCTTGGTCAATCTCGCCGGGCGGTCAGTGAAGTGCAGATACAACGAACGCAATCGGCGAGAGATTCTGGAGTCGCGAGTGGATTCGACGCGAGTCCTTGGAGAGGCAATCGCTCGGTGTGGTACGCCTCCTCCGGTCTGGCTTAACGCCAGCACTGCCACGATCTACAAGCACACGTTCGACCGAGAGATGGACGAGGCTACCGGTGGAATTGGTGCGACCCCTGAGGCGTGGTAGCGCCGCTTAGATTGTCTTCTCTATTCATTGGTGAGGATGTGAGCCCGATACTACTTTCAGGTTCAAACTCCTTCTGGAGTCCAAACCAGATTTGATTAATCTCTGTCTGGGAGCGACGAACTTAGATTCAGTGAAGAGTTCAAGCTCTCTAACAGGGTCTTCACGCGAGGGAGTCAAAACCCGGGTTCGGTTCCCTTCTAAGGCTCGACGATTCTAAGTTCGGCGGTGGGCGGGACGACTCAGATACAGAGCCCAGACCGCTAGATTATCACAGCGCGGATTAGCACGGTCTCTGCTAAGGAAGGAAAAACTTGTATTAATCACACTTAGACTGAAGCGTCGAGCCGGCACTGAACACTGGCGTGATCACTTGAGGCGTTTGGAGCGCGAGAATTGTCTGAAACAGCGTTCGCCTCCTCGCGCGGTCCCGGTCAAATGTCTTCCTACAGGCTTCCGCGAGAATGGCGCCTACGAACGACGACTACGGCGATGGTCGATGCTATCGCCGCTCCGGCTACGATGATTGTCAGCGTTGTGGCTGTCAGAGGTAGACCCAAAACATCGAGCAAGCTGGAACTGGCGCCCTCTCCAGCCAGCTGGACTCGTACAATCTCTTCGTGTCCATTTCCATAGCCTGAGCTAGTTTCAAAGTATCCGTACCCGGTCGTTATATCCGCTACTGAGGCTGCGACTGCTCCTTCATCAATGCCGAGCTGCAATTTCCCTGTCTTCGTGAAGTCTGTGAGTCGGACTTGTGTAATCGAGCCCGGGGGTGGAGACCTGGACTCGGATTTTTGGTACGTGTCGCGAAGTACGCATAGCCGACGACAGGATCGATCACCGCGGAAGTCGGATTGTCGTTAAGAGGCATACTGCCTGCGAGACTGAAATCTGAAAGACGAATCCTAACAATGACTGACGAGCCGCCATTGGAGGAGGATACTCCGAAATACGCAAACCCTCCAGCAGGATCGATGACCGCGGCGTGGAGCGCTCCATACTGACCAGGGCCTAAGGTCAGAGTGCTGTCCACAGTGAAATCAAACAATCGGATCCTAACTATATGCCCACTATTCTGGTCTGTTTGTCCCTGAAGCTGCCCGACAGATGCGACCGCAAAGTACGCATAACCATTCACAGTATCAATCACCGCAGATGACAACCCAGTAGGCCACACAGCGGTCGCTACTAGCCTAGCTATTACATTGAAACTGGAAAGGTCAAGCCTCACTATCGCTGAAGGCTACAGGAGTACGAAGGCCCAAAATACGCAAAACCTGCTATAGAATCGATGACAGCCGAAGGAAAACCGTAATTTGAGCACCCAGAGTGTCCCTGCAAAGGCAGTACCTTGCTGCCCTGGGGGCTGAAGTCTGAAAGGCGGATCTTTGTAATGTTCGACTGCTCTGATACGAAGTATGCATACCCGCCTAATGTGTCAACCACGGCCGCGGTCGATGGATAGCCGTTAACCAAGGTCAAGTTCGAAACGTACGAGAAGTCTGATAGATGGATCCTCACTATGTGCTCATAGTACGAGCTGGTACTGAAATAGGCAAAGCCGCGGGTCGAATCGATAGATCCAACACTGAATAGGTAAGAAGTGTATGGAAGCGTCAGAGCGTCCGTTCTACGGAACCCCCAGCCGGGAGCGAGGAAAGAGGCGGCAACAAT
>VBBN01000057.1:6775-9766 GCA_005888735.1 Candidatus Bathyarchaeota archaeon
GTCTTGGTGTGAATTTGGGGTTATCGGGATCTGAGAGTGGAACTAGAAATGTTCTTGCATTTCGAGGCTGATAGGAAACATATCGAACTATCCCACCACTGGTCAACGTTAACAGAGGTAAAAATTGTAACCTGCTGTTCTAGCCGGAGATACCGATAGTGCCAGCCGGACGTTTCCCAGTAGCTGGCTTTGGGTTCAGCTTCTTTCGTAGGAACTTTGCCGGGTCTCTTCGTTTCTCTTGATTATAGGCCGAAAGTGTGCAGCCTAGCTTCTCCAGTGCTTCGACGAGAGATAGATTGTTCTTTGCTGCATAGTCCAAGAGGAGTTTCCACTCGTTTGGCATTGCGTTCCTGAGAATTTCCAGGAACCATTTGAGACCGTGTATTTTGAGCCTGACTTCATCGCGCTGTCTGAACTGTCTAGAAAATATGCCAGGGTGGATCTTGTACATTTGTCCTAGCTGTCGCAGGGTTTTTTCGCCTCTCCGGTATTGCCAGTAGACTTTGTCAGCAATGTTCTGGCTCATCTTCCCTCAGCCCTTTTTGAGCCCTCATCTTTCTTGGCAGAGCATGTTTCGTTCAGCGACGGTGATTTCTGGGTGGCCAATTTCTGAAGCTCTTGAAGGATCAAAATCCAGCGTGGCAATCGTTGTAGGCTTGCATGTTCACAGGTCGACCACTGACGGCCGCATATTGGGCAGTCAGCCCGGTCGCTCAAGTGGAGCCTTGTGGATTAGCAGCGACTTGTGGAATCGAGTTTCGACTTACGATTTACTCCTCCCATTCACTGCGGTTATCCCCCGCTTTTCTTCATGGATCCGATAACAGGGGCGAATAATAGATCCGACTAGGTGTTACAAAAACCTAGCCCAACGATTGGGCCCCGATGCTGGTCTTCATCTCTTCGCCCGCGGCTGCATTATTTTATTACGAAGAAAACTGTCGGACGCCACCGGCGACGGGGATCTTGGAGCAATCTCGCTCTTCTTCACTTGTAACTAGAGGAACTGAGAATAAAACGGGTGGAAGTCGACTTAAAGAGAGGGTTCCCCCCGAAAATTTTGCAAACGAACCAGGCATCCTCCCAGAACGTGGTGGAGGAGCGACGTTCAGTGGCCGAAAGGGTTCCGCGGCGAAGGAATCATCTCTAGCTAACCGTTGGTCCAATTCCTTCTGAGATTTTTGCTCCCTCACTGGAACCCGTAACGGTCGAGTTTGCGAGGGCGAATCGTCTCGAGCCGAGGTAAATTTGGCACTTCCCAACGGCAAAACTTTCGTTTGAAACAGTAGTTACCGTCGAGTTTGACCGTCTTCTTGCTCTTTCGACACTCTTGGAGCCGATTCTAGCTCTTTGCTTCGAAGAGACGTCTATCAGTCTTCTCGAGCGATGCTTGTCAGCAGCCGACTCTGTGAAGGTTTTCGGGGGCGGAAGGCACGTTTGAATCGGCAATTAGCCAGTAGTTTCGGCCTCTTATCGAGGAGTTTGGGGTTCTTGTCGACGACTAATCTTTGAAAACTGAAGACACGGACACCTTCCGGCATAGGTTTGGGATAATCTGGTCCAAAAAGAGGATGGGATTGGTCCTGCGTTGATGCCTGCCGGGACTGAACCCAAGGTTCGAGTCCTATTAGAGGAAATGAATCCTGGGCATGAAGCCTAAGCAGGGCAACCGGTTTAGGTATATCCCTAGAAGAGTCAACCTCATATTGCAAAGTTTGAATTCTTGCTTCGACTGGTTGGGCCCTATCGCACTGTCGTTGCTGGCTTCATCTACTACTTGGCCGCCGTTTTTTAGCGATACAGACTGATAAACTTGGTTGCCTCTTACAGGGTGGTTCTCAGGAGTGATCGGCATCGGAGCAAAGAACCGAATGATGCAGTTGTTTGACTTGCATTTGTGTCCACGCTCCCTACACTATTCTCTGCGAGCCTACATCTGGAAAGAACAGTTCCCGACCCAGCAGAGATAGAAAAAATTGGGAAGGGGGATGGGCTTTCCGCTTGCTCTAGTGGGCCACAGAGACTACTTGGATGATGAACGAAACGCCCGGGGGTGGGTTGAAACCGAGAACGTCAAATGCCGTGAAGTGTCCAGCAACAGCGGGAATACCAGTATCGAGCGGCAGGGGGCCTATCGGCACAGTGACAGGCGGTCCGCCTGTATGACCGGTCAAGGTCATAGTTCCACCCAGCACGAAGAACGTTAGAGGTCCAGCGCTTCCAGGCATTACAGTCCAGCCTTGAATGTCAGCGTTGAAATGGTCAGCCCCGGCTCCCGGAGAACCAGCTGCGACCAAGTGGCCGCAGCCAGTGCCAGTAGCATCACCTGTCCCGTCACTGTCAAACTCGGCCCAGAGCCAGAAACCGCCCTGGAACGGAGTGCAAAACGAAGGACTGTTACAGTTTTGTGACACTGCGACCTGCCATAGCGCAGCACTCCCATACGCACGAGCAACAGGAACCGTTGCCGAGAGAACCGGCAGAGCCAGAAGAACAGCACTGCACATTGCTAGTCCAAATGCAATCTTGATGTTATGCAAGGATTTTTCATTAAAAACGCCTGCCCGATCTCTATTTAACACGATGTAATATCCGGGCAGACAAAGCTATCCGTGGAAAGAAGAATATTGTCATTTTGAATCTTATTTACCAAGTCCGAGTGAGCCGTTCTTCAGTTCACGAGCGTATGCTCGAAGGAATTTCCTAGACTTCCAAGCAGTATGGGTGCGGGGGTGGGGATTCGGACCCATTAACCCGGTCGCCCCCCCTTTCGAAATTGTCAATCCTGCAAGCCTACTCCGGACGAGAGTGGGTGGTTTGAACTTGCATTTGCAATCACGCCCGAGGCTCCAAACTACAAGTTCGGCCGCTCCACTTGCAAAGTGAGGACCGCCTTCCAGTGCAATGAGAACCGCTGAAACCGTTGTCTTCGCCGAATGGTTGGTAGTTGTCTGTGAAGGGACATGTGGCGTCGTTGTAGGGGACCATCCG
>VBBN01000059.1 GCA_005888735.1 Candidatus Bathyarchaeota archaeon
GGTGGTTCTGTCGCAACCGTTTGGTCACAGTTGAACGCGTGACACCTAGCAGGTCGGCGATTGGCAAAATGAAAGCCCCTGCGCCCTCATGTGTGCGGCTTCGCCGAGATCGACCTCGCGCCCCCCTTCGATAGCCAGCCATTCTCCTTCAATTCCAATGGCCGTACCCACCCGAAGAAGTCCTCTAGGGGAGGCCTACCGTAAATCCTCTTACTTTCGTAGGGACAACCCCCGCATTCGTAGAGATAATCCCTCTTCTGACCAATTGCTGATCTGGCCGGTAAATTCTAAGGTAACAACATTCACTTACGGCTATTCCAGTCATACCGAAATCCATGCCAGAGCACTCGCGTAAGCTGAACAGCATTAAGCCTAGAGGACAGTATGAATAACAAGGTACGTCACACCTGGGACTACCTTCAGATGATTGGTGTTCCCAAAATGCCTCCCCGTACAAGTCCCTTCGATCCTGGCTATGATCCTATGACACTACAAAGCCATCTTGAACAGAGCAGTCACTTAATCTCGGTACTTAAAATCTCAATGGCATGCTGGCAGGTTGCAAAAGAACAAGCCACTCGTCAGAAAATTGCAGCAGCACGCCGTCTGAACGTTCGTGTTTGCACGGGGGGAGGGCCCTTTGAAATTGCTGTTACCTTTGGCAAACTTCCAGAATTTTTGGATTTGTGCGCTGATATAGGTGTGGACAGGATTGAAGCTGGTGAAGGCTTTACCGATAAGCATCTGAATCCACAGGAGATCATTAAGTTCGCGTCAGATCGAGGTCTGGATGTACAGTTTGAAATCGGGAAGAAACACGGAGGGACGTTTACGTCGGATATGGTCAAACAACTGATTGATCAAGGCAGGGAATGGCTTGATGCGGGCGCACAACAAATCGTTGTTGAGGCAAGGGAAAGCGCCCAGGATGTAGGACTTTTCGATAGCAAGGGAAGCTTTGATCCAAAGCTAGCCGATCGATTTATCGAAGCTTTGGGGATGGAAAAAATCATTTTTGAAGCGCCGGACAAATCTAGTCAGTTTGCTTTACTGAATCATTTCGGTCCTGAAGTCCATCTAAGCAATGTCCGGCTTGAGGAATTACTTCGCGTTGAAATCTATCGGAGGGGTCTTCACTCAGATGCTTTCCAGCATGATCATTTGCGGCCGAAGGGACCCGGAGCCTGATAGGAGAGTATGATGAAAGGACAAGTTGTTATTGATAGTTTCCCGGGGAGGGCAGAGCGTTTTCGGGATCGATATGCTATCGTGGTGATCGATATCATCCGCGCAACCACGACAGCAACGACAGCGGTGAGTCTAGGAAGGCGAGTGTTTCCTGCTCGGACTACACATGAGGCATTTGAAATTGCCTCATCACTGAAAGATCCTCTATTAGTCGGTGAACTGGGTGGTCATATGCCTGACGGATTTGATTTGAACAACAGCCCAGCACAGATTGCCAAGAGGAAGGATGTACACCGCCCAATCGTTCTGGTCTCTTCATCCGGGACACAGCTTCTGATGGAGGCTGCTGGCAGTCATGCGGTTTATACTGGCTGTTTTCGGAATATTACAGCTCTTGCTTGCTATCTAGCTGGCAGGCATGAACGCATTGCACTTATGGGGTCAAGGACCCGGGGCCAGTTTAGGCTTGAAGATCAAATGGGATGCGCTTGGGTTGCTGAGAAATTGGTTGAGTTTGGTTACGTTCTCGGAAATCAGCAGACTGTTGAAAGTGTCGATCGTTGGAGAGGGATGAGTCCACAAGAGATTGCATGGGGAAGGAGTGCTGAATATCTTCGCCAATCTGGTCAAGAAGAAGATCTTGAGTTTATTCTTGACCATTTTGATGATCTTGATACCGTTCCGTGCCTTGTACAGAGTGAGCTAGTTCCAGTATCGGGCCGAGTTGAAGCGGTAAGATCGATATGAGCCTAAAAATTGCCAACACCAGAACCCCAGTTGTTGTCCTGAGCTGCAGGCTTGCGGCTCTGGCGATCATGAGAAGTTTAGGACCTTTCGGCATTCCTCTCTATGGAATAGATAGTGATCGATGGGCACCAGCCATGCTTTCAGGCTATTGTAGACAGAGATTTATGATCGATTTAGACGAACCCCGTCCAAACAAATTGCTAGATGATTTACTTAAAGTAGGTAGGCAAATAGGCCAACCCTCAATTCTGATTCCGACGTCTGATGAAACAGCACTCTTTGTCGCCAAGAATAGAGATCAATTAAGCAAGTATTACATCTCTCCTCGGAGTTCTGCTTCAACCATCGAGCAACTGGTTAGTAAGAAGCAGATGTACAAACTTGCCCTTGAACATCACATTCCGACACCCTATACGATCTTCCCAAATAAACTCGATGACGTCATGGAGTATGTGGAGGGAGGTAAGTTTCCGGTCGTGTTGAAGGGTATCTATGGCCACCGTCTCCAAGTCAGGAATGGGAGGGAAATATTGATTGCTTATTCCAAGGACGAGCTGATTGAAAACTACAAACAGATGGAGAATCCTGCTCTGCCTAATCTCATGTTGCAGGAATATATTCCTGGCGGTGATGATCAGGTTTACATCTTCAATGGCTATTTTAATGAGCGGTCCGAATGCCTTGCCGGTTTTACGGGGTTTAAGATTCGTCAATATCCGGTACACGTGGGGTGTGCCTCATTGGGGGAATGCCGCTGGAACGAGGCAGTTGCCGGGATGACTATTAAGTTTATGCAAGCCATTAACTATTCGGGGATATTGGACATAGGGTATCGATTCGATCCACGGGATGGCCAGTATAAGGTGCTGGATATCAATCCGCGTGTGGGTCAGGCCTTTCGGCTCTTTGTTGCCGAAAATGATATGGATGTGGTCAAATCGCTTTATCTTAACCTTACCGGTCAGAAACAGCATCCGATCTTTTCCAGAGAGGGCCGGCGATGGGTGATTGAGGATTTTGATTTGATGTCGTCACTGGATTATTACCGGGAGGGCAAGCTGAGGTTTGCAGATTGGCTGCGTTCCTTTAAAGGCTTAGAAGAAAGTGCGTGGTTCAGTTGGAGGGACCCACTTCCTTTTATAATGATGACAATGCGCATGCTAAAAAAAGCACTAGCGTGGCTTTTAAAGAAAAGTCCTACCAATGGCCTGCTTATCCCCAAAAAGCCTCGCCTAAGCTATTAGTAAAGATAGTCCGCCAAGCGCAGACGGCTCCGGCGCTTCGCCGGCGCGGGCCCTTAGCTTCCTTCATGTCCCCTGCTCTCTCCCTGACCCGCTGGTTGTCGTCGCCCGCTCCGCGAACACGAAATAAATGGTATTGCCGTCCACTACGCGCGCGCCCTCCCACCGCCGTCGAACGACGCGGCCGCCCGCCTGCTGAACCATGGCGTCGAGATTGTGAATGAACGTGCCGTCCCGTGCACGCACGCCCGATTCCTCGAGCTCGGCGTTGTCGCGCTCGGGATGCGCCAGCCCGCTCAGCGCCAGCACGTGCCCCGTCCGCCGCAACATCGCCCCGACGACCTGCGCCGCCGACTCCCGGCGCAGATACATCAGCACGCCAGCGCAGAGCATCACGTCGAAGCGGCGCTTGCCCACGACACGGTCCAAATCGGCCATGTCTGCAACGGTGATCCGCACCTTCGAGCCCTGCCCTGCGAGCCACGCACTCCCCGCCCTGACCGCGTGGCGGTCGATGTCGATACCCTCGAGCGACTCAGCCGCAGGGAAAACGTTGGTCTCGAGGAAGCGCAACAAGTATCCAATCGAGCAGCCGACTTCGAACACCGAGTGCACCTCCCGCTGCGGGTCCATCCCGAGCCCGGTTAGGTGCTCCCGCAGGTCCGCGAACAGCAGCCGACGGGTTTCGTTGATGTTCTCCGCACCGAAGCGCCGCGCCACTTCATAAGTCTCGGCGTAGCCAAGGTGATGCGCCCACAGGAAGCGGTGATAGCCGTCGGGATCACGCGCCGCGTAATCGCGCAGCAGCTCCGTCACCCACCAGTGCCGCGGCGTGAGCCATGTGCGGCCCCCGAGCCAGATCGCCGCCCGCTTGCGCACCGCGAGCGGCACGAAGGCGCGCAACGCCCGCTTCGCTCCGTGGGTCAGCGCACCCATGTCACCCAGGGCCTTCCGGCAAGCCCCAGGCCCGCCGGGCCGTCGCGCGCACGCAACAAAGGGGTACAGCCACAGATCCGATGTGCCATCACCTTGAGCTCTATTATTGTTTTGGGTCAGCCGTTGCAGGGGAGGTCGAAGACGGTTGGGTTAATGGGACAGGAGGATTCGTGGAGGAAGGCACAGTGCCGGGCGCACCTCCGGTCGGGGCCCCACCGGGAGCGCCTCCAGGCGGGGCCCCACCCGGTGCCTGCGGAACAGGCACCAGGGATGCATTCGGATACTGGAAGACCCAGTCGCTATAGCGTGGCAAGCCCTCAAAGTGTCGGACC
>VBBN01000060.1 GCA_005888735.1 Candidatus Bathyarchaeota archaeon
TAGCGACCCGGATCAGCCCCCTTTTTTTCCGCGAAAGAAATTCGGCCCAAACTCCAGTGAGACAGAATGAACTGTGCATTACCGAGCCCGCTCGCTGGTGGATGGACGCTGACCAGTGCCGGCGTAATGGTGTTCCTATGTGACAAGGCGGTGTGTAAACCCTGATTGCCTGCACCGGCCGTATTGGCGGTCTTATGACGACGTGTTTCTGCGTGCGCGCGACCTTGTGGAACGCAACATCATCGTTCGGCCTGTTCCACAGCTAAAGGACACGTCTCATCTCAAATGGTACAGCAAGCGACCGCTGAGCAGTTCGAAGCAGTGATGGAACGCCCCAAGTCGGGAGAGTTGTCTCAGCAAAGGTGTGGTGGACTGTATGGTACAAAGCTGCGAACGCAAAGAACGGATAACGGCTCGACAGGGCACGGGTGTCGTTCTAGATAGGCGCTAATCTACTGTTCCAAGAACGGCATCTAGTTGGCGTCAGCGGCGGCTTTGAAGCTAGTGCCAGATTTGTGCCAGTAGGCGGTACCCGACAATTGCCACATCGTATCCTGCTTCGAATCTGATTCCTTCGGTACTGAGTTTTGTGATTGCCTTGACGGTAAGCCGGTCCCGAACATCACTCGTTGCTCGCTCGATCAACCGCTCACGACTTTGCGGATCATCCGGTGTCTGTCTCAGCTCAAGCCTAGATAGTGTCCTAACTACTGGTTCGACTAGTGTTCCTTGGATTGACGTACGTGCTAGGCCTGTGTCTTTGGTAACTCTCTCAGCCATCTCCTTGAGGAACAGTTTTTTGGCGGAATAGTTCTCAAACAGGTCAAGCAGTGTCCGCGCAGATTTGAGATTTGGTCCGATGCCCATATCATCTTAGCGTTACCTCGCCCGATATAAGCGCGCTAGCACCCTCCCTGTGTTCATGCTTTCGAGTCCGATGTCTCAGAAAGAACTCGGCAGCCTTATCCGCAGCCTCCAAAGAGTCTTTGTCGCCAGTAGCCTTGTCGTATTCGACCAGCCCCCAGAGCGTCGCAAGGCTTTCATTGAAGGACGAGCGTCTCTCCTCTTGGCGCTCAGATAGAAATCCTCATTTAGGCTTAATGCCAATTCAACACTGGAACAACGACGACCTGGCGTGGGAGTAAATGCACGTTCAAACCCCTCTCAAAGTAAGATCATTAATGGATCGGTTCGGAGCAAATCAAGTCGTCGAATGCTTTTCTTACCCGACCAATCGTGCCAGGGATCGCTCAGACAGGTCGGAACCCTGAGCAGACCAGGCTCATCCATGAGATTCTTCCCTCAGTCACCGAGAAGTAGGCCTGTTGCTCGATCTCGAATTTTCCGTCTGAATTGGTCACCGAGAACCTATAGGCAACTCGGTTCCGATCCCCAACCCGGTCGAGATCTAGTTTCAACAGGGACTCGATATGGTCGGTTTCTTCGAACCAATTCTTGAGTATTTCAGAGACAACCAAGTCGGGCTTATGTGATTCCCAGAGGTAACGTGCCCTTCCTGGCGTAAGGGCCCTGAATGTTAGATTCGGGTGAAGAAGACGCTCGATCGCGGGAAAATCTTTTGAAGACAAAGACAGTGCGAAGGCCCGGCCCAGCTCAAGGTCTGGATGGCTAGTAGCGCTCACGACTTAACGACCACGCTGCACTACAAGCACAGTACTGCCATCTCGTAAGTTCCTGATAGAGATGACCCGATGGCCTAAGAGACGAGAGACGGAAGATCCTCCTTCGCTGAGGGGTCGCGAGTCACAACTTCTAGGATGTTTCCAATGGGTATTCCCTCGATCCGGCGGCGGAACTCCTCCGGCAAATCCACTCGAACAGCCCAGGTCTCCAGCGTCAAAACGGTGTACGTCCGCAACTTTGTCGGGCAGTTCAGGGCGATGACCTGAACAGAGAAGATCCATGGCAACTATTGCCCCTTCGCGAAGGTCACAATACGCGTCCTGTTCGATGATTTCCGACTCCCCATCGGAGTAGCGTTCTCTGAAGCGGTAACGAATGTGGAGGCGATCGGAGTCTTCCCTGCCTCTCTCTGCGAGAAGTTTCAGCCTAGCACACCCTCGGGTCCGCATGTCCATGGATTGAGTTGCAGGCAAACTACTGGCTCAGTGTCTACGCGATTCGAAGAGTGCTGATACTTTGCCCTTTTCGAGTTTGGATAACAAGTCTTCTGAATGTCCCCGTCGATTTGGGATAGCCTTTCTATGAGGGTGGTACACAGGAGCAAAAGGATCTAGTAGTCTCACATTGTAACCAATTACAATCTCCTGAACGAATAGAGGGCGGGCTTCACAATGGACCTCGTATGAACCACGGAACTTGGGCCTGCGGGACGAGAGACCTAAGACGGAACACGCTGTCAAAAATGTTCCACCAGCGGCTGCGTGGAGGCCGAATATTGGAGCTTGAAGAACGATACGTTACACGTGATAGAAAACTGCGTCTCGTAGTCACCAGCACTTCCAATTTCTTCACCTATTTCATCGCAGAAATCATCAAGACCGGGGTCGCACTAGAGCCTACACTGCACAAGGTAAGAACAAGGACCTTCCACCACCTCATAAACATCGGAATGCTAATACCAGAAACACCACTCCGCAAACTACTAAACAGTACTCTCTGGACTTCCGATGACTCGGGACTATGATAGAAGCTAGGTCCCATTCCCCCGGTTTCTAATCCTTGGCGAAAAGCCAAACTCTTAGTAGTAAGAGTTTCAGCTGATCAGAAGCTTCGAAAAACTATCTGAGCTACGATAGCCACCTTCTAACTTCGCAAGCAAAACGAATTGGAATGAAGAATTGCCAAGGCCAAATTGGTTAGGTTTTGGACCCTATGACTCGTTTACCCTGCATCTCCTTGGCTCTCTTTCCTCGTAGCGTTGTTGTGAGGGTCTAAGGTTATGGTGTGCTTGAAAAAAAGAGCAGTGGTTAGAGCTATTTCTTGCCTGCTTCGAGTTTAGCCCTAATCACTTCGATATGGTCCGACATCAACTTCCCTACCTGTCCGCGAATGTGTCCCGTTTTCTGTTTCAGTCGGTTTGCGAATCTCTGCATGTAGTCAAGGGCGCTGTTGGTCATGCTGTCGATGGTGTTGGTGCTCTCTTCCCCTGACGCAACGGTCGAATCAAACACCATTAGGCGGAGCGTGAGTCTCCAAACGAAGGCAGACTCTCGCAAATCGCCTGAGGTCCAAGCTTTTCCCTTAAATTGGGGACCAAGCAGTCGTCGACGAAGGTTTCAGGGGTCCGTGACTGAAGACAAAGGCGTGGGACTCAAAGGGTGGTTATCCGGGCCCAGGCACTCGAGAGCGCCTACTGTCCAGAAGCTCGTGCCGATTGACCCGCATCGCATCGCCGTACTCCCTATTATCAATATTAGTCCGGATCCCGCTGATGCCTACTTCGCCGACGGATTAACCGAAGAGCTGATTTCCACCTTGTCGAAAATTTCCGAGCTCAGCGTCATATCTAGAACTTCTGTCATGCAGTATCGAGGACGAGCAATGGCTGCGACAGAGATCGGGACAGAGCTAGCAGTGTCCGCAATCCTGGAAGGAAGTGTAAGGAAGGCAGGTGAAAAGCTCAGGATTACAGCTCAATTGATAGACACTCAGAGCGACAAGCATCTCTGGTCACAAACGTACGACCGAGAACTCAAGGACATATTCGCGGTCCAAAGCGACATCGCGGCGAAGATAGCGGGATCCCTACGGGTTGCGCTTCTGAAGGAGGACAAGGAAAAGATCGCGAAGAAACCGACGGAAAACATGAGAGCATACGCTTTGTACCTCAAGGGGAAACCATTGTTAGTGTCACGCACCGAGGCTGATCTGAAAGCAGCCAAAGAACTCTTCGAGTCTGCCATCGCACTGGACCCGGCCTACGCACCTGCCTACTCTGGTCTCGCCGATGCGTACATCCTCCTCGGAGATTACTCTTCGACCATTCCTCCCTCAGCCGCCAAACGACAAGCGCGAGAACTGGTCTCCAAGGCGCTGGAAATTAACCCTGATCTTGCAGAGGCGCGAGCTACGCTCGGACTGCTACTTGCGCAGGAATACGACTTCCCGGACGCTGAGAAGGAGTTCAGAAGAGCGATATCGCTCAACCCAAGTTACTCAAATGCACACAACTGGCTGGGACAGTTCGTTCTAGCATACCAAGGTCGATATCAAGAATGTCTCGAAGAGCTCAAAATAGCGGAACTCGCGGATCCTATGTCGATAGCCGTCCTCAGCAACCAGCTTGACTGGCTGCTCTTGTACCAAAGGGATCTGGAACAGTCCGCTCAGAAAGTCGCCAAGGCCATTCAGCTATATCCTGAACATCAATTGACTAAAGAGATGGAGATACTCTTCCACCATGATACTGGCAACTATTCTCGTGCAAT
>VBBN01000061.1 GCA_005888735.1 Candidatus Bathyarchaeota archaeon
TCAGGCTCTACAAAGCCCACTCGGAGGCTCTTGAGAAAGCAGCCCAGCGGGGAGCCAAAGTGCGAATTGTTGCGCCTGTGAACCAGACGAACAGTAGCGTGGCCCGCGAGCTATCGGAGGTAATCGAGGTCAGGAACAGCCAGTCCCCGATGGTCAAGTTCATCGTGGCGGACTCTGCGGAGATAATATTCACGGAAGACATCCCGGACGATACGAATGTCAACGCTGGACAAGACGTGGGGACTTGGACCAACGACCCGCTTCTGGTCAAGTCTCACGAGAAAATCTTCGAACAACTCTGGCCCACACTACAGGGCAAAGAGACGATTAAGGCAAAGGCTCACTAGACCAACGGAACAGTTTCAGGCAGGCGAGAAATCTACCTAGGAGCCAGTCAAAGCCCGGGTCCACTAGAGACCAGGGAATGTGCTCCAGACACAACTCCTAAGACTTCCAAGGAACACGCCCGGCCATGACACGACAATCACCTTCACTCAATCTATTTCCAGCTGAGCCTGAACTCCTCGACGGGGGGGTGGGGGGGCCCTTGCAGCGAAAGCAGCGATTCCACGGGGTTCCACGCGTGGAATTTCTCAGACGGGAAGATTACAAGGAGGCAACATGTTGGAAACCTGTCCTGACGAGATGCATCAGTGGACATTCCCCTATGACAGACCTTGCATCGTCGGCAGTAGTTGCCGGAGCATTGCTATTGTCACAGTAACCTTCAAGGAACGCCGGGTTTTCACCGCCGCTAAACACTCCCAAAGAATGTTCTAGGATTCTTCTCCTATCCTAGAAAGTTCGAATATATCTCGGTATCTCCCGAGGAAGAACTGTGTACCGGTAGTGTAACTGTTCGAGATTTTTCTAGGTTACACGAGTCCTATTGCCGATGCAGATGTGGGTAAGGCTGTGGTTCGTGGGCAGGTCCACGCCACAACCCCAGAGCGAGAAACAGAATGAGTCGGTTGAACAGGTCCAAGGACACACTACGTGACAAAATACTACACGTTCTCTCAGGCGCTACAATACCCATGGATGTCGAGAATGTCCGGATCAAGTCGGGGCTGAAGAACTGGGAAAGCACCAAAGCGCTCCTTCTCGAGCTGGTAGTCGAGGGAATAATCAGCGGTCAGAAGACAACGAAATCCTGGGTGTTCTGGGTCGACCACCGGGATACTAGAATGTCGATTGCAGGAAGAGACCATGCATGAACACTGACACTAGAAACCCTCACTATCAAGCTGTGGTACCATTGGGCAAATCAACGCTCCCTTCTCTCCATGCCTTGGCTTGGACCCCGTCTGGGGAAAGCATGGCAAGCCCACGGTGAAAACACAAAGGAGTGAAAAAATTGAGGAAAATACTCGGGAATAAGAAAGCCATCTCGACAATACTCGCAGCACTACTCATGGTGGTCATCGTAGTCGTGGCTTCGGTCATGGTCTACGCGTGGTCAACAGGTCTCCTCGGAAGCTTGCTGATCACACCCACTGCAGGCAAGGAAGCCCTCAACGCAGACACGTACTCTTTCTATAACGGTACCATGGCAGCTGTCAACATCAGAAACACTGGCTCCGCTTCTGTGTCTCTTGTCACGTACTACGTCAAGGATCCTTCGGGCAGCACTTACTCGAACACTGCATGGATAGGTCCTACTGGTATCGCGCCTAATGCCGTCAGTCCTACTAACTTCGACATTAACACTGTCGGCAACCACTGCGGTGGCTGCACTCTCTCGGGAGGGAGTGCCTACACTTTCACACCAGGCAGCTCCTACACCATTACCGTTGTCACATCGCGCAACAACCAGTTCGTCTTCACCGCGATTAGGTGAGAACAATGAAAACCATCAAACGTCTATTCAAGAATAAGAAAGGCATCGACACCATACTCGCCGCTCTGCTCATGGTCGTCATCGTAGTCGTGGCTTCGGTCATGGTCTACGCGTGGTCAACAGGTCTCCTCGGAAGCTTGCTAGTCACACCCAACGTTGGCAAGGAAGCCCTCAACTCAGAGAACTATGCATTTACCAATAGCACTTCATCCACCCTCTACATACGGAACACCGGATCAGCATCAGTTAGCTTCGCATCATACTATGTGAAGGACAGCGCCGGCAACCAGTATTCAAGGACCACGTGGACGAATGCTCCCGCGTCGGCGGCACCTAACGCTCTGACAACTGCGTACATCAATATAGGCGTCAGCTGTGGTAGCTGCACCAATCAGGGCTCCGCGTTCACATACACTGCAGGCAATTCCTACACTGTAACCGTCATCACTACTAGGAACAATCAGTTCACCTTCACCATAATCAGGTGAGGGCCACTGATGGCGAGTCGAGATGCCAAAATCTGAACTTCCCGGTTTTTTGAAAACCCCTAACGAAATAGGAACCTGAACCGAACGGGTGAGATGAGAAGGAATGAACACTAGGAACTTCGTCAAATGGGCAAAAAGTCGGGTTGGCAACAACCGGAGGTCCCACCGGGGAATCAGCACCATAATGGCCAATCTGATGATGCTGATCATAGTCGTATTCTTATCCGCATTACTATTCACTTGGGCGATTACCAGCTTCGGCCTGTACCAAGGCGGGGCAGGCTTCTTCTTCTCCAGCAAGAGCCTGGCCAACCAGGAGAGAATCTCAATTGAAAACGTGTACTTCAACACAGTCAGCGGCACAAACAACTTCTACAAGATATACGTCAGAAACGTCGGAGCCATCCCATTCACCATAGCCTCAGTCTACATTAACGGAACCCTACTGGCCACACCGAGTCCTCCAATCCCCTCGCTCAACGTCACACAGTCAATCTGCCTCAACTGCGGAGGCGGCAACCTCGGATGGCAAGGCCCAACATGGGTCCACGGTAACGTTCAGACGATCAAAGTCGCCACCCTCCGCGGAACAGTCGTAACAAGCACTTGGGTGTCCTGACAAAAATGGGACTCTACCGGAAACTCGCCCGGTCGAAGAAGGGCATGAGCACTATCTTCGGAGGCCTATTCTTCATCATACTCCTACTCATGGGCTTCAACCTGATGCTCTGGGGGTTCATTCAGATGGACGCGTACAACAGCGTCGTCAACAGCATGCAACAGCGCGACCAACAGGCAATATCCGAGAACTTGCTTCCGCAAAACCCAGGAGCGGTCAACATTACAGGTACAGGTCTCGGCGCTGGTAACTCTTTCAACATACTAGTCAACAACTTGGGAGGAACATCCGTCAGCATCGCTAGCATATACATCAACAACCTCTCGCCAACAGGCTCAAACAATTGCTACGGTGCAACTGCTCCTTGCGTAGCCAACCCGGCTTCCTCAGGCACGGCGTATAGCTTCATCGGTGGCAACATTCAAGCGGGGGAGATCAATCACTACATCGCAGTTAACGGAATATCCGTCGGTGATGGAAGCGGTTACAAAGTCGTACTGTCAACGACTCGCGGGAGGCTATTCAGCTTCTACTACCCATGGCCCGTCAGCACTCCGCCACCAGGAGGTGGGAACGGACTATTCGTCACAAACATTGGACCCCTCTCAATCTACTTTGACTTCAAATCTTTCAACTTCACACAGGGCTCCCAGACAGTTTCCAATTCAGCTTTCTGCATGCCGTCGACCGGTTCCGTTGTCTTCTGGGTCAAGATTGCAAACACCGCAACAGACAGCACGGTGAAACTGAAAGCCCAAACAATGATGCAGATGCAGCCATACAGCGCCAACGGGTTCGGACAGTTTGTCCGCATGTGGATTGATGACCCCGCAACTCGAAACCCGAACAATGTAGTTGCGTACAACGAGGCTACAAATCCGTACATATTACCTGCTGCGACCGCGAGCGGTCCGGGCCCTTCCGTCATCGTGTATTTCAGTGCGTCAAGCCAGGGCGGAAGTGATGCCTTATCCATGGGCAGAGACGACAACTGGATTACTTTTATCGGCTTTTACTACATTTACCGCGGCAAGGCTCAAGGTCAGACGATTCCCTTCATGGACTTCAGATCTCTCACCAACTATCCAGCCGGGTGTTAGTCGAGGGACATGGGATGACCCATGAGCTACAATGACCAAAACCAGCCTTACGAAGACCCATACGCTGGCTACCAGGAACAGGACCCAAACGCCTCCCAAGGACAGGCAGAAGGCTATACGGGGTACGAGCAACAAAACTATGCGAACCAGGGTTACGACAACTCCAGCTACCAGCAACAAGCAGCGCCAAACCAACGCCAACGCCCGGTCCTACACCAACTACAAAGGATTCAATCGGGCATTCCAGGCTTTGACCAGATCGTAGGTGGCGGCCTCATCCGCGACCGCGTCTACCTCCTGGCCGGCCCAGCTGGT
>VBBN01000062.1 GCA_005888735.1 Candidatus Bathyarchaeota archaeon
GAACAGTTTGCAACATGGTAAACCGGCGTTCTGCTAAAACTACGAGGGCTAGAATTACGATCGTGGAGATGATGATACTTAGCATGACGAAGGGTCCTAGTGCGGTAGGGCTCTCGACCATCACTGAGTTGTTCGTGACGACCGAGTTCCATGGAAGGTCAACCGTCGCGGTAATCTTGTAAATGATGTCCCTGGCAAAGTTGGCGTTCCCTTCAGGGTCAAAAAATGTTTCTATGTACGTGAGGTTGAACCCTGTCATCATCCGATATCTGACCGTGTGGGATGCGGTGTCGGGAGTGGCAGTCCACGACTGGAGTGGAGCATTGAGCCCGGTGTAGTTGAACATCAATTGGTCCTGCATCGTCGAGACGACGATTCCCCTTTGGAGGATGAACCTGTTCCAATACCATTGCCTTGCAATTTGTCTGGGTTGCCCTGAGTTCGCGGGGAGCTGAGCGTAGAGGTTGAGGCTGCTCAACAAGTAAGCTGGCAGTACAGCGTTAAGGCTCGTCCCGTTCTGCTTGAAATCGCCAGCGATCGCGAAAGATTTCCAAGACATGTCGATCGTGTCGACGTCGCTCTGGCCGGAGAAGATCCCGTCCACGTTGAAGTTCAATAGATAATGGTAGTTTGTCCCGTTGGAACTCGAGTCCAGGGTTACCTGCTCTGCGGAAGCGCCAGTATTACGTTGCCTCAAGGCCAAAGTGAGGTTGTTCGAGAAGAGGGAGGCGTTCTCGCCCGTGAAGTGGAAGAAGAAAACTGGAATCGTACCGAAAGGTTCAGCGGTGTTGTTGGCCGCGCTGCTAGGGACGCCTTGTAGAAGGTCTCCCGCAATGCTTACCTGCGCACTGTTGCGCAAAATTTTGACGTTGTAGTCTGCATGAGAGGTTGTCGCGAGTGTCGTAAGTATTAGGAACAGAAGAGCGATCGCGACTACGAGCTTGCCTAACTTTGGGTGAGTGGGCTGGTCACTCTCCCTGGTGAGGTTGAGCATTTCTATCACTGATAGTTTTGCTATGATACGAAGAGTTTTGTCTAGTCGCCTATGCTCTCTGTGTTTCGGCAGTCTCTGTCTATCTTCTTTGTCTCAGCCTAGGGTTGAAAAGCGTGTCTAGAGAGAAGCCGATCATGACGAAAGCAACAGAAACTAGGGCTATGGATATCCCTGGCGGGATGACCCACCACCATATCTTTTGAGAACCTGTTGTCTCGACCAAGTTGAGCATTCTCCCCCATGATAACACTGAGACATCGCCCAGTCCGAGGAAGCTGAGTGCAGCCTCCGATAAGATTGCGCCAGGAACTGCGAGTGCCAAGTTGACGTAGATGAGTCCGACAATATTGGGGAGTATGTGCCGGATCGTGATGTGACCGGATCCTGCACCGGCCGCCTTCGCCGCCTCGACAAAGGGCCTCTCCTTCAGCGTGAGCACTTGTGATCTTACGACTCGGGCAAAGCCCATCCACCCGAGGAATCCAATCACGAGCACGAGCGCCAGAGTCCTGCCAGACCCGAACGTACTACCCAATACAGATACGAGGACTATGAGGAGTGGTAGTCCTGGTATGACAAGCAGCATGTCCGTGAATCTCATCAAGACTTCGTCCACCACTTTTCCCAAGTAGCCTGCGACTAGTCCGACCACGAGTCCGAGTGCTATTCCTATGAAGGCGGACAATAATCCCACGAACAATGAGATTCTTGCTCCGTAGATCAGCTGGCTCCAGATATCTGCTCCTTGGTAGTCAGTCCCGAGGAGCCCCCAAGAGGTACCGTAGATCTTAAGATTCAGATTGTCTAGGTACACATTGAAGGGAGTAGCTGAGGATATTGGGATGCTGATGTTAATCTTGACTCCAAAGGTGTACTGATCCTTGGACGAAAAGATCAACTGTGCTGGGTTGAGACCCGGTTTCTGGACGATCTGTTGCAATGTCTGACTGTTCGAGTCGAGCGACCGAGGCGACTGCCAGCCCGAGAGGGTCAGTGGGTAGGAGACCCAGCTGAGGTTGTTCGCGCCAGTATTTTCTCCGACAACAACGATGTCTCCAGCGTCGTACACACCGTTTCCATTGGTGTCATACACCACGGCATCCGTCGCGAGCAAGCCGCCGGGCAAACCAACGTACAGCAGGTTCGGGTTCGTTGAGAGCATTGTCCCCTTCTGGGGCAGGCTCCCTGCTATCGCACTGTCGCCGGTGTCATAGATTGTATTATTGTTACTGTCAAAGATGACGGGCTCGCCGGGGACCCATGTTGTGTTCGTGCCCGTCGGTGCGTATCTTATCCGCGTGTCCTTGTTCAACGTGCTTCCCAAATCGGGTGAAACATTGGTGACCGATGTATCGGTCAGATTCCACTTGGCGTAAGCACCCGAATTCCTCTCGATGAACAGAGTCGACGCGACTCGGACCTGAGGGGTCGCGCCCGGAGCGTTCAAGGCGAACGAGGCTATGAGCCTCGCAGGGGGACCGTTATAGGACCAATCGAAAGCGTACTTGAAGTAAGCAGTATAGTTTCCCGGGGCACTGTTTGGCGCGAGGGTGATCCTTTCGCTCCCCCCACCCCGAACGAGAGAAAAACTGGGATCATAAGCGGCGGCAAGATGCGAGTCGGCAGAGTTGAACGTCCACCCCGATTGTGCAGGGTCTGAGAAAAAGCCGGGCTGGGACTGCAGGAATAAGTTCAGGCTGAGCCTCGACCCTTCGCTAAAGGACCGGTACCAGCTTGGCGGTGCGTAGGCGCCCGCAACGATCGACGTCTCCGGGTTGTACGGGGTTATAGCTGGCGCCCCGATGGCAAGGAAGCTGTAAACTATAAGTATTATAAGCCCCACTATAGCCATTCTCGAACCGAACAGCGTCCGGAAAAAGCTGCCTAACCGTTGAAGTGCGAAACGCCAGTCAGTCACGGGAATTGTCACTCATACTTTATGCGTGGATCCAACAGTCCATACATGATGTCCGCACCAAAGTTGGCGATGATGACGCAGAGCGCAATTACGAAGAACATGGCCTGCATGACAGGCGTGTCCTTCCAGTTTATCGCATTGTACAGCCAGTTGCCCAATCCGTCCCAGTTGAACACTGTCTCTGTGATTATTGCGCCGCTCAGGATAAACCCAAAGTTCAACGCTGCAGATGTTACAATGGGAAGGGAAGCGTTCTTGAACGCGTGTTTGAATAACACTGTCCGTTCCGGAAGCCCTTTCGCCCTTGCGGTCGTGATGTAGTCTTCGCTCAACGATTCCAGCATCGTCGCCCTTGTGAGCAACAAGTGCCCACCGTACTGGTAGAGGGTCAGAGTGAGTGCCGGAAGGAACAGATATTGCAGTCTTACTGCGATCACGACCCAAATGCTCGAGGGAGTGCCCACGCCAATCCAGCTATTAGGAGTGACGCCAGAGGCCGGCCATGCCGGGTTTAGCCAGAAAACGAAGACGAGGACAAGAACCATTGCTATCCAGAAGGTGGGAAGCGAGAAAGTGACCAGCGATGTCGTCACGAGAGAGCTGTCTAGTACGCTTCCCCTCTTTTTGGCGGAAATCACGCCTAGGAATATTCCCAAGGCTAGGGCGATGACAGATGATACCCCGATGAGAAGAAGAGTGTTTGTGAGCCGTCCAGTCTGAATCATGTCCTGTAGTGATCATAGCCCAGAAATATTTTCCAAACCTTTCCCATATCGAACATGGAATAGGGTTACCGCTCCCATCTTTCCCACACAGCAACCCGTAACGCGTCAGTTCACTATTGATGTACGCCGCTTTCCTCTCCGGCGGAATCTTCGGGTTTTCGGCCAGCCCCGCGATCGAGCCCTGTGTCCCGGGTAGAAGCTCGAAGATCACGAAGTTTAGCGTAATGACGAAGAGAATGAGGATTAAAGTGTTGATCGTTCTTTTTGCGATGTACCCTCTTAAGCCCATTTCGATCTAACCAAATAAAAAGAGAGAAGGGAGGGGGTTGTTAAGTTTTGGGGTTTTCGGTTATGGGTATGTTGCCAGGTTGAGCAGTGAGCTCGGGCTGAACGCTCCAGTGAGTGAGTTGTCGAAGTCGTTCGCTACTATGGGTTGTTCAAGGCTAATTGTGCCTGCGGTCGTTTCGAAAGCGTCCCTTTGCCAGTAGCTGTAGTTCGCGAGAGTGCAGGCTCCTGTTTGTCCAGAAGCCCCGGCGCATAGGTTAATGCTTGCAACGTCGCTGATGTCCACTATGCCGTCTTTGCTTTTGTCGGCATAAGTGAGCTCTTGGTATTGACCTCGTTGTGCCTGAACGCCGCTACCAGGGCTATGACTGGACGAGGGAAATCTCGTGTCGTAGCTTCTGAAGTACTGGTTGTACGGGTCCGTTGCACTGCTCGGCAGAAGGTATGCTTGGAGGGCAAGTTTGGCACCAAGTCCCAAGGCCTGTGTGGCTCTGCTACCGTCAGAGTTGGCTGCGCAACCAGTCCCGATCTTTCCAAGGTCGGCGGTGAACTGGGATACGCACATGTATTCACCTGAGCCAATCAGCGTTCCAGAGGTCAATGGGTCGTACGATGGGTCAACCTTTGCAGGATCCGCAATGGGCACGTCACCATAGACAGCGTTGCTTCCATCAGCCAAGACTATGCCAGCAGGGTTGGTCTCCGCAGAGTTTGTGCATGACCATCCACTAATACTGCTGAAGGTGCAGTCGGCTGGAACCCAGTATTTGGCTGGGATCACAAACTGCTCCATGAACAATATGTAGGAGATGCTCGAGCCAAACCAGTTCACCGTAAAGTGCAGAGAGTCCTGGACTTGGATGTTCAACAAGTTGAACTCGTTGCCACCTACAGTCGCAGGCGCTGCATCTCTAAAGTTCAGAAAGGTGAACTTTACGTCCCACGCAGTGACCTGTGTCCCATCATGGAACCGTAAGTCATTGCGTAGTTCGACGTTGAACTGTTGGTTGCCCGATGATGTGGTTGTAGGCGTGAACGTGCTGCACATCCAGCAGAACGCGTTCGCCGGCTGGATTGGACTGGCCGAGAATAGTGTGTCGTAGATTAAGGCGTCCACTTGGAACTCCCATACTGTCTGCGCCGAGAATATGTTGAACTCAGAGGTGCCTTGTAGTTGTCCCCATCGGAGTGTTGACGGGTTGCCCCCGCCGAACTTGAACAATGGGTTGCTTGGCGTGTAAGATGACTGACCGGGGTTGACGAGTGATGCAAGACCGCAACAGTAACCGAACCCGAGGGAGTTGACTATGCCGCCCGCGGATCGCAATGCTGCAGTTCGCACTGCTTGCGCGAAGACTGGAATGTCGACTGCTGCGGCTCCCCAATCGTTGAAGGCTGCAGTAGTGGCAGTGTTGAAGTCGATGTGATTTACCACATTTCCGTTAATGACGGTCTGGCAGTAGATGTTCGGGTCGTTAGGTCTCGAACCTATTCCTTGGAATGCTGCACCCGTCACTGAACCCTTGGTGCAGAATGCAGTCGTTGCTTGGTCTACTGCGTCATTCAGCAATGGTAGACAGACGAACTGTGCATTGTTCGGTTCATTTGACTGAAGACCACCACAGTAGGTGGTTGCTCCGTCGCCCGAGTACAGTCCGTGCATGTGGTCTGGGTATGGTCCACCCAACGAGTATCCGTAGGTGTACATGTCCCAGTCATCGATTGGTGATTGTGGCGGGTCACTGAAGACGATCGGATGACCAATCGTAGCAATGGTACCGTAAGTTGGTGTTACTACTGTCGCTCCGAAGAGCGCATTGATTGCTGCCATCATCTCGTTGCCCATGTCGCGCCTCGGCTGTGTTGTGCGGATCATGGCTCTGAACGGGTTGCTGGTGAACGTTGTTGGAACGCCACCTGCTCCGAAGTTCAAAACACAAGTTCCAGCAGTCTTGGTTGGGACTGGACCCGTGTACGTGGTTCCAATGGAGGCTGGCCCGGCTAGGGCAGCAATCATGAGATCAGCGGCCCGGCAGAAGTCTGGGCTACCGACTGGTTGCTGTCCGTCACCGCCGCTCGGTTGGCACCGGTAGGCATCAATGAATGAGCATCCACCGGTCAAACTCGCCCATGCTTGTTCCTGAGCCAGAGTAATACCGTCCTGGCCCCCTTGTAGAGGAGCACATGATGGGTCTTTGACGACAGGTGAGGGACACACCAATGACGCTAGCTGTCTGTTCTGAGAGAATGTTACTCTATCGAATAGGTGAGCGAACGCTTGGCGCATGTAGATACCGCATTGGCTAGTGTACGTTGTTTTACTACTGGTGAAGGATGTGGTTGTCAGTCCATCGTTCCAATCACAACCCCAGAACGGACCTTTCACCGTTCCACCAGGACTCTCTTGACTCCTGGTGAACCGGCTGCTTCCAGCTTGGAAGTAGAAGCCGAAATCTCCAAACTGTCCTTGATTAGGTGTCTGGAGAAAGTCTGGGTTCGCATCGTAACAGGCTGGATTGGTAGCGTCAGTACACCCTTGAGATGCCCAGTGGACAGGGTCCGTGGGCCAGTCTGTGAGGTCTAGGTTACCGAGCTCAAAGTCTTCAAACTCGGAACCGGTTCCTCCAGTGTTCCCGTTGTAGTAAGTGTATTGAATCCTCGTTACAGCTGCTGCATTGGGACCGTAAGCGAACCATGTGTTCCCGGCATCGCCAGGGTTAGGCCCGATATTACCGGCTGCAGGATGTGTTGCGAGTGGTATTGCTAGTACTGTTGTCATTACGACTAGTGCTGCTAGTACTGGAATCTTTATTTGCAAATTTTTCTTCAGACCGCGGTTTGGTGCCGAGCCCTTTTAAGATTATCCCCGAAGTGGGTGCCTAAGTTAGCCTGTAGAGACACTCGGATAGCAATGGTAGTCTCTGGATATGCACATAGGCCTTTTAGGCGAGTTGTTCCGACGCGGTCTCAGCCTGGCTCCTGCGGCGCCGGATAACATACACAATTCCGCCAACAACCGCCAGAGCAGCCGCTGAAATTCCTACAACTTGCAACACATTCAGATTGTTCGTTGGCGCGATGCCGGTCACAGTGAACGTCTGTGTAGCCATATTGTTTTGTGGATTGGCATCTTGGACAGTCGGGTCAACACTCAAAACTTGAGCCGTAATCGTGTAGATCCTCGGTGGAAAGTCCGTCGTTTGAATTGTATAGTTGAAAGGACGAGTCTTACTTGTCAAGGGGAGCGGAATGGAGGATTCGCTTCCAGCGGTGGTGGGCGAAGCTACCGAGGGATAATCATAGGCAACAGTCAGCTTTGCGGTTTCATTCTGATTCCCAACGTTATAAACAGTGACGGTTAATTGGACTTGGTCTCCCGCTTTAACAGTGGACTTCAGGACAGATATCTGGACCTCGAGATTGTGGACGATGCCAGGGCTAACGTACACCACTTGCTGATTCTCAGCGAGGATTCCATCCGTGGCATTCACAATAAGGCGGACCTCGAAATAGCCGGCCCCTGGGGTAGTAGAGGATACTATGAAGACGTGCTGGTTAGGGTTGCCGCCTGATACGGGGCTGGGAGCGTTATCACCCCAGAACCACAGGTACTTTGTGATCCCATTGTTTAGGGCCGTAGGATTGGCCGGGTCCCGGCTCTGGCTCGCGTCGAACATAACGGAGTCTTTGATTACCGGAGCGCTGGGCGTGTAGGTGAAGCTCGGGACCGGTATGGAGCCCGGCTTGTTGTTAAAATACCCATCCTTCACTAGCAGATTCGGAACTCGAGCAAAATCGATCCCAGGCCCTCCGACAACTAGATTGTCTAGCCGTGATCCAGAGGCCTGCTGGACATCCAAGAAGGCAGAGCCCGTCGCGACAACGTTGAAGGTTATCGAG